>NZ_JBGGWE010000009.1:0-281406 GCF_041321095.1 Fibrella arboris | reverse complement strand
GGGGCGGGGGTGGAGGAACGTTTGGTATGTTGCTACCGAGGTGGTGCCCCTGACGGCCCCCGGTTTACATCCCCGCCCCAATCGTTCCTCCACCACCGCCCCGTCAAGGGCATCACCTCGGTACCCCCCGGCCCCGTTCCGCCACCTCCGCCCCGTCAGGGGCGCAACATCGGTAGCACCGTCCCAATCGTTCCATCCCCCGCCCCGTCAGGGGCACCACCTCGGTGGCAACCTGTTCCTCATCACCCAAACATCGGAGTGGATTGAGGGGTTACAAACTAACCCCTCAATTGATTTATTCCGTGGTAACTGATACAACCCTTTCTCCACCCGTAACGCCTAACAAATGGCTGGTGCTGGCTACGCTGGCCTTCGGTACGTTCATGGCTACGCTCGATAGCAGCATTGTCAACATTGCGTTACCCACCATTCGCCGCGACCTGAACGCGGGCGACAGCGTTGAGTGGGTCGTTCTGAGCTACCTGCTCACCACCACCAGCACGTTGCTCATCATGGGGAAACTGTCTGACTGGCTGGGACGACGACCCATGTACATCACCGGCTTCGGCATCTTCGTGCTGGGCTCGCTCCTGTGTGGTTTGTCGTGGAATATTCTGTCGCTGGTCGGCTTTCGGGTCATTCAGGGGTTGGGTGCAGCCATGATTTTTGCCATTGCCCCGGCTATCATTTCCGATACGTTTAGTCCGAAAGAACGCGGTCAGGCCCTGGGGCTGATGGGCGCTATTGTGGCGGCGGGGTCGAGCACAGGGCCGGTCGTAGGCGGTTTGCTGCTGGGCAAATTTGGCTGGTCGAGCATTTTCTTCGTGAACGTCCCCATCGGGCTCATTGCCATCTGGCGGGCCTCGGTGGTCCTGCCCCGCAGCCCCAAACTACCCCGCCAGCCGTTCGACCTGGTCGGGGCGGGGTTGTTTCTGGTTGGTGTAACCACGCTGCTGACGGGCCTCGACTTTGGCCCCGAAGCTGATTATGGCTGGCAGCACCCGCTGGTGTTGGGCCTGCTGGGTAGTGGATTCGTGTTGCTGGGGCTATTTTTTTATTGGGAAGGGCGCACACCCGTACCCATGCTGCAACTGAGCCTGTTCAGGATCCGGCCCTATACATCGGCGATCCTGGCGGCCTGGCTGGGCTTTGTGGCCTCGGGCGGCAACCTGTTCATTATCCCGTTCTTTCTGCAACAGCTACTCGGTTTTTCACCACAAACAGCCGGACTGGTGCTCTTATCGGGCCCGCTGACGCTGAGCATTGTGGCGCCCATTGGGGGCTACCTGTCCAGCCGGGTCAGCACGCGCTGGCTGGCGAGTACGGGTCTGCTGATAACGGCAATAGGCTACTTCTCGTTTTCGTTTCTGGAAACCGGCTGGAGCTGGCACAACGTGGTCTGGCGCAGTTCGCTGGTCAGTCTGGGGTTTGCCCTGTTCCAATCGCCCAATAGCAGCAGTGCACTCAATGCGGCTCCACTCGCGCAACGGGGGGTGGCCAGTAGTGTCATTGCCTTCATGCGCAACATGGGGCTGGTGGTGGGTATTGCGCTCTCGGCGGCGGTTTGGTATAGCGCCCGAAACTACTACGCCCAAACGTACCACGTCGATGCCATGAGCCCTGTAGCGCAACTAACCGGTATGCGACTGGTCTACTGGGTCATGACCGGCCTGATTCTGACGGCGGCGGCTGTTTCCTTTTCGCGTGGGAAAGCCACTGTGGAACCGGAGCCGCACCACCCCAACGAACCTGGCGAAAGCGTGTCGACGCTGGCGGGGTAAGTACGTCAAAAACAAATTCGGTTCATCCCGTACATCCTGTCAAAACCTTTTGAATCTTGTCGATCCTATTCCAATCGACATGAAACGAATTGCTACAATTGATACGGTTCGCGGGTTGGTCATGGTCATCATGGCGCTCGACCATGTCCGTGATTTCATCCACCTGCCCGCCGTCGCCCAGAATCCGCTGGATTTAAGCACCACGACCGTACCTGTTTTTCTTACCCGGCTAATTACGCATCTCTGTGCGCCAACGTTTGTTTTCCTGGCCGGCACGTCGGTGTACCTATCGCTCAACGCAGGCGAAACGCAGGAAGAACGTCTGCTCGAAAAAAGTCGGTTTCTACGGAAACGGGGCCTCGTATTGATTCTGCTGGAGGTGACGTTGATTAACCTGGCCATCTGGTCCGACATTCAGTATCGGACCCTGATGCTACAGGTCATTTTTGCAATCGGTGCCGGGTTGATCTTATTGTCGTGGCTGCACCGGTTCCAGGTACGTTACCTGGCCGTGATTGCTTTGGCTATCATCGTCTTGCACGATCTGCTCAGGCTGGTGCCGCCGTTCGCCAACGAACCAGCCCGACTGGTTTGGGCGCTGTTGTTCAGGCAGGATTTCTTTGCCATTAGCCCTGACTTCGGCTTGCTGCTGGCCTATCCGGTTGTGCCGTGGTTCGGGATCATGTTGCTGGGCTACTGCTGCGGTCCGTTGCTTAGCCAGCCGCAAGCCGGTCGGAAAGCGTTGTTTCTCCGAATTGGGCTGGGTACTGTAGGCCTGTTTCTGTTGCTTCGGTTGCTGAATAGGTACGGTGATGCCCGTCCCTGGGCGGTTCAAAACGATCAGGTATTTACCCTGCTTTCGTTTCTGAACGTTTCTAAAAATCCGCCCTCGCTGATTTTCACAGCCTTCATGCTTGGCCTCATGTTCGTGCTGCTTTCCTTTTTCGACGGACGTAAAAGCTGGCTGGCTCAGCGGTTGGAGGTGTATGGGAAAGTGCCCCTGTTTTATTACCTCATTCACTGGTATCTGGCGAAGGGAGCCATGATCGGGATGTTTCTGATGCAGGGCTATTCGTTCAGAGATATGCCGCTGGGTACGTTGAACCTGGGTAGGCCGGAAGGGGCGGGGGTATCGTTGCCAATGACCTACGCTGTCTGGCTCATGCTGGTTGTGGCTATGTACCCGCTCTGCGTCTGGTATGGCCGCTACAAGGCTGAACGCCCCGAAGTGACATGGACCAGGTACGTGTGAAAAATAAGCTAGTGGGGAAATCAGATTTCGTGTATGTTGCTGCTCTAAACCCTGTTTTTCAGCAGCATGAAGCGACTCGCTACAATTGACACGGTTCGGGGACTGGTTATGGTCATTATGGCACTGGACCACGTTCGTGATCTGCTCCACATTCCAGCCTTGACGCAGAATCCTACGGATCTGGCCACTACCACCGCGCCCATTTTCCTGACGCGCCTGGTTACGCATCTGTGTGCGCCCACGTTCGTATTTCTGGCAGGTACGTCGGTGTATCTGTCTGTTCAGAAAGATGCTGAACTAGACACAGCGGGTAACAGGGCTGGTCGGAGTCTGGCCGAGCGAGGTCGCTTTTTGTTGAAGCGAGGACTTGTATTGATTCTGCTGGAGGTAACCCTGATCAACTTCGCCTTCTGGACCGACATTCAGTTTCGGTCGATGATGTTGCAGGTGATCTTCGTGATCGGCGCGGGGCTGGTGCTGCTGTCGTGGCTAATCCGGTTCCAGGTACGTAGCCTGCTTATGGCAGGTCTCTTCATCGTTTTCCTGCACGATCTGTTGCTGCTGGTGCCGACGTTTACCAATCCGGCGGCACGGCTGGGCTGGGCGCTGCTGTTCCGACTCGACTTCTTTGCCGTCAGCCCCAACTTCTCCCTACTTGTTGGCTACTCCATCGTACCGTGGTTTGGCATCATGCTGCTTGGCTACGGTTGCGGTCCGTTGTTTGCCAAACCGCTGGCAGAGCGGA
This sequence comes from Fibrella arboris, assembly GCF_041321095.1. Lineage (NCBI taxonomy): Bacteria > Pseudomonadati > Bacteroidota > Cytophagia > Cytophagales > Spirosomataceae > Fibrella > Fibrella arboris. Next base: position 277,628 of record NZ_JBGGWE010000009.1, on the reverse strand, counting down.
AGGCGCAATTTTTAACGATCGGTTTGAGTTCGCTTGCCTTATTCCTGCTGCTGCGCTTCCTGAATATATACGGCGATGTTGCGCCCTGGTCGGTGCAGAAAAGCGGGGTGTTCACGGCGTTGTCGTTCCTGAATGTCAGCAAATATCCGCCGTCGTTATTGTACACAGCGTTTACCCTCGGCATTATGTTCCTACTGCTTGCCCTGTTCGATGGTAGCAGGAACTGGCTGGCTCGTCGGCTGGAGGTGTACGGAAAGGTACCCCTGTTTTATTACCTCCTTCATTGGTATCTGGTGAAAGGGGCCATGATCATCATGATCCTGCTGCAAGGCTATTCGATCAGCGATATGCCGCTTGGACCTATGAGCTTCGGGCGACCAGCCGCCGCAGGGCTAGACCTGCCCGCCGTATACGCCGTGTGGCTGGCGCTGGTCATCGCCCTCTACCCGCTCTGTGCCTGGTATGGCCGCTACAAAGCCGAACACCCCGAAGTGACGTGGACGAGGTATGTGTGAAGGGGAGGAAAGGGAGGAAAGGGAGGATGGAGGAAAGGGAGGATGGAGGAAAGGGAGGATGGAGGAAGGGGAGGATGGAGGAAGGGGGGCTCTGCAATGGATCGTTCTGGTCTGCAAAGCTACCCTCTCCTCCATCCTCCCTTTCCTCCCTTTCCTCCCTTTCCTCCCCCCACAACTTAATTCCCCCCAAGTCGGATGGGCGTTAACTGCGCGAGTTCGTCTTCCTCAAAAAGGCGTGAGCGAATCAGGAAACGAACGCCCATCGGAATCTCGAGCGAGAAACTGGCTCCGCGGCCAGGCGTGACGTCGATGGTCAGGTGCGTGTGTTGCCAGTAGTCAAACTGACTTTCGGCCATCCAGAAATCGCAGCCTTCGATCTCGCCCAGCCACACATCTGACTGCCCAACGATAAAGTCGCCTTTCTCGAAGCACATGGGTGAGGAGCCATCGCAGCAGCCACCGCTCTGGTGAAACATCAACTCGCCATGTTGTGCCTTCAGTTTGGCAATAACATCGGCCGCCGCCGGGGTAATATCAATGCGGGAAATCGTTTGGGTGGTCATAACGAAAGGGGTAAGAAATAAGGCGGAAAGGGAGTAAGAGGGAAAGGAGGAAAGGGAGGCTCTGCTACGGATCGTTTTTATGCGCAGAGCTTCCCCTTCCTCCTTTCCCCCCTTACTCCCTTTCCGCCTTATTAAAAGAATCCCAGTTTTTGTTTGCTGTAGGAGATCAACAGGTTTTTCACCTGGCGGTAGTGGTTCAACATCATCAGGTGGTTTTCGCGGCCAAAGCCTGATTTTTTGTAGCCGCCGAAGGGTGCGTGCGCCGGGTAATCGTGGTAGCAGTTCACCCACACACGACCCGCCTGAATCTGCCGGGGAATGGTGTATAGTTCGTGCGCATCGCGTGACCAGAAGCCCGCGCCAAGACCGTAAAGCGTGTCATTGGCGATGGCAACCGCTTCGTCGGCATCTTTGAACGTCGTTACCGACAATACCGGCCCGAAGATCTCTTCCTGAAAAATCCGCATTTTGTTGTTGCCTTTGAAGATCGTTGGCTGAATGTAATAACCGCCTTCAACACTGTCGGCCGGGCCACCACCGGTCAGCACTTCGGCACCTTCCTGCTTGCCGATATCGATGTACGACAGAATTTTCTCGTACTGATCGTTGCTGGCCTGCGCACCCATCATGGTGTCGGGGTCGAGCGGATGACCGAGTTTGATAGCTTTGGTGCGGGCAATAACGCGCTCGATGAACTTGTCGTAGATGGCCTCGTGGACGAGCAAGCGCGACGGACAGGTGCAGATTTCCCCCTGGTTCAGGGCAAACATCACGGCGCCTTCCACGCACTTGTCGAAGAAATCATCGTCGGCATCACCGACCGATTTCATGAAAATGTTGGGCGACTTGCCTCCCAGCTCCATCGTGACCGGAATCAGGTTCTCCGAGGCGTACTGCATAATCAGACGGCCCGTGGTGGTTTCGCCCGTAAAGGCCACCTTGTTGATCCGCTTGTGTTGTGCCAGTGGCTTACCCGCTTCCGGCCCAAAACCCTGAACGATGTTTACCACGCCCGCCGGCACAATATCTTCCAGCAATTCAAAGAGGATGGCCAGTGAAGTAGGGGTCTGCTCGGCTGGTTTGATCACCACACAGCAACCAGCCGCCAGCGCAGGCGCCAGTTTCCAGGTGGCCATCAGCAGCGGGAAGTTCCAGGGAATGATCTGGCCCACCACGCCCACCGGCTCTTTAATGATCAGCGACAGCGTGTCGGCGTTGAGTTCAGTAGCAGAACCCTCTTCGGCCCGAATCACCCCGGCAAAATACCGGAAGTGGTCAACGCACAGGGGAAGGTCGGCCGCCATGGTCTCGCGGAGGGCTTTTCCGTTTTCAACCGTTTCAACGCGGGCCAGGAACGCCAGGTTTTTCTCGATCACATCGGCGATCTGAAGCAGCACTTTGCTGCGTTCGGCAGCCGACGTTTTACCCCAGGTAGCAAAGGCTTTATGCGCCGCATCGACCGCCAGATCAATATCGGCCGCTTTTGAGCGGGGCATTTTCGCGATCAGGCTGCCATCAACCGGCGAGGTATTCTCGAAGTACTCTCCATCTACGGGGGGTACCCATTTGCCGCCGATATAGTTGTCGTAATGCGACCGGAATTTAGGCCGGTTAGCGTGGGTTTCTACTAGTTCAAGGGTTTCCATATAGACGATCTGAATCAGTTGATAATTGAATCGTCACAAAGTTTGCTTGAATTGTTCAAGTCCAGTTGAGCAATCGTATCGACTGCATGCACAATCCTATCAATGTTTAACGTACCTGTCAGGAAGCCGCCAGGGTGTCGACGGATAACGCCAGGGTCGGCGAATGCTGCAGGGTCTGATAGATGACGCAGTCTCGTTTGGTCAGCTTCACCAGGGTTTCAACCTGCTCTTCGGTAGCATGGGTGTCAAGCTCGAACGTGAGCCGGATCGCCTGAAAACCAACCGGTGCCTCGTTCGCTACGCCCAGCGTACCCCGGAAATCCAGATCGCCTTCGGCCCGAACAACGCCGTAGTGTATGGTGACGCCAATGGCTGTAGCCACAGCTTTCAACGTCACGCCCGCGCAGGCAACCAGCGCCTCGAGGAGCATATCGCCCGAGTAGGCCAGGTCACCCTTACCGCCTGTAGCCGGGTGCAGGCCCGCCTGCACGATCGCCTTGCCCGCGCCCACATTACACGAAACTTTATCGCCCAGCGAGCCTTCGGCCTGGAGGGTGATCATCGCCGTTTCTGGCTGTTGCTGATACTGTTGTTTGATCGGCACCTGTATGGCCCGAAGCTCATCGGTTGTCATTGATAGAATAGGGGTATAGGGCTGTTGGTTAGTAAACATCAGGCAAACCGATGAACAGGGAAATCGGCCGTGGCGGAGCCTGATTTAAACGCAAACCACCGTGATCCGTTTGCCTACTGTATGGAATTAGCTATGTGGTGATCGAGCCGACACGTTACCGGATTGATCTGCGTTATAAAGCAGAATGGGTACGACATTACTAATAAAAAATGTAATAATAATAGTAAGGCGCTGCAGGCAATGTCCTATATTTCAGGTCAGTATTGAAGTAGAGTGCGCTAGCGCTGCTTGTTAATCAACGACTATTTATGAAACGTACACAACTGGCTCCGCTTGATATTTCACGCCATTTACATTCACGGCGGCTGGATCAGGAAGTCGAGAATAGAACAGCGTATACGATCGACACGGCGGAGCTAACTATCTATGAAACACAGCACATTGCCGAAAAAATTGAACTGACCTTCAACAGCCCCGTATTGGCCAGTATGATTCGGGGTAAGAAGGTGATGCACCTGCCCGGTACGCCCTCTTTCGATTTTCTGCCGGGCGAATCGGTCATTGTTCCCGGCCAGGAAATGATGCGGATCGACTTCCCCGAGGCACACAAGAACAACCCGACGCAGTGCCTGGCCCTGGCCATTGCGCCCGACAAGGTGAGGCAAGTCACCGACATGCTCAACGACCGATCACCGCTCATCGATACCGCGCAGGGATGGCAATTTGGGCAGCACAACTTCTTCCTGACCAACGACGAGCCCATTCACCAGCTTATTGCGCGGCTGATCTACATTTTTACGGAAGACAACAAAGCCAAAGAGGTCTTTGCCAATTTCGTGTTGCAGGAACTGGTGGTGCGGCTGATGCAAACGCAGGCACGCACGCTGCTGTTAGGCCCTGAAACGGCCCACGCCAACGTGAACCGGCTGGCCTATGTGGCACAGTACATCAATAAGCATCTGGGCCGGGCTCTACATATCAAAGAGCTAGCTGATGAGGCCTGCATGAGCGAGCCCAACTTCTACCGCATCTTCAAGCAAACGTTCGGCATGACCCCGGTCGATTACATTAATCAGCAACGCATTGCACTGGCATCCCGGTTGTTGAGAACCACCAACCGGTGCCTGGCCGATATCAGTATTGAGTGTGGGTTCAACAACCTGACCTATTTCATGAAGCTGTTCCGGCGCGAAATAGGTACGTCGCCTTCGCAGTACCGAAAGCAGATCCCGCTGGCATAAGGCCTTCGTTCGCTAGAGCACGCTTATTTTCCTGACAACTTCCTGCTGCCCCAGCTGGCAGCGAATCAGGTACATTCCGGCGGGTAATTGCTGAACGGGCAGCTGTACCCGGTTAGTCCCCGCTACACTTGTGTGCCGGACCTGGTTGATCGCCCGCCCCAACACATCGGTGATGGTAAAGACACAAGCACCCGGTTGTTCGGCCGTAAATACAACCGTTACCGAACTGCTGGCCGGGTTTGGGTACAGGTTGAAAAAGCTGTTTTCTGGTTCTGTTGCCGTTATGACAACCACCGGAGTAACAGGCAATTCATACTTCGTTGGCGTATCGACAAACCGTGACAGCGCCTTAACGTAGGCTGACTGGTAATAGATGCCTGGCTCGGTTACGGACCAGCTGGCATCGGGCCAAATGGCGTTCCAGTCGCGGTAGCTTTTCTGAGCAGGCTGGTTACAGGGCGGGGTCAATGTACAGGTTCCCTGACCGGGTTGGTAGCTTTTGTTGGGACCGCCGGGTACGTATCCCGGCGGTGGGCCACCTTTGGCCGAGACCTCTGCTTCGGCCCAATCGGTTTTATCACTAAACCACGAATGGTATATGCGTGTGGCTGATTTTTCGGCGCCCAACTGCCGCATGTTGGTCAGGTACACGAGGTTCAGCGGGTTCACTCCGTGCAGCGCATGAAGCAGGTCTTCGGCTCGCTGCCGATAATAGTCACTACCCGACGGGTCTACTTTGTACTGAACCAGATCGAAGTTGATGTTGGCAAAATCGGCCCTGATCTGGTTACTGCCCCAATGGTATTGTGCCTCCGGCATATACGCCCGATACGGATCTGCCTGCGCTGTCGGCCGGTAGAGGTCAAGCTGTTTACCATCGCTTAGCTTGCGGCCAATGATCGTTTGAGACACACTGGTTGTTGCCCCAGCCAGTTGGGTGTAGTACAGCAGCGCGTCGCCGTGAATGGTTTCGTATGGCCCCCACCAGCCCAGCACACCAATGAGCCGGTAATTATCGTCGACAATCTGCCGGTAACGTACCTCGCCGGTCAGCGCGTATAAGTAGATAGCGGCTGTGACGCGTGCTTTTTTCTGTTCGGTTTCGTCCCAATCGGCGTCACCTGCTTCAATGGTACCGTCGTCGATGTTCGTGTTTTTGGTGGGTGTGTTTTCGTACCAGTCGAAACCCAGCACTGCCAGCCTGCGCAGTTCTGCCGCATAGGCTTTCTGCGACGGGATTTTGTCATACACAATGGCGGCATGGGCAAACATACCGGCCATAGCGATAGCCGCTGCCGTTGATTTTTCGGGATAATAGTACCGGGGCCGAGTGTCGGTGCTGGGGGGCAGGCTCGACCCCGGCGCGTTGGCTACCAGGCCCATTTTTATAATCGCTGAACCGTCGGTATGCTGCATTTTTCGGAGCCAGTCGAGCTCCCATTTCACCTCGTCGAGCAGATCGGGCACACCATTCCCGCTTTCGGGTAAATTCAGGTCATCGGTCCAGATGGTGGGTTTCTGGTCGTAGGCGTCGAGGAGCTGATGAACGGGTTTGGCGGCAAAGGTCGTGTATTTATTATAGTCACCGGCATCCCACCAGCCGCCCGACAGGTCGCGGGCAGTAGCGGCGTTGGTCCGATCGCGGATAGAACGGGCAGCAAGGTCCTGGTTTGCCCCAACAAACGAGGCCCCATCGGCCCAGCTGGCACCGGCGAACTGGGCTTTCTTCTCGACGTTGCAGCGGTTATAGAAAAACATCCGCACGGCCGTTCTGAGCAGGTTGGTATACACTTCGTCGTGAATCTCGAACCGGAACGAACCGGTCTGTTGGCCTGCATCATAGACATAATAGCTGCCCGGCGTTTGCACCGACGAGAAATCGAACCACCAGGCCTTGTCGCCCGATGTGGCGTCGGTGCTACCATTGTTCCAGACGGCCAACGTACCCCGGAAAACGATGGCATCGTCCTGCCAGCGACGAAGCTCATACTGATTAACACCCGTCGATGGGGCAAAAGCCTGGCTGGCATTGAACCCCTGCACCGGGCTGCTGATCACCGCAACCTTGCCTGATGACGGCCGGTAGCCAAACTGATCGATATGAATATTGTCGGCTGTACGGACCGGTGCTGCCAGGGCTGACAAACTGGCGATGAGCAAACAGAAAAGAAGACGTGGAATCATGGAGTAAGCAGGTGTATGCCTGTAGGCTTGAGGAAACAGGCACGCAGTAACACCACGTGCCTGTCTGGTAGTAAACCTATGAAGCAATGAATGCTAACTGACTAAAACAGAGGAAAGCCCATTCCGGTACTTAGCGGTGGTAAAGTTGCCTTTTATTGAGACGCTATAGAATGGGTTAAACCCTAGTTTGTTACAGTATAGGGTTTTTACCAAGGGCGACCGTTGTGCCGCTGGCTTAAAACAGCCTAACCCTCTTTCCCGATTCGGAAATACCGGACATCGCTCTGCACCGACGCCAGCAGGTGCTGGGTACGTTCCGGGCGGGCATCGGTGATGAACAGCTGCCCAAAGGCCCCTTCATCGACCCGCTGGATGAGTTTGGCGATCCGGCCATCGTCGAGCTTATCGAAAATATCGTCGAGCAACAAAATGGGGCGGGTTTGTTTTTCCGCCTGCAGCAGGTCGAACTGACCTAGTTTGAGCGCAATCACAAACGTTTTCTGCTGCCCCTGCGACCCAAAGCGTTTCAGCGAGATACCATCGATAAGAAAGTCGAAATCGTCGCGGTGAACGCCCATCGTGGTGCGCTGCATGGCCACGTCGCGGCTCCGGTTCTGCACAAACAGATCGTCGAACCCCATTTTATCGAGGTCTGAATCATACAGAATCGTCACGGCTTCGCGCCCGTCGCTCAGGTACGTATAGTGCGCCTGTACGCTGGGCAGCAGGTCGGCCAGGAACTGTTTACGTCGGTCATGAATACGCTGACCTATATACAGGAGGGGCTCGTCGTACGTATCGAGTAGGTCGTGATCAACGTTGCGGCGGTCGGCAAAGAGTTTGAGCAGGCTGTTCCGCTGCTTCAGTACATGTTGGTACTGGAGGTAGTCTTGCAGGTATTCGGGGTCAAGTTGCGACAGAACGCCATCGACAAACTGGCGGCGGTCTTCGCTATGCTCACGCACCAGATCCGTATCGTTAGGGGCCATAAGCACCACCGGAAACCGGCCAATATGCTCACTGACACGTTCGTAGGGCTTTTTATCAGCCAGAATGGCCTTGCGTTGCCCACGTTGCAGGCTGATGGTGATCTGAGTAGGTCGGTCGTGCTTGACGAAAGTGCCATCGAGAATGAAGTAATCTTCGTTGTGGGTCACGCTGAGCGCATCGAGCGACTGAAAAGCACTTTTCGACAGCGCAAGGAAGTAAATCGCATCGAGCAGATTGGTTTTCCCACTACCATTCTGCCCCACAATCACATTGACCTGCCTGCTGAACGTGAAAAGCGCATCCTCGTAGTTTTTAAAATTGGTCAGGCTTAATTTGTCGAGATACATAAAATTGGGGAGGAAAGCAGGAAAGGGAGGAGGGGAGAAAAGAGGGATGACAAGTTTGTCGGTATGATATCAACAATTCCAGTATCTGCAATCCTATTCCTCCTTCTTCCTTTCCTCCTTCCTCCTTTGTTTGTACTTTTGCAAGCATTTTGCCCGGAAATAGCAACAAAGATACATCCCCTTTGTTCGGCAGATAACAGGGCAATCTACCCTCTACTTAGGATACACATGGCAACCGTCAAAGACAAGGCTCCAGCCGCTAAAAGCAACGGCAAAGCAACTCCGACCAAAACGCAGCACCCCAAAGAGCGGTACATGTATTGGTATGAGTCGATGCAACTTCAGCGTAAATTTGAAGAAAAGGCTGGCCAGCTCTACGGGCAACAGAAAATCAAGGGCTTCTGCCACCTCTACATCGGTCAGGAAGCGTGTTCATCAGGATCGTATTCTGCCCTGACCCCCGATGATAAGTGGATCACGGCCTATCGTGACCATGGCATTCCACTGGCGCTGGGCTCTGATCCTAAAGCCGTTATGGCCGAACTGTATGCCAAGCAAACGGGGTCCTCGAAAGGCAAAGGCGGGTCGATGCACATCTTCGACAAGTCAGTGAATTTTGTGGGTGGCCACGGCATCGTTGGCGCGCAGATCCCAATGGGCGCTGGCATCGCCTTCGCTGAAAAATACAACAAAACGGGCAATCTCTGCATCTGTTTCTTTGGCGACGGAGCCGTGCGTCAGGGCGCTTTGCATGAAGCCTTCAACATGGCGATGTTGTGGAAACTGCCCGTCATTTTCGTGGTTGAAAACAACGGGTACGCCATGGGTACGTCGGTAGCCCGTACCTCGAACGTAACCGAGCTGTATACCATCGGCGAATCCTACGATATGCCTGCCGAACCCGTTGACGCGATGGAAGTAGAAGCCGTTCATGAAGCCGTTAGCCGCGCTGCTGAGCGTGCCCGTGCTGGTGAAGGGCCAACTTTCCTGGAGTTCCGTACGTACCGGTATCGGGGCCACTCCATGTCTGACCCGCAGAAGTACCGCAGCAAAGATGAGGTGGAGCAGTATAAACAGCGCGACCCGATCGAAAACGTGCGTCAGCATATCCTGACCAACGGACTGGCAACGGAGGCGGAGCTGGCGGCCATTGATCAGAAGATCAAAGCCACCGTTGATGAGTCGGTGAAGTTTGCCGAAGAATCGCCTTACCCACCGGTCGAAGAAGCGTTCAACGATGTGTACATGCAAAAGGACTATCCATTTTTAGTGGAATAGTAAAAAGTGGTTTGGTATTTGATAACGCTGGATGACAAAGGGGCTTATGGCGCCTGGCTACCTGATTAAACTTCGGACGGCAGACGTTGAACATCAAACTATTTTCGTACTTTTGCCCCTCAAATTGCAACTTGTATGAGCAAGAAAAACGCGGGTTTAGAATTTCTTGAAGATCCCGACGCACTGGCAGGCCGTTTAGAAAGGGCCGAAGATTTTTTTGAAACAAACCGTAACCTTATTCTAGGCATGGTTGGTGGTCTGGTGCTGGCTATTGTCGGCTACTTCGGCTACCAATATTTCCAGGGTGAAAAAAACCTGGAAGGGCAGGACAAACTGTTCAACGCGGTGTACAAGTTCGAGCAGGATTCGCTGCAGCTTGCCTTGAATGGCAAAGGCGCGACACCTGGCCTGCTGGCCGTTGCCGACGACTACAGCGGTACGAAAGCAGGTAACCTGGCGCACTTCTACGCGGGAACTGCTCTGCTGAAAGAAGGCAAATACGACCAGGCTATTGAGCAATTGAAAGATTTTAGCTCATCAGACCTGCTGGTGCAGGCGCGTGCTTATTCACTGATTGGCGATGCTTACTCAGAAAAGAAAAGCTATGCCGAGGCCGCTGAATACTATGAAAAAGCAGCCGAGTACAAGCCGAACAAATTTTTTACGCCAGGCTACCTGTTGAAACTGGCTATTGCCCAGGAGAGCGCGAAAGCCAACGATAAAGCTATTGAGGCTTATCAGCAAATCCTGGATAAATATCCTGAGACGTCTGAAGCCGTTAGTGCCAAGAAATATAAATCCCTGCTCGAAGCGCAAAGCGGCGAGTAGTCAACTAGGTACGTATCAGTACGAGTACACAGAGGGACGAAGCCGTAACAAGGTTCGTCCCTTTTTTAGTTAAAAAAGTTTACTGTCTTCTGTCTTCTGTTGCGCGGCTAGTTCACGGTTTTAGGACTAGCAGCGCAACAGAAGACAGAAGACAGTAAACAGAAAACTTTTTATTATGTCTTCTGCCGATAAAAATCTTAGTGTCTTCACAGTTGATAATCTGCCTGATATCAGCGGGCGCCGCTTTGCCCTTGTTGTAGCCGAGTGGAATGCCGAGGTAACAGAGGCCCTGTTTCAGGGCGCCTACGACACCCTCATCAAGTACGGTGCTACGGCCGAGAATGTACTGCGTGGCAACGTACCTGGCAGCTACGAGCTGACGCTGGCCGCCCAATGGTTTGCCGAACGGGCCGATATCGACGCGGTAATCTGTATCGGTTGCGTCATCCAGGGCGAAACCAAGCACAACGATTATATCAACCATGCTGTGGCACAGGGCTTTACTACCGTGAGCCTGAAGACGGGCAAGCCTGTCATTTTCGGTGTGTTAACTCCCAACAACCAACAACAGGCCCTCGACCGGGCTGGTGGCATCCATGGCAATAAAGGCGACGAAGCCGCCATGACGGCCATTAAAATGCTCGGATTAAAAGAAACCATGAACAAATAAGTTTTCTGTTCACTGTCTTCCGTTTTCTGTTGCGCTGCTAGTTCTAAAACCGTGAACTAGCAGCGCAACAGAAAACGGAAGACAGTGAACAGAAAACATAAATTTCACCTCCATGCACGTTTGGAAATTTGGCGGAACCTCAGTTGGAAAACCTGAGCGGATGCACTCGATTCGTAACCTGATTACGGCCGATCCGACCCGGAAAGTTGTTGTGCTGTCGGCGTTGTCGGGTACGACCAATGCGTTACTGTCTATCGGCGAATCGCTGAAAAGTAACGCCGAAGACGAAGCCTTCGAGAAGATCGAACACCTGAAAGCACACTACGACAGTTTTGTCCGCGAGTTGTTCAAGACATCGGAAGGGTTGGCGGCTGGTCAGCGGATTATCTCGAACGAATTTTCATTCCTCCGCTCGTTGACACGCATCAAACCGTTTACGCTAAAGCAGGAGAAAGAGCTTGTTGCTGAAGGTGAATTGTTGAGTACGCAGCTTTTCTCGGCTTACCTGACCGAAGAAGGAGTGCCGTCGGTGCTGTTACCCGCTCTGGAGTTTATGCGGATCGACGCTGATAACGAGCCTGAATTGGCCGTGATCGATCAGAATCTGCGTGAGATGCTGCCGCCACATGCCGATAAGCAGATCATCGTGACGCAGGGCTTTATCTGCCGCAACCCACGCGGCGAGGTCGACAACCTGAAGCGCGGTGGCTCTGATTACACGGCTTCCCTGATTGGCGGCGCCATCCGGGCCGACGAGATCCAGATCTGGACCGACATCGACGGCATGCATAATAATGATCCGCGCATTGTAAAGAAGACCTTCCCGATTCGGGAACTGACGTTCGATGAGGCGGCTGAGCTGGCCTATTTCGGGGCTAAAATTCTGCATCCATCCACCATTACACCAGCTAAAATGCGGGGTGTGCCGGTGCGTTTGAAAAACACGATGGCTCCCGGAGCGCCAGGTACGTTGATTACCGACAAAGTCAGTGCGGATAAGCAGAACGGACACGTGTTCAAAGCCATTGCGGCCAAAGACAACATTACGGCCCTCTATATCCACTCGACCCGGATGCTGAATGCGTATGGCTTTCTGCGTCGTATCTTTGAGATCTTCGAGCGGTTCAAAACGCCGATCGACCTGATTGCCACGTCGGAAGTATCTGTGTCGGTCACGATCGATAATACGGAGAACCTCGCCGCTATCCAGGCTGAGTTGAGCCAGTTCTGCGAGCTGGAAGAACCCGACTACAATCAGACCATCATCTGCATTGTGGGTAATTTCAGTTCCGACCATCCGGGCATTGCCCTACAGGTGTTGAAAGCGCTGGAAGGCATTCCGATCCGTATGATTTCGTATGGTGGCACCGAGCACAATATTTCGCTGCTCATGCACGGCCAGTACAAAAATGAAGCCCTGAACGCGCTGAACGACAGTCTGTTTCTAAATGCCTAAATGCCTAACTTTAGCTAGCCATCCAGCGTAGGTACGTCTGCGCTGTATGCTACAACATTACTGCTATGACTGACGCCGAATTCCTGCAAGCTGTAAAGCGATCCGTTCACGAGATCGACCCGCAGGCCGAGGTGTGGCTGTTTGGCTCCCGTGCCCGTGGCGACGCCCGCCCCGATTCAGACTGGGATTTCCTGATTTTAACAGCCGTTGATCTAAGTAAGGGAAACCGGTGGCAGTTCAGCGATCACTTAACCGACTTATCACTTAAATCAGGGCAGGTGATTAGTTCGGTTGTTTATCCATATCAGGAGAAAGCGCGATTACGTGTTACCGATTTGTATAAGAATGTTGTAAGAGAAGGGCACCGTTTATGAATAGGTACAGAACCGATCTGATAACATACCGCCTCGAACGGGCGGATGCTCTTCTACAGACATCGAGAAATCTTGTCGATGACCAGGATTGGTTCAGTGTTGTGAACAGACTTTATTATGCAGTTTATCAAGCTGTTTCTGCGCTGATGGTGCATACAGAAATTCCCATCAACTCACATGCTGGTGCAAAGGCTATGTTCGACCTGCATTTTGTTAAAACCAGTAAGGTCGAGGTTAAATGGAGCAAACTTTATAGCCGACTGTCTGATGCCCGTCACAGTAGTGATTACGGTGCATTTATTGACTTTACCGCCGACGATGTGCTTCCTTTGCTTCCCCAAACCGAAGAATTCATCGACGTAATTAAGCGTCTGATCACCACACACTGATGTTACAAATTCCATTCATACGCGAGAATAAAGACCTGGTTATGGCTGGTCTGCGGAAACGCCATTTTGCCGATGCCGAGACCACGGTTGACCAACTGCTGGAGCTTGACCAGCAGCGCCGCGATACACAGAAAGAGCTGGACGATAAACTGGCCCGGCAGAACGCGATTGCTAAAGAAATTGGTCAGTTGATGAAGACCGGCCAGAAAGAAGCCGCTGAGGCTGCCAAAGCGGAGACGGCTACCCTGAAAGAACAGTCAAAAACATTGGGCGAACAACTGACAGGTATTGAACAGCAGGTACAGGCCCTACTGGTAACGGTTCCCAACATTCCGCACAGCAGCGTACCTGAAGGTCGTTCGGCTGATGAGAATGAAGTGGTACTTGAATGGGGGGACAAACCAACGCTTCATGCCGGTGCCGAACCGCATTGGGAACTCATCAAACGCTTTGGCCCCGGCGGTAGTCCCATGATTGATTTCGAGTTGGGCAACAAGATTTCTGGCGCGGGATTCCCCGTTTATAAAGGTAAAGCTGCCCGGCTGCAGCGTGCGCTGATCAATTTCTTCCTGGATCAGGGACTGAATGCAGGGTACTCGGAAGTGCAACCGCCGATCGTGATCAACGAAGACTCTGGGTTTGGTACAGGCCAACTGCCTGATAAAGAAGGGCAGATGTACTATGCCCCGGAAGACAGGCTGTATCTGATTCCAACCGCCGAGGTTCCCATCACCAATTTATACCGTGATGTACTGGTAAACGAGGCCGATCTGCCCATCCGCCACATCGGATACACGCCCTGTTTCCGGCGCGAGGCAGGGTCCTGGGGCGCACACGTGCGTGGTCTGAACCGGCTGCACCAGTTTGATAAGGTGGAAATTGTCCGGATCGAAAAGCCAGAGAATTCCTATTCCGTCCTGGAAGAGATGAGCCTGCATGTACAGGGGCTGTTGCAGCAGCTGGCGTTGCCTTACCGGGTGCTCCGGCTTTGCGGGGGCGATATGGGCTTTACCTCGGCGCTGACGTACGACATGGAAGTATGGTCGGCCGGGCAGGGGCGTTGGCTTGAAGTGAGCTCGGTCAGCAACTTCGAGACGTACCAGGCTAACCGATTAAAGCTTCGTGCTAAACTCGACGGCGGCAAACCTACGCTGTTGCACACATTAAATGGATCGGCGTTGGCACTGCCCCGCATTCTGGCGGCTTTGCTGGAAAATAACCAGACAGCCGAGGGTACGATCCGCATCCCCGCCGTACTGGTGCCGTACTGCGGCTTCGATCTGATCGATTAGGTACGTATTAAGGATTCGATGCTCCTTTACATCGGAGCATCGAATCCCTCTTTTCTGATCTAGAGCTTCATGTGACGCTCGGCCGTGTGATGAAAGGCTAACTGCTGCTTCAGTTTTTCGGCCTCTTCAATAATCCGTTCGCCGTCTTTGGTGTCATAATCGTTCTTAATCAGTCCGTTCGCTTCGGCAATGGCTTTGTCGGGCTGATCCAGTAACAAATAAATGCGGGCCAGGTTGAAGTAGGCCGAATAGCGCATTTTGCGGTCTGCCTTCTCATCCTTAGTGTATTTCGATTTCAACGAGTCAAAATACTCGATCAGGGGTTGCATATCGGTTGACAACTGGGTGAGCGGCTCCGTCGCTTTCATTGTCTTTGTCAGGGTTACTACCGCCTTTATCGCTTCCTGCTGCACCGTGTACTCCGGGTGTTTATCGCTGTCGAGAATCCAGAGATGTTCGCGATTGGTCACCGGGATGTATCCGTAGAGTTCCGACACCCGATAGTTCACCGTGTTGATGCATTGATTTACATAGTCGTTCAGCAGGTTGCGGCGAACGGCATCCTGCCCGGCCCTAAAGGCGGCTGATGCATCTACCGCAGAACGGTATTCGCCCGACCGGTATGTAAGGCTTCGTAGCAGGCCTGCATCTATAACAGTGCTAATGCTGGCGTCGGCGGCATCGCTGCTGGCTTTGGTTAGAAAACGGTTGGCAGGTGCCTCGGTCTTTGTTTTAGCGGTTGCGTTGGCTTTGGGGCCTTTCACTACGTAATTGCCCCGCCCATCGTAGGTGGCAACGATACGATAGTAATAATTGGTGCCGGTCACCTTACCGTTTCGATCCTTAACTTCTTCGGTACGGGATTCGACCTCCGACCGGGAGAACCGGAAATCGTTCAGGGTAATCGTGATGCCAACAGTAGGGGATTTTTCGACCTTCTGGTAGCCCGATACGCCTATTTTCTGGTAAATAGCGTCTGGTGAATATACATCTGAAATAACGGGAGTTGCTTCTACACGTACGCCGAAGGTGCGTTGGTCCGGAGCCACATACTCAGAAGGAAACTGGATGCACTGGATCTCGTATTGTGATTTGTCGAGATCAACTTTTTGTGCATTGGAAACATAAGTTGACAGCAACAGGCAAGCCAGGCCGATGCCGACAACACCACGTAATGGTGTACGCATAAATAACGATCGTTTGGTGAAAGAGGTCACAAATGTAACTACTTGTCAACAATCGCACGAATAATTGGCGTAGCCTGGATAATGTGGTGAAAGTCGGCCGGCAACGCTGATTACGCGGTCAAGGGGGATGTGCTGCCCGTCGGCCAGATCGAGCGTGTCGAAGCCGGTCTGATTGCTTACGCCCAGCACGAGCGCATCGGTTTTGATGAACTCGTTGAGGTCAGTGAGGTATTCGATGCGGACAAATTTCCGGGGCTCGATAGCCGCGCGGAAATCAGACAAATCGGTGGTGTTCATAGTTAGAAGGTCAGTGATGGTGAGCGTAGTCATTTGCTGGATGACCCATTCGCCTATCAGTAAAACAGCGAAAGCCGGTCAGATAGTTTTCGCAACTACCTAACCGGCTTTCGCCATACCAGCAACGTACCCGGGCTATTCTGCCGCCGCCAGGGCGCGGTGAAAATCACGCAGGATAACCTCTTTCATGGCGATCTTACGTTTCTGCGTATTGATCTTGTTCAGAATCTGCTTGTCTTCAGGATTCTCCGGGTCGAGGCTGTCGATATCCTGCATCGAAAACTGGAGGTCGTTTTTTTCCCGCTTCACCAGGTATTCCAGCTCGCGAATCTTCGTCCGTAGTTGTTCGGCCTGGCTTTTCAGGCTAAACGCCGGGTATTTCCGGTCCAGGACACGGCCGAGGTAGCTAAGCTCAAAAATCTTGTCGCAGGCGGCCCGAAAACGCTCGTTCACCGCTTTGTCCTGCATCTTGAACGGCACCTTGATTTCCTTCCAGGCATTGAGCAACTCTTTGGCCCGGTTGGCCGAATTGAAGATCTGTGAATCGGGTACTTTCGACAGCGACTCGGCTTCGTCGGCCATTTTCATCTGCTGTTCGATACGTGGGTCGATCCGTTTTTGGATAACGATACCCTTCGCGTTGTTATATTTTTCGAAGACGTACTGCACCGTTCGCTTGAAGCGCTTGTGTAGTTTACCGCCTTTTTTAATAGGTACTTCACCAATATTTTTCCAGGCATTGTTGAGCCGACGAACCTCCTGGTAAACGATGTCCAGATCAGGGTTTCGCACGGCCCGCTCAACCAGCCGGATCATCTCTTCATACTGATCGAGCCGCTCCTGGATGACCTTGTTCTGCTCATTAAAGAACTCACGACGCCGTTGGAAAAAGTTGTCGAGAAGGCCCTGAAACTGCTCTTCTATTTCGGCCTCGACACTTTTATCTACCGGCCCGGTCTTGATCCACTTTGTCTTGATTTCCTGGAGCGCTTCGGCGGTGGGTTTCCAGTCGTCACTACCAGCAATGACCTCAGCCTCAGCGATAAGTGCCCGCTTGATTTCCAGATTTTTTAGCTGATTGATGTGGATCAGCCCCGACAGAACGTCTTCGAGCTGATCGAGCCGGTCGAGCAGGGGAGGAAAATCGCCAATGGCATCAAAGCTGATCAGTTTGCGACGTAACTGTAGCAGTTTAGTCAGATAAGAGCCTTTGTTTTGTGCTTCGGTAACCTCTTCTTCCAGTTGAGCAACCTTGCTCTGGGCGATAACAAAGCGGTTTTTAAAATAATCGAGCGCTTCCTGCTCTGTTCGTTTCACTTCGCCGATCTGGCGGTCTGGATAGTCGAGGTAGCCCTTTAAAAATACCTTTCCGTCTTCGACGTAACCGTATTCGTCTACCAATGAAGCATTTTCCATTTTTCCTTACTGAAGGGTTCTTGCGAGGGTTAATTACCGATATTTGCCCAACCACAAACATAGGCAAAAAATGAGCCAGGAAACGATTATCTTTTCTATGGCGGGTGTAAGTAAAATTATTCCCCCCAACCGACAAATCCTAAAGAACATCTACCTTTCCTTCTTTTACGGCGCGAAAATAGGCGTACTGGGGCTTAACGGTTCCGGTAAATCTACCCTGTTACGGATCATCGCCGGCATCGACAAAAGCTACAATGGCGAGGTCGTTTTCTCGCCCGGCTACTCTGTCGGCATGCTCGAACAGGAGCCGCAACTCGACCCGGCCAAGACCGTTCGCGAGGTGGTAGAAGAAGGCGTTCAACCGATCGTTGACCTGCTGAAAGAGTTCGACCAGATCAACGAAGCCTTTGGCGACCCGGACGCTGACTACGAGAAACTGGGTGCCCGGCAAGCCGATGTGCAGGAAAAGCTGGATCATGTCAACGCCTGGGAACTGGATACCCGCCTCGAACGGGCCATGGACGCGCTGCGTACGCCGCCGTCTGATGCGTTGATTGCGAACCTGTCGGGGGGCGAAAAACGGCGGGTGGCCCTGTGCCGTCTGCTGCTTCAGGAGCCCGACGTGCTGCTGCTCGATGAGCCGACCAACCACCTCGATGCCGAGTCGGTCTTATGGCTGGAAGAATACCTGCGGCAGTACAAGGGGACGGTCATTGCCGTAACCCACGACCGCTACTTCCTCGATAACGTAGCGGGCTGGATCCTGGAGCTTGACCGGGGCGAGGGTATTCCCTGGAAAGGAAACTACAGCTCGTGGCTCGACCAGAAACAGCAACGGTTAGCGAAAGAGGAAAAAACCGAATCGAAACGGCAGAAGACGCTTCAGCGCGAGCTGGAGTGGGTACGGATGGCCCCCAAAGCCCGGCAGGCGAAGTCGAAAGCGCGTTTGGGAGCGTACGAGAAGATGCTCGATGAGGATGCTCAGCAGCGCGAGAGCAAGCTGGAAATCTTTATTCCACCCGGACCGCGCCTGGGTAACAAGGTGATCGAAGCGCAGGACGTAGCTAAAGCGTTTGGTGATCGGCTGCTTTTCGAACACCTCGATTTTAAACTACCACAGGCGGGTATTGTTGGTATTATCGGGCCAAACGGAGCGGGTAAAACGACACTTTTCAAACTGATTACGGATAAGTATAAACCCGACGCAGGTACGTTCGAAGTGGGCGAGACGGTGAAGGTGGCCTACGTGGATCAGGAACACGATGGCCTCGACCCCGAGAAAACGGTGTATCAGACCATTGCCGATGGCAACGACTGGATCATGCTGGGGGGCAAGCAGTCAAACGCCCGGGCGTATTGCAGCCGGTTCAACTTTGCCGGGGCTGATCAGGAAAAAAAGATAGGTACGTTGTCGGGTGGAGAGCGTAACCGCGTTCACCTGGCCATGACCCTGAAAGAAGGGGCAAACCTGCTGCTGATGGATGAACCGACCAACGACCTGGATGTGAATACGTTGCGGGCGCTGGAAGAAGGCCTGGAAAACTTTGCCGGTTGTGCCGTCATCATCAGCCACGACCGCTGGTTCCTCGACCGGGTGGCCACGCACATCCTCGCTTTTGAAGGTGATTCGCAAGTGTACTGGTTTGAAGGCAACTTCTCAGACTACGAAGAAAACCGTCGCAAACGGCTGGGTAACGACGCCACGCCGAAGCGCATCAAGTACAAGAAGCTAGCGTAGGTAGCCAACTAGTAAAAGAGCCGGATCAAAAGTCCGGCTCTTTTTGCGTACAGTTAAAGCGGATCAACCCCGCATGCCGCGAAGCAGAGTCTGGCATTTCATTTCGGTTTCGAGCCACTCTTTTTGTGGGTCCGAATCTTCAGTCAGGCCAGCACCGGCAAAGAGCGTGGCCGTTTTGCCTTCCAGCGACAGGCAACGGATATGCACGAACAACTGACTAGCCCCGTCGATGTTGACCGGACCAACAAAACCGGCATAAAAACCCCGGTCGTGGCGTTCATGGGTGTGAATGAAATCGAGCGCTTCGGGGCGGGGCATGCCGCAAACGGCCGATGTGGGGTGCAGCAGCCGGAGCATGACGGTGCCGAGCTGCGGGAAATTCACCGCTTTGGTATCGACCGAATAGTGCGAACAAAGGTGCATCAGGTTGCCTGCCTGCGCTGTTTTAGGCCCTTCTTCGATGTATTCGCGTAATCGGATTTTCTTGAAACAGCCAATGATGTACCGGCTGACCAGTGCCTGTTCTTCAATCTCTTTCTGCGACCAGAGGGCATCGGCTGTGCGCTTCATTGTCCCGTCGGGCAAATAGGCCGATTGGGTGCCGGCCAGGGCCACTGTCCTGAATATACCATTGGCATCCATGCTGGCCAGGCGTTCGGGCGTGGCCGACAACCAAACCTGCGCCGGTCGGCCACCGGTGCCTTCGGGCAACCATACCGCTGAAATGAAAGCCGTTGGGTAAGCGGCACACAGGCGGTCGAACAGGGTAACCACATCGGGTACGCTGCTAAAGTCGATTGTTTTCGTCCGCGACAACACAACTTTCCAGAATTTCCCCGCCTTCATGGCTGCTACAGCCTCTGCGACATTGGCTTCAAAAGCAGCCTGTGCGGTGGGGTTAGGTAGTTCTGTGAAGGTGACAGCGGGGTTTGCCGTACTCGTTTGTTGAGCTGTCAGGTACGTGGCTTCGTCGAAAGCACGGGTGGCGACAGTACTGCTGGAGTCGCGGTAGGTAAGCTGACCATTGGCGTCGAGTACAACGTGGCGGTCGGCCTGTAGATAAAATGCCCGGGCAAAATCGTCGTCGGCGGTCCCGCGTCCGGGTGCATCGAACAACCCAATGGCAAAGCCGGGTGGCCGCTCGTCAAGATCAATGGGTTGTTGCTCGGAAAGGGGGGCGCCGAGATGAACGATCAGGTGTTTCTCTGCCTGATTGGGCATCCGCCAAAGGGCTGCGGGATGACCGGTCTGACGGGCGGTTTTCCAGAGATGGTGGATGGTAACGTCTAAATGAACCGTGGTGTTAACGTCGGCGGATGAAGCAGTCATGAGCGCAAATAGGCACGAAATATACCTTCTGCTTTCTTAACAGTTTGTCACGGGGTTTGGTGCTGCAAAACGCAGCGGTCTTGTCGATCAGCGAACCACCGGCTCAGCAACTGATCGACAGGGCCACTGCTTCTGCTTACTGCCCAACGGCTAGCGGACGTTTAAATCGACCGGTAACGTACCTGGCTGAGAAGTAAACGGCCACGCAAAACAGCATGATGCCCCAGCCTTCGAGCAGTAAGAGGACGAACGTTGCCAATATATGCCCCCCGGCGACGAGTGCGGCGGCTGCTTTTGTCAGAAAGCCGGGTTCATACAGCCGTACCTCATCAACGTTAGGGAGCACCCTCTGCTGAATTGACTGCCGTTGGTAGATGTTCAGCGTGATTGTGCTAAACTGAAGCTGATCGACCAGCGCGAGGTCGTTGATGGTGGCCTCGTCGGTTTGCTGCTGGTGGTTCAGCCGATTCTCTTCCGTGTCGTTGAGGTCGCCCAGCCGTTGATTCCCCCTGTTGACGGCGGCGCGAAGGCGTTGGGTATAGGCTGCAGTGCGTTGTTGGGTCTGGGCGGCAGCCAGGCGCTGCAACGCCACATCGTCGGACTTTATCTCCCGAAAATCCAGGTACTCCGACAAGCCGACAAGCGCGCGGAGGGTGGTGTCGAGGTGGGCGTTGGGGACGCGCAGGGTCAGGCTGTTGCTAACCGTAAACCGGGTGGTTTCGAGCAGGGAGTCGGCACTGATCGCTACCGTTTCGGTATCGTCTTTCTGGCTGTCGAGTCTGGTGAGTGTGATAAAACCACCCTGCCGGGCTGTAATGGTTTCGATCTGGTTGGTGGCAGTCACCACATTGTTGACCCGGAATTTGACAGCGGCGGTACGAATAAACTGATGATCGGGAAGGTTGATCTGGCCAGCCGGTGCGCCTGGTAACGGAGCGGGTGCTTCCTGGTCAGGTTCGTCGGTGGCAGCTGGCGCCGGTACGTTATTGAGCGCCGCATCAGGTCGAGTCATCTTCGCTTCCTGCTGCGATTGACAGCCAGCTAGCCAGAACAGCGTCATGGCCAGCAGAATGGGTTGGATAAGGGGCTTCATCGGGCTTTTTGGGTGGATGAACAGCGGGCTCGCCTTCCATAATTCGGTCTTTCATCCCCCTACACGGTGTCTGACACCGTGTAGGGGGATGAAGGCCTAGCGCGTACCTGCTGCGTTGCTGTTGGCTACCACTTCTCCTTTGAACGTGAGCGTAACGGGTCCACCGTCGGCATTGGATTCGACGTAGACTGATTTGCTGAAGGCACCAGGGGCGGCCGCGTTGAAGGTGGCTTTAATCTGCCCGGTGGCGCCGGGCAGCACGGCCTCTTTGGGCCATTCAACGCCCGTGCAACCGCATGAGCCCTTGGCGTAGGTGACCAGTAGCGGCGCTTCGCCTTTGTTGGTAAAGGTATACGAAACGGTGACGGGTTTACCCTGGCGGATTTTACCAAAATCATGGGTGGTACTGGTCCAGCCAAATGCCGCTGCCAGCGTGTGGGCAACTACGGTTCCGGCTACGAGGAGAGCCGATAAAAGGAGCGTTAACGTTTTCATAAAGAATAAATTAAGCGATGGTTTCAGGCCCGCCGGGCTTTCCGGCGGGTTGCTGCACCAAAAGTAGTTCAGGCCTGAAGCCCCCGTGTTAATGACTGGTTATCAGTTGTTAATGAAATGTTAAAGGCCGTGCAGCGCGTGAACGAGTGTGAGAATGAAGGCGTGGACCATGTACTTTAGTTGGCTAAAGAGTGGAAGAGGTATAGAGTGCCTATAGATTAGAGCCTGCTGGCTAACGACCAGCCCCTTGACTCTTTTGCTTTTTCTGACTCACGATCTAGTTACTCTTTCACGCTTTACTATATATGTCCCGTTCGTTGATTCGGCTTCTTGTCGTGCTGTCGGTGATTGCCATTGTGGGTATTCTGACCGTACAGGCCATCTGGTTACGCCGGGCCTATGCCTTGGGTGAGCGGCAATTTCGGCAAACGGCTTTTGTGGCGCTGCTGGAAGTAGCCGATGAGGTGGCCCGGCTGAATAAGATCAGGCAGACAAGGGCGGCCGTTACACAGCTTTCCTCTGATTATTTCGTAGTCCGCACCGATGCGCCGATCGACCCGATTCTGCTGGAACACTACCTGCAGAATGCTTTCCGGCGACACCGGCTCCTGACCGATTTTGAGTACGGTATTTACAACTGCGAAAGTGAACGAATGGTCTACGGCGCCTACGTAAGCTCGCAGCAAGGCAGCACCCGACAGGCCGGCAGGCGCATTAGCCGGACGCGAACACTGCCTAAGATTCAGGACTACACCTATTATTTCGAGATTCGATTTCCGGGTCAGGCGGGCGTAGTGGCCGGCCAACTCGATGGCTGGATTGCCTCGTCGGTAGCGGTGGGGCTGGTTGTGCTGCTGTTTGGCTACACGCTCTGGGTAGTGCTCCGGCAGCGTCGGCTTACCGAGATTCAGCGTGATTTTATCAATAATATCACCCACGAACTGCAAACACCGGTATCGACCCTGCGCATTGCGGCGGGGGTATTGCAACAGCCCGACATTAGCCAGCAACCCGACCGCCTGCGGCAGTATGCCCGAATTGTGAACGAAGAAAGCCTGCGACTGCAACAGCAGGTGCAGAATGTGCTGCACCTGGCCCGGCGGCAGCAACGTGGCTTCGCGCAGGAACGTACCCCGCTCGATCTGAACGAAGTGATGACGGCGCTGGCCGCCCAGTATCCATCGCTGATTCAGCTCGACCTGCAACCCGATCCCGCACCGCTGCTAGCCGACCCGTATGCGCTTGACACGCTGCTGACTAACCTGATCGATAACGCCCGAAAATACGGCGAGGCGCCTCCCTGCGTTGTCTTGCGCACCCGAACAGAGGGGAAACGGCTGGTCTGGTCGGTAGCCGATAATGGTATCGGCATTGCCAAAACGCATCACAAGGCCGTTTTTCGCCAGTTTTACCGCGTACCTACCGGCGATGTGCACGATGTGAAAGGCTTTGGACTAGGGCTTTATTACGTCTGGCAGATGGCCCGCGCTCATGGCTGGTATATCCGTCTGTTGAGCGAACCGGGACAGGGCAGTACCTTTGTGTTTAGTAGCCCGCTGGGTACGTTGCCACAGGCAACTGACACACCTGTTGCTGGCCTGCACGGATAACGTACCTGACTAACCTGACCATTTAAAACAACCTGCCTGTTCTTGAGCACCCGCGCCCGGATCCTGTACGTCGAAGATGACATTAACCTCAGCTTCGTTACCCGCGACAACCTGGAGGCCGCCTGCTTCAACGTGCACCACTGCACCACAGGCACCGAAGGCTGGCTGGCGTTTCAGTCGGCGCCATTCGATCTCTGTCTGCTCGATGTGATGCTGCCACAGACGGATGGTTTTACCTTGGCCCGGCAGATTCGCGCCGTGAACGCCGACGTACCTATTCTGTTCCTGAGTGCCCGCGCTGACCGGGCCGATCGACTGGCCGGCCTGCGCCTCGGTGCCGACGATTACCTGACCAAGCCGTTCAGCATTGATGAATTACTGCTGAAAATAGATGTGTTTCTGAAGCGGAGCCGCACTACCCTGTCGCCTGCCATTCTTCCGGTACGTGTTACCCAGCCGCTCCCCGCTATAGGAACGTACCTGTTCGATCGGGCCAACCTGACCCTGAATCGGGCCGGCTTAACAGATGCCCTAACGCAGCGCGAAGCCGATGTACTGGCATTCCTGCTCGACCGGGCCAACGCTGTTGTTCGGCGCGACGAATTATTACGGGCTATCTGGGGCGACGATGATTACTTCATGGGCCGTAGTCTGGACGTGTTTATCTCGCGGTTACGCAAACGCCTGTCGGCCGATTCGGCGGTTCGCATCGATAGTGTGCATGGTGTGGGATTTCGGCTGGTTGTTCCCGTTAGTCCATAGACAATAACCGCTCGTAGAATCGTTAGGTAATCTGATTCCTACGGGTATCTTTGTGTTTCACCTAAACAGCGTTTTTTACCGATTACACATGAAAAAAGTCAGTTTTCTCGCTGCTTGGCTGATGCTGGCGGGCATCACCACAGGCACCGCTTTTGCGCAGGCACCTATTCAATTCAACGCCCGGGCGTTGGTGGCCATTTCTGACGCTGACTTATCGGCCTCAGCCCTGATCGACGGCAACCGCTACACCACACCCGGCACCCGTGATCAGCTCACGTACATTAGCTTCCCCCTGAACCGTAACGGGCAGAGCATCGGCACGTCGAACACCCTGTCGAACTCGATGGCGCTCACTGATAAAGTACTGGCTATTGCACCGAACGGACGGCTTGGTTTTGTGGTTGAGGGCCGTGGTCAACTGAGCGACAGCCTGGCTACCATCAAAGGAATTACCGACTTCCCGGCCACAAACTACATGTTTGCCGTAGACTTAAGTTCGCCCCAAAAACCACTGGTCAAGTACCGGCTTCCGGTTGGCGCCGGTGGCGCTCTGACGGCGGTGGCGCTGGCCCCCAATGGCACCAGCCTTATTGTGGCTTCGACCGAAGCCGGGAAGGAGTTGAAATTGATCGATCTGGATGCTAGTTCAAAACCAAAGTATGTGCTGACCTCGGCTTCGCCCGTACCAGGTGTTGCCATTACCGACGTAACGTTTCATCCCAGCGGGCAGTTTGTCGCCTACACAACCACGGCCGGTGAAGTGGGGCTGATGAAATATGTTGTCGATGAGAAGACCAAGAAACCGTACACCGCTGCACATGGCAAAGCGGTGAAAGTGGGTACACAACCAGGTTCCGGCAAATTTACGCCCGACGGAAAGTACTATGTGGTGGCCGACAGCAAAGACAACAAAGTCTTTGTGGTTGAATTCGGTACCGACGAAGCGCCAGTCGATGCTAAAATCGTTTCGCAGGTAGCTACCAGCGAAGTGCCCGAAGCGGTAGCTGTAAGCCCGGACGGATCTGTTGTGGCGGTCGTTAGTTCGATGCAATCGGGTCAGCCGTTTACGAATGCCGCAGCCGGTAAGAGTGAAATAGCCCTGTTCGCTTTGTCGGGTGGGCAACTGGCCGCTGGCGGTAAAACCCAGATCGACGGCGTAATGCCACAGGCCGTGGAGTTTGATAAAACAGGCGATAACCTGGCGGTGGCCGTTCCCGAATACCTGGATTATGGTCTTCGTAACGGAGGCATCGAGTTCTACAAAGTAACGAAAGGGGCTCAACCCAGCCTGACCAAACAGCCGGGTCGTATTAGCGTTACGCGTGGCGTTCACGCCATCCGTGTCGTTAACTAGGCGAAGGAAGCAGACCAACAAAAAGAGCGGAATGGGGCAACCCGTTCCGCTTTTTTGTTGGTCTGCCCGCGCACATAGACCGAACGCATCGGCGACATACCCAGCCTGGGGGGTAGGTAGCACATAAAGTTGGTTTACCAGTATAGTTTACGTAATGTCATCGCTCATCTATGCGCCTACGCTGTCTCTGGCTGTTGATATGCCTCAGCCCCCCACTCACCGTTATTGCTCAGGTACGTTCCCCGAAATCGCCACCATTTGCCGGGTACGTCAACAATCGATTACCGCTACGGCCAAACCCATACGTTGAACTACCGCTGGGCGCTGTCGCTGCACGTGGATGGTTACACGAAATGCTGCTTCGTCAGAAAAAAGGAGCTACCGGCCAGCTCGATGACCTGTATCCGCTCGTGATGGGCAAACGAAACGGCTGGCTTGGCGGCGATGGTGATCAGTGGGAGCGGGGTCCCTACTGGATCGACGGGCTGGTGCCGCTGGCCTATTTATTACACGATAAAGAACTGATTGCCAAAACCAAGCCCTGGATCGAGTGGGCTATAAACAGCCAGCAGCCCAACGGCTATTTTGGTCCGCTGAAAGATTATCCCAACGAGCCCGGTATTCAGCGCGATAATTGCCAGGACTGGTGGCCCAAGATGGTGATGCTAAAAATTCTAAAGCAATACTATATGGCTACCAGCGATCAACGAGTGATCACGCTGATGACCAACTATTTTCGCTATCAGTTGCAGGAGCTGCCCACTCATCCGCTCGATCACTGGACGTTCTGGGCCAGATTCCGCGCTGGCGACAACCTGATGGTAGTATACTGGCTCTACAATCAAACCGGCGATAAATTCCTGCTCGATCTGGCCGAACTGATTCACAAACAGACCTTCGATTTCACCAACGGTTTTCTGAACACAAACATGCTGGCCGAGCGGGGCAGCATTCACTGTGTGAATCTGGCGCAGGGAATCAAGGAGCCGCTGATTTATTACCAGCAGCACCCCGACGCCAGGTACGTCGACGCGACCAATAAAGGGCTGTCCGATCTACGGCGTTACAACGGAATGGCGCATGGCCTATATGGCGGTGACGAAGCGCTGCACGGTAACAACCCAACGCAGGGGTCAGAATTCTGCTCGGCGGTAGAAATGATGTTTAGTCTGGAAAGTATGCTCACTATCACGGGTGACGTGGCCTATGCCGACCAGCTAGAGAAAATTGCGTTCAACGCGCTACCTGCTCAGGCTACCGATGATTTTATGGGCCGTCAATATTTTCAGCAGGCTAACCAGGTGATGCTCACCCGACAGATGCGCAATTTCGGCGATAACCACGGCGGCACGGACCTATGTATGGGATTATTGACAGGGTACCCCTGCTGTACGGCTAACATGCACCAGGGCTGGCCCAAATTCACCCATAACCTGTGGTATGCTACCAGTACAGCCGATGGGGAAACTGCCGGGCTGGCTGCACTGGTCTATGCGCCCAGCGAAGTGAAGGCGCGGGTAGCCGATGGGACCGAAGTAACCCTGGTAGAAGAAACGAATTACCCCTTCAACGATACCATCTCGTTTACGGTAAGGACTGAAAAGAAGGGAAAGGCGGTCAACTTCCCGTTGCATCTGCGCGTGCCGGCCTGGTGCAAGAAAGGAACGATTCGGGTAAATGGACAGCTTTTCAGTGAAGCTCAGGGCAACCAGATCGTGCCGGTAAGCCGTAGCTGGCAATCGGGCGATGTGGTCACGCTGACCTTGCCTATGCCTGTTTTTACGAATACATGGTATGAGCGTTCGATCTCCATTGAACGAGGCCCGCTGACCTATGCCCTGAAAATGGGCGAAGAGGCCAAAACGGTGGTCAACGATAAAGACCCGATCAGCTACGGAACTCAGTATACCGAAGTGCGCCCAACCACTCCCTGGAATTATGCACTGGTAGAGACGCCCGCAGCCCAGCTAGACCAGGCGGTGGTGAATCTGACAAACGGGAACCCCATTATCTTTCCCTGGAATCTGAAAAATGCACCCTCCGAAATCAGGGTAAAGGCCCGGCGATTACCTTCCTGGAAACTCTACAACGACATGACCGGCCCTATTCCGTACAGTTTCATTTACGGGGTTGAGTCGGCTCCTGATGAAGAAACCATTACGCTGGTGCCGTATGGCTGCACAGTGCTGCGTATAAGTCAATTTCCGGTGGTCAGAAAGCGCAACTAGGCACAACCAACGTACCTGAAACTAAAAAGGGCTGAACTCGCATTGAGTTCAGCCCTTTTTAGTTTCAGGTACGTTGGTATTAGAGCTTCATTATTTTCCGGACAGTCCGGTGCTCGCCTACCTGAACGTTCAGCAAGTATAGCCCGGCGGGCTGCTGACTGAGGTCAAGTACGGTTTGCCGGGTGTCTGTCTGCCGGTTCAGGACAGGCATACCCGTCAGGTCACGAAGTGTCAGTTGGGCGGGTGCCTGGGAGGTCAATGGCAGGTCGATCGCTACTGTGAGCAGGTGCTGCGTAGGCACCGGATAAAGCGATACGGTGTTCAACAGCGGATTCTCTACGGCCAGCAGTGGGAGCACCGTGACCAGCGCAGTACCCGATACGGGACCGGCACTGCTACAGTTGTTGCTTACCGCCGTCAGGAAATAGCTCGCCGTTTTGGGGGGCACCACCGATAAGATATGCGGGTTGGCATTGGTCTGGAAGGTGCTGGTTGTCTGCTGGGTGCCATCAACAGTATAGCTGTAGCTGACGGCCCAGGGTCCGTCGCCACCCAGCGCAATGCTCAGGCTGGCCGGGCTACCTTCGTAGACATCCTGCATACCGGTCAATACGGCAGACGGTAGCCCGCGAACCGTTAGCACCGTAGGGCTACGCAGCCCCGGTACTTCAGCGCCGGGGTTGGTGGCCAGTACCCGCACAAAATAAGGCCCGCCTTTCAGGGTGGCCGGGAGCAGTGCATTGAGCGAAGGCCCTGCACTCGCCTCTGATACGTCGACGTAGTTCTTCGACGTTGTATCGGCTACCTGTACTTTGAAGGCATTACCTGCGTTGAACACACCCGTTGTGGTAAAGGTAACGGCAAACCCGGTGCCCGCGCAGACCGTTCCGGCGGTGAGCGCCTGGGTACTGATGGTTGGAATAGTAACCGCAACGGTGGCCGTGGCAGGGTTACCCGGCAGCCCACTACCGCAAACATTCGACACGCTGGCTACCCGGTACGTGGTGGTTTGCAGAGGCTTCACCGATACCGATGACAGGGTATCGTTGGCGATCCCCGAAGTGCCATCGGTGAGGGTATAGGCGTAGGGCGGTGAGCTGGTGAACAGGAGCTTCAAGGAGGCCGACTGGCCGTAATTGACGGTTGTAGAGCCAAGTAACCCCAGGGTTGGGTTGGTATTAATCACCAGCCGGATAGTGCTGCGTGGACTAACACAACCACCGCTCGAAACCGAGTAGACCTGGTATTTTTCACCGCCCTTGGTGGCATTGGCCGTGGGGGGAGTTGGGTTAACCTCACTGGCGGGTAGCAACTGACCGTTCGGGTCAAACCAGCGGAGCCCCGGACCGGTGGCTTCCAGCGGACGGGCCACATCGTTACGGCAGTACGTCACCAGCGACGACGATACTACCGGGGCAGGGTTAGCCTGCACTGTCACGCGCAACAGGGCCTTATCGCTAACGCAGTTGTTGACAGTCTGGGTTACCCGATAATCAACGGCATAGGTATTGGTAACGGCCGGTGTGGGCACGAATCCTTCCGGGAAGGCATTATCATCCACAAAATACCAGCGAAGGTTTTGGCCCTGAGCCGATAGGGGTTGCACCGTCTGCTTGGGTTGATCGGGGTTGTTGCTGCTTTCGAGGCAATACGTAACGGCCTGTGTGGCGGGTGGGGCCGGTTTGGGCTGAACAACCACCGAGTAGTCAATCTTTGGCCCTTCACAACCCTCTGTCGATTGCGACACCCGGTATAAGAAGGTACGCGCTACATCGGTATTGATAACGGGCGACGTCGAACCGAGCGGACTGTTATTGGCGTCGTAATACTTCAGATCGCTCCCATTGGCCTGAAGGGCGCGACCGGGCGCAAACTGACAAAGCTGAAACGGCGTAATGCCTGGCAGGCCCGGCGTTGATTTTACCCGCGCCGTCACGGTCACCCGATCACTACGACAGCCACTCAACTCCTGCAATACCTGATACGTGTACGTCCTTACGGCGTCGTTCTGCGGCGTTGGGCCCGTTGCGGTTTCCCGGCCGTCAACTACCCAGATGATCGAGGCGTTATTTTCGGGGGTGGCGGTCAGCGTTGGCGCGCTGTATGTCTGGCAAAACTCCACATTGGTAGTGGTGCTCGGCAAAGCTGGCTTACGCTTCACGGTGACGTTGATCTGTTGCCGGAGGCTTTCGCACCCGTTAATGGTCTGTGTCACGAAGAACTGCTGGGGTGTGCCTACGTTAGCCGCCGCCGTGCTGGGCGTAGGGGCCTGCCCGGTACCCGATCCGCCCGTGGTCGTGGTATACCAGAGCAACCCCTGCCCCGAGGCCACGATAGATGTTGCGGCATCTTCCGCACAATAGTCGCGGGGCTGGGTGAAGGTAGGGTTGGCCGGAATCGCATACACAGGGACGCTGTAGGTAGCCTTTGGCCCTTCGCAGCCATCGATGGATTGCGACACTTTGTACACCACCGTGGTGACCTGACTGGTGCTTGGCGAGGGAGCCGTAGCCCCCAGCAGCAGGTCATTACTATCGTAATATTTTAAGTCTGAACCCGAGGCCTGAAGCGGGCGTGACTCGCGGTTAAAGCAAAGCGAATAGGCCGTGAGCGTTGGCTGGCCGGGCGTTTGTTTTACCGTAACCGACACGGTAGCCTGGTCGCTGCGGCAGCCGTCGGCTATCTGTAGCACCTGATACGTGTAGGTACGGGCTACCGTATTGGGAACAGCCGGAGGCGTCGTTGTTTCGACCCCGTTGTTTACCCAGATGAGCGACGCACCGCTCTCGGCCAGGGCCGACAGACTCGACGCTGGCGAGTTCTGGCAGAAGGCCGGGCTGCTGATATTGGTGGGCAGACCTGGCTTGCGTTTCACCGTGACGGAGAGCGACTGCCGCCCGCCCTCGCAGTTGTTGACTGTCTGCGATACGTAAAATTGCTGCGGCGTACCTACGTTGGATGCTGCCGTGCTGGGCGTAGGGGCCTGTGAAACGCCGGTCCCACCAGAGGCCGTGGTATACCAGAGCAGGTTCTGACCAGTTGCCGAGAGGGGGGCAGGTGACTCGCCGGCGCAGTAGGTCCGGGAAAGAGCCGATGTGGGCAGGCCAGGCAGGCTGTTTACCGTAACGGTGGCTGTGATGCGGTTACTAGGGCACCCGTTAACGACCTGACGGAAATAAACAGGTACGTTGCCACCCGCTGTTGAAATGGTAAACGTGCTGCCCGTTGTGGTGGCTGTTGGCGCCGACGCCGACGCGAACCATTCAATACTCTGGCCGGTAGCGGTAATCGTCTGCGTAGCACCCGTTCCTGAGTTTTGGCAAAATGGCCCGTTGCCCGTGGCGTTCAGCGCCGGATCGCCCGGCTTGGGATTGACCGTCACGGTAAAGGCCGTGCTTTTTGGCCCTTCGCAACTACCGATGAGCTGACTAACCTGATACTGTTTAGTGCTGGTTGGCGCGGAAATAGACGCGGTGGTAGTCGTGGTGTTGTCGGTCAGGTTGTACCACTTCACCGAGGTGGCCCCGCCGGTTGCCGTGGCTGTCAGCGTGCCGGGTGTATTGTCGGCGCAATAGGTAGCCGGTGGCGTGAACGAAGGGGCCGAACTGGGAGTTGGGTTGATCGTGATGGTGGCTGAAATGCGATTACTGGCGCACCCGTTGACGACCTGTCGGAAATAGACAGGTACGTTGCCGCCTGCCGTAGAGATAACAAAAGTGCTGCCCGTAGAAACTGCCGGTGTTGACGTATTCGACGCGAACCATTCGAGGTTCAGGCCAGTGGCCGTGATGGTTTGCGTGGCGTTGGTCCCTGAGTTTTGGCAGAACGGCCCGTTACCCGTGGCGTTCAGCGCCGGATCGCCCGGCTTCTGCGTAACGGCTACGGTAAAGGCCGAGCTCTTTGGCCCTTCGCAACTACCGATGAACTGACTGATCTGATACTGTTTGGTGCTGGACGGGGCAGGAATAGTTGAGGTAGTAGCCGTGGTATTGTCGGTCAGGTTATACCATTTTACAGAGGTGGCCCCGGCCGAGAGGTTCGCGCTCAAAGGGCCCGGAACGTTATCTGAACAGTAAGCCGAAGACGGGAGGTTCGTGGATGGCGCTGTCGTTGGCGCGGCATTGACGGTCACCGTAGCCACTGTTGTGCTTGAGCCTGCGCACCCGCGGCTATCAAACTGGCTGATGGTGTAGGTGTACGTGCCCGTTGTTTGTGGGGTGGTGATGCTGGCACCTGTCTGTGTACCACTCGATGAGACCCATTGAATGGTGGAGGCAACACCCGTACTGGTTGGCGAGGCTATCAGCTGGGCAGGCCCCTGACCCGGACAGAAAGCAGCCGGTGGCGTAAACGATGGTCCACCGGTAGGCGCCGAGGTGGTTACCGTCACCGCTGTTTTGGCGCTTTTACAGCCATTGATTGTCTGGGTTACGTAGTAGGTGACGGGCGTGCTCGTGGTCGGTACGTTGTAGGTGCCTCCTGTAGCAACGACCGGTGCGGCTGCGGCCGAGCCATTGTACCATTCAATCACGCCAGTACCGCTAGCCGTGATGGGCTGTGAACCCGAATTTGGGCAGAACGTATACAACCCCGACTGGCCGGGCGTGGGTGTGTTGGTACCGATAATGACCGCACTAGGGGTTTGGTTACTGGTGCGGACGGGGGTGGTCGATACTACCCGAAAACGATAGTTGGCGCCGTATGTAACGGTACCCAGGTTTCCCGAAACGGTTAAGGTCGACGCACTGGTTGGGGCAGATGCCAGACTGGCTACCACCACTGGACTGGCAGAAAAAAGGCCATTTTCGTCCGACTGTTGCAGCGAGAAAATATTGCCGGCTGTGAACACGCCCGTTGTCGAAAAGGTGAGCGAAACGGTCGAGTTAGAGCAAAGATTTGTGGCGGGGGATATGTTCGACGTAACGTTGATTGCCTGCGCATTGGCCAGATTGATGGCGGCGAGGCTAACCAAGATCGTCATCCACCCAGCCAGATAACGGCGAGTAAAAGACCAATCCATACTGAAAATTTATGAGTTAGAAGTAATTACAGCCCTAAAGGTAGTGGATTTAACCAGAGCAGAAGTTTAAGCTTCACCCTAAAGCCTACCCAAAATCGTAGTTTAATCCAATAAATGAGCCTTATGTCATCTTTGATCAAAAACCAGACCAGATCGCGCTACCGTGGCTGGCTGACGTAGGCTGTCAGGGCAGAGATCGAGGGTATGGCCAGGGCCTGTGCGTCTGAACGGCGCATCATCAGGCAGTAGGCGTTATTGAATCCAAGCGGTTTTCGCCATTGCAAGCCGTACCGTTGGCTAAAGGCCTGACCAACATAACGGTAAACGGCATCGGGGTTGCCGCCCAGCGAGTCAAGCGTTGGTTGTTTCGGTTGCAGAATGACCAGTAGGCCGGTGCCCGTATATTCAGGGTAAAAGTCGATGGCACCGGTACGCAGGGCGTCGAAACAGAGTTGCGTTCCGCCAAAACCGGTCTTCGACTGCACACTCAGCGATGTGTACCCTTCAATCAATTGCCGGTAGATTTCGGCCAGAATATATTGCTCCGTAAAGACTTTCGACCCCATCACCACCTGCCCTTGCCGGGCCCCGGAAGGAGTGCGTAGTAGGCCTGCCCGACTCAGAAATTCCCGCGCTACCTGCCCGGGTGACTGGTGCAGGTAATCGGCGCGGTAATTCAGGTCGGTCATGATTGAATCGGTGAGGCGCCCGGCGAGCCGATCCAGCGTGGGGCCGAGTTCCGGGTACGTTCGTAAAGTTGCTTCGCGAACGAGCGGGGCGGCGGCATAGGGAGGAAACGCGTGTTTGTCGTCGTTGAGGACCACCAGATCGAACGCTTTAATGCGCCCGTCGGTAGAGTACCCGCTGATCACGTCGACTTTTCGGGTGCGTATCGCTTCATACATCAGGTTCTGGTCGAGCAGCCGATTCGAGATACGGAGGCCATACGTTTTTTGCAGTCCCGGATACCCATCGGCCCGTCCGCCGAACTCATGCGCAAACCCCGCCAGCAACGTTGTCTGGCCGGTACGGGGCAGCAGATAGGCCGATGAAAGGAGCGGCAACAGCAGCAGCCACAGGCGGGTTCGGCCGCGCAGTTGTCCCCAGTTCACGCGTTGCAGCCGGGCCAGTGCCCAGTCGAAAAGCACGGCGAGTAAGGCCGCTGGAATGGCCCCCGCCAGCATCATGTTGGTGTTGTTGAGCGCAATGCCGCCGAAGATGAATTCGCCCAGCCCACCCGCCGCCACATAAGCGGCCAGGGTAGCTACCCCCACGTTGATGACCGTTGCCGTGCGTATACCTGCGAAAATAACGGGTAAGGCCAGTGGCAGTTCAATCCGACGCAACACCTGCCCGTTGGTCATGCCCATGCCCCGTGCGGCTTCGGTGAGGGTTGGACTCACTTCCGTGATGCCCACGTATGTGTTGCGGATAATAGGCAGCAGTGCGTACAGAAACAGGGCCATCAACGCTGGTCCCGCACCAATGCCCAGTAAGGGAATCAGAAAACCAAGGAGTGCGATGCTGGGCACCGTTTGTAATACGCCTGCTACCCCCAGCACCGCCGATGCTACCCGTCGGCGTTTGGCAATGACGATCCCCAGTGGCAGACCAATAAGCAGGGCCAGTAACAACGAGCCAAACGTTAACCCGATATGGGTCAGGGTCTGCTCGAGCAGCTTAGCCGCGTTTTCGCGTAGAAATGTGAGCATAGTTCAGTGGGCAGTTAGCAATGGCTTCGCTCAGGCATATGAGCCGTGTAGCAACGCTGTTGGTCATAGCGCCATGTATTCGTTGACGAAGCTGGTGGCGGGCTGGTGGCGCAGTTCGTCGGGTGTGCCGAGCTGAACAACCCGGCCAGCGTCCATCAGGGCAATGCGGTCGCCAAGATCAACGGCTTCGCGCACGTCGTGGGTGACCAGCACTATTGTTTTCTGTTGCAATGCGTCGAGTTCCCGAAACTCGCGCCGAATGGCGGCCCGCGTGATAGGGTCGAGCGCACCGAACGGTTCATCCATCAGAATAATCGGCGGGTCGGCGGCCAGCGCGCGGGCCAGTCCGATACGCTGCCGCTGCCCGCCACTAAGCTGATCAGGAAAGCGGTCGAGGACCGTATCGGGCAATCGGAGCATGACCAGCAGTTCCTGGGTACGTTGCCGGATGCGGGTATCGTCCCAGTTCAGCAGGCGGGGCACTACGGCAATGTTGTCGGCTACGGTATAATGCGGAAACAGCCCCGCATCCTGAATCACGTACCCAATGCGCCGGCGCAACATATGTGGCTCCTGCTGCCCAACAGCCTGGCCATTGATCATGACCTCGCCCGAGTCGGCATCGATCAGTCGGTTGATCATCTTCAGGGTAGTGGTTTTGCCGCAGCCCGATGTACCCAGCAGCACCAGTGTTTCGCCCGTTGGAATGGTCAGCGTGAGGGTATCAACGACTGCCCGGTCGTGGTACCGTTTCGTCACGTTGGTCAGGGATATGGCGGCGGGCCTGTCAACCGATTTGGGTAGTGTCATAGTGAAGAGGAGGGGGCGGCTTCCGTTTGGTGGTGGCTGCCAGGTGAGTAACCCATTGAGCAGGCATCCGGTTTAATGGCACCCAAAAAAGCGGATTACGCAGACGCTGTATCACCGCTGGGTACGTTGTCGGTACGTTCAGTAAAAATAGCCGCCACAACGTAAATAGGCTACGTGCATGGGGTCGTACCTTGCTGCCGCAGCCTGTTACGTATCCCTGTTTCGCCCTATGCTTACCCTTCGTGCCCGCCTGGCCCAGTTTGTGGAGCAACAGGCCGCTAACCGCGTATTCTGGCTACTGATCACGGGCCTGACAAGCGCGCTGATCGGTTTTATTGAGCGGCAGTTCAACGGGAGCGATATCCACGCGCTGGCCGGTCAGTATTTCGATACGGGCGTTACCCCAACGGTACTCATCAGAGACTGGCCACCCGAGCGCCAGTGGCTGGCCTGGCTGGAACTGGCCGTCGACACGCTGCTGTTTCTACCAGCCTATGTGGTGACGCTGGCCATCTGGTGCCGTTATTTTTCGGACAATAGCCTGTTTGTCACCAACAAGTTCAGGCCGTTGCTGAAACTGATCATGCAATGCGCCGGCTTATGGATTCGCCGGCTGCTGGTGGTAGGAGCACTGGCCGATCTTATCGAGAACGGAACAATGGCAGGCTGGTTGCTCGATCAGCCGGGGCTCTTGTCGGGCGGGGGCATGCTGGTTGTGCGGCTGCTGAAGTTTTTGCCAACGGGGGCGGCGGTATTTTTTATCCTCCTGCATCCACTGGGCATCATGCTCTCCGTTCGGGAGGCTTTCTTCGGGCTTATCGGCATCGATCGCTACAATCAGGATGCCGTTCGACACCGCTTGCTCTACCACATTGATCGGCGGCGGCGGACCGATCTGGACATTCGGCATGCCGTGCATCGGTTACGGGCGCAAAAAACGACCACGGCTGTCTCGTCGTTATCCGTTGGCCGGTACGTCAACACGCTTTGGAAAGGCTTTCTGAATGTTCAGTTCGTGGTATACCTGCTGCTGTTCATGTTCGGCGTTTTCCAGCTTGATCAGTTCGACGAGCTGTTCTACTTCCTGCTGACCGAGCGGCGTGGCGTGTGGGTGGTGTTGTTCACGTTGCTGGCCCTTTGCCTCTGGAGTGGCATGGTATACGTCAGCAGTAAAATCCTGTTGTTCATTCAGCCCAATTTCTTCGACGGTGTAGACCCCGACAAAGTAGATTCAACCGCCCGGGCGCTCGACAAGATCGGGAGCGAACTGCGACTGCTGCGGAACACCCCCCTCTGGCTGTCGCACGCGCCCTTCCTGCTGCTGTTTCTGACGCTCGCGCTCAACTTTAGCCGACTGGCCTCCATTGAGCAGAGAACGCCTGATTTTGCCTTCAAATACGCCAGTATTCTACTGGCATTATCGGCGGTCTACGCCCTGTTTTCGATCGTAATCTACCGTATCCATTACTACTCCGACAAAGAAAGCCGGCCCGAACGGCGCTGGTCGTTTGCCCTGTTCAAAGCCGATTCGCCCGCCAGTGATTATGCCCTGCTCGTTGATCGGGCACCGTATAGTATTTTGTATGGTCAGGGCGTGTTGGTCATCCTGTTATTGCTGTTTATCCCATCGTCGACGGGGCTGGCGCTATCGAAAGGCATTGGCCTGTACGCCATCGTGATGATCTGGCTAACCGGGCTGGCCTACCTGGGTACGTTGCTGTATCAGTTCAACCAGCTGCCCAAATATCCGGTGCTGGTCGGGCTGTTGCTGGCCGTGCTTATTTTTTCCCGGTTCAACGACAACAGCGCTATTCGGCAAAGTCCGGTCAGGGTGAACTCCGCAACCGGCGAGCCCGACACCACTGCCCGTCGGCCCAGCGTAGAGGCGTATTACACCCAATGGCTAAAAACCAGGCATGCCTTTCGGGATAGCACGCCATTGCCCGTGGTGGTGATCGCTACGGCGGGTGGTGGAATCAGAGCAACGGCCTGGACAACCGAGTCGCTGATTGCGCTCAATAAACAGATTCCCGGCTTCGACCACCACGTGTTTGCCATTAGCGGGGTATCGGGGGGTGGGGTAGGGGCGGCCACCTACGTGGCCATTCTGGCCGGGCAGGGCACGGTTCCGGTTAGTCAGTCGCTGGCTTCGTTTCCCGATAGTATTGTGTCGCGCCTGCGGAATGTAGTCACGGAAGACCTGGTGTCACCTGCCGTGGCATCGATGCTGTTTCGGGGTAGTCTGCACAATTTTATGCCGCTGCCAGTTCCCTCTATTGATCGGAACCGCTGGCTGGAAGATGCCTGGGAGCAACGCCTGCTGACTACGCAGCATATGCCTAACGATGCCGTTCGTGGTCAGTTGACCGAGTCATTCCTATCGTTATGGCCCAGTGCCGCTACGCTAGCCAGCGACTCGCTGAGCATACCATCGTTGTTACTGAACGGAGCCGTAGCCGAAACGGGCCAGAAAATCGTGATGAGCAACCTGGACCTGGGCAATACCAGCGACCGGCTGAACCCGTTCTACGATGTGGCCGACCTGTTTGCCAGTACCAGTCACGATGTGCCCTACAAAACGGCGACCTTTCTTTGTGCCCGCTTTCCGTTTGTCACAAGTGGCGGCAAGGCAACGGGCATGTTGCCCAACATCACGACCGATTGCGACCAAACGAGCTACCACATTATCGACGGCGGTTATGCCGAAAATACGGGCATTGTCACCGCCGTGCAGTTAATCAAAAAGCTGCAGCGCGTCAGTGACAGTCTGGCCCTGCCCATGGCCAGGCCTGCTCCGCTTCGGCGGCCGGTGGTCTATTATCTGCTGTTTCTGCCCAACTATGCCGCTTCCGAAGCCAAAGGGTCTGTCAGTACGTTCCGGTTTCTGGCCGAACCCGTTAAAGGGTTCCTAAATACCTGGGACCGAAACGGAGTCAGTCTCGACCAACTGATTGGCCGCACGCTCCAGCGCGACAGGCGGGCATTGAGCTTCGATTATGCCAGTCTGATGCTGAACACCAAGAAGCACCGATACCCCCTGGGCTGGTATATCTCGCCCACGGCCGTCGGTAAAATGAGCAGTCAGGCGCAGGCCGATGTGACCAGTCAGCTAAGGGTGTCGTCATCGGTATTCGGGCAACTGAAACGGCAGATTCGCTAATGGTCTGTATCAACTTTGCTCCCCGCCTTAAGGGGAGCCCGCTGACACAGGGACATTCTTTACGCGA
Source organism: Fibrella arboris (assembly GCF_041321095.1). NCBI lineage: Bacteria > Pseudomonadati > Bacteroidota > Cytophagia > Cytophagales > Spirosomataceae > Fibrella > Fibrella arboris. Next base: position 238,943 of record NZ_JBGGWE010000009.1, on the reverse strand, counting down.
GGTTATCCAGCCGCCAGCGGGCTTCTTTCTGAGCGGGGACAAAGCGGGCAAAAAACTGATGTTAATTTAATTTTTAACTTATTGACTTCTAGTTAATTAACCCTGGTGGATGCGAACTTGTTGGAGCGCTGTCACAAGCCATCCAGACCTGGTTCAGGTACGTTGCCGATGCCATGATTTCATTGTAAAAACTGCTTGGAAAAGCCGCAAAAAAGTCGTAATTTTATTGAGTTAAACAACCCCGTAAACATGGCAAAATCCGATTCTGCTACGGCCACAGCAACTGCTAATGACAATAAGCTGAAAGCCCTTCAAACCACAATTGAAAAGTTAGATAAAGCCTTTGGTAAAGGTACCGTGATGCGGCTGAGCGAGAGCAAAGTCGTTGACGTACCGGTGATCTCGACTGGCTCGCTGGGCCTTGATCTGGCCCTGGGCATCGGTGGTTTACCACGCGGCCGGGTCGTTGAAATATACGGTCCTGAATCGTCGGGTAAAACTACCCTGACGATGCACGCCATTGCCGAAGCACAAAAAGCCGGTGGCCTGGCTGCCTTCATCGACGCCGAACATGCCTTCGATCGTACTTACGCCGAAAAGCTGGGTATTGACATAAGTAACCTGTTGATTGCCCAGCCCGACAACGGCGAGCAGGCGCTTGAAATTGCCGAACACCTGATCAGCTCGGGTGCCATCGACATCATCGTTATCGACTCAGTGGCGGCGCTGGTGCCCAAAGCGGAAATCGAAGGCGAGATGGGCGAAAGCAAGATGGGTCTGCAAGCCCGTCTGATGTCGCAGGCCCTGCGGAAACTGACCGGTACGATCAACAAAACGCAGTGCTGCTGTATCTTCATTAACCAGCTGCGGGAGAAGATCGGCGTGATGTTCGGTAACCCCGAAACAACAACCGGTGGTAACGCCCTGAAATTCTACGCCTCAGTACGGATCGACATTCGCCGGATCGGGCAGATCAAAGAAGGTGCCGATAATGTGGTTGGTAACCGGACCAAAGTGAAAGTGGTGAAAAACAAACTGGCGGCTCCTTTCAAAGTCGTTGAATTCGATATCATGTATGGTCAGGGTATCTCGAAAGTCGGTGAAATCCTTGATCTGGCTGTTGAGATGGAGATCGTGAAGAAATCAGGGTCATGGTTCTCATACGGTACCAGCCGCCTGGCTCAGGGCCGCGATGCCGTGAAAGACCTGATTCTCGATAACCCTGAGTTGATGGCTGAACTGGAAGGCAAAATCCGCTCGAAAATCGCCGATGACGAGGAAGCCCTGGTTGATCCGCTGGGCGGCATCGAAGACGAAGGCGAAATCGAGGATTAATCTGTCAGTCGCAACGTACCGACAAAAAAGGCTGTCTCCTACCTGGAGACAGCCTTTTTTGTCGGTACGTTGCTGGCATACGTGATGGCCTGTGCGACTAATTAAATTGGTCAGGCACGTACCTACAACATAGCCTCGTCCTATTATGGAAGAAGATGAGTTTGCCCTGGAAATAAGCGTTACCTTGTACGGCGCTGAATTTTCGCCCCGTAAACTTCTATCAATGAGTACGTTGGTATTTTCGTATCATCATGAGAAAGGAGACGAGTTTCGGCGGAAAACGTATGTGGGTATTTACGGAAATGGCGCTGCCCGGCTCACGGTGTCAGTAAAGTCGCTGGCTGAACGGGATAGCCAGTTTGACAGATTGCTCGACATGGTTGTCGATAATTACCAGGCCATTCAGGCAAGTGGTGCTACCGACATTGACATTCTGGTAGCTGTTTTTCGCTCGATACAGGGAAACTGGGCCGCCACAGCAGCGCACATTCAGAAGATAGCCTCAGTTAACGGTTCGCTTGCCGTAACGTATTACAGGAAAGACTAAAGCCCCGTGGCTGGCGCCAGCAACGTATCCGTTATTTCAGCTGTAATTTATTGAAGGCTTCTTCGGCGGCAGACTGTTCTGCTTTTTTCTTGCTGTAGCCACTACCGGTGGCGAACGGCTCGTCGTTAACGATCACCTGGGCAATAAATTCACGAAACTGGCTGCTGCCCTGCTCCGAAATTATTTCGAAACGGAGGTCTTTGCCTTCCCGCTGCGCCCATTCGATCAGGCGGCTTTTGAAGTTACCATTGTTGTTCACTACGGCATCGAGGTCGTAGTGGGTCAGCAACTTTTTAAGAATAAAGCTCCGGGTGAAATTGAAGCCTTTATCCAGGTAAACGGCGCCGACCAGCGCTTCAAGGGCATCTCCGTACATCGACGTCCGGGCGGGCATCAACCGACCGCGTTGCCCATCGTATTCAATCAGATTGTCGAGACCAATCTTCCGCGAGATCGTATTGAGCATTTCGCGGTTGACGATCCGCGACCGGATCTCAGTCAGGAATCCTTCGTCTTTGAAGGGGTATTTCTTAAAGAGGTATTCGGCAATGACCATTCCCAGTACCGCATCGCCAAGGTACTCGAGCCGTTCGTTCGACTCACGAAAGCCGGTAATGCGCGACTCTTTCGAGGCCGACGTGTGCAGGACGGCCAGTTGGTAAACACCTATGCGTGAGGGCGATTCGCCAATAATGTGCGCAATAGCCTGGCGCAGTTGCCGACGTCGGTTCTTCTCGTCGGAAGAGCTAAACCAATTGGCAAAGGGTTGCTTGAAGAAGCTGGGCAATGCGAGATCCACAAAAAAAGCGGCAAAAAGGTCGAAAAGAGCTGACGGCTGAGCGGGGCCAGAATCGGCTGTAGTCAATACGCCAGAGCGGCGTAAGAAAAGAGAGATGACCGGGATTAGCCTGTTGGCTAATACCCGGCCATGCTGAATGCGTTGAGCTTACTTGCCCGTGTTCTCGTCCAGGTATTTGATCGCCTGACCTACCGTGGTGATGCTCTCAGCCTGATCGTCGGGGATTTGTACGTTGAACTCTTTTTCAAATTCCATAATCAGTTCGACCGTGTCGAGCGAATCGGCACCAAGGTCGTTCGTAAAGCTTGCTTCCGGCGTAACTTCCGACGGATCAACACCTAATTTATCAACGATGATTTGCTTTACTTTTTCAGAAGTCTGAGACATTTCGGTAGTCCTTTTGTGTTAAAAAACTTCGCAAAGAAAACACTTTACCAACGGAAAGCCAAACAATTTTTGCACCCTACCAACGTTTACTGTACTTTTCTGGGTACGTATAACCGTCTAGTAATAAGTTTATTACCTGCAAATAATTAACATTTCCGGCTGGTTGCTCTACTAAACTCCACTGATTCAATAGTGTATGGTTAGGCCCGCTTCGCATTGTCAGCCTTGTACCTTTGTCGGGTTATATCGTCAAATTTGATCGTCATGCAGATTCCCAAACTCAAACATACCGACAGTAACCGTTTTTTCCTGATGGCCGGCCCCTGTGCTATTGAAGGCCGCGATATGGCCCTGCGTATTGCCGAGCGGATTGTGGGAATCACGGATCGCTTACAGATTCCGTACATCTTCAAAGGGTCGTACCGGAAAGCCAACCGGACCAAGCTGAATTCATTTACCGGCATCGGCGATGAACTGGCCCTGTCTATTCTGGAAGAGGTTGGCCGCACCTTCGACATTCCGACGGTAACCGACATTCATGAGTCCCACGAGGCGGCTATGGCGGCACCACACGTCGACGTATTGCAGATTCCGGCTTTTTTGTGCCGCCAGACTGAATTGCTCGAAGCGGCTGCTAAAACGGGCCGAGCCGTTAACGTGAAAAAAGGACAGTTTCTGTCGGGCGAGAGTATGGGCTTTGCCGTTGAAAAAGTAAAAGCGGCCAACCCTGAAGCGGTCGTTTTCCTGACCGACCGGGGCAATTCGTTTGGCTACGGCGATCTGGTAGTTGATTATCGGAACCTGCCGGCCATGCAGGCGCATGGCGTGCCCGTCGTGATGGATTGCACCCATTCGCTACAACAACCCAACCAGGCGTCGGGCGTGACAGGGGGCAAACCAGCGCTGATTGCGACCATTGCCAAAGCCGCCATTGCGGTAGGGGCCAACGGTCTGTTCATTGAAACACACATGAACCCTGCCGAAGCCAAATCGGATGGGGCCAACATGTTACCACTCGATCAACTGGAAACGCTGCTGGAACGCCTCGTGCGCGTTCGGGAGGCTATTCTATAAGTAAATGATGAGGGGTAAGCGAACGTAGCGCGTGCAGCTAACCGCCTCGCTGTCGTCGAAGTAAGTCAAAAGGCCCCATTTTCCCGACACTCCTAACGAGGAGAGAGCCGGAAAATGGGGCCTTTTGACTTACTAACCTTATCCCAGATAGCTCCCGATGCTGACCAGATCGGCGAAGACACCAGAGGCCGTTACTCGTGGACTAGATAAGCTTCGTTTGTTAACTCGATAAATGAATGACTACTAAAAAGAACGTCTATTTCGTCGATAGTAGCACGAAATAAATCGAGTAGCTTACGATTCTTTATGTTGCCAGTAGTTAACAACAAAAGCTGTGGTGGTACTTTATGGAGGAGATAACTATCTTGGAAATCAGTGTCTTTAGTTATGACTATCCTATTCTCTTTAGTTGCCAGCACGCGGATATATTGATCTCCAGTACGTTCCCGATCAGGTAGGTCGTCAGTATGAACTACATCAAAATGACGTTGCCTTAATACTACTGCTAGCAGATACGGGAGTTAGGCATCAATAAGGTACTTCACGCTAGCATACGGTGAATGCTTTTTACATCAGAAAGTCGGGCAGCGTAGGCAAAACAAGCTCTTATATCTGCCTCTTCCAGGGCCGGATAATCTGCCAGAATCTCTTCCGTTGTCATGCCGGCAGACAGCAAATCTAGAACCATCGTTACCGGGTAACGCATGTTCCGAATAGTAGGCTTACCATGACAGATGTCCGGGTTTAGCGTAATTCGTTGTAGCAGATTCTCGCTCATGATTGGTTGCACTCATTAACACGAAGATAACCTAATCTTACCCCAGATAGCTCCCGATGCTGACCAGATCGGCGAAGACACCGGAGGCCGTTACTTCGGCACCGGCACCAGGGCCTTTGATCACCAGCGGGCGTTCTTTGTAGCGTTCGGTCGTAAACGAAATGATATTGTCGGCGCCGGTGAGTTGGTAAAAGGGGTGTTCGGGACCAACGCCACGCAGGCCGATCACGGCCTTGCCGTTCTCGAAGGTGGCAATCATTCGCAGTTTTTCGCCATTGGCGGCGGCTTCGTTCAGTATACGCTCAAAGTAATCGTTCTCGGCTTTAAGGGCGTCGAAAAAGGTGGGGATCGTAGGCGCATCGAGGCAGGAAGGGGGGAGAATGTTTTCTACCGTTACGTCTTCCGGCTCCAGTGGAAACCCGGCCTCACGGGCCAGAATCAGGATTTTACGGGCCACGTCCTGGCCGCTGAGGTCGTCGCGTGGATCGGGTTCGGTGTAGCCTTTTTCCTTGGCTTCACGCACCACGTCAACGAACGACGTACCTGGCCTGAACGTGTTGAAAATATACGATAACGTACCGGACAGAATTGCTTCGATCTTCAGGAACCGGTCGCCGGAGGTGAGCAGGCCCTGAAGTGTGTTGATGATGGGCAAGCCCGCCCCCACGTTGGTTTCGTACAGAAATTTTACGCCGCGATTCAGCGCTGTGCGTTGCAGGCGGCGGTACTCGGCATACGAACCGGAATTAGCCACTTTATTGGGCGTCACCACCGAAATGTTGGCGTCGAGCAGCGATTCGTAATGTTGCACAATGTCTTTGTCTGACGTGCAGTCGATAAAGACCGAGTTGGGCAGGTTGTATGACTTTATTTTCTCGAAGAAAGCTGGTAACGACGTGGTTACACCGTCTGTTTGCTGAAACTCTTTCCAGGTATGCAGGTCCAGCCCGTTCGGATTCAGCACCATTTTCCGGGTGTTCGACAGGCCGACTACGCAGATTTTCAGCAGTTTTTCCTGCCGCAGGAACTCGGCCTGTGCGTTGATCTGCCGCAATAGCGTTTGCCCGATCAGACCGGTACCGACCAGAAATACGTTCAGTACGCGGGCTTCCGACTGGAAGAAAACGTTGTGCAGGGCATTCAGCGCTTTCGACAGGTTATTTTTCGTGACCACGACCGAGATGTTGATTTCCGATGATCCCTGCGCCACGGCCACGATGTTGACCCCGTTTTTGCCCAGCACCGAAAACAACTTACCGGCAATACCCGACGATTTACGCATGCCTTCGCCTACGGTGGCAATGATGCTCAGGTCGCGCTCGATGCTGATGTTGTCGATATGTCCGCTGGCGATTTCGGTCGCAAACTCATCGTCCAGAATAGCCCGAACCCGGTCGGCGCCTTTCGGGTCGATGGCGAAGCAGATGGAGTGTTCCGACGAGGCCTGCGAGATCAGGATGACGCTGATTTTGTGTTGGGCCAGAATGCCGAACAGCTTGGCCGATACCCCCGCCACGCCGATCATCCCCGATCCCTGCACGTTGACCAGCGCCACATCGTCGATACTCGAAATACCCGTGATCGTGTACTGCCGACGGTCGGCGGTCCGGCTTACCAACGTACCTGGATGGTCGGCATTAAACGTGTTGAGTACGCGGATCGGGATATTACGGGCAAAGGCGGGCTGGAGGCTGGGCGGATAGATCACTTTGGCCCCGAAATGGCTCAACTCCATGGCTTCCGCGTACGTAATCGTCGGAATATTGAAGGCGTTGGGCACCTTGCGCGGGTCGGCGGTCATCATGCCGTCAACGTCGGTCCAGATGTCGATCACCTCGGCGTTGAGGGCTGCCCCCAGAATACTGGCGGTGTAGTCGGAACCGCCCCGGCCCAGCGTGGTTGTTTCGCCTTTTTCGGTCGACCCAATAAAGCCCGTCACAAATTGAACGGGCGACGACCCCGCTCCGGCGGGGCTGGCTCCCCCTGAATGGCTCCCGAAGAACCCCTGAATCAGTGGATTCGTGAGCGTATAATTCACTTCGGCATGACCAAACTGACCATCGGTTTTGATCAAATCGCGGGCATCGCAGAACGCGGCGGGAATACCCGTCGATTTAGTGCATTCAGCCACGACCAGGTTCGATAGCCGTTCGCCGAAACTCATAATGAGGTCCATCGTGCGGGGCGTCAGTTCGCGAATGAGCGATACGCCCCGGAGCAAATCCTCCAGCTCATTGATCACCCCGCGAACGGCCGCAAATACCCGGCTTTGCTCTTTCACCGGAATAATGGCCTTCACGACGTTGAAATGCCGGTCTTCGATGCGCCGAACCAGTTCCATGTAGTCGATCTGGCCATTGGTCGCCATCCGGCCAATTTCGATGAGCTGATTAGTAACGCCGCCCATGGCCGACAGCACAACGACAATGGGTGTTTCCTGACTGCGGTGGGTAGCAACGATGCGGATAACCTGCCGGATGCTCTCGATGGAGCCAACCGACGTACCGCCGAATTTAAGAATATGCATGAAGGCGAACGAGTAAGCTACAAAAGAGTGAAAGAAGGGGAGAGTGAAAGAGTGACCATTCTCTACAGTAACAAACAGCCTGTTCGTAGGTGTTTTGAAGAGTCACTCTTTCACTCGTCCATTCTTTCACTCTTTACATGAAGCAAGCGCAAATATAAGGCCACAACGCTGGTAAGTGCCCAGTACCAGCGTTTTCTGCTGGGAGCGACCCGAAAACTGCTTAGGATGCGGATCGCCGACGTACCTGCCCACCCGCCCCTACTGCAATCGGTGCTATATTTGATGTGCTGATTTTTACCAACATAATGCCCGCCAGTCCACTCACGGATCTTTGAATCCGAGGGCGTTTGCTCAAAATAATGCAATTTGTAGCCCAGTCATTGGTGAGTAGAAAAAGCTTGACCCCAACGCAAACAACTCGAAAATAACCTTTGACAAGCCGCCGACCGCCTTCGGGTCGGCTCGGATCCGAAAGCTTCCGAATAATCAACGCCCTTGCCGGGGCGAAACCCACTACCTTGCCGACCTGCTTGCCCGCTACCGCCAACCGGTCAGCGAAATTAGCAACCGCGCCAACGCCCTCTAGTCTGGCTTCGATGCCACCAACGCTCATTACGGGCAGGCCGAAGAAGCCCATTCAGGTCGCAAGCCAGCAATTAGCCGACTTCGACCCGCCCACAGCCTCACCGTGCAACGTACCCAGCAAGCCAAAGTAGGCCAAACCGCCCGCGAGCTAAAGGGCGAACGGGGATGTAGCAACTGAAAAGACCCCGGTGGGGCCGGGGTCTGAGAGTACATTGTATGTCATATGCGGAAACGTTTTCACCGATTATGCGATGGCAACCTCGGTTAGGGTAGTGTGCCGAATGGGGAGCCGGGCAAGCCCATTCATCATGACTAGTTTGCAGGCCAGCAGAAAGACGATGAGCTGAATGCAAACGCGCACAAGGCGGGGGTGTTTTTTCATACAACCATTTGGGTTAACGTGTGAGAACCAAGCAACAGAATCACGACCAGATGGGCCATGACCCCGATCAGAAAGTGGCTGCCGTGTTTCTTCAACGTAACCCAACGACCAAGCCCAGGCGTGGGCAAGACGGTCGTTTTGGTGGGTACGTTGCGGCGCGAGCCAGGTACGCGTGTGTGTTGACGAACGTCGACGCCAAGTGTGATGGACAGTGTTACTAAGGTTTTCATGTTGTTTATTATTAATTGTTTGAAACACTCCGCAGGTCCCTCCCACGGGAAACCAACGTTACTACAGAAAATTCGGCTTGTCAAGCGTCTGGCAAACTTTTTGTATGATAAAATAGAATTAGACATTATTTTATTACTGTCTTTGGAGAAAATATAATTGTCTGGCCAAAGATAATTTTGGGTACTGACAAGATCGGAACTGGCCGGGACGTTCCCTCTTTCTGTCCGGGACATTCTCTATTTTGTACTGGACAAAACTTAGAATAGCTTTACATCTGGTTCTAATCTGTCCTCACTGTGCCGATAAATGTCCAAGAAAAAAAGCTCCGCCGATCTCGACTTATCACACCAACAACTCGCCCAACTGACTGACCTACTCCTGCTGCTTCACGAGCGATACGGATCCGATAACCGGTTTGCCGACATGGTGCAGAAACTGGATGAATTGGGACCAGAATGGACAGCCACCGGCATCAAATGGAAGAATGTCAAGTCATTGCGCCGTGAGCTTGAAGCCTTGTTTACCTACCTTACCGAGCACAACATAACCCTGGTTACTCCCCTTGGGGCGAAGACATACCCCACCCAAGCCCAGATTGCGGAGCGGGTTCTGAAACGGCAGATAATTGCACAAGAAGGGGGCAAGCCAGAGTCATTTGCGTTTCAGAACCGGAAGAGCCTAAAGGATTTCCTAAATGCTCTTATCCGGCAGTTTGTAAAACACGACGTGCAGGGAAACCCAGTTGTCAAGGAGGGGCGCTATGAGTTGAAGCCGAAAGATGAAACGACCCTGAACGAAACCCGCCGGTACACCGCCTATTTCTGGCATCTCATCGACCACGATGAAGACACTAAAGACCTGACAGGGCGCGTAGTACAGGGGCACCTGGTGATCTTAGGCGACTGGCAGAAGGCTACGTTCAGCTATGTACAGCCGAGTCATAAACCGGGACCCGAACGGTGGAGATACTACCAGAGCAAAGTCCAGAAAAACGATAAATACAACGAGAAAATCACTAACCTGCCCACCAACTATTATCTGTATTTCACCGAGACAAATGCCAAAGGCGACCCCCACGACCATCCTAGCCGATTAATGGTTGTGTTGGCTGTTGACCCTGCTCACGACGACCGAAACGTACTGTACGGTACCTTTGCCGGAGCCGACCCCAAATATGGGCACCCTATTCATGGCCGGGCCTTTCTGATTGGCGACACATACCTACGTTCTGGCAGCGAAGCCACTAAAGGAGCCAACGCACTCAAGCAGCAACGGGCCGATCTGGAGAATTTCGCCCACACGCAGGTGGCCTACCAAACCCGAACGACCCTGGGGATTGGGAGCTCGTTTGCCGACCCCACGAAGATTCATGGTTTGGCGGCTTGGAAACGCCACAGCCACCTGTTCAGGAAACCACTGCATGGCTATTTCTTTCAGTCGGTTATCGATCAGGAACGAAATATAATCAAACGGAATCTGGTCCATTTTATCCTCACCGTCGATCTGTCGCAGCCAACCGGGGCCAAGGCCCCTGCCATTATTACTTACGACAATACCGCACTGAAGGCCGAAAAAACCACCGCCCGGCAGGTTGAAATTAATGAGGCGGTTGTCGTTGATGCGTTAGGGCAGGCAGGCGGCACCGTCTCCTTGGAGGATGACTGGCCACCTGCCAACGACAGCCTCCTTACTAGCGATGAAGAAGCCGATGTAGCGGCCGATGAAGGTCCCGTTGAGCAGGGCTATGTAGCGATCGAATCGTATACTAACCCTGACTTTATAGCCTATCGGGGTTTGTTCAATTTCAGTTCCGATACGCAACGGTTCAAACTCGATATGCAGTTCAAACGTAGTACGACTCCAGATTGCTCCTGGTACGTCGGTACGATATCTGGGTTAAACCGGAATCGTACCCAGCTGTTGTCGGGACGTTTCGCGTTACGGCATGACCCATTAGACCGTGAATGGTTAGCGGCAGACAAACTCGGTACGTTGTTGCTCCAGAAAGAACCCACTTTGGGGGCTTATCTGTTGGAAGTTGATCAGCAGGTGCCTTCCGAAACACTGCCGCTCTATACCGAACTGGGTTGGCCGCACCTGCCCAGGATAAATAAGGAGGCCAAGGAACTCCGTTTCGACGAAAAACTGGCTGGCCAGTATGGTTGCTATGCCGTTGTGCGCTTACCAACCAATCCCCTCCGAATTGAACTGGAGGAATACGCGATAGCCTGCTATCCGATTCGGATTTATGAAGATGGTCGGTTTACGATCAAATGTGCCGGTCAGATTGAGTTGAGGGGACGGGCGTTTAGCTACGTACCCAATCGGCTATACCTTTATGTCGATGCCCGCCCCGATGAGCCTCAACCCCTGCACCTCGACGCGGCCTTCCACGTACAATCCAAAACACCGATAATGCTGGCGTTTGGCATCTCGAACCGCTTTGCCGACCCAGACGTGAAGCCGGAAGCGCGTATGGAAGCACTGGTAAAACTGCAAGGCACTACCTACCACGAATGCCCCTACCGGGAATATGATCCGTTGAATAATGATGATTATCAATTGCTTGAAAATCAGGCTTCTAATCTTGGGAAGAGCCTGAGTGGACGTGTGAATCGACTGATTAGACCCAACTCAAATTTATTGCCTAACATGCCGATTCCGGCGAATACGCGGACGGAGCCTTTTCGAAGGCTGCATATTCGGGCCGCTCTTTATGAAATTAAGTACGGCGTAGTAAACGATAAGAATCTGCTGAATGTAAAAAGCCTGTTGACCGATGCTTATCTGCACGGTCTTGGGGCTGGTGAGGGCGACGTAACGTACCTGAAAGAGCAAGCAAAGAACGTAGGTGATTCCATGGAGCGTTGGAAAGCTGTGAAAGATGATGAGAGGGATGGGAGAGATAAACTAATTGAAGAGTTTCACCGCCTCTGGCCGACGCTCTCAGACGAGGCTCTGTTCAAGTCAGTCTGATAAGACATCGCTTATTACAGCAGGCGGGAGAGGTCAATCTCGAAATTGGTCCGGTTTATTACGCTGTGCTCCAGGTACGTCAGCAATGCCATTGATGCTCTTTACAAAGCGACCCGTCCCGAGAGGCAGCATATGACAAGGTAAGACACCAGCAGTTTATTAATACCGCTGCAACTCGTCTGACTGGAAGATGTGCTGGCCAGTGCGTTGCTGCTGCATGGCTGCCAGCATGGCGTTGGCTACTTTTTCGGCGTCGATGGCTTTATATTTGGCGGGGATCAGCGGGGCAACCAGACGCATGACACCGCTACCGATGCGTTCGCCCAATCGTTTCTCGCCCCGATCGCCCAAAAGCAGCGACGGCCGGAAGATCAGTAGGGTAGGGTAATTCAGGGCCGTGAGGTCGCGCTCTACATCGCCTTTTACCTGGTTGTAGAAAATTGACGAGGACGAACTGGCACCCATCGCCGTGACGATGGCGAACTGTGACGCACCGTTCTCCAGCCCTAGCCGGGCAATGTCGAGCGGGTACTGATAGTCAACTTTGCGAAAAGCGTCTTTCGAGCCCGCTTTTTTGATGGTGGTACCGAGGCAACAGAAAATATCATCGGCCCGGACCAGCAAGCCATTAGGATGATCGAAGTCGAATGGAACCTCCTGTAGTCGGGGATGCTGCCAGGTTAGTGGCTTACGGGTAAGGACCTGAACGCGGTCGTAGGCTGTTGACTCAACAAGGCGGTGCGTCAGGATGTCGCCGATCAGGCCAGTTGCTCCTACTACTAACGCCGTTTTTAGACCGAAACTATTCATTTGTGTTTGATGAAAGCATTTGTAGAATCATTCGGCGCATTTTCGCTAATTTCCCCTCCGGGCCAACCCAGCCATTGGCGTCACCGAAAACGAAAATATACCAGCAATCATGTCTCAGCAACCAATCTATAAAGGGCTTCTGTTTATCCTGTTACTGTTGTCGGTTACCATGCTGGCTGCCTGGCGCGGAACGGCAGACGATCCGTTGGAGTGGGTACTGACCCGGATCAGAGCCTACGAGCAGCAGTACCCGCACGAAAAAGTGTACCTGCACACTGACCGTACAACGTACCTGGCTGGCGAAACAATATGGTTGAAGAGCTATCTATTCTACGGGGCCAGCCGGGGAGCCGACTCCAGCAGTGGCACCATGCTGGTCGATCTGGTGAGCCCCAACGGGAAGAAGATTATGCTCGATACCCGTTTCCCGTCAACAGAAGGGTATGGCGAAGGCTACCTGACCCTGCCCGATTCCCTGCCGATGGGCCGATATATCCTGCGGGCCTACACCGGATGGATGCGTAATTTTTCGGAAGAATGGTACTTCAACAAAGCCATCAATGTTGTGCGTACCGTCGCGCCAAACGGTGCATCGGCAGACATGGGCGGTTTGTCTGTTGAGCAAACGCCACCCGATGTGCAGTTTCTGCCGGAAGGTGGTCAGCTCGTAGCGGGCATAGCCAGTCGGGTGGCGTTCAAAGCCGTTAACGCAGCAGGCGTAGGGGTCGATGTGACGGGCTTTGTGCTCAACAGCCGGAAAGATACGGTGGTGGGATTTCGGAGTCAGCACCTGGGCATGGGTACGTTCCCGCTGGTGCCTGAAGCGGGGGAAACGTACCTGGCTTTTGCGCAGATACCTGGCACATCGGGATACACATCCTACACGATGCCTGCTCCCATGAGCACAGGCTACACGCTTCAGGTCGACAACCTGAGCAACAAAGACAATATCCGGGTGTTTGTGGGGAATACGATGCCTGCCACGGCTGCGCCGGCATCGGGCACAGCCGTGGCCAGACTCACGGTCCTGACACAGGTAAACGGGCAACCTGTTCTGGCGCTGAGAGGGCCTGCCAGCCGGAAGCAGTTCATGGTATCGGTCCCCCGCGATAAGTGCCCGGAAGGAATTGTACAGATAACCCTGCTCGACCCGGCGGGTAAACCTGTTTGCGAACGACTGGTTTATTCAGACCGTCAGGACTTGCTCAATCTGTCGGTTACAGCGAATACACCGGTTAGCGGACCCCGAAAACGCGTTGACCTGACGGTGACGGCTACCGACGCGGGCGGCAAGCCTGTCGTGGCCGACCTGTCACTGGCTGTGACCGACCTGGCCCAGCAACCGCAACCGAAGCCATTCGCCCAGTCGCTGCCCTCGTATCTGCTGCTCACGTCCGATCTGACCGGGTACGTTGAACAGCCGGGTTATTATGTCGACCCGCAGCAAACTGACCGGCTGGCCAGGCTCGACTTGCTGCTGATGACCCAGGGTTGGCGGCGCATCAGCTGGGAGGCCGTACTGGTGGATTCACTGCCCCCTGCCCGCTACCTGTTCGACCCCGGCCTGACCCTGTCGGGAACCGTATTTCGGGGAACATCACGTGAGCCAGCCCCCAGTGTGCCATTAACGATTATGGTGCAGCGGAAAGACTCAACGCAGGATTTATATAGCCTGAGCTCGGATGAAAAGGGCCGATTCTTTCTGAATAATGCTAACCTGATCGATACCACTACGGTGCTGGTACAGGCCCTAAAGGCCAACGGTGGCCGCAACTTCTCGATCACGATCGATAAACTGTTTACCCCACAGATCCGGGTTGTGCGCCCCCCGTTGATGCCCACGGATTTGGCTTATGCTGCATTAGCCGAATTTTTGAAGCGACAAGGCGAATACGCGGCTATTGAGGCCCAGATCAGACGTAACCGGGAAGTTCAGTTGCAGACAGTAGTGGTGAAGGCCAGACGGGTCGACCCCTATGCTACGCAGCGGGGTATATTCAGCAATGCCGATGTAAGCCTTAAGGTAGATGAGATGAACGCGGCCGGTGCCCTGACGATATTCGATATTCTGCGCAGTCGGGTGGCCGGTGTGCAGGTATCGGGTGGAGGACTGAGCCCAACGGTACAAATTCGGGGGGCGGCCAATTTCTCGGGCGTCATTGAGCCTTTGTTTATGATTGATGGCATGCCCGTCGACAAATCGGCTATCTCCAGCATCATGCCCAGTGATGTAGCCTATATCGATGTCATCAAAGGGGCGAGTGCGGCGCTGCTTGGTTCGCGCGGCGCCGGGGGCGGCATCAACGTCATCATGAAACGGGGCGGTGAAACAAATGATTACGTCAATAAAGTGGTGCCGGGCGTGCGGGTTGAAAAAGTAGTTGGGTTTGCGCCGAAGCGGACTTTCTATGCCCCACGGTATGACAAGCCCACGCCCGAAGAGAAAGTACGTCCCGATTACCGGGCTACCCTGTTCTGGGCACCTCGCCTCCGAACCGATGCGGCGGGTAAGGCCACGGTGTCTTTCTACACGTCGGATGCCCAGTCGACCCTGCAACTGGTGCTGGAAGGTGCAACCGCCGCCGGGCAGCCAGGCCATGCAGCGTCTACGATAAAGGTAGAATAAGGTGTAAGCAGGACTTTCGTTTCTGCCCGCCCACAGATTAAAGTCTGGTTTATGACCAATGGCTCCATCGGTTCGATTGGTTGAATTGACGTATTTTTGTTGTGTATTGACCTTGCTAAAAAGTGCTCCACCGTATGCGTTCTGATTTTCGCCGTTACCTCCGTTCAAGCTATCCGATCGCTATCATGCTCGTTGCGCTCACGGCGCTTCGAGTTGCCGAGGATGACCCACTGAGTCGTATTCTGGAAAGTTTCAACCGGTACACCGGGCAGTTTCCTTACGAGAAAGTGTACCTGCATACAGACCGGGTGGCGTACCTGCCCGGCGAAACGATCTGGATGAAGAGCTACCTGTTCTACGGTGAGAATCACGGGGCCGATTCCACCAGCGGTTCTGTCTGGATTGATCTGGTTAGTTCCAACGGCCGGAAAATCCTGCTCGACACGCGCATCCGCTCAAAAGGGGGCTATGGGGATGGTTATCTGACGCTCCCCGACACCCTCTCGACGGGGCGATACACGCTGCGGGCCTACACTAGCTGGATGCGCAACTTTTCGGAGGAATGGTATTTTAACCAGGTGATTGAAGTGGTGAAACCCAGCGCCCCACCTGCGCCTCAGCTGGGAACCGCTTCAACGAAAACCGACGTGCAATTTTTGCCTGAAAGCGGCCACTGGGTGGTGGGGCTCCCCGGCCGGATGGCGTTCAAGGCCATTAATTCGGCTGGTATCGGTATCGATGTAGCGGGGTACGTGCTCAACGCCCGAAAAGACACCGTGGCGGGCTTTGCAAGTCAGCATCTGGGGATGGGGGCTTTCCCCCTGACCCCCGAGGCCGGGCAGACCTACACGGCCTATGTTCGTATGAAAGATGGCGACACCTATTCGGCCTTTCCGTTGCCAGCGCCGCAAAACACCGGCTACATTCTACAGGTCGATAACCTGACCAACAAAGAAAACATCCGGGTGTTCGTGATGCATAACTTACCCGTTTCGGGCGAGGCAACAGCCGCCGCTGGCGCAACCAGTCCCGGCGCGGCGGCAGGGCCGGCCACTGCACAACCCATGCTCTCTATTGTGGCCCAGGTAAACGGGGCCGTGGTATATGCTGCCAAAGCGCCTACGAACCGCCCCCGCTTCCTGGTGGCTATTCCCCGGAATAAATGCCCGCAGGGAATTGTGCAGATCACGCTGTTTGATGAGAAAGGAAAGCCCGTGAGCGAGCGGCTGGCCTATTCAGACCATAACGAAGTGCTTAAACTGACGGTGAAACCAACCCGCACCAGCGTGGGCGTTCGGCAGCGTGTAGACCTGACCGTGACGGCTACCAATGCCGAAGGGGCTCCCGTAGCGGCCAATTTGTCGCTGGCTGTAACAGATACGCGTCAGCAGCCTGCTTTTCGGCCAAATGGTCGGTCGCTGGTGTCGTTTTTGTTGCTTACGTCCGAGCTGGCGGGGTACGTTGAACAACCGGGCTATTACTTCGATCAGTCGAAAACCGACCGACTCGTCAAGCTCGACCTGTTGATGATGACCCAGGGCTGGCGTCGGTTTACGTGGGAAAAAATTCTGGCGAATACGTATCCGCCTACCCGCTTCCTGGTCGATACGAGCCTTACGCTCACGGGCACGGTGTATCAGGGCACGTCGAGGGTTCCGGCGCCCGGCACGGAACTGTTGGTGATGCGCAGCCGCAAAGATAGCAGCCGGGAAACAGGCATGGTCACGGCCGACCAGGAGGGGCGCTTCTTCCTGCACGGCATGACCCTGATCGACACCAACACCGTGTTTATTCAGGCCTCGCGCGGAACGAGCCACAATTTCAACGTGGTGCTCGACAAGCTATACTCGCCGCAGGTACGTCTGGTACGGCCGCCGTTGTCGCCCCTGGCTATCGATTACGAACAACTGGCCGAACTACTGAAACGACAAAAAGCCTACCTCGACATTGAACGGCAGATCAGCCTCAACAACGAGATTCAACTACAGACGGTGACGGTGAAGGGCAAGAAAGCCGACCCCTATGCCCAGCAGCGATCGATGTACGGTACGCCCGATAATACGCTGGTGGTTGACGATATGATGGCGGCGGGGCAAACGTCGGTGTTTGATTTGCTGCGGCGTATTGCGGGTGTGCAGGTGACTGGCGGCGGCCCTACGCCCTCGGTTACGGTTCGGAACAGTGCGCCCATGTTTATGCTCGACGGGATGCGCTCTGATATTCAGGCAATTGCCAATATTCCGCCCCAGACTGTTGCCAACATCGACGTGCTGAAAGGTGCAGGGGCGTCGGTACTTGGTGCCAGCAGTGTGATCAACGTCATTACCAAGCGGGGTGGCGCGGCCAAACAGGACTATTCCAAAATGCCGGCGGCTCCCGGTGTGCTGATCGAGAAGGTGGTGGGGTATGCCCCCCAACGCCAATTCTACGCTCCCCGCTTCGACGCTGCCACCCCCGATGAGCGCGTTCGCCCCGACTACCGGGCCACGCTGTTCTGGGCGCCTACCATTCGCACAGACGCCACCGGAAAAGCCACCACGTCGTTCTTCGCTTCCGACGCCAAAACCACCCTCCGTTTTGTCGTAGAAGGCGCCACCAAAACCGGCCAGCCCGGATACGTCGACGGTACGATGAAGGTAGAGTAGGGTAGTAATTTAGAGCGATCAGGAAAGACCTTATCGCTCTATTCATAAAAAGGGCGTATGCATCCCTACCGGTTGGCGTTCCAAACCAGAGTTGTGCAGCCACTGGGGCTGGTGGCATGGCGTTCGGTACCGAACCCTTACCTTTGCGGCCATACACCAACCCTGCCTGGCGGGGTAAACTCTCTGTACTGTTTTGCTGCTCGCTCTGCCTATCTGCCTTCTGCTTGCTACCGGTTTTGTGGTGGTGGGCGTGTATTCCGAACGGAAAGTGTCGGCCTTTATCCAGGACCGGCTTGGGCCAATGGAGGTGGGCAAATGGGGCCTGCTTCAGCTTTTCGCCGACTTGCTGAAACTACTTCAGAAAGAGGATATTGTGCCCCGCGCGGCCGACCGGCGGCTGTTTTTGCTGGCTCCGGCGGTCATCTTTGCGTCGGTATTTGCGGCCTATGCGGTGCTGCCGCTCACGCCCGATTTGCAGGGGTCCGGCGCGGCAGTAGGCGTGTTTTACCTCATGGCTGTGCTGTCGTTTGAGGTCGTCGGTATTCTGATGGCGGGTTGGGCGTCGAACAATAAATACTCGCTCTTCGGGGCTATCCGGTCGGTGGCGCAGATCGTTTCCTATGAAATTCCGCTGGGCCTCACCATCCTCTGCGCCGTCATGATCGGGCAAACGCTGAACCTGCAGGAACTTAGTTTTCAGCAGGGCATTTATACGGCGCAAACCAATTACCTGTTCGGCATTCGGGCGCTGGGGATCGACGTGACCGACTGGGGTGGGGTTTTTTCGTGGAACATCCTGCGCAATCCGTTCCTGCTCATCGCCTACGTTATTTTCTTCATCTGCACACTGGCCGAATCCAACCGCGCGCCGTTCGATTTGCCGGAAGGGGAGTCAGAGATCGTATCCGGTTTTCAGACAGAATACTCGGGCATGCGTTGGGCATTGCTGTTTCTGTCGGAATACGCCATGATGCTGCTGGTCTCCTTCCTGGGGGCTATTCTCTTTCTCGGCAGCTGGAACACCCCCCTGCCTAACCTTGGCCCCCTTCGCCTGGCCGACTGGACAAGCGGCGAACCCGGCACCGCCTGGGGCAACATCACCGGTGCGTTCTGGCTTATTAGCAAAGCATTACTGGCCGTTTTGGGCCAAATGTGGGTACGTTGGACGCTTCCCCGAATTCGCCTCGACCAGATGATGTACCTCTGCTGGAAAGTGCTAACCCCCATTAGCCTGGCCCTGTTCCTGATCTCCGCTATCTGGCGACTACTCATGATTTGAGTTTACTGTTTTCAGTCTTCTGTTTACCGTTTTCTGTTGCGCTGCTACATCACGGTACTTGCTGAGTAGCAGCGCAACAGAAAACGGTAAACAGTAAACAGAAGACTGAAAACAGTAAACAGTAAACTTAACCCCCCGTCCACATCTGGACGAGGCTTGTCCGATAGCGGACAGGAATTGGGGGTGAAAAGGCCAAAATTGGCTGATAATCAAGGTTTCATGTACTTTGGCACGTCAATTGGCTTAGGATAGGCAGTTAGCTAGTTTGACGGTTACCGACCGTCGCCAAGTACTTAACCGCATTGACTCATGGATCGCGCCTTACCCAAACGCTTCTGGACCCAACAACGCCTTATTTTATCGGCCGGAGGTATTCTGATCGTTGGCCTTATTGCTTACGTAACCTTCTTTGCCGACAAACGCTCGAAACTCAACGTAGAACGCGAAAAAATCACTGTCTCGCCTGTCTCGGTTGGTCCTTTTGAAGAGTTTATTGTGGTAACGGGCGTTGTTCAACCCCTGAAAACCATCCGATTAGATGCCATCGAAGGGGGGTACGTAACCCAGAAACTGGTCGATGGCGGAGTACAGGTGGCCAAAGGGCAGGTGCTGTTGAAACTGGAAAACCAGGGGCTGAAACTGAGCTTCCTGCAATCAGAAACGGAAGCGAACCGACTGGTGAATGACCTGCAAAATACCCGGCAACGGCTGCGCGTTGAACGCTTTGCCCTGCGGAAAAACCTGGCCGACATCGATGCGCAGCTCGACCAGGCGAAAGATACCTATGACCGGCAGGGCAAGCTGTTCAAAGATAAAGTGGTATCGGAAGAAGATTACCTGAAAGCCAAACGCGCTTATGACCGACTGGCGAAACAGCGCGAGATCGAAGCCGAATCGCAGAAATACCAGGAAGAGAACTCGAAACTACAGATCCAGCAACTGGAAGGCACCCTGGCACGTACCCAGCGCAACGTGGCGCTCTGGCAGGAGACGCTGAGCAACCTGGTGGTGAAAGCGCCGGTATCGGGCCAGCTGTCGAGCATCGATGTGGAAGTGGGGAGCAACATCAACCGGGGCCAGAACATTGGTCAGATCGACGACCTGAACGGGTTCAAGATGCGGGTGGGTGTTGATGAACATTACATCAGTCGGGTGTTTGCGGGCCTGAACGGATCGTTTGAATTCAACGGGCAGGAGTTTCCGCTAAGCATCAGCCGGGTATATCCTGAGGTTCGTAATGGTCGGTTCGAGGTGGACATGACCTTCCCGAAAGGGGCACCGGCCGGCATCAAACGCGGTCAGTCGTCGCCCATCCGGCTGGAACTGGGCAAAGCGGCCAAGGCTACGCTGCTCCCCGTTGGCGGGTTCTTCTCCGATACGGGTGGTAACTGGGTGTATGTACTCGATAATTCGGGTAAGCGTGCCACAAAACGGAACATCACGCTGGGCCGTAAAAACCCTGAGTTCTACGAAGTGCTCGAAGGCCTGCAACCCGGCGAGCAGGTCATCACATCGAGTTACGAGAATTTCGGGGACAACGAGGTGTTGGAATTTTAAAGAGGGGAGGAATGGAGTAAAGGAGGAAGGAGGAAAGGGGCTTTGCGATTAGCTATTGTTTTGAAGACCTAGGCTTGACTTTTTCTTTTCGCGTTTCTGGAATTGATCTTGATCGAACTTTTCAATTCTGACTTTTAATAAATTTTGCAGCATAGCAGATATTAACTGGCTCTTTTTAAGCAACTCTTGTCCTGTTTCTGCATCTATGACATTAATTGCAATGGCTAAATGAAGCTGAGTGCGCAGTTCACCATTCGACCCTTTTGCGATCCTGAGGTAACGAATAAATTCTCGATTAGTCTGTCGTTCATAGCCTTCAGCTATGTTCGATGGGACTGAAACAGAACAACGTCGTATCTGATCGCGCAGACCATAATCTGTACAATTCGCTAAAAGTTTGTACAATTTCACAGCTTGTGCGAGTCCTTCCTGCCAAACGAATAAATCTTCAAACTTTTCAATTTTAGCCATGAGAATAAGGTAGTTATGGTGAGCAAAAGGTGGCAAAATAAGGATGTTCTCCTTTCCTCCTTTCCTCCTTTCCTCCTTTTTCTCCCTCATTTTATGATCCAAACCATCAATTTACAAAAGCTCTTCGCTACGGAAGAGGTCGAAACCACCGCCCTGAACGGGATCAATATGGAGGTGAAAGACGGTGAGTTCGTAGCCATTATGGGGCCGTCGGGCTGCGGTAAATCCACGCTACTCAACATCCTGGGTCTGCTCGACAACCCCAGCGACGGCGAGTACAATTTCTACGGTACTGAAGTAGCCAAGATGACCGAACGGCAGCGGGCTCAGCTTCGGAAAGGCAGCATCGGCTTCGTGTTCCAGAGCTTCAACCTGATCGACGAGCTGACGGTATACGAGAACGTAGAGCTACCCCTGCTGTACCTGAAAACACCGCCCGACGAGCGCAAGGCCCGCGTAGAGGAGGCGCTGAACCGCATGAACATTATGCACCGGCGCAACCACTTCCCGCAACAACTATCGGGTGGGCAGCAGCAGCGCACGGCCATTGCCCGTGCGGTAGTAGCCAAACCCAAGCTGATCCTGGCCGATGAACCAACGGGGAACCTCGACTCGAAAAACGGCGAGGAAGTGATGAAGCTGCTGGGTGAACTGAACGACGAAGGCACCACGATCATCATGGTGACCCACTCGCCCTACGACGCCGGCTTTGCCCACCGCACCGTGAACCTGTTCGACGGAAAAGTAGTAACCGAAAACATCCGCGTCTGAGTTTTTGGTTGATTCCAGATGGTTGATATGTAGGGGCGGCCCATCGTGGCCGCCCGCTTTGCGTAAGCAATACGCGTAGGGGACGCCAACCGGATTTATCTGCTGTTGAGCTGGTAATCAGCATTATAAACCTATAAGGTCTTCGGAGACCTTATAGGTTTTTTTATACACAATTGTGGGTGTAATTTTTTATTCTACATTTGTGGAGAATAAACTATACATGTAGAATGAAGCTGTCTGCCGCCGAAGAAACGTTGATGCAGCACCTGTGGAGCCGCGAACAGGCGTATATGAAGGACCTGATCGATGCCTACGGAGACCCTAAACCCGCCGCGACTACCGTGGCTACGCTGCTCAAACGCATGACGGATAAAGGGTTCGTCGGCTACCGGGAGCGGGGCAATTCGCGGGAGTATTATCCGCTGGTAAGCAGCCAGGCTTATTTCGCCAGGCACGTCAACGGGTTGATTAAGCAGTTTTTTAATAATTCGGCGGCGCAGTTTGCCTCTTTTTTTGCGACGGAAACCAACCTATCGGCCGATGAGCTGGCTGAACTTAGAAAGATTATCGATGCGCAGATAGACCGGAAGAAGCCATGACCACGTTCCCACTCGAATCGATGATCGAATCGAGCCTGAGCCTGCTGGTGCTGCTTGGCGTCTACCGGCTCTGTCTGGAAAATCAGCCGATGCACCAGCTCAAACGAGCGTATCTGCTGGGTACGTTGCTGCTTTCGTTTGCGGGCCCGTTGGTGGCTATTCAACTACCTGCCGACCTGATATTGTTTTCCGAATCAAGGCAACTGATTGGTAGGCAATGGTCAGCAAAAGCCGAGGTTAAGGAGCCACCCATCGCAGTCGATAACAATATACCTGCGATCAATCGATCTGCCGCTGCGGTACCTGAACCGAACGTACCCGCACTGAATTGGCTATGGTTTTACGGTGCGGTTACTGCGCTGATGTTGGTCCGTTTTGCCCGAAATCTCTACGCGCTACTTCGCCAGATCTGGACCAATCCGACCGAGCCGTATTATGGGGCTACGCTGGTAAAGCTACCCGGCACCGGACTGCCCTACACCTTTCTGCACTACCTCTTCGTCTCGGCCGAAGCCTATGACCGGGACGCGATTGAGGATGAGTTATTCGCCCACGAACTGGCTCACATCCGGCAACGGCATTCGCTGGATGTGCTGCTGGTGGAAATCGTGCTGTGTTTTGGCTGGTTCAATCCGTTGGTGTTCTGGCTGAAACGAGCGATGCAACGCAACCACGAATTCCTGGCCGACGAGGCCGTGAACCAAACGTACCTGAATGTGCCTGGCTACCAGCACCTGTTGCTAAGCAAGTTAAGTAACCCATTCCCCAACCTGTTGCTGACCAGCTCCCTGACGTTTAACACAACCAAACAACGCCTGCTCATGATGACTAAACAGACTTCGCCTATCCGCACCTGGCTAACTGCCTGTAGCACTGCGCTTCTCTTCGGTTTGCTGACGGTATTATTGACCGGAGCCGCCCCTGCGCAACCGTCCATCTTTCCGCTGAAGTCAGAGACCACGCCCCGCGCCCCGCGTCCACTGCTCAGCGTAGCGGAAATCGACAGCCGGTTTGGCGATGTGGTGGTCAATGCGACCAGTCGCGAGTTAAGTTCCGGGCAAAAAATAACGTTTAAAGACCTCACGCCCGAACAGCAAACACGGGTGATTTACCTGGAAGGAAGACTGCCCGGTACCTTTAATGAGGAAGAGTTTAACGCGCTGAAAAACGCGAAGCAATACAGCATCTGGGTCGATGGAAAACGGGTACGCCATTTCGACCGAACCACTTTGCAAGCCACTGATATTGTGACTTATAACATCCGGCGTCTTTTCAAACATGTCCGGCGACCCGATGTCTTTCATTATGAAGTAGACCTGCTGACTGATAAAGCGGCGAACGCGTTTGCGCGGGAACTACAAGCCAGTCCAAGGTTGCTTCTATTAACGAAAGAGCAGATGGAAAGGCGGCGAGCTGAGGAGGCTAAGTAAATTGATTAAGTGCTGCGTGGCTCTCCGCTGTAGCTTGTATGGCTCCGCTAGTCGAAGGGCACGACTAGCGGAGCCGACCAGCCTCAAGCAACTACTTACGCAACCGTTGTTTTCTCCGACAAAAATGCCGTTTTATCGCGCAGGTACGTAGCGATCCAGACCAGTACGATAGGCGTCACCGCATTTAACGGCATCCCGTGCGATAGTTCGGTGGCGATGGCCCCCGCGAAATAGCAGGATAGCAGTACGAAGCCAAGCTTCATGGTTTTAGGATAGATGAACAGGAGCGCGAAGCCGACTTCCATAGCGCCCAACAGCAATACCTGCTTCTCAACGCCCACTTTGGCCAGCGTTTCCATCACCTGAGGCGACTGGGTGAACTTAAAAACACCACTCATAATGGCCATGCCAGCAGCCAGTACGGTGAAAATGATAGTGACGATACGATAAACTTTCGGATTCATATGTAGGTAGGTTTTATGCAGTAACAAACTGCGGTGAAAGAACAGGACAAACGTACTTAAACCTGCTATCTTTTTGTTAGCAGTATCCCAAAGGATACCAGTATCTTTTCAGATACCGCATGATCGGTTCAGGCTGACGAAGTACCTTTAAGCTATGAGCACGGGTAGTCAAGGACCTATTTCGGTCACGAATAGTACAAGAAACCACTCAGCCGTTGAGTGCACTGAAAGCCTGCGGGGCGTTCAGGATGCTCTGTACGTGCTGTCTGGCAAATGGAAGCTGCCCATCATCATTACGCTGACCGGCCAGCCCCGGCGGTTCAAAGAGCTGCAACGACAGATCGCCGGCATTACAGCGAAAGTGCTCAGCAAAGAGCTGAAAGAGCTCGAACTGAATGAGTTTGTGACGCGAAATGTATATGCCACCACACCCGTCACGATCGAATACGAGTTGACCGAATACAGTCAGTCGCTCAACAGCGTCATCGAATCACTGCGTAACTGGGGCATCCAGCACCGCGAGCGTATTATTGGGCAGCATAAGACGGTGTGAAACGCTGCGCTGTCATTAAATGGTCATTAGGCTACGCCGTCATTGATAGTCATTAGGTGGTCATTTCTGGTCATTCGTTGTCGCTTGCCTCGTTGTCGCTTGCCTGCGGCGAGTGACGACTATCAATAGGGCCTCCGGCCCGCTCGTGCACCTACGAATTACCGGATAAGAAAGTCTGATATAGGCCGACCAACGGGCCGGAGGCCCTATTGATAGTCATCACTCGCCGCAGGCAAGCGACAACGAATGACCAGAAATGACTATCTAATGACTATCAATGACGGCGTAGCCTAATGACCACTAGCGCGGCCATTGGCGAGGCTTAACAATTATTAACGGGCTGTCTGTTAGATCGATACGTACCTTGGCTGCTCAACTCAGGTACGTATACTGATGCTCCGGAATTACCTTAAAATCGCCTGGCGAAATCTGCTACGCCGTACATTTTATTCGCTGCTGAACATCGTCGGGCTGGCCGTCGGGATCACATTCGCCCTGCTGATCGGGGCGTATAGCTGGGGTGAATTTCAGGTAAATCGCACCCTGCGCAATGCCCGGCAGCAGTGCCTGGTGCAAAGCCGGTGGACTGAAGAGAACCGGGGAATGGACATTACTTCCTTTGCTCCGATTGGCCCGGCGCTGAAAGCGGAATACCCAACGCTGGTGGCCGATTATTACCGGTTCTATGGCGTCAGCGCCACGCTGTCGAAAGGCGAAAATCACTTTCGCGAATCGATCCAGATCGGGGATTCGACCATGCTGACGATGTTCGGTTTTCCGATGCTCCACGGCAACCCGCGAACCGCCCTGACCGGCCCCAACTCGGTGGTGCTCACGGCCGATAAAGCCGTAAAGCTCTTCGGTAAAACAAACGTGCTCAACGAGTCACTGACCATTGAAACGCCGCGTGGCGGCAAGCAGGCGTTTCTGGTAACGGGCGTCCTGCAATCACTGCCCAACAACTCCGTCTCGCATTTATTGACCGAGAACAACGAGGTGTTTATGTCGATGGGAGGCGTTGATTTCTTTGGCAATGATGTGTTCTCCTGGCAAAATCCGTACATCGTTACCTACGTGGAGCTTCAGCCGGGCGTAGCACCCCAGGCGCTGGAAAAACCACTTGCTCAGCTGATTGCCAGGAATACGCCGGCCGACGTGCAGAAAAGCCTGACCGCCTACGTCACGCCCTTGCCCGACTATTACCTGCAAAGCAATAACGGGCTGATCCGCAGGATGATGACCACCCTAGCCGTGGTGGGGTTGTTCATTCTGCTGATGGCCGTGGTCAACTTTGTGAACCTGTCGCTGGGTACGTCGGCTACGCGGCTGCGCGAGATTGGCGTTCGTAAGGTACTGGGCAGCCTCCGTAGTCAATTAACGGCCCAATTCCTGATCGAAGCGCTGGCGCTGACCACCCTGGCGACTGTTCTATCGATTGGCTTATACGCGCTGTTTCAGTCGGTGTTCAGCGACATCGTTGGCAAATCGCTGCCGTCGCTGGGGCAGTTGCTGATGACCTACGGCTGGGTGTTGCTGGTGCTTATTCTGGTGATTGGCGGGCTGGCCGGCATGTACCCGGCGCTGTATCTATCCGCTTACTCGTCGGTCGATTCGCTGAAAGGGAAAGCCCGATCGGTGCGGGAGGGACTGTGGTTTCGGCGGGGGCTGGTCACGGTGCAGTTTGCCATTGCTGTCTTCGTCTTCGTGGGTGCCGTGCTGATATCGCGGCAGATCGCCTGGTTCTTCACTAGCGATTTAGGTTTTAGCAAGGAAGCCGTGCTCACTGTGTCGTCGCTGCCACGCACCTGGTCGAAAGAAGGCGTAAACCGGATGGAGGCCGTTCGCGACCAGTTGGCCCGCTTACCCGGCGTGCAGTCGGCGAGCCTGTCGTACGAGATTCCCAATGGCAATGTGGGGAATAACGGGCAGCTCTATCGGCAGGGGCAGGACTCGACGCAGGCGGTGAACGTGAGCGTGATGACCACCGACGAGCAGTTTGCCCAAACCTACCGGATCAGGCTGCGAAGTGGTCGGTTTTTTCACGCCGGACAAGGCAGCTACGATTCCACCAGCCTGGTGATCAACGAAGCGGCGCTTCGGGCGCTGGGCTACCAAACGCCCGAAGCGGCTGTCAATCAACCGGTTCGTTTTCAGGGTGTTCCGCTTACCTATCAGATCCGGGGTGTGGTGCGTGATTTTCACGTGGGTACCATGCACAAGGCCATTCAGCCGATGGTGATCGGGCAGGTACAGGCGGCGAACATCTACCGGTTTTTCTCATTCCGGCTGGCTCCCGGCAATCCGCATCAGGCCATTACCCGTCTGGAACGTACCTGGCGGGCGCTGTTCCCCGATGCCCCGTTCAACTACGCCTTCATGGACGAAACGCTCCAGCAACTCTATCAGACCGAATTACAGCTGGAAAAGGCCGCCTACGTAGCCACCGGCCTGGCCCTGTTGATCGTGCTGCTGGGGGTAGTGGGGCTGGTATCGCTGAGCGTAGCGCGCCGCACGAAAGAGGTGGGCATTCGGAAGGTGCTGGGGGCGTCGGTGCCGGGTATTATTGGCCTGTTCCTGCGCGAATATGCCTGGACGATGGTACTGGCTAACCTGATCGCCTGGCCGTTGACGTATTGGCTGGTGTCGGACTGGCTGGCCGATTATGCGTACCACATGCCGGTTACCCTGTCGCCCTTCGTGCTGGTCGGGGCGGGGCTGGCGCTCATCACGGCGCTTGTGATCAGCCTGCAAGTCATCAAAGCAGCGTTGGTGAACCCCGTAACGAGCTTGCGGAGCGAATAGTATTCAGGCGAAAATGGCCGCTAAGGGAAGTTCAAATCCCGTATTAGGGTCGCGCAGTGTATCGTCTTCGTAAAAGAACGTGTAGTGCCCCGGCCGGTCGAATACCATAACGGCCCGCAGGCTGGGCAACACGACCCAGCAGGATTTTACGCCGAACTGAAAATAAATGTGAGTTTTGGCAACCATCTCTTCCGGTCCGGCGTCCCGGTTGGGCTGCGAAGGCGACTGAATCTCGATGCAGGTCAGTGGGGCGTCAGTGCGGCGAGCTGGCTCGTTCCCGTAATTCAGCTTGAAAGCGGGATAAATGACAACATCGGGTGTAGTGCCATCAGGCTGAGTAGCTAGCGAGACTTCACTGGCTATAAGGTAATCAGCCCGATAGCGCATTTTTAATTCAAATGACAGATTGGCCTGAATAATACCGTGAATCAGGTCAGGCATGGGCTTTCCTCTTTCGAGTTCGTAATCCGACACATCAATGATTGCTTCCCTATCCGTCATGCCGCAATTGCGGACGAGTTTTTTTCAAAAAAAATCAAAGTAGCGCCAAAATGCTTCGCGAAAACCTTAAAATGGCCCTGCGCCAGCTACGTACCCAACGTACCTATACGGCGTTGACAATCATTGGGTTGTCGGTTGGATTGGCGGGCGGTTTATTGCTTTTTCTGTTCGTTCAGCACCACCTGAGCACCGACCGGCACCACGCTAAATTCGACCGGACTTTTCGGGTCATGACCGATCTGTATCTCGACGATGGTACCGTTGAGCACAACGCTGAATCGGCCCTGCCGATGGCCCAGACGCTGCGCCGCGACTATCCGCAGGTAGAGCAGGCGGCGTTTCTGATGATGAACCGCGAACTGACCGTTAGCGTCAGGCGGCGAGGGCAGGCTACGCCCCTGCGGTTTCAGGAACATACCGGCACCGGACTGGTGGAACCCCAATGGTTCGACATCCTGTCGTATACCTGGTTGCAGGGAAACCCCCAAACAGCCCTTCGCGAACCGAACACCGTTGTCCTGACCGAATCCTGGGCAAAGCGCTATTTCGGCGACGAAAATCCGATCGGTAAAACGTTGACGCTCAACAATAAAACGGAAGCCATAGTCACCGGCCTGCTGGCCGAGCCCCCCACCACGACCGACACGAACCTGGGGCTGTTTATCTCGATAGCCACCCTGAAAACGCTTGACCCTGGCTACGAGGCAACCAGCTGGTATTTTCTGAATAGCACAAACCGCGTTTACGTCACGCTGAAAGATCCGGCGATGGTTACCAGCCTGTCGGCCACGTTTCCGGCGTTGTCGAAAAAGCAATACGGCGATCTGAGTAAGGTGTTCCGCTTCTCGATTCAGCCCCTGCGTGAGGTGCATTTCGACGTGGCGCGGGGCGGCGAGACCATTCGGGAGTCGCTGGTGTGGTCATTGGGCGCGGTGGGTATGCTGCTGATCGTGGCGGCGTGCATCAACTTCGTGAACCTGGCCACGGCGCAGGCCCTTCGACGGAGTAAGGAAGTAGGCATCCGCAAATCGCTGGGCAGCTCACGTGGGCAACTGATGAGTCAGTTCCTGCTCGAAACGGCACTGATTATGGTCGCCGCCACGACGATGGCCCTGCTGATCGTGGTTACGACACTGCCACTCTTCAACAACTGGACGCAGCTCAATCTGCTCCTCCGGTTCAACGGGCAAACCGGTGTGTGTATTGGTTTACTGCTGCTGGGCATGGTGCTGCTGGCGGGTGGCTATCCGGCGGTTGTGCTATCGGGCTTTTCACCGCTGGCGGTGTTGCGTGGTAAACTGGTCAGTTCGTCGGTGGGGCGGGGGATTACCGTCAGGCAGGCACTGGTGGTGACGCAGTTTGTGATCTGCCAGGCGTTGATCATCGGGGCGCTGGTGGTGGCCCGTCAGGTACGTTATGTGCAACAGGCCGATCTTGGTTTCCGGAAAGACAACGTCGTCGTGGTCAGGCTACCCGACAACAATCGGTCGACGCTGACGGCTTTTCGGCAGCAGCTTTCGCAGTATCCTGCTGTTCAGTCGGTCAGCTTCAATCATCGGTCGCCCGCGAATGACCAGCTGTTTGGCGGGTCCTTCAAATTCGACAACCGGCCCGACTGGGAGCCGTATCCCGTTCGCGAACGACTAGCCGACGCCGATTACCTACGTACCTACGGCCTGACGCTCGTGGCGGGTCGGAATGTCATGGTCAGCGACACCATCCGTGAATACCTCATCAACGAGACGTTACTGCATCAACTGGGTTTTCATGACCCGAAACAGGTGCTGGGCAAGACCATGCAGTACCACTTGTCGGCGGCTCCGATGCCGATCGTTGGGGTGGTGAAGGATTTTCATCTGAAATCGCTTCGCGAACCAATCGGCCCCTGCCTCATTGCCAGTAAAACAGACCGCTATGCCCAGGCCAGTATTCGGATTACGGGTCAGGACCCGGCGCAAACGCTTGACCGGATTCGGCAGGCGTGGCAGCAACTATACCCCAACGATGTGTTCGAGTACACGTACCTGGACGAGCAACTGGCGCGCTTTTACCAGACCGAAATGCTGATGGCCCGGCTTATCAACGTGTTTACGGGTATTGCCATTCTGATCTGTTGCCTGGGTCTGTACGGGTTGGTGTCGTTCGTCGTTGTACAGCGCACCAAAGAAATCGGCGTGCGTAAAGTGTTGGGTGCCAGCGTGGCCAGTATTGTAACGCTGCTTTCGTCCGACTTTCTGAAGCTGGTGTTTAGCGCACTGCTGATCGCGTCGCCGATTGCCGGGTACGTGATGAACGGCTGGCTACAGGATTTCGCCTACCGGGTCAGCCTCAGTTGGTGGATCTTCGCTCTGGCCGGTATGTTGGCCGTCATCATCGCGTTACTAACGGTCAGCTACCAGAGCCTCAAAGCGGCACTCGTGAACCCGGTCAAATCATTGCGGGCAGAGTAGGTGGGTTGGTTTGCGTGTATGGCTAACGCGTGGTTGCTTCACGAGCTAGGTTGCTGACGCCTAGTCGAAGGGCCTAGCGCGCGAAGCAACCCGCGTTAGCAATACATTAGAGCGCGAAGCATACGAAAGCAATCCTGCCATCATCGGGGTAGAATGACCCATCGGGGTGGAGAAAAAGCCGCCTATCAAACAGCTGATGTCAGCTCCCGAATTCACGCTGATCATTGGGGTGTAGAAAGGCCGTGACGAATTCGTACTCGCAAGGCATCAAGCTAGACAAGCAACGTAAGTCGACAATGAAAGCAGGGATCACGTCAGGTTGTATGCTACTGTGGCTTCTACTGACAAGCCCGGTCAGGGCGCAGCAGGGGCTGAAGGGCGAGTACTACAACGGGACCAACTTTGAGCGGAAAGTGCTGACGCGCATCGACCCGCAGTTGAAGTTTACCTGGCGAGAGCGTAGCCCCGGCGCTGGTCTAAACGAATCCTATTTCTCGGTGCGCTGGACGGGTCAACTATTGGCTCCGGTGTCGGGTAAATACACGTTCAACGCCAAAGTCGATGATGGGATTCGTATCTGGGTGGGTAACCGCAAGGTGATGGATGTCTGGAAGCTGAACGACTCAGGCAAATTCACCGGGAGTATCGAGCTGAAAGCAGGCCAATTGTACGACCTTCGGATCGATTACTTCAACGATATGCTGGGTGGGGTCATTGAACTATACTGGGTACGTCCCGATGCCGAAAACCCGCTAATTAGGTTCGGTCCGCCCATCGGGGAGTTGATCTCGCCGCGCTATTTCCGGCTACCGGCTCCGGCTGTTTCTACCTTGCCGAAGCCCGTTGCTACGCCACCAGCAGTGGCTTCTATCGCTACGCCCAAGCCCGTCATCAAGGCGCCTGGGCCGGCTAAACCCATCCGAAAACCGCCTTTGGTCGCTGCCGGTCTACTGGCCAAACCACCGGTCACTAAGCCGGTGACAAGCGCAAAACCGGTAGGAAATACCGTGGCGGCCGTTTTGCCGCCTACTGTCGTCCCTCCCCCGCCAGCGCTTGCTGAGGGTAGACCCACGGTACTTCAGCAGGTGCAGTTTGAGCAGAGCAGCTACATCCTGTTGCCCGAATCGATACCTGAACTGAACAAACTGGTTCAGACCTTACGGGCTAATCCGAACTGGCGAATTGAGCTGGTCGGCCATACCGATAACGTGGGTGACCAGCGCATTAATCAGACATTGTCGGAGTACCGGGCGCGGGTGGTGATGACGTACCTGACCCGCCACGGCATTGCCGACGACCGGATTACTACGACGGGCTACGGCGGCTCGCGGCCCATCGCCACAAACGACACAGAAGCCAACCGAGCCAGAAACCGCCGCGTCGAATTCGTAGTGAAGTAGCGAGAAACCGGTCGATATGCCCCCGCCCTCTGCCTATTTCGCTCCAGGCCGGACCGTGTACTGCTCGAACCGGAATACTTCCTGCCGAACAACCTCGAAGGTGCGGGTGAATTGCTTTTGGGCAGCGGCCAGTTTTGGGTCCGCAGGTTCGGCCAGTGCGTTCAGGTTCGATACGGGGCGGGTCATGGCGAAACCGTAGCCTTTCTCGGTACCGTTGGGCACCATCAGGGTCGAGAAGCTCCAGGCACCTAGCTTTTTATCGCCAATCTGCGTGGCGCGGGCTTGCTTTACCGATGCCAACGTACCTGACCAGTCGGCCAGCGGGTCGCGGAGTTTCAGGAAGTCGACAATGACGGTGTTGGTTTTGCCGGGGCCAAAGTCAGGACCGAACAGGGCATCGGTGTTCTCCCAGATCTCGATTTTTACCACGGGGGCAGTCAGGCGGTCGCGGCGGTTGAGGTCGGCCATACGTACCTGAACGCTGTCGCCGTAGATCCTGGCCATCGCCGCTGGCGACGCGCCGCCGATGCCCATGTTGGGCGACACAATGCAGGTGACGTAATCGTATTCGCTGGTGTTGGGGTTCGAGCTGAACTGCTTCACCATCATGTGCCAGCCGATGAGCTTTCCTTCATCGACGGCCGCCTGATTCACGGCTTTCCATTCGCGCTCAACGGGCAGCGCATCCTGAATGGTTTTGCCCGGCGCGAGTTTGTGGAAGATCAGGTAGGTGTAGGTTTTGGAAGCTGTCTGCGCTAAAACGGGAGTAATGGTGACAAGGCTAGTCAGGAGTAGGCAGGTACGTAGCAGGTGTTTCACAGTAAGGAAGGTTTGGCGATAAAACCCATCTCAGACTGCCTTTCTACTTGTTAGTGGTGGTGGTTTATGTTGGGAAATTACTTGGCTTGGCGAGGTAGTATGTATTGCTTTTGCTCCAGGTCCGCCGCTGCGGTCGAAGGGCCTAGAGCGCGAAGCCAGGCAGAGCGAAGCCCCCCCGCTGATTCATCCCATTTTTCGCCCGATTCAACCCATTTCCACCCGACGCCTGCCGGTTGCGCCTAGTTTTGGTCAACAAGCAGTTAAACATGATGCGTACTACTACACTTCTCAATCGGTTTGAACCCTGGTTTATCGTCGGCGCGGCTACGGTGTATGTGATCAGGCGGTTAATCGAAGAAATAAACCGCTACAACAACCTGATTGACAGCGCGCTGAACAACCGGGTGCCGTCGGCCACGATCTGGCGTAATCTGGCTACGTATAACCACACGCTGAACAACAATACGCCCCTTGTTGCGGGCATTTGCCTGTTCTTAGTAGCCTGGTATGTGTTCCATAACCTGGCCTTTCCGCGCCTTCAGGAACGGATCGACGATCGGCAGGGGTGGCTCTATGGCGGTGCGGCGGTGCTGCTGCTGCTGGCGAGTGCGCTTGTGTATCATTACCTGAAACTGCACATCCGTTATCAGGAAAATAACGCTGAAAAGATCATTGGCCTGAAAGTGTATTCGCTGTACCGAAAACGGACGGTATTGGCCGATGCCATCGGGTTGGGTATTGTGCTGGGTACGTACGAATTAGCGTACCAGTATTATCAGTTTCTCTACCGCCGAATAGCCCAGGAAACAACCATTCATTTCCAGCTGGTCAGTTACCTGCTGTTGGGCGGCGTAGGCCTGTTTGTGATCACCTTTGCGCTTAACGGGTATGTTCCACCAACCCTTTGGCGGGGCGGTTTTCGTGACGTTTTGCTGGTGCTAGGACTGGTAATTCAGATCATGCTCCTTCAGGGCTATATGTATAGGCATATACTCCCCATGCTGAAAACGCCCCGTCCCTCGGAGAAAGCCTTTTGGAATGCTGTTGTCGACTACCTGCTATTGGCCTGCCTGCCAACGATGCTGCTGTGGGCGGCGGCTAGTAACTTTCAACATACCAACCGTGATCCGATTATTACGTTTACAGGTATTGTCCTTGTTGCTTCGACCTCTATTGCGTGCCTGCGATGGCTGTTGACCAAAGAGAAAACGGTACTGCAAACGCAGGTATCAGTTGGGGCGGCGGAATTGGCCAGTCTGCGGGCGCAGATCAACCCGCATTTTCTGTTCAATGCATTGAACAGCCTCTATGCGACAGCCCTGAAAGAAAAGGGCGAAAAAACGGCCGACGGTATTCAGAAGCTGGGCGACATGATGCGGTTCATGTTGCAGGACAACAACCGTGACCGCATTCCGCTCGACAAGGAGATCGAATACCTGCACAACTACATCGAGCTACAGCGCATGCGGATCGACGAGTCGCACGACATCGAGATTCGGGTGAACATTCAGGAGCCGGGCCGGGCCATTTACCTGGCACCGATGATGCTGACGCCTTTCGTGGAAAATGCCTTCAAGCACGGCATCAGCCTGCGCCATAAATCGTGGATCTACATTACCCTTACGCTCGACGATACCCGGCTCTATTTCAAAGTGCACAACTCCCGCCACACGAAGCCAGTTGAGGGCACAGACCGCCACGACCCCGAAGAAGACCAGTCGGGCGTGGGGCTCGCCAACGTGCGTAAACGGCTGGAGCTAATCTACCCCGGTCGCCACCAACTCGACAGTCAGCAGTCGGAACAGGATTACTTCGTTTCGCTGACGCTGGTGTACTGGTAGGTTTTAAGTACGCTTGGTTGTTAAAGGCGAATACGTATAGATAGGCAGATGAAGCAAAAAGGGACTGATTGGTTTTGCCTGTCTATACAACTCATATAAGTCTAACATCCGTTTTTCGCCGGGTAATGGCTCGTAAACCATTGTGTGATGGACGCGCTTGTTGATAGCCAACTCATCGAGAACGTCGACTATATTTTTAACTGTCGATTGGGCCGTAGGCGTGATAATCACGACGGGTCGAGTGGCCGATTTTGCTACTTCTGCTAAACTGGCTCTCAACCCATTTACTGAATAATCAGTCTCTTTGAACTCAGCTGCCGTGCTGTCGGGTAGGTAGGTTAAGAGACCAACTCTATCATGCGGAAGCAAAAAAAGTGTGGCCTGTACGGGCGCATAGGATTCATATTTGGCCTTAACAAACGGTTGAATCAGGGTAGTAACCGGCCGCTGTACCTGCTTCACCCACACAAAAAAGACAATAAGCAGCAGGGCAATATTCACCAATGGCGTCATGTCGGCGCGGGGGAGTTGGCGGGTATGGTTGGTTCTTCTCATCTTGTCGGCCGGTTTACCTCAAGATGCCATAAACCTCTTAATTCCACATCATGCCTTTGACTGCTATTGCCATCGACGATGAACCCCAGGCGCTGGAAGTGATCAAACTCCATGCGGCCAAAGTACCGTTTCTGGACCTGAAAGCCACGTTTACCGATGCGTTTGAGGCGATTGCCTGGCTGCAAACCAATCGCGTCGATCTGCTTTTTCTCGACATCAAAATGCCCGATATTTCGGGGGTCGACGTGGTGAAGTGCCTGCCCGGACGCGGGACCGCGAAAGCACCGATGGTGATCTTTACGACGGCTTATTCCGACTATGCCGTGGAAGGCTTTGAACTCGATGCCGTTGATTACCTGCTGAAACCCTTTTCGCTGGCCCGCTTCCTGAAAGCCTGCACTAAAGCCCTTGATATACAGGCGCTACGGACGGGAAGCAACGTACCTGATTCCATTTTTGTGAAGACGGGCTATGAAGACGAAAAGGTGATGCTCAGTGAACTGCTCTACGTCGAAGCCGACGGGAATTACCTCTCGCTGGTGCTACCCACCCGCAAGCTGCTCACCCGCCAAACCATGACCGACCTGCTCCAGCAGCTACCACCCGATCAATTCGTTCGGGTGCATCGGTCGTACTGCGTGGCGGTGAACAAGATCACCAAATTAGCCAGGCAGGATATCACCGTGGCTGGGTACGTTATCCCCATCGGCGCGTCGTATGAAGAAGCCGTAGCTGGCATCAGGGCTAAACTTCACTAGTACGATGGTGCTTGATGCCGTTGACCATGCGTAATAGAAGGTGGGAAAGCCTCCCCACTCGATGACCTGCTGAAGAAACCGTAACGATTCAGTGCGTAGCCATACCAAATCGTTACCCCGTTGTCGCTTGCCTGTGGCGAGTGACCACTATCAGTAGGGCCTCTGGCCCGGTGGTTATACGCTATGATTGTTAGCTAAGCATCCGTTTCTCAGCTACGTCCGGGCCAGAGCGGTGCCCCGTTGCGACCCTACTGATAGTGGTCACTCGCCACAGGCAAGCGACAACGGGGAAACGATTTGGTGCGTAGGGCGTTTGTTGGCTGTTTGATGCTGTGTATGGCTACACACCAGCGCGTACATTACACAGAACACATCTACTCGTTTCGTAAGCTCTTGATCGGGTTGGTCAGGGCGGTGGTGATTGACTGGAAGCTGACGGTGAGGAAAGCGACCAGGATGGCGAGCGTTGAAGCCGCCACAAACGTCCAGATGCTGATGTCGACGCGGTAGGGGTAGTTTTGCAGCCACTCGCGCATGGCATACCAGGCCGCCGGGAAGGCCACCACAAACGAGAGCGCTACCAACGTCAGGAAATCGGCCGACAGGAGCTGAATAATGCTCGACACTGATGCACCCAGTACCTTCCGAATCCCGATTTCCTTCGTGCGCCGTTCGGCCGATAGCGTAGCCAGCCCGAACAGGCCGATGCAGGAGATGAAAATGGTCAGCACAGCGCCGAACAGCATGATCTGCTTCCATTTTGCTTCCGATTCATAGCGCTTCAGGTTCTCCTCGTCCATGAACTGATACGCATAAGGCGTGAGCGGAAACAGGCGTTTAAAGACCCGTTCAATGTGGCGCAGGCTGGCTGTTGCGGTGTTGGGTTTGATCTTGATAAGCACCCGACCGTACATATTGCCCGGCTTCATGGTGAATAGCTGCGGCGTGATTGTCTTGTTCAGGTCGTTGAAATGATGGTCTTTCACCACGCCGACCACGGTGTACTTTTCGTCGTTACTATACCAGAAATTAACGACCTGCCCAATCGGGTTTTTCCAGCCCGCTTCCTTCACGAAGGCCTCATTGACCAGGACTGATCGGGTTGAATCGGTAGGGAGATCGACCGAGAAATTACGGCCCTGCACTACCGGAATGTTGAGCATTGGCAGGTACGACGGGTTGACCGTTTCGTAGGTGAAATTGATCTCGGTTCCGCCATTCACCTTCGCAATGGTGCCCCACTGTCCGCCGTTTTTCGGGGCTACATCAACAAGGGTTGGGCTTTTGCGCAATTCGTTTGTCAACAGGTTCGCTTCGGCATGCGTTAGTCTTGGCTTACCAACCGAAATCAGCCCTTTGTCGTCGTAGCCCAGGTCTTTGGTGGTCAGGTAATCGAACTGCGCGTAGCTGATGAGCGTGGCAATGATCAGGAAAGAAGCCAGCGCAAACTGCAACACCACCAGCGATTTCTGGAGATAGTTCTTCCCGGCAAGGTTGAATCGGTTGTAGAGCGTCTGCACAGGGCTATAGGTCGACAGCACCAGCGCCGGGTAAAAGCCAGCCAGAAAGGCCGTTGCCAGAAACAGCGCCACGTACCCAAGCACCAGTTTGGCATCGAACAGATAGGCGAGCGCCAGCTGCTTGTTGGCCAGCTGATTGAAGGTAGGCAACGAAACCAGCACCAGCAGCAGGGCCAGCACAAACGCGCCGAAACACAGCAGAAACGACTCGCCCAGAAACTGGATCACGAGCTGGGTACGTCCCCCGCCAACTACTTTCCGCACGCCGATCTCTTTAGCGCGTTTCAGCGACCGCGCCACGGTCAGGTTCACGAAATTGATGCAGGCAATCAGCAGAATGAACAGCGCAATGCCCGTCAGGATGTACGAAAAGTTCGGATTACTCTTGTCGACAAGCCCATTGGTAGCGGGCAGCTCAGTACTCAGGTGCATGGCTGTGAAGGGTTGCAGGGCGTATTCCGTCCTGGTTTTCACGCCAAACTTATCGGCCATCATCTTGATGGAGGCCTGGGCGTCGGCGAGGTAAATCCGGTTCATCTTGGCTTCTACCGCCTTCAGATTGGCGTTGGGACTAAGCACCACAAACGTGTTCTGGAATATGTTGAACCAGTTCTCCAGATCAGCCATCTCTTCCCGACTCACCACCATCGGAATCAGCATATCGAACTTGATAGACGAGTTCTGCGGGCTGTTCTGCGCCACACCCGTCACGGTATACGGCTCGAACACCTCTTTGTCGTCGATCGTGTTTTTAACCAAAATCGTTTTGCCCAGCGCCTCGGTCGTGCCGAACTGTTTCTCGGCCATATCCGCCGAAAGCACCACCGAATGGGGTTGCTGCAGCGCGGTTTTGGGGTTGCCGCTCAACAGCGGGAACGAGAACACCGAAAAGAAACTGGTATCAGCCGCGTGCATAGGCTGGCTAACCACCTCCGTGCCGCGCTTGATATCGTGGCGATCTTCCCGGTAGCGGACAAACGATTGGATCTCGGGAACGCCGGCGCTGAACTTCGGCCCCTGTAAATTGCCCGTGTTCCCTTCCACACCTTCCTGCTTTCCAGCTGGCGTTAGCTGCCGACTGGTGATGCGGTAGAGGTGGGGCGTATTGGCGTGGAATCGGTCGTAGCTGACCTCATCTTTGGTGTATAGCATGATCAGCATGGCTACGGCGAGGCCAATGCTCAGGCCAACCACATTGATGACCGAATAGGCTTTGTTGTGCGCCAGCGTTCGGAGGGCGATGGTGAGGTAGTTGCGGAACATACTGATTGACAGGAGTGAAAGAGCCGGGTACTCATCGGGGCGACGTACCGGTGGTTTACGTTTGAGAAAAAACGGTGTGATGTAATGAAAGACGGCCAGCGTGAACTCGCGGCGGGCTCTGGCGGGCCCGGCCTGCGCCAGTCGTTTATAATACACTTCGTATAAATCGCCCTGCACGTCTTCGAGCAGGTGCGGCGCACAGCACCACTCGAGCAGGCGGTCGGGCAGGCGGGGCGGACGGGGTTGGTTCGTTGCGTTTGCCATTGGATAGGTGGCCGGGTCAGCCGACAATGAGTTGAAACTTGTCGTGCGGAATAGCCTGCCAGAGTCGGCTACGTACCTCCTGAATGTCCTGTAAGGCCCGAACGCTCAGGGGCGTCAATGCAAAAAAGCGTTTCCGGCGACCACCCCGTTCGGCGGTGGCCCCACCCAGCACCGATGATAGGTAGCCTTTCTCCTCCAACCGATACAGCGTAGTATGCACGGCGCTCATGGTGATCGACCGGCCCGTTTGCTGCTGCACCTCTTCCCAGATCGTGACCCCATAGGCGTCGGTAGGGCAGGCGGCCACTACCAGCAGTACAATCTCTTCAAACTCTCCTAAAAAGGCCCTTCGCATCGGATGTTCAGTCAGGAATGATTAGTTATAATTTTGCTAAACAAATGGAATGCCAACAGGCTAAACGGCCGTTCCTGCGTTACTGAGGCTCTTTTTGTCGAACGTACCTGTACGATTTCGGACAATCGCCGTCCAGAAATGGGCGGGGGGGCACCATACGCCTCCCCGCAAAAAAAATTCACTTTCTCCTGTAACCTTACCGAACTTCGACGGTTTCCACGTCAAATTCCTCCACCTCACTCGGCAAACGCTTGAACTCGCTGACGGACAATGCACTGATGCTCAAGGTTAAATCGGGCGATCTGAACAGGATGGGCCTGCTCTTCGAGCGGTACCATCGTGAACTCTTCGGTTTCCTGTACCACATGAGCAGCAACGCCGACGCCAGCGAAGACATGGTGCAGACGGTGTTTTACCGGATGCTGAAATACCGCCACACGTTTACCGGCGAGGGGGAGTTCCGAACCTGGATGTACCACCTGGCCCGCAACGTACTGATCGATTCGGCGAAGCAGAACAAACGGTCGGCGCAGCAGTATGATGTGCAGGCCTATGCCGAGCGACTCGGCGGTGGACCGCTGGCCGACGAGTCGCTGCACAAGGAACAGGAACTGGCCCTGTTGCAGGAAGCCCTGGGGCGGCTGAGTGCCGACCACCGGGAGGTACTGGTGATGAGCCGGTATCAGGAATTGACATACGATAAAATTGCCCGGATTCTGGATACGACAGAAGGGGCCATCAAGGTCCGCGTGCACCGGGCGATGAATGAGTTAAAGAAGATCTATCTGAACAGTGAATACGAACGATAAACCCATCTCCTGCGACGTGCTGATCAGCCACCTGCCCGGCTGGCTGACCGACGACCTGTCGACAGCCGAACGGGCGGCCATTGAGGGGCATTTGGCCAAATGCCCCGCCTGTCAGCAGGAACTGGCAACCAGTCGGCAACTCTGGCAACAGATGGGCACCGTGCCTACGCCCCAACCCGGCCCCCAGGTACGTCCCCGGTTCTACGCTATGCTCGACGAATTTGAGGCTGAAGAAAAAGAGCGCAGTTCAACTACGTTGTTGGGTCAATCGGGCGCATTGCGGTGGATCAGGGAGCGTTTTGCTCCGACACTGCTCATGCGCCTTGCCTACAGTGCGCTTTTGCTGGGTGTGGGGGTATTGGTGGGCTATTGGGCGCAACGCCAGCGAACGCCGGCAGTCGCCTATCAGCAGCGGGTCGACACGCTGACGGCGCAGGTGCAGGAAATGCGCCAGATGATGATGCTTTCACTGCTCGAAAACCCGTCGGCCACGGAGCGGCTGCGGGCGGTGAGCTACACGAAAGACATTGAGGATGCCGACTCGAAGGTGATCGATGCACTGTTGATGACGCTGAACAACGACCCAAACGTGAATGTACGGTTGGTGACGCTCGAAGCCCTGGCCGACAAGGCGCAGGACGCCCGGGTACGCGAAGGGCTGGTGCAGGCGCTGACCCGGCAGGAGTCGCCGCTGGTGCAGGTAGCCCTGGCCGATGTGATGGTGAAGCTCCAGGAAAAGCGCTCACTAAAGCCGCTCCGACAATTATTGAAGCAACCGGGCACCAATGAACTGGTGAAAACCAAGCTGGAAAAAACGATCCGGCAACTGTCGTGAAGTGGGGGGCTTGGGGCGAGGGGTAACTCCGGTATGTTGTCGCTTGCCTGTGGCGAGTGACCCTTATCAGTAGGGCCTCTGGCCCGGTCATTGGCCTAAACCAGGCTTTCTTATCTGGCAATTCGTAAGTGCACGACCGGGCCGGAGGCCCTACTGATAAGGGTCACTCGCCACAGGCAAGCGACAACGTACCTGAGCACCCCCTTGCCCCAAGCCCTAAGCCCCCGCCCCTTGCCCCAAGTAATACATTCTTTCACTCTTTTCCCCTTTCACTTATGATCAACTTATTCTTCCCCATGCTGATGGGGCTCGTGATTTCCTGTGCCCAATCGGTGGCGCAGTCGACCGAAGACAGGGAGCATATCCGCAAGGAATTTTCTCTGCCGAACAGCGCCAACGCCAGCGTACTGGTCATTTATAACATCAACGGCTTCATCAAAGTCGAAGGAACGTCGGGCAGCAACGTGGCTTTCGACATAGACAAACAGATCACGGCGAAAACGGCTGATGCGCTGGAAACAGGTAAGAAGGAGTTCAAACTTCAGTTCGAGCAAAAAGGCGATACCGTGTTTGCTTACATCATCGAACCGTTCGATTCGCGGCCAAACCGGGGAAACTGGAAGGGCCGGGATGACCGGAAGATCGAGTATGACTTTACGCTCGATTTCACGGTGACAATCCCGAAGGAGATGAACATCGTGGTCTCGACCATCAACCGGGGCGACGTCACGGTGACCGATGTGGCGGGTTCGCTGAAGGTCAATAACATCAACGGTGCCATTAAGATGACCAACGCCCGGGGCAAGACCGAAGCGCGGACGATCAACGGAAACGTGGACGCCAACTACCCGGCTACCCCGCCCGATCAATCGTCGTACTACACGCTGAACGGGAACATCAACGTAACGTACCCAGCGAATCTGTCGGCGGATCTGCGCTTTAAAACGTTCCAGGGCGAGTTCTACACCGATTACCCCGAGGCAACCATGCTGCCCGTTGAGGTGACGAAAAATAAGGAGCAGAAAGGCGATAAGACCGTCTACAAGCTCGACAAATCTACAGCCATTCGGATCGGTAACGGAGGCAAAATCCTGCGTTTCGAGACGTTTAACGGAAATGTATACATCAAAAAACAATCGTGAATCCAAATGACTAAGCCATTCATACTCAATGCCCTGTTGCTGGGCCTAACGGCAACGCCCTTGCTCGCCCAGAATGACGTGAAGGAGCAACTCGTTGTTCCGCTTACAGACCCCGGTAAAACCGGCTCGCTGAGCGTCGATCTGATTAACGGCTTCATCCACGTGGTCGGCTATTCGGGGAAAGACATCGTTATCGACGCCTCGTCGTCGGGCCGGAATCGAAACCAGAACAACGACCAGACTACCGGAGGAATGCGCCGTATCTCGGGCGGTAGTTCTTTCGACATAACCGCCGAGGAAAAGAACAATGCCGTGAAGGTGCATTCGGGAAGCCACCAGAAAGCGGTGAACCTGACCATCAAGGTGCCGCAACGGTTTTCGTTGAAACTGCACACGATCAACAACGGCGACATCACGGTGGAAAACGTGACGGGCGAGCTGGAAATCAACAACATCAACGGCGCTATCGAGCTGACGAACATCAACGGATCGGCGGTGGCGCAGACGGTGAATGGCGATCTGAAAGCCACGTTCCGGGATGTCGACAACAAAACGCCGATGGCCTTTTCGACGCTGAACGGTAAGGTAGACGTGACCTTCCCCGCTTCGGTGAAGGCCAACGTGAAGCTCAAGTCAGACATGGGCGACGTATACAGCGACTTCGACATCGATATTGACAAAAGCCAGCCCAGAGCCTCCCGCTCAAGCCAGTCGGGTATGTACCGCG
Organism: Fibrella arboris; assembly: GCF_041321095.1. NCBI lineage: Bacteria > Pseudomonadati > Bacteroidota > Cytophagia > Cytophagales > Spirosomataceae > Fibrella > Fibrella arboris. The sequence continues at coordinate 196,076 of NZ_JBGGWE010000009.1, read as the reverse complement.
TCACGGTCGACGACTGGGTGTATGGCAAGATCAACAGCGGCGGCCCCGAGGTGATGATGAAGACCATGCAGGGCAGCATCTATGTCCGCAAGGCGAAGTGATGTGGTTGCTCGTTGTCGCTTGCCTGTGGCGAGTGACGATTATCAATAGGGCCTCCGGCCCGGTCATGCACGTACGAATTGCCAGATAAGAAAGCCTGGTTTAGGCCAATAATCGGGCCAGAGGCCCTGTCGATAATCGTCACTCGCCACAGGCAAGCGACAACGAGTTGTATGGCTTTCGCGCTGTAGTGTATGGCTCCCCTACGCAACGCCCAACCGAATTCCTGCATCCTTGTAATGAATTGCCTGCTCAATCGTCTTGGCAAAAAAAGGGTTCAACACAGAGGCACAGAGGAAACACAGAGAACACAGAGTTGCTATTCTGAAAATCATCTATTTATCTCCGTGTTCTCTGTGTGTCCGCTGTGGCTCTGTGTTGAAACCCCCTCTTCCCTAACTCCTTACGTTATGTTCCGCAACTATATCAAGATTGCCTGGCGTAACATTGCCAAAAGCAAGACGTTCTCGTTCATCAATGTGCTGGGGCTGGCCCTGGGCATGACCTGTAGCCTGCTGATCCTGCTGTGGGTGAACGACGAACGGAGTATCAACAAGTTCCACGTCAACGGGCCGCGCCTCTACCAGGTGTTTGAGAATCAGAAGTGGACGGGCAACGAAGTCAGCACCACGACGGCCACGCCGGGGCCGCTGGCTCCTGCCCTGAAAGCCGAGATCCCGGAGATCGACAAAACCGTGAAGATCACCTGGGAAGAAGAGCACCTGCTGACGGTGGGCTCAACAGCGTACAAAGAAAAAGGCCGCTATGCCAGTCCCGATCTGTTCCAGCTATTCACCTTTCCGCTTAGCGCCGGCAACCCGAAAACGGCCATTACCGGGGCGACGTCCATCGTTATTTCAGAAAAGGCCGCGTTGAAATTCTTCGGCACCACCAGCGTGCTGGGGCGCGTGATCAAGCTCGACAATAAGGAGAATCGGCAGATCACGGGCGTCATGCGCGACATCCCCGAAACGTCGACCCTTAAGTTTGATTTTGTGTTGCCGCTGGGACCGTACGAAACGAAAAACGAATGGCTGAACAAGTGGGACAACAACGGTATCCGCACGTTTGCCCTGCTGCATTCAACCGCCAATCTGGACCGGGTGAACGCCAAGATCCTGAACATGGTGCAGCAACACAAGAAGGAGGTGACCACGATCACCACCTTCCTGTTCCCGTTTGAAGACACGTACCTGTACTCGAAATTCACCAACGGCCAGCGCGATGGTGGACGCATCGAGTACGTGCGACTGTTTACGATCGTCGCCATTTTTATCCTGGTCATCGCCTGCATCAACTTCATGAACCTGGCCACGGCCCGGTCGGCCAAACGCGCTAAAGAAGTAGGTATTCGGAAAGTAGTGGGTGCCGAGCGCATGTACCTGATCGGGCAATTTGTGGGCGAAGCGGCACTCACGGCGGGCATGGCGCTGGTGTTTGCCGTAGTGCTTGTGCAACTGTTGCTGCCCGCTTTTAACCGGCTGACCGAGAAGCAGATCACGATCCACTACGCTGACCCGCTCTACTGGCTGACGTTGCTGGGGCTGGCGCTGGTTACGGGTATTGTCTCGGGCAGTTACCCGGCCTTGTTCCTGTCGTCGTTGCAACCGGTGCATATTCTGAAAGGTACCGGTCCGTCGTCACGGTTGCGGTTCAACGCCGGGGCCGTGCTCTTCCGGCAGGGGCTGGTGGTTTTCCAGTTTGCGCTGTCGCTGCTGCTCATCATCGGTACATTGATTGCCGGTCGGCAGGTCGATTTTATCCGCACCAAAAACCTGGGCCTCGACCGCGAGAATGTGGTCTATATGCCGCTGGAAGGGGATTTGCCGAAGCAGTATGAGTCGTTCAAACAGGCGTTGCTACAGTCGCCCGGTATCCAGGACGTGAGCGCGTCGGGCTCCGATCCGATGGACATTGGGAACTCGACCATCGCTGTGGAATGGACGGGCAAAGACCCGGCCGATAAAACGCTGTTTACACAAATGCCGGTCAGTTACGATTTTGTGAACACTATGAAGATAAAGCTGCTCGACGGGCGCGACTTCTCGAAAAGCATCGTCACCGACAGCACCAATTATCTGATAAACGAAGAAGCAGCCCGGCGGATGGGCATGAAAAGCCCGGTTGGCCAGTACCTGAAATTCTGGGCCAAGCCCGGCAAGATCATTGGCCTCATCAAAAACTTTCACCTCAACTCGCTGCGCGTGGCCATTGAGCCGCTCATCCTCCGGCTCGACACGACCTACAACAATACGCTGCTGGTACGTACCCGGCCCGGCCAAACCGATAAGGCGCTGGCCAGTATGCGGCAACTAACGAAGAAGTACAATCCTGCCTACCCGTTCGATTACCAGTTTGCCGATGATAGTTTCGAGAAGCAGTACAAGAGCGAAACCCTGATTGGCAAGCTGGCCAATTATTTCGCCATTCTGGCCATCTTCATCGCCTGCCTCGGCCTGTTCGGACTGGCCATGTTCACCGCAGAGCAGCGAACGAAAGAGATCGGGGTGCGGAAAGTGCTGGGCGCGAGTGTGCCGAACATTGTGGCGTTGCTCAGTAAAGATTTCCTGCGGTTGGTACTGATCGCTATTCTGCTGGCCTCGCCCGTGGCCTGGTACGCCATGAGCCAGTGGCTACTCGACTTCAAGTACCGCATCGAGATTGACTGGCGGGTGTTCGCCCTGGCAGGTACGTTAGCCATCGCCATCGCGCTCCTGACCGTCAGCTTTCAAAGCATCAAAGCCGCCCTGATGGATCCCGTGAAGAGCTTACGAAGTGAGTAATGATTTGTATTGCTGTTCAAAGTCCTCGTAGGTGAGAACCGAGATAGGTGGAAACTCATTGGTAACCAATTTTCGTAGGTGACGGTCGTTGCTGATAATATGGTCAGACTGACTGGCAAAATAGCAGTCAACGAACTTATTGCGGTCCGACGCTTCGGGCGTCTTTGTCATTTTCTACGAGCTGCCAACGGAAAGAGGGGTTGATCAGCGTGACGTTAGGAAGCAAAAGCAGGTAATCGAGTGATGCTTCTGTGCGTTCAAGACCGTAGCGAAAAACAACTTGTTCATGATATTCGGTCAGGATTTCGTTTGATAAAGCCAGGTCAAATTTACCTTGAATCAGGCACTCGTATACCCAGTGATACTTGTATTGTGGAGCCAGTGAAACCATAAATACGTTGGTGTCCAGAATCAACCGTAGCTTATTCATTTAGCCAGCGATCGAGGTCTGCCTCCGTAATGGCCTGCTCATCAATAGCTTGATGAACCTTGCCAACAAGCTTATCAGAGAAGAAAGTGGCTAATAGCTTACGCACTGCTAATAGGTCTTCATCGCTGGGTTGAAATGAGTAAACCTTAAGCAGTTCAAGTTGGAGCGAACTCAATTTGGGGGTTTGCATACTTGTCGAACGTTTATCAAAAAAAACCAAAATGTGAGTTCGAATGAACGCTAAACCCTTTCCACAATGCTCCAGAACTATGTAAAAATCGCGTGGCGGAACCTGCTGCGCCACAAGGCGTTTTCGGCCATTAACCTCGTTGGGCTGGCTATTGGTATGGCGGCTTGTCTGCTCATTCTGCAATACGTCGCGTTTGAGTTGAGCTTCGACAATTTCCACGAGAAAGGCGACCGTATTTACCGCGTTCGGCAGGATCGGTATGATGCCGGGAAGCTGAGCACCGAATGGGTATCGGGGGCGTATGCGGTGGGCAATTCGTTCAAAGACGCCTTCAACGAAATCGAGGCCTATGTTAAAGTCGTAGGCAGTGGCTCGGTGGTGGCCGAAGTGCAGGGCGGTGAGCAATTAAAGATCGAGAAAGTGTATTTCGCCAGTCAGGCGTTCTTTACCGTGTTTTCGTATCCGTTGATTGCCGGTGATGCACGCACCGCCCTGACGGAGCCGAACACCGTGGTGCTGTCTGAAACTGTGGCCAACAAGCTGTTTGGGCAGACCAATCCGCTGGGAAAAACCGTACAGGTAAATGGCAAACAGGCGGTGAAAGTAACCGGTATCTACAAAGATTTTCCGGTCAATTCACACATAAAACCTGATCTGCTGCGCTCATACGCCACCTTTGTGAAAGACATGGGGCCCGACAATAACCCCGAGCAGGCCTGGATGTGGGACGGCTGCCTGACGTACCTGCTATTGCGCCCTGGCACCGATCCGCAGACGCTGGCCACTAAATTCCCGAGGGTCGTCGACAAGCTGGTTGGGGCCGAGCTGAAGAAATACAACTCGGCGGCTATCTACACCCTGCAACCCTTGCGCGACATTCATCTGTATTCGCACTACATCGGCGAGACCGAACCGAATGGCGATGGCAAAACGGCCTATCTGCTACTGGGGATCGCTTTTTTTATCGTCATCATCGCCTGGGTGAACTACGTGAACATTGCCACGGCGCGGGCTATTAACCGGGCTAAAGAGGTGGGTGTTCGTAAGGCCGTCGGGTCGCAGCGAAGCCAGTTGGTGAAGCAGTTTATGGTCGAATCGCTGCTGCTCAATGGGCTGGCCGTGGTGCTTGCCTTAGTGTTGGTGCTGGTCACTATTCCCGCGTTCAATAGCCTGTCGGGGCAGCATCTGACGTTTTCCCTGCTGGCCAGTGCCCGCTTCTGGCTGGCGTTGCTGGGTCTGTTTGTGGTGGGTACGTTCCTTTCGGGGGTGTACCCCGCTTTCGTGCTGTCGGGTTTCCGCCCGGTGGTGGTGCTCAAAGGGCGGATGGTCAATACGCGGCAGGGAATTCTATTGCGGAAAGGGCTGGTCGTGTTCCAGTTTGGGGCGTCGCTTTTTCTGCTGGTGGGCACTATGGCCGTTTTCCGGCAAATCCAGTTCATGCGGGAGCAGAAACTGGGGCTCAACATCGACCAGACGCTGGTGATTCGCCCGCCTATTGTTCGCAATGATTCGACCTATATGAGCCAGATGAAATCGTTTAAAGAAGAGCTGTTGCGGCAGTCGGCTATTCGGAGCATTACGGCCTCTACGTCGATTCCCGGCGAGCCCGTGGGCTGGAACGCGGGCGGTATTCGCCTGAAAGGGCAGGACGAAAGCAAGGCCAAACAATACCGTGTCATCGGCGTCGATTATGATTACATGAATGCGTATGGCCTGAAACTGATTGCTGGCCGCAACTTCGCCAAGAGTTTTGGCACCGATCCGGCGGCGGTTATTTTCAACAAGATGGCCATTGCTCAACTGGGTTTTCCCAATCCGGCCGAGGCCATCGGCAAAGAGATCGAGTTTTGGGGCAAGACCTACACCGTCGTGGGCGTGGTCGATAATTTTCACCAGCAATCATTGCGTGAAGCCTTCGAGCCACTTATTCTCCGCCTGATTCCCGACGTGCAGGGCTTTTTCTCCGTGAAAATGGCGCCGGGCGAATCGGCCAAAACGCTGGGTACGTTGCAGGCCGCCTGGAATCAGTTTTTCCCCGGCAACCCGTTCGAGTATTTCTTCCTCGATGCACATTTCGCCGATCAGTACCGCGCCGATCAGCGGTTTGGCCAGGTGTTTGGCTTCTTCACGGGGCTGGCCATTCTGGTGGCGTGTCTGGGTTTGTTCGGCTTGGCGTCGTTTACCACCGTACAGCGCACCAAAGAGATTGGCATCCGCAAAGCGCTGGGCGCGTCGGTAAGGGAGATCCTGCAACTGCTCTATCAGGAGTTCGCCGTACTGGTCGCTCTCTCTTTCGTAATCGCTGCTCCACTCGCCTGGTTCGCCATTGTCACCTGGCGAACGAGCTACGCCTTCCGGGCCAATTTGAACGGCTGGCTATTTGTTTTGCCATTTGTAGCCGTGCTGGTCATTGCCCTGCTAACGGTCAGTTTCCAAACCATCAAAGCCGCGTTGATGAATCCCGTCAAATCACTTCGGGCGGAATAAGCGAGCTGAAGCATCAACCGGGCTCATCCCGTCAGGCCCCCAATATCGGCAGCACCCCCGTCCCGTCAGGGACCCAACATCGGTAGAAAATGGGGGTCCGGTTCATGTAAACCCGTCCCGTTAGGGACCCAACATCGGTAGAAAATGGGTGACAGGGCCGTACAAACCCGTCCCGTCAGGGACCCAACATCGGTAGAGAAGCTAGGGCCGTGTAAATACGTCCCGGTAGGGACATAACATCGGTAGAAAAGCCAGACCCGTATAAATCCGTCCCGTCAGGGACATAACATCGGTAGAGAAGCCAGACCCGTACAAACCCGTCCCGTCAGGGACACAATGTTGGTAGAAAATGGGTGGCAGGGCCGTGTAAATACGTCCCGGTAGGGACATAACATCGGTAGAAAAGCCCGACCCGTGTAAACCCGTCCCGTCAGGGACATAACATCGGTAGAGAAGCCCGACCCGTGTAAACCCGTCCCGTCAGGGACACAATATCGGTTTAGGGTTACCGATGTTATGTCCCTGCCGGGACGGGTTTTCATGAACCGGACCCCCATTTTCTACCAATGTTATGTCCCTAACGGGACGGGTTTACACGGCCCTGTCACCCATTTTTCTACCAATTTTATGTCCCTGACGGGACGGGGATGCTACCAATGTTATGTCCCTGACGGGACGTGAAAACGTACATCGACTGTCTACAAACGGACAGTGCCGATGGGCGCTTTGGGGCTATAAAGCGCCTTTTGTGGCTCTGTGGACCTCTGGCTGGATGTGGCACTGCATTTGATCAGCAAAAGTGGAGCTAATCACTGGGGCATGAAACGGACCTGTCTGGGGGAATTTGAAGAGGTGGTACTCCTGACGGCGGCTGTGCTGGCGCGGCAGGATCAGGCCTACGAGGTGGCCATCACCCACGCGATCAACGAACAGAGTGGCCGGTCCGTCCGGCTGAATCAGATCCATGCCGCCCTGCAGCGGCTGGAAGCCAAAGGCATGGTTAGCTCACAGCTGGGCGACCCCACGGCCGAGCGCGGTGGGCGGCGCAAGCGGCTGTTCAGTGTGACGGCCTACGGGCAGGGCACCTTGCAGGAGATCCAGACCGTGCGGACCACTTTATGGGACCGGTTACAGGCGCCGCTTACCCCCGTTCTGAGTATATAAACCCCAACCTGACCCCGCCGCGCGCTGCCGATCAACTGGTGTCGTGGTTTGTAGCACCGCACCGACGCGAAGAAGTGCTGGGCGATCTGCACGAGGAGTTTGGCTACCAGGTCGAGCGTATCGGCGAAAGTCGGGCTCGCTGGCGCTACTGGTGGGATGTGCTGGGTTTTTTCAAGCCCCGTTTCGTTCGCCGCCCTAAACCAACCTATTCATTTTCCAACACGACCGACATGCTGCGTAATTATCTGAAAATCGCCTTCCGAAATCTGGTCAAGTACAGACTTTTCTCCCTGATAAATATGTTGGGGTTAAGCCTCGCTATTCCTTCAGCGTTAATGGCCTTGATTCAGATTGTAAACTATTATGAGTACGCTAATTTTCACCATGATAGTGATAGGTATTGCGCTGGGGGCTGTGGGCTATTTTTCCTGGAGAGCCGCCCAAACTAACCCTGCGCGAACACTGAAGGCAGAGTAAAAGCCAGGTTACAATCGACTGGGGGATTGGCCTCCGGTTGGCAAGGTGCCGTTTGGTCCATCGTAGACGCCACAGGCATGGGCGCTAACGTATAAGGACCCTGCACAGCATTCATCAAATCAGCTTATTGGTCATAGCCAGTTTGATCAGTTGGGCGGTGTTCTGCACATCGTACTTGGCCAGCATGTTTTTCCGGTGACTGCTGACCGTGCTGACATCGACAAAGAGCTGGTCGGCAATCTGCTGGTTGGTCAGACCGTCGGCGATCTTTACCAGGATCTCGCGCTCCCGCCGGGTTAGCACCGGCAGGTTCAGCGCGTCTGGTTTCGTGAGGGTCATGGAGGCCGACAGACTGAAATACGTCTTATGCTGCATGACCGCTTTGATGGCGTCGACGATCTCATACTGGGCCGCGTCTTTCAGAATATAGCCGCTGGCCCCGTTGTCGATCATTTTTCTAATGATGCCCTTTTCGTTGTTGATGCTGAGGGCCAGGATGTGAACGGCTGGGTACGTTGCCTTCACCTGTTTGCACAGGTCCAGCCCATTGCTGTCGGGCAGGTTAATATCCAGTACGATCACGTCCGGGTGCTGACGCTGAAGCGTCGTCAGCAGGTCGCGGCCGGTGTCAACAACGCCCAGGCAGTTGATGTCTTTCTCACGGGCAAAGATGGCTTTCAGGCCTTCCGAAACGAGGGGGTGATCCTCGACAACGAGTAGGTTAATCATGGCTCAGCGGAATTTCGATGTAATACGAACACCCCTTACCCGGTTCGGTCTGGAGATCAACGGTGCCTTTAAGGTAATTGATCCGGTGATATACATTCTGAATGCCCATGCTACGACGCTCATTCACCTGGTTGGGATCAAATCCCAGACCGTTGTCTTCCACGGTCAGGTTGATCTGACCCGCCTTGGCCATGATCTGCACCAGCACGTCGGTCGCCTGCGCATGCCGGACAATGTTGGTTGTCAATTCCTGCACCACGCGGTAGATACTGGTTTTGTAGAGGTTGTCGAGCTCGACCGTATCAAGCCCGAAGGTCTGGTATGTAAACGCGATGGCCGAGTTTTCGGTCAGGGTCTGAATGTAATCCCGAAGGGCGTCTGCGAGACTCAGCCTGGCCAGACTCTCAGGCATCATGTTGTGCGACACCCGACGTAGCTCCGCGAGCGATGCATCCAGCAGGGTCATGCTTCGTTCGAACGCCAGCGCGTTGTCTTCCGACAGGATAAAGGTCTGTTTCATGGCTTGAAATGAATATTTAACGCTGGACAAAATGCCGCCGAGGCCATCGTGCAGGTCTTTGGCCAGTCGGCTCCGTTCGTCTTCCTGCCCTTTCAGAATGGCATGGCTGGCCAGCAACTGCTTTTCACTTTCCAGCTGCCGAACAGTTTGTTCGTGTAACGCCTTCTCCTGCCGACGAACTTTCGCCCGGTTACGCATCCAGAGCGCAAAGAACAGCAGCGCACCAGCCAGCACCACGACCGAAAAGACCAGTAGGCTCACCTGCCGTTTTCGGGCCTGGTTTTCGAGCGAAAGCTGTTGGAGGGCGGCCTCTTTCTTTTCGGTTTCGTATTGGGTAGCCAGCTCCCGGGTGGTTTTCACGATGGTACTGTTCAGACTGAGCTCGCGTAGTGAATCGGCCAGTTGAAAATAGCGGCTGGCCTGTTGCGGGTTGCGCCTGTCGGCCAGCAGGAGCCGGCCATAGTGGGCGTAATACGTTTGGAGATGCTCGTTGCCGACCGACGGGCGAGCGTCGGCCAGCGCCTTGTCGATGTGCATGAGCGCGTCAGCAAACTGTTTTTGGTAATAATAGCCCACCGAAAGCCAGTAGTGGGCACGCGCCGTCCGGTCGGGCGATTGCAGGTTTGGGCTCAACTGGTTCAGCGCCTGTGCGTGGGGAAGAATCGCCTGATAGCGGGCCATGTCCAGATCATGCCGACAGTTGTTTTCCAGGGCATCGGCCAGGGCAACCGTGTCGTTTAGCTTTTTGGCCAGGGCCACAACTTGTCGACTGGTCGCATTGGCTTCATCGCGCCGGTGCAGTTTCCAGAGAATCGCCTCTTTATTAATCAGATGGCTCAGGTAAAACCCGTCTTCATACGCCCGGCTGATGGCGATGGCCTGATTGATGTACGTCAGCGCCGTTTCGGGCTTGTCTGTCTTCATGAAGATCGAACTCAGGTTGTTGTACACGTTCGCGACCTTGACGCTGTCCTGGAACAGCTCGAAAAGACGCAGTGATTTGAAATAATAGATCGTTGCGGAGTCGAGTCGCTGCATAAACCCGAAGGTGTTGCCCATGTTCTCATACATGATCCCTTCGCGCAGGGGGTCTTTCCGGGCCCGGCTCAGCGCAACCCCCTGCCGGAGCAGGGCCAGGCAGCGGTCGTACTGCCCTTCCAGATTCAGCAGTTCACCTTCGCTCGAATAGTACCGGACAATGCCCCGCACAAAGCCCAGCTTCTGGCTCAGGACATAGCCATCGTGGTAGTAGCGCCGGGCCGTTTTGATGTCGTTGTAGGCATACTCGTCGCCAAGTTTATTCAGCAGCTTCACGCGGTTGGTGTCGGGGCGGGAAGTGGCCAGCTTTTGTAATAAGGCGGCTACATCACCGGTCTGCGCCCGTACACCCGCGCAACACCCACCAAAAATCAGTATGGAGCAAGTGAAAACCAGGCGACGGGCAGTCAACGTCATGAGCTGTGGATGAGGGGTGAAATGATGAGTCAAAAAAAGGACTTTTACCGCAATAAAAATTCCCCCTTTTGGGGGAAATAAAATGGCTGCCGGCGCTATACTTTTGACCCGTTACCCAATCATCCACAATCGATTATGAAAACAGCAGTTATCAGTTGGCTCCTGCTTTTTGGGGTTTGCTCAGGCACCTACGGGCAGTTAACGACCCTGTTCCCGACCGCCACGGCAGGCTACAAACCGGTGGGTAAACCTGACTGCACGTCGATGAACATGGCCGGCGTGCCTCCCATGAACACCTGTTCACAAACGTACACCAACGGCAAACTCACCATCACGGTGTCCATCACGGAGTACCCCAAAGGCAACCCAGCCATGGTTGATTACGGCGCACTCGGCAATAAGCAGGGCGATGACCCGTCGGCAGGCGCGTATACCTACGAAAAACTGGCGGTTGGGCGGGCAACAGGCAGCGTCACGTTCATGAAGCAGTCGAAAATGGCCACGGCCTCGCTCACTGTGGGCAACACTCTGCTACTGGATGTAAGCGGCGCTAACCAGCCTGGTGGTGAAGCCGTGAAAGCGCTTGCCAAAGCACTGAAGTTATGAAAACGCTGCTTGTGCTGGCCATCGGTTGCCTGGCGTCGACTGCCGGTTATGGGCAGGAGGGACGCCCGGCATTAGCCGCCGAAACTGCCGAAGACGAACGGGTCAAAACGATCATTCAAAAAGCGCTGCCACACGACCTGCCCGACTGGCGGGTCGATGACGAATCGAAGCTGGCTGGTGTGACCTGGTTTCATGATGGCGGTGCGGCGGTGAAATACCCCTTTTCGCACGGCTTTTCTATTCGGTATGTCCGCCAGAATGTGAGCGAAGCCGAGAAAGAGAAATGGCGCAAGATCGCCGTCGATGTGGCGGGCATTCAGCAGATGCAGGATGAGACGGAATGCGACATCAAGGTCTATGTGAACAGTTTCGGAAGCCGCCTGGAGACCGATGGTGTGGCCAAACATAGCCTGGTTCCGCCTTTCGAGCTGGCATTGGTAGGCTTACACGAAAGCCGGCTGGCGATGGGCGCTGGCTGGAAACTGACCAAGACGGACCTTGGCGACCAGCAGACCGCCTATTCGCTGGCAGCCCCTCTGAGTCGCGCCGTACCGATGACCCAGATTCAGACGGTACTCCTGGCGGTTAAAGGATCGCCCGCCGTACTCGATTATTTTCTGAAGCATATTGACCTGACGGCGCTGGGTACGTTGGTCGGTCAGCAGAAAATGAATCGGTCAGCAGCAACCACTTCGGTGGACAAAGTGGCCGAAAAGCCATTGAGTCAACCAACAGCGGGTGTCAACGAAATAGCGTTTACCCTCGACGGGGGCGATTTCCAGCATCGGCTCATCCGGCTGAAGCATTCGGCCTTCGGTGAGTTCGGGTACCTGCGCAATAATCATCCCGATCCAACTGTCACCGACAATGCCGTGACGCGCATTCTGATGCAGGAAGACGACGATTTTAAAACGAAAAACAAGAGCGGCTTTCTGGATATTACCATCCCGTTTATCCGAAAAACGGGTGATTTTCAGGTGTTTCCAGGTGCCGGGAAAGCGTCGTTTACAGGTGGTATCAATTGCTGGGAGGGGTGCGAATACAGTTTCACCGCCGATGGCCTGACGGTCAGCATAACCCGATACGACCCCGTTGGCGGGTTCATCGAAGGTACGTTCACGGGCGCGGTCAACGTGGTCTACAAGGCCAATCAGCCACTCGACAACGACCAGAAAAAACGACCCGATGCCCAGATCCAGGGGCATTTTAAAGTGCGCCGCCAGGCCGACCGACAGTAGATTTTATCCGTTCACCAATACGAAAAACGAACTATGAAAAAGTACATTATTCTCGGCCTCGCCCTGTTGGCCGGCCAAGGCCTCACTGCTCAGGACATGAAAGCCTACCAGAACTACGACTTTGTGGCGGGTAGCAAAACCATCTTCAGCGATGACTTTCAGGATAGCCAGAACGGCGAGTTCAGCAGCCACTGGAAGCTGAAAGAGGGGCAGGCGGTGGTGACTAAATCGGGCGACGAGAAAGCCTTTTTTATCACCAAATATTACACCAGTCTGGCCCCGAGAGTAAAAACACCCGCCTACTTGCCCAAAGACTTTACCATCGAATTCGACACGTACCTGGACGCCGCCTACGACTCCAATCCGGGTATCCGCATCAAACTGATGAACGGGGAGGATGCACCCGTATCGATCGAGACGAATCGGGACTATACGATGTTCGTTGGCCCCGAGGGAAAACTGAATGGCGACAATCCAGAGGAAGTCCGGGCTGAAAACTATTTCAATAAATGGATTCACTATGCCATTGCCGTGAAAGGCGGACAGGTGAAAATCTATGTCAATCAGCACCGGGTGCTGACCGTTCCCGAAGTCATGTTCAAGGCCACTTCGCTGGTGGTGCAGGGCGATGCCAGCGAGGGGAAGCCAATGGCCTTCAAGAATTTTAAGCTGGCCGCCGGTGGTGATCAAAACATGATCGGCAAAGCCTTTACCGACGGCAAATACATTTCGCATGGCATCAACTTCGATGTGAACAAGGCGGTGATCAAACCGGCGTCGATGGGCGAAATCAATGCCATTGTCACGATTCTGAAGCAAAACCCGGCGCTCAAATTTGAAGTGGGTGGCCATACGGATGCCGATGGCGACGATGCCAGCAACCTGAAACTGTCGGAAGCCAGGGCCGGGGCCGTGAAAGCGCAACTGGTATCGATGGGTATTGATGCCGGGCGACTGATGACCAAAGGCTACGGCGAAACCAAACCCATCGGCGATAACAAAACGGTGGAAGGCAAAACTGAAAACCGCCGGGTTGAATTCGTGAAAATCTAGGCCGTATGGGGTGAAACAGGTGGTTTATATCCCAAATTTCCGCAGATTATACACAACGCTCACAAGCAGGTACCGACGTAATACCCGGCTTTGTACGTCTTCGATATACGTATCGGTCGTGTTACGGACCAGGCTTCTATTCTGGTTCAGTACGTCGAAAACCTGTAGCCGCAATTCGCCCGTGTCACCTTTGAAGAACTGCTTGGCCAGTGCTAGGTTCCAGAGAGCAAACTGCTGATTGTAGCCCGCAGCCCGGCCGGTTGTGACCGTGTAGGTTAAGTCGCTGGTGAGAACGAAGCGACAGGGAAGCTTCCAGAATAAGTCGGCCGTAGCGTATTGCACCCAGAAAGCGGTGTTCTGCTTCGGGTCGGACCGGCGATCCGGCAACGAATAGGTAGCCTTCTGATACGTCATGTTGAGGCCGATGCCGTATTCCAGCTTATTGCTGAAATTGGCTTGCAGCCGAACACCCTGCCCCACACTGGCATTGTCTGTTTCATTACGTTGATCATTGATGAGACTAACCGCCCGGCTCAGGCCCACATTGGTGGAGAAGGTAAGGCCCAGATTCGCCGGTTGCAGTGTTCGCCCGATAGCCATGGACCCGTTGGCCGACCAAAAGCCGCCCACGTTGATGGGTTGCGTTAGCTGCACACCCGACGGGCTGATCGTCGTGGCGGTAGCCACCCGGTTGCCGCTCTGATTCAGGCTGGTAAAAGCCGAAAAGCTTTTCGTACCCTGGTCTTTAGAAACCGTGTAGCCCAGGATCACGGTATTGTAAAACTCGGGCGCGAGCTGTGGATTTCCGACCCGGACATTGAGCGGATTTGTGTTGTCGACAACGGGCTGCAATTGAGAAAGCGACGGCGCACTCAGGCGGGTTCTGTATTGCAGGCGCAGGTTTCGATTGCCGGAAAAGGTGTACGTGAACAGGGCATTTGGCAACAGATTGAGGTACTGACGGTGCTGACTGGTGTCTGCCGAACGATTATCGAGTTGCAGCTGCGATTGCTGCACGTCGAGGCCAAGGGCAAATTTGTAGCGCAGTCGCTGGTTCTGGTAGGTAGTACCCGCCCGGTGGTAGTCGAATGAGCTACTGAATTGATTGGATAGCGGACGGTTGACGCGATCATAAAGCCCCGTCGTTTCATTCCGGTCGGTAACCAGTCGGTCGGCGCGCTGGCTATTGACCGAATAAGCATACCGAAACTCCAGTTTTTGCGTGAACGACAACGGTTCGGTATACGACAGGGTCAGTGTGTTTTGCCGGTTGTACCCCGTTTGCCGGTTGCGTTGATCCAGCCGGTTCAAAACGGGGGTACTACCCGTGGAATCGTAAAACGTGTTGACCGACTGGTTCAAGGCCTTGGTCTCATCATCTCCCAGCACCGTGTTTAGGTTGACCGACAGGGTACGGCCTTCCCGTCGGAATTTACGCATAAGCAAAAAGTTGTTGTACCCGGCCAGACCATTACCCGCCGACCCGTAGTTGGTTTCGCCGGTATTGACCGGTTGATTTGGTTGACCTGCCAGGCCGGGTAGCGTAGAGCGGCTGGAAAGTCGGCTGGTGTACATCGTCGTTTGCCACGACAGGCTGGGGGTTAGCCGAAGGCTGGTCATGGAATCGAGCTGCCAGTCGAGACGGGCATTGAACCGGTGCGTTACCTGCTGGTGCTGCGCGTCATTCTGCTGATCGGTCGTCAATGAATTACCGGGCAGGATGCTGGCGCGGCGACTCTGCTGATCGGTAGTGGTGATGCCCTGATTCAAGAAATAGCTCGTTGCCATTTCGGCCCGCTGACCCCATTTGTCGCGGTAGTTTACGCCGCCGGCACGTACCTCGATGATGTTGATTGGGGTTTGGCTACCCGGAGCCCCACCACCTTCCAGACCACCCACAAGGGTCGGCCCTTGTGCCCCGCCAGTGCCCAGCGTGAAGTTTTGCTGGTTGAGGTTGTTGGCCTGGCCAATCAGCGAGATCTGGCGCCCCCTGTCAAAGCGGTTCAGGTTTAATTTACCCTGATACCGATTGGCTTCTCCCTCGCGGGACGTACCCAGCCCCACCGAATTCTGGCCGAAATAGCCTCTCCGTTTGTCGCGCTTGAGGGTCAGGTTGATGGTTCGTTCCCGATTGCCATCGTCGATCCCCGAAAACTGCGACTGATCGGACGACTGGTCATACAACTGAACTTTATCGACAATGTCGGCGGGGAGATTACGGGTAGCCATCCGGGGATCATTGCCGAAAAACGGTTTTCCATCGACCAGTATCCGATTGACCGTTTGCCCCTGCGCTTTGATCGTACCGTCGCGACTGACCTCCAGTCCCGGCAGTTTGCGGAGCAGTTCTTCAACAGCGGCATTCTGCTGCGTTTTGAACGACCCCGCGTTGAACTCCAGCGTATCGTGCTTCACGGTGACCGGCGGCCTTTCCTGCCGAACCACCACTTCCTGGAGCTCCTTACGCTGTTCGACCAGCTGAAGAATACCTACGTCGATCACGGGAACGCCTGGCCTGACCACAACCGAGCGGGCGTTGTTTCGATAGCTCAGGAACGTAACCAGCAGCCGATAGGCCCCCGGCGCGATGGTACGCAGCTGAAACTGCCCTTCGCCATCGGTGATGGTCCCCGTTACATAGCTCGAATCGTGGGCCATCATCAGGGAGATTGACGCCTGTGGCAGGGGTTTGCCGGTGGCTGAGTCAACCACCATCCCCTGAATGCTGGATCTGCTGGTACTTCGTTGAGCCAGCAAAGGCCCTGTCGGGCAAACAGCTAGCAGCAGGGAAAGAAGAAAAGAGGAGCGCATAGGGACATACAGCGTATAGGTAGGGGGCGTGGGGATGGGCGATGATCTCCCACGCCCCCTGGGCTCAATTCCGTTCGTTCAGTTGTTGTTGAAACGCAGCGATGGCCTGCTGACGTAGCTCCGCTAATTGGGCAGGCGTTACAACCTGCGCTTTGCCGCTGGGCGTAACCACCGCCGCACCAGGGGTGGTCGTGTCGACTTTCGTCGCTTTGAACTGCTCCCGACTTCCTTCGATAAGCAACACCGTGCCGGTGTCGGGCGTCAACTCATGAATAGGTGAGTAGGTGAGGGGCAATTCGGTGGTTATCCAGACCGTGTAGGTTTCTTTGTTATACGGCACGGTGGCTTTCCGGCAGGTGTAGCCGGCAATCTTTTTGGTCTGGTCGGTTAATTGCCAGCCGCTTACGCGCTGAATGGGCGCTTCGGCCTGGTATAGCCTGGCATCCGCCTTGTTGCCAACGGTTAGCAGCGTGACCTTTTTCTGCCCGACCAGATCCACGAATACCTGCTCCGTAAATGGGCGTTGCACGTTTCTGACCTGCGGAGGGCCGTCGCCTTCCCGAACCCGGATGATAGCCCCCTGCTCATCGCGGCTTTCTGTCGCGTACTGCCCATCGACGCGTACTTGCTGACCAAACATCCGCGTATCGGGAATATCCGTAGGAAAACGGGGGTCGCCCGGCTTAATATCCTCGCCGTTAATATTGATCCGCATACTGGAGGGGTCAATTTTGCGAACTCCTTCATACGTAATCTGACCGGCCCAGGCCGAAGCGGGCGCTGGCTGAGCAAAGGTGGTGTGAACTGGCAGCGTGACTGCTAGATAGCTGACAGCCAGGTAGGTGAGCGCTCTCATAGAGAAGATTATTGGTTTGATTTGATGGCGGTACGTTTATACTATGCTGACACATACGGTGAAGCCTATCAGCCTCCATGCCCCGGACGTCCGTTTCCGTGCTTTTGCATAAAATTGGTGATGGCTTGCTGACGCAGCGTGGGTAACTGGTCCGGGGAAACGGTCTGCGCCTGAACACGGGGCTTGACCACTGATGAATCGAGCGCGGTTTTAGCCACTCTGGTCGCTTTGAATTGCTCCTTGCTTCCTTCAATCAGTAAGACCGTGCCGGTGTCGGGGGTAAGTTCCTGGATGGGCGAGTAGGTGAGGGGCAGTTCAGTGGTTATCCAGACCGTGTAGGTTTCCTTTTTGTACGGCACGGTGGCTTTTCGGCAGGTATAGCCAGCTATTTTCCTGGTCTGATCCGTAAACTGCCAGCCACTTACCCGCGGAATCGGTACTTCGGCCTGGTACACTTTCGCATCTGCCTCGTTGCCGACCGTAAGTATCGTTACTTTTTTCAGTGCCTTCAGGTCCACAAAAAACTGCTCTGTAAACGGACGTCGATTGCCGACGGTCGGCATCACCTGGTAATTGTTGCCGGTGACTTTCGCATACGACCCATGAACCAGTACCCTTTGCTCCGACATGCGGTTTTCGGGCAGGTCTTTAGGCCAGTCCGGGTCGCCGGGGGTCAACAGCTCGCCATTATCACCTTTGATTCGGATCAGCGTCGGGTCGATTTTGTGAACACCTTCGTACATGATCTGGCCAGACCATGTTGCCGTGTCTGTTTGAGCGACGGTAGGCTGCGTTGCCAGAACGACTGGTAAGCAATAGGCCACTACGTGCAGGATTGTTTTCATAAAAATGCCGGTTTGGATTTGCCGTGATGACGGACCACCGTAATGACGGACCACCGTGATGACGGACCACCGTGATGACGGACCACCGTAATGACGGACCATCCAAAGGTCAGGCGGAGTTTTGTAACGCACTGTTACACAGTGTTAAACAGTGTTAACGCTTAATCCAAGACCGCCCGGACGATATAGCTTTGTGTATGAACCGACGCATTCGTTCCATATTTTGGCTGATGACTCTCTGCATCATTGGCATCAATGCGTTTCAGGGTTACTGGCTCTGGGTAACGTATAGGGCTAACAGTCAGCAGTTTAATGGAACAATGCGCGATGCCTTGTTTTCGGTGGTACAACAGCGGCAGCTAGTCGAAGCCAGCCGGTTGTTTGCCAGGCAGGGCAGTAAGGAGCCGCAGCAGCAGGCACGGATGATTATTCGCCAGTTCGATGGCACCACAAACCGGGAACAGATCCGGGTGTTAGTGCGGCGGCCAGCGGGTGCAGTAAACCGAATGCAGAAGCAGCCTCCCCCGGTTCGGGCAATAACCGTAGAAAAAACATATATGGGTGCGCCAGGGACTGATGTATTTGTCTCGCCTGACACGCTTGCCCGCCAAATATCGACTATGCTCCTGCTCGACTGGGCCGAAGGCACCCGGATCAGTCTGCCGAAACTGGGAGCGGCCTACCGCGCCGAGCTGCTTCAGCGGGGGGTAAGCGCTGATTTCGTACTCGATACGGTGAGCGTTCGCCCGGAGAAGCCATCCAGTAAGGCACTGGTTCATCAAGCCACGACGCGCCCTGACCGGAAGGAGCGGCCGCCCGTCATGAACAAGCTGGTAGTGCCCATCAATCCGGTTCGGAACCTGTTTGTGCAGGTTACCTTCGACACCCCGACCTACTATTTGCTGCGTCGAATGGGCTGGTTGCTGGGTAGTTCGGTTATTTTGGTGCTGCTGACCACAGGTAGCTTCCTGTTTATGCTGAGTACGATTCTGCGCCAGAAGAAGCTGTCGGACGTGAAAAATGACTTCATCAACAACATGACGCATGAGCTGAAAACGCCTATTGCTACCGTCGCGGCAGCCGTAGAAGCGTTGCAGCATTTTGGCGCTTTACAGGACCCGAAGAAAACACAGACGTACCTGGCCATCTCGCAAAACAACCTGCAACGATTGTCGGACCTGGTGGAGAAAGTGCTGAACCTGGCCGTCGAAGAAAAGCATGAGCTCGTTCTCCAGCCCGAGCCGGCCAACTTGCTGGCTATCGTGCAGGAGCTCATGGCGGGGCACCAGGTGAAAACGACTAAACCTGTTACGTTCCAGGTCACCATTCCCGCCGATACCGTGGTGACGGTTGATCGTATCCATTTCGCCAATGCCCTGAACAACCTCATCGACAACGCCATCAATTACTCGCGCGAGCAGGTCACTATCCGGCTAACCTTTCAGAAAAACGAGCCGGGCTGGCAGCTGACCGTTGCTGACGATGGGATCGGGATTGCCAAGATCTACCAGTCGGCCATTTTCGACCGGTTCTTCCGTGTGCCAACCGGTAACCTGCACCCGGTCAAAGGCTTTGGGCTGGGACTGGCGTATGTTCGGGAGGTGGTGAAGCGGCATGGTGGGTACGTTACGTTACAGAGCGAACCCGGAAAAGGAAGTGAGTTTGTACTTAACTTTTAACGGGCTGACAGGCGCTTAACCGCGTTGGCGATACGCCTGACATAGGAAACGAAAGGGATGGCTACTGTTTTACTGATCGACGATGAATTGGCCCTGGGGATGATCGTGAAAGACAGCCTTGAGGTGCGTGGCTTTACGGTGTGTTACGCAGCGGATGGCGACGTGGGCCTGACGCTGTTTCGGCAGGCACCCCCCGACATTGTCGTAACCGACGTCATGATGCCGAATGTAGACGGTTTTTCGGTGGCTCACCAGATTCGTCAGACGGATGCGGATATCCCGATTCTGTTTCTGACAGCCCGTTCACAAACGGCCGACGTGGTGCGTGGTTTTGAACTGGGTGGGAATGATTACCTGAAAAAACCCTTTAGCCTGGATGAACTGATTGTTCGGATCAACGCGTTGCTGCGTCGTGCTGTCGGGCCGCGTGCGCATACGCCTGAATCAGCCGAGTGGGTACGTATTGGCCGGTATCAGTTCGATCCGCCCAAGCAGAAACTCTCGCTCGATGGACACGAGACGCTGCTGTCGCACCGTGAAGCCGAATTGCTGCGTCATTTATACGAGCAACGGAATCAGGTACTGGAACGTAACGCCGTCTTGCTGGATCTGTGGGGCGATGACAGTTTTTTCAACGGCCGCAGCCTGGATGTGTTTATCACCAAACTGCGCCGCCACCTCAGTGCCGACCCGAACGTGCAGATTGTCAACGTAAGAGGGGTCGGCTATAAGCTGATTGTGTAGGGGTTTATCAGGCAGTCAGTACTGGGTATCCATTGTAAAAACTGGCGGGGATTCGTTAACCGCCAATGACTGGCAAGGAGAATGGGTCTATTCATTATGGCTTGATTGTCAGTCCGCTTTGGTCGGCGATTATGCCTTGAATACCCCAGCCGCCGAAGTTCTCAGAAACGGCCATCCAGAGTTCATTTCGCCCTTTTTTCAGGTTCAGGTACAGCGCGTCGTAATAGCCCACGGTGCCCAGAAACCGGTAATCGCGGGAAAGAAACTCATCATTCCCCTGATACAGTAACTGCCCGTTGAGGTACATCCGTACCCGGTCGCTGAAGCCGAAATCCAGCTTTTTGACCTGCGGCTTATCCGACAGCAACGTCAGTTTCACGAAGACCGTGTTGTTGCCATCGCCGCGTTTACGGATCCGTGACACCAGAAGTTTTCCTGATTGTTCAGCGGTCAGGCTGTTCCAGGCCAGGCGGCTGGCAAGAGCTTGCGGAATCGTGTAGCCTTTTTCCAGGAGCGCTTCGTCGAACGTACCTGAGACCTGCCAGTTCAGCAACGTACCTGGTTTTACGGGTGCCTCCGGGTTGAATGGCCCCACCATCGGCGGATTGTCCGTTTTGGTGTACCGGAAATTGGCAAAGCGCACGGCCACCGGCGCGACGTTATCCAGCGAAATGGCCCCCGATTGCGGCTGTCGCTTTAGCTGGTGAATGACCAGCGCCGGTTTCGACTGATCGCCCACATAGACTTCGCCCTGCGTGTCCCGGACAACCAGTTTAAGGTGTACCCAGTCGTTCAGTGGGTACGTTACCGTAGTCGAATAGCCGTCGCCGTAATAGAATTGCCAGGAATCCAGGTTATTGGTAATGGGAATGTACTGGAGCGCATCGGGATTGCCGACCCGGTGCGGCCGCAGATAAACATGCTCAAAGTTGCCCACGTCCTGCACCCGGAAAGTCAGGCCGGGAAAGTGCCGTTCCGCAGCCAGGGCGATGTCGAACTCGATAATGCCGTTTCTAAAGGTACTGTCTTTCAGGACAAGCCGACCGCCGCTCAGCCGGATACAGGCTTTACCCTGAAAGGTTTCGGGCGTGACTCTACCGGCAAACGTCCAGTGCGTTGAATCGAAAGGAACAGCGGTCTGCGCAAGGGCAATATGGCTGAAAAGGAGCAACAGTAAAAGCAATGCTGTTTTCATACAACAGATTTGGTCAGGGTTGAATTCTGAGGCAGGATTTAACTCAGCGGTTGCCTACTTCCGCGATAAACCCCCAGTTCTGATGCTGAAGACGCCCCATGGCGTCGAAGCCTTTGCCGAAAATCGTAGCGTCGCCCTCCGTAATAAAGAGGAGTTCGTTCTGCCCTTTTCGCAGGGGCAAGGCAATCTTGTTGGTACCGCTGAATACCCGGTCCAGCTTCTGTTTTTCGTAATGAAACAACTCCTGGCCGTTCAGGACAATTTTCAGTTTCCCGGCGAAATCAACGTACAGGAATTTGTCGACATCAGTGGCCGACTCGATGTGGTGACGGGCAATGGCCACCCCATTTGGATGCGTGAAATACCGGCATAAGTTGATCGCATCCGCTTCGTCAGCGTGAATAGCTGTCCAGGTTCTACTGGCTGTTTTGTAATCTAAATCCAACCGTTTAGTTCGGGGAAACTGTTCGGAAATCTCCCAGTTAGTCAGTACGTCTGGCAACTCCCGTATGGTGACATTGGCGAAATAAGACGTGCCAAACAGCGTTCTGAGCAAAAGGCCTCCTTCCCGAAACGGAGTGCTCACCAGGCTGCTCTCCAGTTGTGGTGTAGGGCTGTTGTTGACAAATACCTTCAGGTTGTTATTTTTCACTTCCATGGTCACATGAAACCATTCCAGCCGTTTGATGTCGGCAGCCGCTTCGTAGGCAGGGGCATGGTAAAGCACCCAACTTAGCGCCCCATTGTAAATAGGAACGTATTGAATGGCTTCTCGGGTGCCCCCATAGCCCGGCCTGAAATACAGAAACTGGTAATTCTGAGCATCGGCAACCCTGAAGCCAATTCCCGACATGACCTCACCAGCGATGTCGAGGTCGATTCGGACGTTTTTCACCAGGGCACCCTTTTTGACGGCAATGGCCTGTTCTTTAGCGTTTAGCTGCATGCACGGCCTGTTCTGAAAAACCGTGTCTTTTAAAGCGGCGGGCTGGTTGGCTGCCGAGAAAACATCCCAATCGGATTTGACAATCTGACCAAAGCCATGGGCACTCGTCAGCAGCGCAAGTAGCGTGTAAAGAGTAGGCAGGCGCCTGTTTTGTTGTTTCATTGGTTAGCTTGTCTGGTTGTTGTGCATGTACGTTGTCAGCGCCGGGCCGTTGCGTGGATAAGCAGTGGATAAACCGCCCTTGCTGCATGGCGCTGGTAGCACAAACGTCTGAAAACAGCCTTTTTAAGCCCATTCAAGCATGTTCAAGTTGGGGACAAGTTTGTGCAACTCATGTCCCGTTCCTAAACTGATATGATTTCGCAACAGGATGATTCTGTATTGATTGCGTGCCGTCAACTCATCGGGCAAAAAATAGGGTGGGGCAAAAGCGATGGCTGGTCGACTCAGGATTTTGAACAACTGAGTGAGCAGATTGCCAGCCAGACGGGTGTTACGCTGAGCGTGACCACGCTTAAGCGGGTATGGGGCCGGGTACGTTATGACTCGGCACCCACGGCCACTACCCTTAATACGCTGGTTCAATTTATTGGCTACACCAACTGGCACCAGTTTCGGGAGCAGCATACCGTCCCCGGTCTGTCAGAAGTAATGCCCTCATCGGTTCTTGCCGAGCCAACTCCCGATCAGTCATTAGCCGCCTTGCCTAAGCCGGTTTCGGTGTCGGGTCATAAACGGTGGTGGCTTGCGGGCGGTTTAGTGGTGGGGTTGGTGGGCATACTGGTGTTCTTTCTGAATTATGCCAGCCCACGTCAACTGAATCCCAACGACTTCTCATTCAGCAGTCAGCCGGTTGCGAAGGTAATTCCGAACTCCGTGGTTTTCCGGTACGATGCCACGGCCGCGCCCACCGATTCGGTATTTATTCAGCAATCGTGGGATCCGCGCCGACGTGAGCTAGTCCCCCGAAACGGTCATGAACACAGTTCGATCTATTACTACCCCGGCTTTTTTCGGGCCAGGCTGGTGGTGGGCAAACAGATCATGCAGGAACACAACCTGCTGATTCCGTCGGAGGGCTGGAACGTGGCGGTCATGCAGGAGCCGGTGCCGGTTTATGTCAGGCCAACCGATTTCATGCACAACGGCGCGTTGAACCTGCCTGTCTCTGTCATTGAGCAGCAACACATTCCGATGCAGCCCAAGCCCCCTACGGTTCAGTACCGCTATGTGAAGGCGTTCGCCGACCTGCGGGCCGACAATTTTGTGCTGGAAACCCGCCTCAAGAACACCTTCGCCCAGGGGGCGTCGGTCTGCCAGCGGTCGCTCATTATGATCCTGTGCAAAAACAATATCTTCGCCATCCCCCTGTCGGCCAAAGGCTGCGTGGGCGATATGACGCTGTATCTGGCGGGTCATCGGGCCACCGCCAAAACCGCTGATTTGTCGGCTTTCGGCGTAGACTTTTCGCAGTGGGTGACCCTGCGCTGCGAAGTCCGTAACAAACACGTAACGCTGTTTATTGATGACCGAAAGGTGTACGAAGCCACCGCGCCGCAGGCCAGCGTCGACATTGTGGGTATCAGTTATTCGTTTGAAGGCAGTGGCGCCGTTGACTTTGTCCGCTTCCGCCGGGCCGATGGTACAACGGCGTTTGTCGATGCGTTTGGTTCACCTGGTCAGCAGAACCCATCGCGGTCTGGTGATGATACTGACCAGGAACGTGGGAAAATACAGGCACCGAAATAGCCAAAACAAGTGAAGTTATGTTGCCCATTTGGGCGAATGAAACGGTAGGGTACGTTCCGCCATCGCTACAGTTTCATTGCACCGTATCAGGCCAACTCTACAGCTCCGACTTCTCCACCACGATTCCCTTACCCGTACCTGACCCATAAATTAAGCCATAATCAGGCTTTACTCCGTACTGTGCTTTGAGCTTTTGGTGTAACTCGGCCGATTGACGTACCCCGTTCACGATCAGTTCGCTGTCGCTCAGGCCAAACCCATCTACTGCCGATGGGTCTGCCACAACCCCTTGCTGAACTAAAGCGGCTATGACTCCCCGAACGCGTTGGCGCTGCTGGTCATAAGCCAGGTCGGACGGCTCGGGCATCCGCTTTGTTTTCCACGAGCGCATGTTGGCCGCTGTGTCGGCTTTGGCGGTTTCCTTCCATTTCTTTTTGACGGTTGAGTAGGCTGGTTCAGGCTGGTTGATGTCGCGTTGGAACTCCTTTTTCGACGCTTGATCAGCTACCTCTTTCCTGTATAGCTTTTCGGGTTGATCACTCGGTTGACGTTTATCAAACTTGCGCAGCTGTGCTTCTTTTTGCCAGAGGCGTTGCTGCTGTCGCTTTGCTTCGGCCATTGCCATACTTCTGGCTAGTGTGTCATGTTTCGCCTGTTTTTTCGCCAGTAAGGCCTGATCAATTTGACGAAGCAGATCCTGATACTGGTTTAAGTCAGATGCAGCGACGGGTGTATCGTTTATGGTTAGGGCAACGAGCTGGTTGTTCGCTATTGTCAGGTGATATCGTATGCCGGTGGCTTCGCGAACCGTCATCTCCCGATTGGCCATCTCCTGATTGGTCGTCACAAACAGAATGCTGGTGAACTGCCTGCGTACAGGTGCTGACTGTGTGGGGGTTGCCGGGCTGGCCGGTACGGTATCAACGGGCGGTGGCAGGCGCTTATCGGGTGATCTCAGAACCGGTGCCGCCGCTTTATTTTTAGTCTGCGTGTGCTGGTCAACGCCGAAAAACGCAGGCTTTGCAGAGGCAACGCGCCGTAGACGAGCTTCTTCCGGTGAAGGCGGCAACATAGAAAAAGCCGAAAAACCGAGCAGGCCAAGCAACAAGGCGATTTTTTCGACCAGACTCAGGCGTTTATTCTCTTCAGTCACCAGTCGCTTCAGCCGATTGACCAGTTTATGACTTCCCAGCCCCATTACCAACGCCGAATCGGTGTGCGTATTTAGTTGAAAAGCCAGCAATGCTTCGACGTAGTGCCTTTTACCCAAACTGTGCGCCAGCACAATATCATCGCAACAGGCTTCGCGCTCGTTCCGGATCAACGAAGACAGCCACAGCAAGCCGGGGTTGAAAAAGAAGACTGTCTCGACCAGGCATTGCCCGATATTCACCAGGTAGTCGCGTCGCCAGATGTGGGCCAGTTCATGCCACAAAATGGTTTCGATTTGCTCGGGCGACAGTTGAAAAAACAAGCCCACCGGCACCAGAATAACCGGTTTGAACAGACCAACCGTAACGGGCACACTGACCAGCGCCGACTGCAACAGCCGAACCGATTGGCTAATACCCAGCACCTGCCGAAACGACTCCAGCCTGGTTTGCCAGTGGGGCTCAACGGCCAGCACCCTGCGGTAGCGAATCCGATGAGCGTAGTAGATCCCTCCGGCCAGCTTCAGGCTTTTGACTACGAAAAAGGCCAGCCAAATCAGGAAGATCCACCCCGACTCGCGATTCACAAACGCGATCAGGCTACCGTAGAGGTCGAAGTCTTCCACAACACTGTTCTGGTAAACTGCAGCCTGCACTGGCCCAACGGACTCAACAAGCAGGTTGCCAGTGGGTTGCTGTGGGTTGAAAGTCGTTAGTTCCCAATACAAGACAACCGCCATGGTCAACACAAAGCCTAGCAACGTGCTGCTCATCAGTTGATAACGTACCTGCGGAGCCGATTTTTGAGTGGCCATCATCACCCCACCCGTAACGACGGCCGTGAGTAGCCCGATCCAAAGCGAGTGAATAAGGGTCCAGCAGATCGCCTGAACGACCTGGCCAGAAAACAGTTGCGTTGAAAAAGAAGCGTCCATGGTGTTTTATGGTTTTTGATCCAGTTTGTTCATCAGTTCCTGTATGGCCTTCATATCGTCGGGCGACAGCTTTTTATTGCCCACCAACTGCATCATCAGGCTACTCGCCGACCCGTTGAACAGCGTATCGACCACCCGGTCGAGCAGCATGCTTTTGGTTTTAGATTCCTCAACAATAGCCCAATAAACGTGCTTCATCTGGCGCTCGTCCTTTTTCAGGAATCCCTTCTCGACCATGATCTGCATCAGCTTCAGGGTCGACATGTAGATCACTTTCCGGATGTGCTGATTCAGGTGATCGTTTACGAAACGAGCCGTCGATGGGCCGAACTCCCATAGTATCTGAAGAATTTCCAGCTCCGATTTGGTCGGCTCGCCAGGTACGTTGGCATCTTGTGTTGTTGTGTTCATGAGGCAAAGCTAAGAAACATTTCTTAACTAAAGTAAGAAATGTTTCTTAGCTTATAAAAAAAGTTGTAGCATTGCCACATGATTTGGGAATCAGCGCGTTAAAAGTAAGAAAAAATTCTTATGTCTATGCCTCATCCCGACTCGGTTAATCAGTTGGTTCACTCTCAAACCCAGTAAATAGCATGTTCAGCACGCGTGTATTACAATCGCCACTTGCCCTTTTGCTACTGGTATGGCTCAGTCATCCTGGCTGTGCCCAGCGCCCTGAAGTCGCCCGTATCGACTCGTTTTTAACCACGCTGGCCCAGCACCAGCTGTTCAATGGCAGTATGCTGGTGGCAGAACAGGGGCAGATCATCTACCAGCGTTCAGTTGGTTTTGCCGATACCCGCCGGCAGGTTCGCCACACCGACACAACAACCTTCAACCTGGCCTCGTTATCCAAGCCGTTTACCGCCGTTGCCGTGTTGCAGTTGGTTGAGAAGAAGAAGCTGACACTGGACGATCCGTTGGTGACCTACTTCCCGGACTTTGCCTACCCGGCGGTTACGATCCGCCACTTGTTGACCCACACATCGGGTTTGCCACAATTGGAACGGCAGGAAGATGCCTACAGCAACGCCCATCCCGACGAACTGATCAGCAACCAAACGGTCTACCGGCACCTGATCGAGCTAAAGAAGCCACTGCTTTTTCAATCGGGTGATAAATGGGCCTACAACAACACCAATTACATGCTGCTGGCGATGCTGGTCGAGAAGGTGAGTCGCCAGCCGTTTGCGACGTACCTGAAACAGCGTGTGTTCAAACCGGCTGGTATGGCCAACACCTATGTTCGGGAAGCGGAGATGCCCAATACCGTCCGGTACACGCGACCAGCCATGTATGTTAACCAGTTCCACAATGTTGATTCGCTGGATCGCAAACAGTTTTATACCTATTACCAACTGGGCAGCATAACCGGACCGAACAACGTAATCAGTACCGTGCGGGATTTGTGGGCGTTCGACCGGGCGCTTTTCTCGGGTAAACTGATCGGCAACGAATTGATGGCGCTTGCGGTTACCCCCGTGACCTTAAACAATGGCAAGACATACCGGCAGGGCAGTAGTACCCGCTCGTACGGGCTGGGTTGGACAGTTTATAACACTAAAACGGAGCCGATCAACAACTACGTTTTCCACGATGGACATATCGTTGGGTTGACCACGTTTCTGCACCACAACCTTACCAAAGACCAGACCATCATTTTCTACGACAATATGGACAACAACCCCATTCAGGTAATGGTGTCGGTAGCGAACCTGCTGAATGGTCAGGCACCGTTAGCCATTGAGAAGCGGCAGTCGCTGGCACGGGTCTACGGCGAAGCGCTGGTTGCCAAAGGCGCAGATCACGCGATCAGCAAATTCAACGAACTGAAAGACGACACCACCCACTACTACCTGGCCGAGCTGGATATGAACCGCCTTGGCTTCGACCTCCTGAAAGCCCCAATCGCGAACCACAACGAGCTTTGCCTGGAGGTTTTCAAACTTAACACGTTGCTGTATCCGAAAAGCGGCAACACCTACGACAGCTATGCCATGGCACTGGCGCATACCAACCGGAAAGAGGAGGCCATCGCCATGTACCGAAAATCGATTGCCCTGTGGCCCGCCAATGAAGACGGAAAAAAAGCCCTCCAGAAACTGATTGAGAAATAGGCTACCAGCGACCTTTTTTTGCCTTTCTGCTAGGTTTCCTGCTGTCCACCTGCGTACGGGCTTTTGTCCGATTCTGGACAATTCGCGTTCGGGTAAATTACTAAAAACGGCCTGTTCTGCGCAGAATAGGCCGTTTTTATTCCTGGCAACGCATTTGTTATACAAATACACATCTAATGATATTGGCATGAAAGGAACGTACCTGGGCGAATTTGAGGAGGTGGTATTGCTGGCCGTAGCCATCCGGTCGGGCGATGCCTACGGGGTGGCTATCGTCAATGAGATCGAGCAGCAGATGGGCCGGTCGGTCAACCTGGGGGCGGTGCATTCGGCCCTGAACCGGCTTCAGGAGAAAGGGCTGGTCAACTCCGAAATGGGCGGCGCAACTGCCGAGCGGGGTGGTCGTCGGAAGCGGCTCTATTCGGTGACGGCCTACGGACGCCGGGCGCTGGAAGAGGTTCGGCAACTACGCAATCAGATGTGGGACGCCATTCCTCAAACCACCTGGTCATGAACAAGCTACGCCGACCGCCGCGCTGGGCCACGTACCTGCTGCACAGGCTGTGCCCGCCCCAGCGGGCCGAAGAGCTGGAGGGCGACCTGGCCGAGCTGTTTCAGCAGCGGGTAGAGCAGGTGGGCCTGCGCCGGGCCCGCTGGCGCTACCTGCGCGATGTGCTGAGTCTGCTGCGGCCTTCGCTGCTGAAGAGAGAAAAACGGGCCTATCCCCAACCAACCAATACGACCATGCTTCGCAATTACCTGACCATCGCTTTCCGGAACCTGGCCAAGAACCGGGTCTATTCGTTCATTAACATTTTTGGGTTGGCCTCCGGTATGGCCGTCGCCATGCTGATCGGGCTGTGGATTTATGACGAACTGTCGTTCGACAGACAGTTTAAAAACACTGACCGGCTGGCTAAACTCTGGCAGTTCGTGAAGTTCGACGTCGAGAAAGCGTCTTATGATGTGATGCCGATACCGCTGGCGCAGGAATTGCGGAGTAAGTATCCTGATTTTGAGTCGGTCGGGTTGTCGGTGACGCGTAAGGTGATTCTGGCGGCTGGCGACAGGAAACTGATGAAATCGGGGAATTACGTCGAGCCCGACTTTTTCAATATGCTGTCGCTGAACGTCCTGTCGGGAACACCGTTTGGAAACAACGATGTCAATGCGATTCTCCTGTCTGAATCGCTCGCCAATGCCTTGTTCGGTGCCGAAAGTCCACTTGATAAGCTGATTAAACTGGACAATAAACAGACGGTGAAAGTCATGGGCGTTTACGGAGATTTTCCGGCTAATAGCTCGTTCAACGACGTCCTGTTTCTAGCTCCCTGGAAATTTTTTGCGGCCAACGACGCGGGTGCCAAACGCGACCAGGATGAATGGGATTCCAACTCCTATCAGATCTACGCCCAACTCAAACCGGGGGCCAGCTTCGATCAGGTGTCGGCTAAGATTAAGGATATTCGGATAAAGCGGGACAATCCACCGGGGTACAAACCCGAGTTTTTCCTGCATCCGATGACGAAATGGCACTTGTATTCCGATTTCAAAGACGGCGTCAACACGGGCGGGCTGATTACGTTTGTCTGGCTGTTTGGCTCTATCGGTATCATTGTGCTGCTGCTGGCCTGCATCAATTTTATGAACCTGAGTACGGCGCGTTCCGAAAAAAGGGCCAAGGAGGTCGGCATTCGAAAGGCAGTGGGATCGGTACGTGGTCAATTGATTGCGCAGTTCTTCAGCGAATCGCTGCTAATGGCGATGCTGGCTTTTACGTTGGGCATTCTGTTCGTGCAGGTTACGCTACCGTTCTTCAACCAGGTAGCTGACAAGAAAATGGTCATTTTGTGGGTCAATCCGTTGTTCTGGCTAGCCGGGCTGGGCTTCAGTCTGCTAACGGGTTTGATTGCCGGTAGCTACCCCGCTCTGTACTTATCGTCATTCCAGCCCGTAAAAGTGTTGAAGGGACCCTTTCGGGCCAATCGGTTTGCAGCTATTCCCCGGCGGGTACTGGTCGGTTTTCAGTTCACGGTTTCCGTAACGCTCATTATCGGCACCATCATCGTATTCCGGCAGATCGAACATGCCAAAGACCGCCCGATCGGGTATAGCCGCAATGGATTGATTGAAATCGGTATGAATGCGCCTGAATTGGCCGGGCACTATACGGCGTTACGAAACGACCTGCTTACTACGGGAGCCGTGGCCGCCATGTCGGAGTCGTCGAATTCAATAACGGTTCAGTATGGAGGCACCACCGACATTTCCTGGACAGGTAAAAAGACCGGCACCATGCCGCTGGTCATGTCGAATTATGTATCGCATGACTTCGGCAAAACGATCGGCTGGCAACTCAAGGAAGGGCGGGATTTCTCCCGGGAGTTTACGACGGATAGTTCGTCGATGATCTTGAATGAAGCGTCGGTTAAATTGATGGGCTTCCAGCATCCGATCGGGGAAATCGTACGGCAGGGCGGCCGCGAGTACAAGATCATCGGTGTGATCAAAGACATAGTAAAAGAAGATCCGTTTAAGCCCGTCAACCCCTCTTTTTTTGCGGTTAGCTACCGGAACGTCAACACCATCAATTTACGTTTAGCGCCACAGCTATCGGCCCACGAAGCGCTGGCGAAAGTAGAGCAGGTCTTCAAAACGTACAGTCCCGATTCGCCTTTCGACTACAAATTCGTGGACGACCAGTATGCCCGGAAATTCGGCACCGAAGAACGGATTGGGCGATTGGCCGGCGGGTTTGCTATGCTGGCCATTCTGATCAGTTGCCTGGGTCTGTTTGGGCTGGCTTCGTTTATAGCGGAGCAACGGACCAAGGAAATCGGCATTCGGAAAGTGCTCGGCGCGTCTCTGTTCAACGTCTGGGGATTGCTGTCGAAAGAATTTGTGCTGCTGATTCTGGTCGCTTTCTGCCTGGCAGCCCCCATTGCTTATTATGTGCTGTCTGACTGGCTCCAGAATTACCAGTACCGTACTGAGTTATCGTGGTGGATTTTCGCCCTGGCTGGTTTAGGGGCGTTGGCGGTCACGTTGCTAACCGTCAGTTACCAGAGTATCAAGGCCGCGCTGGTGAACCCCGTAAAAAGCCTGCGGAGCGAGTAGTCATGAGGCCGTCGCACCCACCCCGACCTGCTGGCCCGCGCTGGGCCACGTACCTGCTGCACAGGCTGTGCCCGCCCCAGCGGGCCGAAGAACTGGAGGGCGACCTGGCCGAGCTGTTTCAGCAGCGGGCAGAGCAGGTGGGCCTGCGCCGGGCCCGCTGGCGCTACCTGCGCGATGTGCTGAGTCTGCTACGGCCTTCGCTATTGAAACGAGAAGAGACTGTTTACCCTAAACCAACACATACGGACATGCTACGTAACTATCTCAAAATCGCTTTGCGCACCCTCGCCAGAAACAAGGGCTATTCGGTCATCAACATCGGCGGCCTGGCCGTTGGTATGACCGTGGCGATGCTCATCGGGCTCTGGATCTACGATGAACTGTCGGTCAATACATCATTTCAGCACTACGATCGCATTGCGCAGGTCATGCGCAACCGAACGGTCAATGGCGAAACAGATACCAGACCGGGTTTGCCGATACCGTTGGCCCAAAGTTTGAAAACGACCTACGGCGATCGGTTTAAACACATTGAATTAGCCTGGTGGACTGGTTTTCACACCGTCACGCTGGCCGGTCAGGTGTTTTCGAAAAGCGGCAAATTCATGACTCCCGGCGCACCCGACATGCTATCGCTAACCATGCTTAGAGGGAGCCGGGCGGGGCTCGTCGAACCGGCTTCCATACTGCTGTCGGCCTCGCTGGCAACGGCGCTGTTTGGCGATACGAATCCGCTAAACAAGACCCTGACGCTCGATAACACCATGACGGTCAACGTGACGGGCGTGTACGAGGATATGCCAGTTGGAAGCAGCTTTGCCGACGTGCAGTTCATCGCTCCCTGGGCGCTGTACGCCACGTCGACGGATTGGGTGAACGAAGCGAAAGACGACTGGACCAACACCTCATTTGAACTGTTCGTTGAGCTGGCCCCGTCGGTTAGTCTGGCCGATGCGTCGGTGGCGGTCAGGAACCTGCTGGTTGGGAAAACCAATGGCGATCCGGCTCAGAAACCCGAGGTACTGCTCTACCCGATGGCGCGCTGGCATTTGTATTCCGACTGGAAAAACGGCGTCAACGAAGGGGGCAGGATTCAATTCGTCTGGCTGTTTGGCCTGATTGGGCTCTTCGTGCTGCTGCTGGCCTGCATCAACTTCATGAACCTCAGTACGGCTCGTTCTGTCAAGCGGGCCAAAGAAGTGGGCATCCGCAAAGCCATTGGCTCGCGGCGGCAGGAACTGGTGGCTCAGTTTCTGGGCGAGTCGCTGCTGGTGGTTGGGCTCGCGTATGGCGTGGCTATCGGGCTGGTTTTTCTGCTGATGCCGCTGTTCAATCAGGTCGCCGACAAGCATATGGTCGTTCCGGTGGCGAATCCCATGTTCTGGGTCCTGGGCCTGGCCTTCGCCTGGCTGACGGGGCTTTTGGCGGGCAGCTACCCGGCGCTGTACCTGTCGTCGTTTCGGCCCGTTGCCGTGCTGAAAGGGGCCAGTCAAACCGGCCGGCGCATTGCAACGCCCCGGCGAGCACTGGTTGTTGTGCAGTTCACGGTCTCCATTAGCCTGATCGTGGGTACGTTGGTCGTTTACCGGCAGATTCAGTTCGCCAAGAACCGACCCATCGGCTACAGCCGGAACGGGCTGGTTTCGCTGCTCCTAAACGTACCCCATTACGAGCAACACCGCGAAACCGTCCGCAACGAGCTGATCCGGTCGGGCGCGGTGCTCGACGTGGGCGAATCGGCCAGTCCGCTAACCGAAGTCCGGTCGACCAACGGCGGTTTTAACTGGGCGGGGAAAGATCCGACGCTACAAATCAACTTCGGGACAATCGGCGTATCGCACGAGTTTGGGAAAACGGTGGGCTGGGAATTCAAACAGGGCCGCGATTTCTCCCGCAAGCTGGCCTCCGACTCGCTGGGCATCGTGCTGAACGAATCGGCCGTGGCGTTTATGGCTATGAGGGACGTACTCGGCAAAACCATCACCTGGACCGGAAACGACTTTCAGGTAAGCTTCCACGTCATCGGTGTGATCCGCGATATGGTAATGGATTCGCCCTACGAACCGGCCAAACCGTCGGTCTTTTTTATCGGCCCGAAAGCCGGTAAATTCCTGACCATGCGCCTCAATCCGGCCCGTAGCCCGCGGGCCGCCCTGATAACCATTGGCGACGTGTTGAAGGCACAGCTGCCTGATGCGCCGTTCAACTACACGTTTGTCGATGACGAATATGATCAGAAGTTCCGCAGCGAAGAGCGCATCGGCACGTTGGCGTCCATCTTTGCGGCGCTGGCTATTTTCATTTCGTGCCTCGGTATTTTTGGACTGGCGTCCTTCATGGCTGAGCAACGGACCAAAGAGATTGGCGTTCGGAAAGTGTTGGGCGCATCGGTGCTGAACCTCTGGGTTTTGCTCTCGAAAGACTTCGTTGTGCTGGTGCTGATCGCCCTGGGTATCGCCACGCCGTTCGCGTACTATTTCCTGACCAACTGGCTCCAGGCATACACGTACCACACCACAATTGCCTGGTGGGTCTTCGGCCTGACCGGCGCCGGTACGTTGCTCCTTACGCTACTGACGGTGAGTTTCCAAAGTGTCAAAACCGCCCTGCTAAATCCGGTGAAAAGCCTCCGAAGCGAATAGCCAACTACATCGTGCCGTTTGACAGGCAATGTGTGATGCTTCGCAGTGCTACGCGCTTGTGGTGTGTGGCAATATTCACCCCATTTCCAGCCAGGTACGTCCCATTTCCGACACGTACCTGCGCCACTCGTTTAGCTTTGGCCATGATCAACCAATGCCTTATGAAAACGACTGGCCTGCTACTACTTCTTCTCCTGTTCATGACCACGCACCTGCTCGGCCAATCGCCCGATCTGGTGCCTACGCAGGGCATTACCTCGGCCATTCATCAGGCCAACATCGGCAAGTTGCGGTTCACCGATAAAGCGATACCAGCGGCTGACCTGACGGAGGCTGACTTTCTAAGTACGTATACGCTGACCAATAAGAGCAACCTGTTCATGACGGCGTTTATGGGCAATTCGCTCACGAACTACCTGCACCAGCTAGCGCCCGAATTGCCGGCCGACGTGCTCACGAAAACGGGCGGCTATCAGTTCTCTTTCTTTGTCGACGACCGGCTCATTTACCAGAGCAACCTGCATCCGGGAGCACCCTATGCGTCCATTAAAAACGCCGAAACGATCATCAGCAAACCGCTGATCGACAACCAGAAGGAGGGTGCCTGGTGGAGCCAATCGGCCTGGAACCGGTTCATGAACAATGGCGGGGATGCGGCCCTGACCGAAGGCCCGCACCGCTTCCGGCTCGACATCCGACCGTACCTCAACCCGACCAGTCCGATGGTGGGCGGGCTGCTGGCAAGTGGGGCGCTGAAGCTGCTCGTCAACCGCAAACCGGTGATCGACCTGCGCACGATCCGGCTCAACGTACCCAGGCCGTATCCGGGACTGCCGGTGTCGACGGAGCGGTTTGACCGGGACAAGATCAAGGCGTTGGCAGGCATGATCGACGCGGCGGTATTCAAGCACATTACGGGCGTGGTGGTGCTGAAAAAGGGCAAGCTGCTGATTGAGGAGTATGGCAACGGCGCTACCCGCGATTCGCTGCACGATGTGCGTTCGGTGGGCAAGTCGTTTGCGTCTACCCTGACGGGTATGGCCATCCGGGACGGACATCTGTCCAGCGAACAGCAGCCCCTGGCCGACTTCTACGACCTGACCACCGTGGCGAACAACGTACCTGCCAAAGCCCGAACCACCTTGCGCGAGCTGCTGACGATGAGCTCGGCTTTCGATGGCAACGATGATGATAACGATTCGCCCGGTAACGAGGAAAACATGTACCCCACCCCGAACTGGGTAACCTTCACGCTGAACCTCCCGGTCGACACAGCCAAATACAGGGGCTCATGGCATTACTTCACGGCGGGCGTTGTCTTGCTGGGCGACGTGTTGAACAAGGTCGTGCCCGGCGGACTGGAGCGCTACGCCGATCAGAAATTACTTGGCCCGCTTGGTATTCGGCGGTATCAGTGGCCGTATACGCCCCAACAGACGGTCAGCATGGCGGGTGGCGTGCGCATGAACGCGCTGGATTTTGCCAAATACGGACAGCTCTACCAGAACGGTGGCCGCTGGCAGGGCCGACAACTGCTGCCAAGGGCCTGGGTCGACAAGACATTCACCCGCCATAAAGCCATTCCGGGCCGCCCGAACGAGTACTACAGCTACCTGTTCTGGAATAAGACGTACCGCGTAAACGGCAAGGGCTACGAAACCTATTACGCCACGGGCAACGGCGGCAACAAGATCTTTGTGTTCAAGGATCAGCCGTGGGTCATCGTCATAACCGCCACCGCCTACGGCACCGCCTACGCCCACCCCCAAATCGACCGCATGATGGAGCAATATATCCTCCCTGCTCTACTACGCTGAATTGGATATTGCTAGTGTATGTTGGGTATCCCACTAACCATTTTCGTTTTACGTCTAGCGCTCATATGACAATGAAATCGCCCATCATGACCGGCTGGATATTCATTCTGCTATTCGTGGGTGTACTGGTCATCGCCCTACTAACGGTCACCTTCCAAAGCATCAAAGCGGCCATGATGAACTCGGTAAAATCATTACAGGGAGAATAAACGGGGGCTATTGATTTCTATAACCCTCAAGTCGCGACGAGGCAGATAAAAGGTTAGTTGAGCTGGCGAACACTCTTGGTAGGGTAATACGTACTTCTCGACCTTATACATTGAAAGCATTGACTAATCCTATTATGTAAGCTGGGTATATAAATATTTGTAAATTTACAAATAATGTCAAAATGGCTTTGTATCCTCCATGTAGCTTGTTATATTTGATTTGTAAAAATACAAATGCAGGCATGGATGAATTAGACGACATAGATATCAGTCACCTATTGAGGTCGTATAGTGACATCGACAAAAGGAGTCTTAAGGAAAGGTTCGAAATGCAGTTGAAAAAAATGCAAATCAACCAGACCCAAGCGTTGGAGGCTATTCAAATTGAGAGCAGGGCTTTACACGCCCTTTTAGCTGGGACGAGTAGCAGGGTGGATATTCTTTCACTCATAAAATTGGCTCATTTTTTAGAAATCTCCCAAACCGAAGCGATCAATCTATATTTAGACTCTCTAAAGAAACCTAGCGACGAGCAAATTAGCCTTCTTGAAAGAAGAAAATATATACTCAAAAATTTTAATTTATCAGACTTGAAATCCGAGGGAATCATTGAAAGCTCTAGTGATCTCGACCATGTCGAAAAAGTTTTGGTCAAGTATTTTGATTACAACTCTATTTTTGACTACCGAAGAGAAGTTTTAAATCCGGCATATAGTTCTGCAAAGATTGCCAGTAATAACCAAATGCTTAATTATTGGACTGAATTTGCTCGTCAAGTATTTAAGAAAATTTACAATACGAATCCCTACGATCGAAAAGCATTGATTGAATATTTTCCGACAATTAGGTGGCATTCTATGAATGTTGAGAAGGGATTGTGGGAGATTGTTCGAGTACTTTTCAGAATGGGTATCACGATCATATACTTACCGAAATTTTCAAAACTTCATATTAGAGGTGCTACATTCTCTGTTAACAGAAAGCCTTGTATAGTCTTAACAGATTATAAGGGTAATTATGCAACGTTGTGGTTTGCTCTCTTACATGAATTACATCATGTACTTTTTGATTGGGATGATATTTTAATGAATTCATACCATATCTCAGACAAAACGGACCTCTATACGAAAGTAGAAGTTGAAGATGTTGCGAATCAATTTGCAAAAGATTATCTATTTTCCGATGAGAAATTACAAGATGTTCTTCCTCACATAAATAATCGTTCGTATATAGAGAAATATGCTAGACTTAATCATGTACACTCTAGTATTATCTATACGATGATAGCATACAAAAGAAGTAACTGGGTTTGGTTAAAAGATTTTTTGCCAGACATCGGCCGATGTTTAAAAGCGGTTGACGGCGTATCACACAAAATGCCAGCCTCCAAAGTCGCTGAACTTTATATTAACACTATTTACACCACAGATCATGAAAAAAACTGAGAATCAGAGCAAAAGAACAGTTGAGGAATTAAAAAAGATACAGGAAGCTGATGAACTGCGCAAACAGTTAACAATTGGTCCTGATTCTTTAATACAACGAAAGGGATCGGATAGGTCACTTGATCAAAGGATACAGAAAATTGAACTCATTAGTGGTGAGACAATTGACGTAAAGAAGCTTTATGAATACATAGACAGTAAGATTAATGAATATGGTATTCAATTTCAACAAAGTTGGTATCGTGAAATTTTTCGTTTGAATGGTTGGGAAATACCAGAAAGTGGAATTGTATCTAAAAAGCCAAGTATTGTGTCGAAGTACACCATTGATATAATTTATGGTCGTTTCCCCAAAGAAGTCCTTCCAGTAATTGAGACTAAGAATAGGTTCAACGAAATAGGAATTAGAATGTACAAACATTTTCAGTTTCTTACCCCGGAAGGCGTTAAGAAACTTGCTAAGTATCTGGAACAATCTGAAAAAATCATGAATCGATGTACTTATTGGGATGAATTTGTTAGGGAACATGCCAAAGAATATGGCCACCCATTCCAAATGAGTGTGTTTGACTAAATGCATCGTAACATAAACAGCCATCGCTATTAGAACGTACCTGACTATCACAGAAG
Organism: Fibrella arboris; assembly: GCF_041321095.1. NCBI lineage: Bacteria > Pseudomonadati > Bacteroidota > Cytophagia > Cytophagales > Spirosomataceae > Fibrella > Fibrella arboris. Next base: position 157,957 of record NZ_JBGGWE010000009.1, on the reverse strand, counting down.
TACTTTCTTGCCAGTGTTGGCGGCGCGGTAGATGGCTTCGATCACGCGCATGTCTTTGCGGCCTTCTTCGCCCGAAATGTGGGATGGGAGCGGTTTGTTGCTCAGGATGTGGCTGGCGATATCGTCGAGTTGGGCGGCTTGCTGGTTGATGACCGGGAAGTTGAACACGTTCCGGCTGGTTTTTCCTGCAAACGGGCCGTAACTCAGGGCTGGGCTTAGCTCAAACGTACCTTCGTCGGCGGTGGCGAAGAAGCGGTCGATATTGCAGTTCGCGGTCGTGGCTGAGGTACAGACGGCCCCACTCGGAAAGTACAGTTGCCACATAATGTTTTCCTCTACTTCCTTGAACCGGTCGGGCATCGTCACCGGGCCATACTGCGCGGTGACGGCGATGGGCTCTTCGCCCAGCACGTAGCGGCTGCTCTGCACACAGTAGACGCCCAGGTTCATCAGGGGGCCACCACCCGCCATGGCCTTGCTGAGGTGCCAGTCGTCGGCCGGGATGCCCGCCAGTCGGTAGCCCAGTGCCGCGTCGATCCAACGTACCTGGCCAAACACCTTTTCCTGACCGAGTCGTTTGAGCTCTATGTGGTGCGGTTCGTAATGCAGCCGGTAGCCAACCGCCAGTTGTACGCCCGCTCTCTGGCAGGCGGTAATCATCTCCCGGCAGTCGCGTTCCGTCAACGCCATCGGTTTCTCCACAATCACGTGTTTGCCCGCTTTGGCCACCCGCAGCGTGTATTCCTTGTGCATCCCGTTGGGCAGGGTAATGTAGACCAGGTCAATGTCCGGGTTGTTGGCCAGCTGGTCGAGCTGCTGATACGTGTAGATGTTCTTGTCGGGCAGGCCAAATTCGGCTTTCCACTGCGCTGCTTTGGCCGGTGTGCCCGTAATGACACCAGTGAGCTGGCAATAGCGCGAGTCGGCCAGGCCGCTTTTCAGCACGCTGGCGTAGCGGCCCAGTCCGCAGATCGCGATGTTCAGCTTGCTGGTCGGCCCCGGCTGGTCGAAGGCAGACGCCAGAAGGGTAGGGGAGAGCGTCGACGCCCCGATGCCAAGACCAAGATTACCGATGAATGAACGTCTGGAGAAAGTAGCCATGTTGCCGCGTTTAAGGTCCCAAAGTAGACCAGCCCGGCTGCTTCATCCAATCAATAAAGGCCCAAAGGCGATTCTGGCCGGTGAATGGCGATCGGGTTATCATCGCCAGCTAAACACCGTAGTCTCACGTCGGTAGCCAATCGCTACGTTTATCGGATTGCGTTGGCGTGCCCAACAAAGGGCCAAACGAGAACGGGTGGCTCATTGGCGGAGGTAGCCTGGCGCCAGTCTGGATTTGGAAACAACATAATAGCCTTAGTTGGGCGAGGTTTGGATTTGTTCGTAACTAGTGTCGTTTTTTGACGGATGTCGGCTCCGTGAAGCAATTAAACCGACTCAGGCAATTATGAATGATAAGCAATTACTGGAAGACAGTCTCCTCAAGGTGTGGAGTGAACGGAATGATGACCAACGGCTCGCCGTGATGCAACGGATTTATGCCGCCGATATCCTTTTTTACGAGACCGATCAGGGCGAAGCCATCAAGGGACATCAGGCAATTGATGCCCTGATCAAAACGCTGCAAAGCCAATGGTTGCCTGAATTTGTCTTCTCCCTGACCAGACCAGCCGTAACTAATCACGGGGTCAGTCATGTAGCCTGGACACTCGGAGCCGCTGAGGCAACACCTGTCGCCAGCGGTATGGATATCGCCATTAGTGAGAACGGACTCATTAAAGAACTGTATCTGTATTTAGATGCCCCCGCTGGTTAAAGCGATCGGTAAGTTGGTTGACCGGTAGGTGCCTGCGCACAGGTAGCCCCGGTTAACCGATGCCAACATTCATCCGCCAGGTACGTTTCGAAATACACCAAAACAGCCGCGCTCGGTCCACTTTTTACCGATCAGAAAAAATGTATGACTAATTGTGAAACCGATTGGTTGCGCGTATATTTGCAACCGAACGGTTTCGTTAATCGCGCAATACCCCTATGAGGAGAGACATTTTTCAGGCAATCGCCGACCCGACGAGGCGGGCCATTATCGCCTTGATCGCCCTGCAGGCCATGACACCAAACGACATCGCCGACCACTTCAACACGACCCGACAAGCCATATCGAAACACCTGCGTATTCTCACGGAATGTGAACTGGTCAGACAGGAGCCGCAGGGCCGGGAGATTTATTACTCGCTTGAGCTTGACAAACTAAAAGAGATAGACAACTGGCTAGCCCACTACCGAACCATTTGGGAAACCCGGTTCACTCAACTTGACGACGTATTAACCATCCTTAAACAACAGAAAAAATGAACAAGCTGCTCTTCGACTTCACCGTCGACAAACCACAAAAAACCGTATTCATCAACCGGGAATTTGCGGCCGAACTCCCGCTGGTTTGGGATGCCTTTACCACCCCGGAAATCCTGGACCAATGGGTAGCCCCCAAGCCCTGGTCATCCAAAACGAAGTACATGGATTTTAAGGTGGGTGGCCGCCGGTTCTACGCGATGGTGAGCCCGGATGGACAGGCCCGTTGGTCGATTCAGGAGTATACGTCCATTACGCCGAAGACAAACTACAAACTGTACAATTCGTTTGCTGATGAACAGGAAAACCCTGAACTGCCGGGTTCTGAGTGGGATACGACGTTCAGCGAGCAAAACGGCATCACTACCGTGCGTATTATCATTAAAAATGAATCGCTTACCCGCCTGGAGCGCATGATTGAGATGGGCTTTGAAGCAGGTTTCAAAGGATCGATCGATAACCTGGAACACGTGCTGGCCGACTTATCGAAACAACGGCAGACAGCCAACGCTCCATCACATTGATCACGGGGAAGCGTCAACCGGAATTGACTAAGCCTGAACAGCACGAATCAGACAACGATATACTATGGCTCTTCTAAACCCCTTTATCTACTTCAACGGCAATGCCGAAGAAGCCTTTACCTTTTACAGATCCGTATTTGGTGGCGAGTTTGCCAGAGTGGCGCGCTACAAAGACATCGCCAGCGCTGACTATCCGATTTCTGAAAACGACGCCAACAGACTGATGCACATTGCGTTGCCTATCGGTAAAAGCAACATGTTGCTGGGGAGCGACGTAATGGAACATAGGGGCCAGGTGATGGTGAACGATAACCGATATACGATTGTCATTCAGGCCGAAGGCCAGGAAGAAGCCGATGCCTTATTCAGTGGGCTGTCGGCAGGTGGGCGCGTGGAGATGCCGATAAGCTATGGCCCGGGGGGTAATTACTTTGGCATGTTCACCGATCGGTTCGGTGTTCAGTGGATGCTCGACTTCGACCCTAGACGCGGCGAAAACGCGTAAAGAGACAAGGTGATAAGTAGGTAGAGTTTTTGCTGGCTGGCTGCGAGGTCTACAGCGCGAAGCCAGCCAGCGAAAGCTTTACGCACAAGCTAGTATAACGATCACAGCGCATGGCTCGGAGCGGACAGCGTTTGTCCAGAATCGGACAGCCAGACTCGCCAATATTTTGTGAAAAATGCCTCCAGAACGTACCTGGGGGCTTTTTTTATAGCTGGCATCGCATTTGATCGACATTATCGGATTAAATAAACAGGCCATGAAACGAGCCTTTCTGGGAGAATTTGAAGAAGTGGTACTGCTAACCGTGGCCATCCTTGATGAGGGCGCCTACGGCGTCACGATCACGCAGGAAATTGAGCAGCAAACCGGTCGCGCCGTTGGCTTTAGTACCGTGCATACCACGTTGCAACGACTGGAAGAGAAAGGCTTCCTGTCATCGGAGATGGGCGGTGCCACGGCCGAGCGGGGTGGCCGGCGTAAACGCTTTTTCGCCGTTACGGCCGCGGGCCGAAAAGCGCTGGCCGACGTGAAGCAGGTACGTACGCAGCTATGGGATGCCCTGCCCCCACAAACGCTGCAACTCATGGGGATCTGACGATGAGCATGAATAACCAGAAGCCTGACCTCCATCCGCCGCGCTGGGCGCAGACCCTGCTGCGCTGGTGGGCCCACCCCGACACGGCCGAAGAAGTGCAGGGCGACCTGCTCGAACTCTACGACCACTGGGTACGTACCCAGGGCTCGCGCCGGGCCACCTGGCGTTATAGCCTGAGTGCCCTGAAACTGGTGCGGCCACTGGCCCACTCAGCCAACAGGTCCAGCCGTTATGCTGACCACTACCGATCCCCTTTATCCTTTAGTCCTGCCATGCTTCGCAACTACATCAAAATCGCCTTCCGCAACCTGACCCGAAACAAGGTTTTTTCGGGGATCAACCTGCTGGGCCTGTCGACGGGCATCACCGTGTGCCTGCTGATTTTCCTGTTCATCATGAACGAGTTCAGCGTCGATAATTTCCACAAGAATGGGAAAAGCATCTACCGCGTGATGCGGGGCATACAGAACGAGGGTAAAGAGACAGCCGTCTCCTACCTGTCGGGTCCGTATGCGCCCGCCCTGCTGAACGACTTCAAGGGCCAGATCACGCAGGCGGTGCGCGTAAACCCGACCGATGCGCTGGTCACGTCCGACAATCAATCGTTTCACGAGCGGAAGATCCTTGATACGGACCCTAACTTTTTCACGTTCTTCTCCTTCCCACTGCTCAAAGGTGATCCGGCTACCGTGTTGACCGACCCGGCGAGTGTGGTACTGACCGAATCGACCGCGAAAAAGTACTTCGGCACCATCGACAACGCCCTGGGCAAGATCGTTACGATCGACAAAAACCTGGCCGTGAAAGTTACCGGTATTGCGCAGGACGTACCTGCCAATTCTCACCTGGATTTTGATCTGGTTGTGCCGCTGGAAAACTACAAAGACCGGAGCTGGATGAACGTGTGGATCAACAACGGCCTGTACACCTATGTGCAGCTGGCGCCAACGGTCAGCGAAGCGCAGGTTGAGCGAAGTTTCCCGCGCTTCATGGATAAATACATGGGGCAGATCCTGAAGCAGGCAGGCTTTCATTTTAACCTGTCGCTCACGCCGTTACCCGACATTTACTTTGAGCAGGCGGCCTTCGACAGCGTAAAACATGGCGACAAAAAAGTGGTGTATATCTTTCTGTCGATCGCCATGCTGATTCTATTGGTGGCCTGCATCAATTTCATGAACCTTTCCACCGTTCGGGCGGTAGAGCGCTCAAAAGAGATTGGCGTCCGGAAAGTGCTGGGCGCCATTAAAGGGCATCTGGTGTGGCAGTTTATCGGTGAGTCGCTCCTGCTGGCAACCTTCTCGTGCGGGCTCTCGATCGGGATGCTGGCGCTGGTATTGCCTTTCTACAAACAGTTGCTGGGCTACCCCCTGAATCTGGCCGTTTATACGCTGCCGATCCTGCTGTTTCTCGTTGGGATCATCGTGGTAGTGGGTTTCCTGTCGGGCAGTTACCCGGCCTTTGTGCTGGCGGCTTTTTCGCCCATTCAGTCGCTGAAAGGGAAGCTACGCATGGGCAAAGGGGGAACGTCGCTGAGGCAGCTACTGGTGGTGGTGCAGTTCAGCATCTCAATCCTGCTCATGCTCGGAACGGCCATTGGTACCCAACAGATGCGCTACCTTAAAAACAAACAGCTGGGCTACACCAACGAGCAAACCCTGGTGGTCCCCATCGATAATGAGGATATCTATAATTTCTTCCTGCATCATAAAGCCCAACTGCTGGCGCAGAGCCAGGTAGAGGCCGTTTCGATGATGTCGGGCGAACCCGGTGGCTTTTTCGATGGCCTTATGTTCGACGTGGAGGCGCACCCCAACCGATGGAAAGCCCGAACGGAATTTGCCGATTTCGATTTCGTGAAAACGCTGGGGCTGACAATCATTGCAGGCCGCGATTTTTCGGGCCAGTTTCCGACCGATACGGCCCGCGCTGCCCTGATCAACCGAACGGCGGCAGCCCGGCTTGGCTGGACGCCCGACCAGGCCGTTGGCAAATGGCTTAAAAGCACCCTGCGCGACAGCACGAACCGCATTATCATTGGCGTGGTGGACGATTTCAACTACCTGTCGCTGAAAGAGGCGATCGAACCGCTGGTGATTGCCCCGAACGACGACCGCCGGGCCGCGCTGATCAAGCTAAGGCCGGGTAACCTGACGGCCACCGTGGAAGCGATCCAGCGGTTATACGCCGAAACGCGACCGGCCTACCCGTTTGATTACCATTTTTTAGATCAGCAGTTCGATAAACTCTACCAGACAGACCTTCGTCAGCAGACAATTCTGAGCGTTTTTGCTGGTCTGGCCATCTTCATCGCCTGCCTGGGTCTGTTTGGGCTGGCCACGTTTTCGGCCCAGCAGCGCACCAAAGAAATTGGCGTGCGCAAAGTGCTCGGTGCCTCCGTTGGCAGTATTGTCACGCTCCTGTCCAACGACTTTCTGAAACCGGTGGGTATCGCCATTCTGATCGCCAGCCCCCTGGCCTGGTGGACCATGAGCAACTGGTTGCAGGGCTTCGCGTACCGGGTTGACATTGAGTGGTGGCTCTTTGCGCTGACTGGCCTACTGGCAATAGGCATCGCCCTGCTGACGGTGAGCTTCCAAAGCATCAAAGCCGCGTTGATGAACCCCGTCAAGTCCCTTCGTTCTGAATAAGCGAACCGAGGCATCACCCGGTCTCGCCCCGTCAGGACCCCGACATCGGTAGAAAATGGGTGGCAGGGCCGTGTAAACCCGTCCCGTCAGGGACATAACATCGGTAGAAAATGGGTGCCAGGTTCATGAAAATACGTCCCGTTAGGGACATAACATTGGTAGAAAATGGGTACGAGACCCGTACATCCCCGTCCCGTCAGGGACACAATGTTGGTAGAAAATGGGTGGCAGGGCCGTGGGAATACGTCCCGTTAGGGACATAACATCGGTAGAAAATGGATACCAGGCCCGTACATCCCCGTCCCGTCAGGGACAAAATGTTGGTAGAAAATGGGGGTCTGGTTCATACATCCCCGTCCCGTCAGGGACATAACATCGGTAGAAAAGCCAGACCCGTACAAACCCGTCCCGTCAGGGACACAATATCGGTTTAGGGTTACCGATGTTATGTCCCTGCCGGGACGGGTTTTCATGAACCAGCCCCCATTTTCTACCGATGTTATGTCCCTAACGGGACGTATTTACACGGCCCTGCCACCCATTTTTCTACCAATTTTATATCCCTACCGGGACGGGTTTACACGGGTCGGGCTTTTTTGCCAATGCTGGGTCCCTGACGGGACGTGAAAACGTACATCGACTGTCTACAAACGGACAGTGCCGATGGGTGCTTTTGGGCTATAAAACGCCTTTAGTGGCTCTGTGGACCTCTGGCTGGATGTGGCACTGCATTTGATCAGCAAAAGTGGAGCTAATCACTGGGGCATGAAACGGACCTGTCTGGGGGAATTTGAAGAGGTGGTACTCCTGACGGCGGCTGTGCTGGCCCGGCAGGATCAGGCCTACGAGGTGGCCATCACCCACGCGATCAACGAGCAGAGTGGCCGGTCCGTCCGGCTGAATCAGATCCATGCCGCCCTGCAGCGGCTGGAAGCCAAAGGCATGGTCAGCTCACAGCTGGGCGACCCCACGGCCGAGCGCGGTGGGCGGCGCAAGCGGCTGTTCAGTGTGACGGCCTACGGGCAGGGCACCTTGCAGGAGATCCAGACCGTGCGGACCACCCTGTGGGACCGGTTACAGGCAACACTTATACCTACCTTGAGCGTATGAAACCCCGTCGTCTACCGCCCGATCCGCCTCGCGCTGCTGACCGACTGCTCCGCTGGTTTGTGGCGCCGCCCCGGCGCGAAGAGGTGCTGGGTGACCTCCACGAAGAATTTGCCTACCAGGTCGAGCGTATCGGCGAGCGCCAGGCCCGCTGGCGCTACTGGTGGGATGCGTTGCCAGTGCTTCTATAGTCCGTCAGCGTACGGGGTATGTCCGTTTGTGGACAACGCAATAGAAGGCATTAGCCTGCAAAAGCCCTTTCGTAGCTTCACAGGGCTGCTTTAGGTAGTCTGGCAAGGCGTTTGACAGACAGATAGAGACGGGCCTCCATCATCCGTATCGTGCCGGTGGATTGGTCTGACCATCGTTTATTCCAGCTCTGGTATGTTACGCAACTACATTAGAACCGCCTGGCGGACCCTGTTCAAGAACAAATTCTATTCGCTGATCAACATCACGGGCTTGACCGTTGGGCTGTCGGTGGGTATACTGATCCTGTTATGGGTGCAGGATGAGCTGAGCTTCGATCGGTTTCATAAGCAGGCCTCCTCCATTTACCGGCTCGAAAACTGGGCGGGCACCGGCAGTAGTCGGCAAATCTGGACCACCACGGTGGCGCCAATCGCCGGTTTTGCCAAACGGGAGGTGCCCGAAGTGAAAGACGCCGTTCGGCTGGCGCATAACTACGCATTCACACTGTTCAGCTACCAGGGGAAGGTGTTCAACGAAGACCATTCGCTCTTTACCGATCCCACTTTTTTCTCGGTATTCGATGTCAACCTGATTCAGGGGAATCCGGCGAAACCCTTTCCTGATAACAATTCGGTGGTGCTGACGGAGACCACGGCCAAACGGTACTTTGGCGATGACAATCCGATCGGGAAGGTGCTGACGGGCAACAACAAAACAGCCTTTACGGTGAGCGGCGTTGTCCGGGATTTGCCCAAGAACTCGTCGATCACCGGCGATCTGTTTCTCCCCCTGTCGCTGCACTTCACCAACCTGTATGGCAGTAAGCCGACCGGAAAAACGGCCGATTCCGATTTTTCGCAGTTCATGTACGACACGTACCTGCTGATACCGCCGGGCGCGTCGATCGCCAGCGTGGCCGATAAACTGCGGGCCATTCACCTCCGCAATAAACCCGACGATACTGACCTGACGTACCTGTTGCAGCCGCTGGCCAGTATGCACCTGTACCGGGCCGATGGGACCGAGGGTGGTATTGAAACCGTGCGCATGTTTGCTATTGTGGCCCTGCTGATCCTGGTCATTGCCTGCATCAACTACGTCAACCTTTCCACGGCCCGGTCTATGCTGCGGTCGAAGGAGGTGAGCATGCGTAAGATTGTGGGGGCGGCCCGGTCGCAGTTGTTCACGCAGTTTCTGATCGAGACCACCCTGCTGTTTGGTCTGGCCACAGTGCTGGCGCTGGGGCTGATGGCGGTCCTGTTGCCGCTCTACAATCAACTGTCGGGTAAGGCGCTGGTGCTGGATGTGGCCAGTTATCAGATCTGGCTGGTCATTGGCCTCACCATTGCGGGCACGCTGGTGGCGTCGAGTATGTACCCGGCGGTGCTGCTGTCTTCGTTTGAGCCGTTGAAAGCGCTGAAAGGGAAGGTGTCGAATCGGCTGAGCGAGGCGTCGTTTCGGAAAGTGCTGGTGGTGGTGCAGTTCGCCGTGTCGGTGATGCTGATCGCCGGTACGTTCATCATCAGCAATCAATTGCAGTACATCCGCTCGAAGGAACTGGGCTACGACAAGACGCACGTGTTCGCTTTCTACATGCGCGACATGATGAAGCAGTATGATGTGTTGAAAGCCGATTTGCTGAGCCAGCCGGGGGTGGCGGCCGTGACGCGGTCGAACGCCAACATTGTTGACCTGGGTAGCCAGACCGGTGATAACGCCTGGGACGGTAAACAAACGGGCGAAACCATGATGATGCGACCCATGTCGATCGACAAGGATTTCATTCCGTTCTTCAATATGACGCTGACGCAAGGGGCCAATTTTACGGGTGCCGTGGCCGATTCGCTGCATTTCATTCTGAACGAAACCGCCGTAAAAGCCGCCCGGATCAACAACCCGATTGGGAAGCGGTTCCGGTTGTGGAAGCACGAGGGCACCATTATTGGCGTGGTGAAAGACTTCCACTTCGCGTCGATGCGGCAGAAGATTGAGCCCGCCATCTTCTATTACGACACAAAACAGGCCGGGTCGATGTACGTTAAAACGACCGGCAAAGACGCTGCCCAGGCCATCGCTACGGTTGAACGCGCCTGGAAGCAGTACAACGGTGCCTACACGTTTGAGTACTCGTTTTTGGACGAGGTGTTCAACAATCTCTACAAAACCGAGCAGCGGACCGGAATGCTGTTTACCATCTTCGCGTCGATCGCCATCCTGATCTCCTGCCTGGGCCTGTTCGGGCTGGCGGCCTACACGGCGCAGGTACGTACCCGCGAAATCGGCGTTCGGAAAGTGTTGGGGGCGAGTGTGGGCAGTGTCATTCAGCTGCTGGCCAGAGACTTCATTCAACTGGTCATTGTCGCCATTATCATTGCGGTGCCGGTAGCCTGGTGGGCCATGAACCAGTGGCTCCAGGATTTCGCCTACCGGATCGAGATCAGGTGGTGGATGTTCGCCTTTGCCGGTATGTTGTCGCTGGTTATTGCCCTGCTCACGATCAGCTTCCAGAGCATCAAAGCCGCGCTGATGAATCCCGTAAAAAGTTTGCGGAGTGAATAGCTAGTCTGATAGCTGAGATAAGTCGCGGCATGTGTAGGCATTCATAGTACCGACAGGGAGTTTTTGCCCCTTGCTTCGAACAGCCTGAATAAATGCGTTACACCGGCTCTCGTCAAACAAGCCAGTCGACAAGGCATAACATAAAAAGTCCATTGTGGTCAGGTACATTATCTTATGCCTCTCACAATAGTTCTTTATGTCTTTGAGGTTGCTACTAGCGAGTATATCCTTTGTATAGCGAGCAACGGCCATGCAAGCGCTTTCGCCCATTCCTTTATCCAGCATTTTTCGTATCCAGAAGAATTCTTTCACGATCTCTGGATTGTCGTCGGGGAAGGGTATAATTTCAAGGAGCTTAAAATTTATCAGATTGTCTACTTCCCGCTTTCGGTCGCGCCAGCGTTCCAACTCAGTATAGACTTTGTCGAGCAGTTTGACGGGATAAGGAAAGATGCTGGGGAGCATGACGATTTCACCGGCGCTTACGAAATGAGATACCACATCAGCATCTACCAAGATAATTTTAGGCATGATCGGTTGTTAACTCATCAAGACTAATGCCTAAGTCGAGCAGAAGCTCTGTGTAATGACTTTCTGAAATTTGTTCGGAATCGAAGAGTTCACGGGCCATTGTTCCATAATCGCCAATGGTCAGATTATGGTTACCGGGCTCATATAGTTCGGTCGATTTGCCGAATTGGATGGCTGAGCGTTTGACATTTGATTTGAACTGCTCACCATAGGCCCGATCAATCAGTCCAATCTCTTCCAGACGGATGAGCAGGGCTTGCCGGGAACAGGAGAAAAACTGTTCCAGATGAATGATGGTGGCAAGGCTGATCTGGTTTTTGTCTAATTCGTCCCAATCGGTAATCTGCATTAAAACGCCATCGCGTGGAATGAGCAGGTAGGCAGCAAACCAATCGGCGTTCAATTCCTCAGGGTCTCGGTAATCGAATTGGCCGGGGTTACAAATCCGTGAGGTGAATTCTTTTTGAACAAACAGATGGTACAACTCGTGGCAAATGGTAAAGTGCTGTCTGGCTAGTATCTGTTTGCTATTAACCAGCATAAACCGTTCTGAACCTGTTTTAATCGCCATACCCGAAAATGTATCGCTCAGTGGTTTAAAGACGGTCTGGACGTTTAAATCCTGCAATAAACTACGCAGTCGGATGGGTTGGCGATCGTTCAGCCCGTGCGTTTGCCTGAATTCGCTGGCCGTTTTCTCCAGCGATAGCTTCATGCCTCTCAATTTAGTCGACATGGTTCAACCGTTTCTTCATTTTAAGGTAATTATTAACAATCCGCTGGAACGATGCCATGCTGGCTAAATCCTCTGGCGTTAGTTCGTCGGCCCGAAAGGCAAAGGCGGTATTGGCCTGCTGCTGTGCGCTATCTGCTTCGAGCAGGTCGTAGGCGTCGATGCCAAACAGGTCGGCTAAACGCTGGAGGTGATCGGTTGAGACGGGGCGGGCACCGGTTTCGTAATAGCTGATCTGCTCCCGGTTAATGCCGAGATACTCAGCTACGCTAGCCTGATTAAAGCTAAGCCGCTCGCGAAACTGGCGGATATTCCAGCCGACCGATTCGTTGGGGGTCCTCATAAGTAGGTTGGGAAATTGCTGTTACAAATGTATAAAAATGTTATATACTATTGTCGAGTACTTTATCGGCCTATCTGTGTAAATAGCTGTATATCAATTAAAAGCTCGAAAGTCGGATTCTTTGTTTTGTTACAAATAAATTTAGGAAGAATAGGAATATGATCTATGTAACAATATGATTTAGTCTAAAGTTAGCCGTTCTTCAGCTTTTTCGACGTAATGCCTGTCCATCTCCCCCTTTACCAGAAAGGCCAGACTTTTATCGACTAGTTATACTTTATGGCCTGAGGGTTAGGTAATCAGGTATTTGCTAACTGCCAATCAAATTGCTAGTAAGTTAAAGTTGACGCCTGACCTAATCAGGACAGCCATTGTCCAGAAACGGACAGTTTTTAAACGGAATACATGGCCAAAAGCGCCAAATTAGCCTGTTTAGGCCGTTTGGCGCTTTTGGCCATCGATTTGTACGATAAAATAGAGACTAATCAGAACAAGACGATGCGCAGAACGTACCTGGGCGAATTTGAAGAAGTGGTGCTGCTGATGGTGGCGATTCTCGGCGGCGAAGGCTATGGCGTTACGGTTAGTCAGGCGCTGGAAGAGCATACGGGCCGGGTAGTCACCTTCGGCACCGTACACAACACGCTCATCCGGTTGGAAGAGAAAGGCTTTGTACGCTCCGAACTCGGTGGCGCCACGGCCGAACGGGGTGGTCGCCGCAAACGACTATTTCGGGTAACGGCGCCAGGGAGCCGTGCCTTGCAGGAAATTCAGCAACTGCGGCAGGAGCTCTGGCAACTGATACCGCCCCAATCGCTTCAACTCAGTGGCTTATGACCCGGCCAGACCACAACGCCCAGGCTCCGCGCCACCAGGCAATACCACCGCGCTGGGTACGTTGGCTGCTGACCCGGCTACACCCCGCCGATACGCTGGAGGAAGTGGAGGGCGACCTCGCCGAGCTCTACACCTATTGGCACGAGCGGGCGGGCCAGTCCCAGGCCACGCTCAGGTACGTGCTCAACGTGGTGTCGGTACTGCCGCCCTTCGTGCGCCGACGAAAACAACCCCAACCCGACTACGAACCCATTTCATCTCTGCATCCTGCTATGCTTCGCAATTACCTCAAAATCGCCTTCCGCAACCTCAAAATGAGTCCGGCTTATTCGGCCATCAACATTGGCGGGCTGGCCATCGGTATGGCCGTGGCCATGCTCATTGGTTTGTGGGTGTACGACGAGCTATCATTCAATACACATTTTGCCAATTACGGCCGGATTGCGGAGGTGCGGCACTATGCTACAGAACCTGCCACGGGGATCACGCGGGGTACCGAGGCCAGCCAGATTCCGCTGGGTACGGCCCTGAAAACGCGGTATGGGCAGCATTTCAGGCACATCCTGCTGGGTTTCTGGGATGGCGACTATACCCTCTCGGTGACGGAGAAAAAACTGACGGGCCGCGGCAAATTCATTGAGGGTGGTGTGATCGACATGCTTTCGCTGAAGATGCTCAAAGGCACCCGAACCGCATTGAATGCCCCCCACTCCATTATTCTATCCCGGTCGATGGCCAGGGCAATTTTTGGTGATGAAGACCCGATTGCCAAAACCCTGGCGATCGATAACCGTATGAACGTGACGGTAACCGGGGTGTACGAGGATCTTCCGCCAAACACCAACTTCAGCCACATCGAATTTTTTGCTCCGTGGGCGCTGTGGGTCTCCTCGAACGACTGGGTTAAAAACGTAGAGAACGATTGGGGAAACAGCTCGTTTTCCGTGCTGGTCCAACTGGCCGATCACACTACTTTCGAGTCGGCCAATGCGGCCCTGGCCGATTTTTACCGCAAGAATCTGCCTAAAGACCTGGTTCAGGATGCGACAGACTACAAGATTGTCCTCTTCCTGTATCCCATGCAGCAGTGGCATCTGTATTCGGAGTTTAAAGACGGCCTGCCAGCCCCCGGTCGCCTCACCTTCGTATGGCTGTTTGGCATCGTGGGGGGCTTTGTGCTCCTGCTGGCCTGCATCAACTTTATGAACCTGAGCACGGCCCGTTCCGAGAAACGGGCGAAGGAGGTGGGGGTTCGGAAAGCGGTTGGCTCCCGCAGGTCACAACTGGTCAACCAGTTTTTGAGCGAATCCTTCCTGGTGGTTTGCCTGGCCTTTGCTGGTTCGCTGCTGCTGGTTGCCCTGTCGTTGTCGTTGTTCAATGAGCTGGCCGACAAAACCCTGACGTTTCCCTGGAGCAACCCTTATTTCTGGAGTATCAGCGTGGTTTTTCTGGGAACCACGGCCTTATTGGCGGGCCTGTATCCGGCTTTTTACCTATCGTCGTTTCAGCCGGTCAAGGTGCTCAAAGGTTCAGTTCGGCTTGGGCGTATGGCTGCCCTTCCCCGCCAGGTACTGGTGGTGGTGCAGTTCACGGTTTCCGTCGTACTGATTATCGGCGTTGTTGTGGTCTACAAGCAAATTCAGTACGCCCAAAACCGACCCGTGGGTTACGATCGGGAAGGGCTGCTGTCTATTCCTATGAACGATCCCCACTACAAAGGGCAGGAAGAAGCCATTCAGCGCGAACTGCTCAATACGGGTCTGGTTGTGCGGGTGGCCTATTCGTCAAGTCCGCTAACCAGTGTCTGGAATAATATGGGTGGGTTCAACTGGAGAAACAAAGACCCTAAGGCGGAATCGGATTTTTCGATAACCCAGATTTCGCACGACTTTGGCGCGATGGCGGGCTGGACATTCCTGGCAGGCCGCGACTTCTCGAAAGCCTTCGCCACAGACTCCAGCGCCGTTATTATCAACGAAACGGCCGCCAACTACCTGAACCTGAAAAATCGCAACCGGGTAGCCGGCGCGGGCGGACTGCCGATTGGCGAGTATGTAACGTTTGACGAGGGCAAGAAAAAGCGGCAAATCATCGGCGTTATTAAGGATATGGTTATGCGGTCGCCGTATGAACCCGTGAAACGGGGGATGTATTTTCTGGATGCTACCTATGCGGGAGCCGCCCGCCTGAACCTACGGCTCGACCCAAAGGCCAGTCCGCAGGAAGCGCTGGCTAAAATCGAAGCTGTGCTGAAAAAAATGGTGCCTTCCGCTTTATTCCAGTATGCCTTTGTCGATCAGGACTTTGCTGCCAAGTTTTCGGCAGAGCAGCGCATCGGCAAACTCGCTGCTGTTTTCACTGTCCTGGCCATCCTGATCTCGTGCCTGGGCCTGTTTGGACTGGCCTCGTTCATGGCTGAACAACGCACCAAAGAGATCGGCGTACGGAAGGTGTTGGGCGCAACGGTGCTGAATCTGTGGAGCCTGCTAGCTAAAGACTTTGTGATGCTGGTGCTCATCGCCTTCTTCGTAGCCGCGCCCATTGCCTGGTATTTTCTGGACGGCTGGCTTCAACAATACGCTTATCGCACGCAACTGTCGTGGTGGGTATTTGCTCTGGCGGGTGTTGGCGCTGTTCTTATCACGTTGCTGACGGTCAGTTTCCAGGCGATCAAAGCCGCTTTACTCAATCCCGTAAAAAGCTTACGCAGCGAATAACCGATGGCGCACAAACCAACACCACCGCGCTGGGTACGTTGGCTGCTGACCCGGCTACACCCCGCCGATACGCTGGAGGAAGTGGAGGGCGACCTCGCCGAACTCTACACCTATTGGCACGAGCGGGCGGGCCAGTCCCAGGCCACGCTCAGGTACGTGCTCAACGTGGTGTCGGTACTGCCACCCTTCGTGCGCCGACGAAAACAACCCCAACCCGACTACGAACCCATTTCATCTCTGCATCCTGCTATGCTTCGCAATTACCTCAAAATCGCTTTCCGCAACCTGACCCGCAACAGCACGTACTCGCTACTGAACGTGGCTGGGCTGGCGCTGGGCATGACCTGCGGCATTCTGCTGTTCACGCTCATCACCTATCACCTGAGCTTCGATAATTTCCACGACCAGTCGGACCGGATTTACCGCTTCGTGACAGAACAGCACCGCGAAACGATCGGCTATTCGCGTAGTGTGCCTGCGCCATTGGGTAAGGTGTTCCGCAACGACTACACGTTTGCCGAAAAGGTGGCCCGCGTGGCTACGTTCGACGATATACTGATTACGGTGAAGCAGGGGCCGGCGATTGCCAAATACAAAGAGCCGGAAGGCGTCGCGTTTGCCGAAACGGATTTCTTCGACCTGTTCAACTACCCGCTGACCAACGGCGGCAAGGTAACCGCCCTGACCGAACCCAACACGGCCGTTCTGACCGAGCGCATGGCCCACAAGTATTTCGGCGATGCCAGCCCGATCAATCAGGTCATTCGGATGGATAACAAGATTGACCTGCGCATTACGGGTGTCTTGAAAGACCTGCCCATCAACACTGATCAGCGGGCTGAAATCGTTGCGTCGTACAGTACGCTCAGGCAGTACGACGACTGGCTGGCCAGCGACGATTCGTGGGGGGGTATCGCCAGCGCCATGCAATGCTATGTGCGTCTACGCCCCGGCCTTATGCCCGCGCAGGTTGAAGCGGTGATGCCCGCGTATGTAAAACAATACCGGCCAACCAGTAAAAATGTGCACCACTACAAGCTACAACCCCTGGCCGACGTGCACTTCGATGCCCGTTATGGCGGTGCCATGACCAAAACGAACCTGTGGGTGCTGGCCTGTATCGGGCTGTTTCTGATCATTACGGCCTGCGTCAACTTCATCAATCTGGCCACGGCGCAGGCGCTGAATCGATCGAAAGAGGTGGGTGTGCGAAAAGTGTTGGGCAGCGTTCGGGGGCAATTGTTCTGGCAGTTTATCACCGAAACGGCGCTGATTTCCGCAACGGCGTTGCTGATTGCCCTGCTGTGTTCGCTGGCCCTGCTGCCGTTTGTCAATGACTGGTTCAAGGCCCGCCTGAGCCTCAATCTGTTCTCTGGCTGGCCGTTGCCTCTGTTTGCGCTGGGCCTGACGGCGTTGGTAACGTTCGTGGCAGGGGCCTATCCGGGCCTTATTCTGGCGGGCTTTCAACCAATTCTGGCCTTGAAAGGGCGCCTGTCGCAGCAGGCTATCGGTGGGTTTAATACCCGTCGGGCATTGATTATCACGCAGTTTGCCATCTCGCAGATATTGATCATCGGCGTCATTGTCATTGCCAGCCAGATGCGCTACGCCCAGCAGTCGAAGGTCGGGTTTGATAAAGACGCTGTGGTGATGGTGCCGCTGGCGACCGATTCGAAACCACAAACGATACACGCCGTCGCCGACCGTTTTTCGGCGCTGGCGGGCGTGAAACAAGTATCGCTTTGCCAGGCGGCTCCCGCGTCGAACAGCAACTGGACCACCTCGCCCCGCTACGACAACCGGCCGGAAGAAGAGCCGTTCGCTATCAACGTCCGGGCGGCCGACGATCAGTTTATTCCGATGTTCGACCTGCAACTGGTCGCTGGTCGGACTATATATCCTGCCGACTCGGTGCGGGAATTTGTGGTCAACGAGGCGTTTGTTCGTAAGCTCAACCTCTCTGCCCCCACACAGGTACTGGGTAAGCTGATAAGCCTGAATGACGGGGAGTTTGAAGGGCCGATTGTGGGCGTCATTCGCGATTTTCACGACAAGTCGTTTCATGAGGATATTTTGCCCATGTGTATCAGCACGGCCCTGAAAAATTATGAGTACTACGCCGTAAAAATCGATTTGTCGACGGCACAGACGACGCTCACCGCGCTGGATGGGGTGTGGAGTCAGACGCATCCCGATCAGGTATTCGACTACACCTTTCTCGATGATCAGATTGCCGAATTCTACGAGACCGAAACGCTGATGCTGAAACTGATTCAGGCGTTTGCGGCCATTGCCATTTTCATTGGCTGTTTGGGCTTATACGGGCTGGTATCGTTTATGGCGGCTCAGAAAACCAAGGAGATTGGCATCCGTAAAGTGTTGGGCAGCAGCACGGGACAGATCATCTGGATTTTTGCCGGGGAGTTTACCCGCCTGATCCTGATCGCTTTTACTGTGGCCATGCCGGTGGCCTGGTTTGCCATGAGCCAGTGGTTACAAACCTTCAAGGATCAGATCAGCCTTGGCGTCGACGTGTTTGCGCTGGCTATGCTGGGTACGTTCCTCGTCGCGATGCTGACCGTCGGTTACCGATCAGTGAAGGCGGCATTGATGAACCCGATAAACTCACTGCGCAGCGAGTAAGCTCGCCTAACCATAAAAAAAAGGCGCTGCTCACAAGGCAGCGCTTTTTTTTTATGGTTAGGCGTTTGACGCTGTGTGTGGCTTCGGTCGAAGGGCCTAGCTCGCGAGGCCACACACAGCGCGTAAAGCAACTGTTTCCCTACTAGCGAATTGACAGAACCGTGTCACAAAGGGCTGTCCGGCGTCGTACTGAAACTGTCCGTTTCTGGACATTGAAAAGTCATCTTTCGGTATGAAAAACGCGCTACAGGGCCTGTCTGGGCCTTAGTCGGTAGTTGGCAAGGCATTTGACATACCGAAATAGATAATATCAACCTTAGTAGTTGTCTCCTATGCGTCGAAGTGATTTAGGTGAGTTTGAAGAGGTGGTTTTGCTGGCCGTGGCCGTTCTTGTTCCCGCGGCGTATTCGGTGGCCATTGCCGAAGAGCTGGAACAGGAAACGGGGCATTCCATCAGTACCGGGGCGGTTCACGCGGCCCTGCAACGGCTGGAAACGAAGGGCTACCTCCGGTCTGAACTGGGCGAAGCGACGCCCGAACGGGGTGGTCGCCGGAAGCGGCTTTTCACCGTAACGGCCCTGGGCGGGCGGGTGCTCGGTGAAGTACGGGCTGTGCGGAATAATTTGTGGGAACGCATTGTACCGCAGACCATCCTGACGTGGAGCTGACCCGCCAACACCATGCACGCTGACTCGTCACCAACACCCAATCGGCCCCAAGGTACCGGACCGCCGCGCTGGCCCACCCGGCTACTGGGCTGGCTGGTGGCGCCCCACCTGCGCGAAGAGGCGCTGGGCGATATGCACGAACGCTTTTACCGACGTACCCAGCGGCTGGGCCAGGCCCACGCCAGGCAACGCTACTGGCGCGACACGCTGGCCTACCTACGCCCCCGCTTCATCAGACGACAACCCGACGAATCTCCCAATCCATCAGCTATGGACATCCTACAGAACTACATCAAAATTGCCTGGCGGAACCTGACCAGGGCCAAAGGACACGCCTTCATCAATATCTCCGGGCTGGCCGTTGGCATGGCAGCTTCCGCACTTATTTTCCTGTGGATACAAAGCGAGCTGCACTATGACCGCTTCTTCCCAAAAACTGACCGGCTGTTTCAGGTCTATAACCAGGATACGTTTAACGGCGTAGCGCAGGTTTGGGGCACCACACCCCGGCCGCTGGCGCCTGAACTGAAACAGCACTTTCCCGATATTGAGGCCGCTGCCCGTTACCACCCGAACTCGTTTCTGATGGCGGCAAACGACAAAAAGATAACGGTCGATGGCGCTTTTGCCGATCCGGCCTTTCTGCACTTGTTTGATTGGCCGTTCATCGCCGGTAATCGGGAAACGTCGCTGGCCGGAACCAACGGCATCGTGGTCACGAAGTCGCTGGCCGAGAAGCTGTTCGGTACAGCCGATGCCCTGGGCAAAACCGTTCGGC
Organism: Fibrella arboris; assembly: GCF_041321095.1. NCBI lineage: Bacteria > Pseudomonadati > Bacteroidota > Cytophagia > Cytophagales > Spirosomataceae > Fibrella > Fibrella arboris. The sequence continues at coordinate 138,222 of NZ_JBGGWE010000009.1, read as the reverse complement.
TCGACAACAAAGACGCTTTCTCGGTGACGGGTGTGCTCGAAGATCTACCCAACAACACGCAGTTCAGCCAGGTATCGTTGCTGCTGCCCTGGACGTACTTCGCTACCCCCGGCTGGGATTCCGACGGCTGGGCGTCCAACAATCAATACACCTTTGTGCTGCTCAGGGAGCAGGTCGATCCGGCGGTGGCGGCTGCGAAAATAAAGCGCGTGACGGCCGACCACCTCAAGGGCGTGATCGACGATGTATCGCACCGACAGATTTTCCTGCATCCGGCCAGCAAATGGCACCTGTATTCCAAACAGGACAACGGGCAGCTGGTCGGTGGGCGCATCGTGACGGTGCAACTGTTCGGGATTATTGCGGGGCTCATTCTGCTGATTGCCGCTGTCAATTTCATTAATCTCAGCACGGCCCGAAGCGAAAAACGCGCTAAAGAAGTCGGCATCAGGAAGGTAGCTGGTGCGCAGAAGGCAGCGCTGGTCTTCCAGTTTATCAGCGAATCGGTGATGCTGGCCTTTCTGTCGGGGGGAGTAGCCCTGCTGATCGTTGTGCTGTGCATGCCTGCGTTCAATGCCCTTACGGGCAAGCAGCTGTCGCTGGACATTACTTCTGTTCAGTTCTGGCTGGGCGCTCTTGGCTTCGTGGTCTGTACGGGCCTGCTGGCCGGCACGTACCCCGCTTTTTTTCTGGCTACTTATCAACCGGCAACCATTGTCAGAAGCACTGCGCGGGCGGCAAACTCGGTATTCTCACTTCGAAAGGGGCTGGTGGTGACGCAGTTTACGGTCGCCATCGTGCTGATTATCGCTACGGTGGTGATCAGGCAGCAGATCGATTTCGCCCAGAGCCGGGAGAGCGGATATGATCAGAACAACCTGTTGTTCACCACCTTGTCGGGCGAGTTGGGCAAGCATTATGGCGCGTTGCGGCAGGAGTTGATCCAGCGTGGCGCGGCTGTTTCGGTCAGCCAATCGCTCGGCGCGATCACCAGCCTCAACACCCGCCAGTGGGGTTTGTCGTGGCCGGGCAGCACCAAGGCGGATAAAGACATCGAGTTCGACCGGTTTGCGGCCGACGCCGATTTTGCAAAGACCACCGGTACCCGGCTGCTCATTGGGCGCGACATCGACGTTTACCGGTACCCGACCGATTCGACGGCGGTGCTGCTCAACGAAACGGCGGTGAAAACAATGCAGTTGACACAGCCCCTGGGCACCCTGATTCACTTCGACAGTCGCGACTGGCAGGTGGTGGGTGTGGTGAAGGACTTCATCTTTGCCTCGCCCTACGACCCCATCAACCCGGTTATTGTGGGTGGGCCGGGTGGCTCAATGCCGCTGTCGTGGATGAGCATTCGGTTAAACCCCGCCAACACAACGGTTCGCAATCTGGCCATTACCGAAAACCTGTTCAGGACCTATAACCCGGCTTATCCGTTTGCCTACACCTTCGCCGACGAGTCGTATAAAGCCAAGTTTGCCGAGGAACAGCAGACCGGTGCATTGACCAGTCTGTTTACGGTGCTGACCATCTTTATTGCCTGTCTCGGCCTGTTCGGGTTAGCCGCCTACACGGCCCAGCAGCGTACCAAAGAGATCGGCGTGCGGAAGGTGCTGGGCGCGTCGGTAGGCAGCATCGTGCAGCTGTTGACCAAAGATTTCAGTCAATTGCTGCTGGTGGCTTTCGTCATTGGGGCGCCGTTGGGCTGGTATGCCATGGAAAAATGGTTGCAGGACTATACCTACCGCATCGCCATCGGCGTCGGTGTATTTGCGCTGACGTTGGTATCGGCCGTTGCGATCATCCTGGTGACGGTCAGTTTTCAGGCGATCAAAGCAGCGCTGACAGACCCGGTGAAAGCCCTGCGGGCCGAGTAAGGCCATGAACATGAACAAGCCGAGGCCTTCGTCCCAGCGGCCCGGGCCACCCCGCTGGCCTGACAAACTGCTCAACTGGCTGATAGCGCCCCACCTGCGCGAGGAGGTGCTGGGCGATATGCACGAACGCTTTTACCGACGTACCCAGCGGCTGGGCCTGGCGCGGGCCAGACAGCGTTACTGGCAGGACGTGCCGGCCTATATCCGGCCCCGATTCATCAGACGCCAACCCCAGGAATACCCCAATCCAACCTTCAGCGACATGATCCGCAACTACCTTACCATCTCTTTCCGGACGCTGGGCCGGCACAAACTCTACACGACACTCAACGTGGCGGGGCTTTCGTTTGGCATCGCGTGCTTCCTGCTGATCGGGCTGTACGTGTTCGACGAACTGACCTTTGATCGGCAACACCGTAAAACGGACCGGATCTACCGGGCCATTCAGCACAAAAAGACACCGACCGAAGACCTGACCATTGCCGCGTCGAGCTTCAGGGTTTCCGAAGAGGCGAAAAAACGAATTGGCGACATCGAGAACTCCGCCCGCATTGTCAGAACGGGCCGGGCCAACATCTCGAATCCGGCGAACAAGAATTCGTTTCAGGAAACTATTGCCTTCGGAAATGCCGGTTTACTAGAAGTGTTTGATTTTGAGGTGGTTGACGGATCAATAAAGTCGGCACTGACTGAGCCGAACACCATCATCCTCGTGGAGGAGCTCGCGCAGCGCCTCTTCAACAGCACCCAGGTAGTTGGCAAAACGGTCGATTTTGAACTGAACAAGCCGCTCAGAATCACGGCCGTCCTGAAAAACCATCCCCGCAATTCGAGCTTTACGGTCAACGCGGTGGTGTCAGAAGCCACCATCAGCAGCGACAGTGAGTTTATCGATTGGATAGCCAATTGGGATTCGCAGACCTTCCAGACGTTTTTTCTGCTGAAAGAGAAAGCCAGTCCGGACGTAGCGGCGGCAAAAATCACCCGGCTGCTCAACGCCAATATGCGCCACGAGCCAGGTACGTCGGTGGCGTATACACTGCAACCCCTGGCCGACATGCACCTTTTCTCCGAAAACATTGTAGACGGTGCCCGCAACGGAAACGTAGAAGCGATGGGGCAGGGGGCGCTGCTCTATATCAAACTCTTTGCGATCGTTGCCTTGTTTGTGCTGCTGATCGCCTGCATCAACTACATGAACCTGGCCACAGCCCGGGCATCCAACCGGTCGAAAGAGATTGGCGTTCGTAAGGCTAGTGGTGCGTTTCAGAGCCACCTCATCCACCAGTTCCTGACCGAGTCGCTGGTGGTGACCACGATTTCGTTTCTGCTGGCCGTCGGGCTGGTGAACCTGTTGCTGCCTGCGTTCAATGAATTTACCAACAAAGAACTCTCGCTTGGTTTTCATACCGACTACCGCATCTGGCTGTATAGTCTGCTCGCGCTGGTCGTTACGGGGCTGGTGTCCGGGAGTTACCCGGCTTTTCTGTTGTCGGGATTCAGTCCGCTGTTGTTACTGAAGAACCTCCAGCTACAAAACCGGAGCGACCTGTCGCTGCGGAAAGGGCTGGTCGTGTTTCAATTCACGATCTCGGTGGTGATGATCATCGCCACCATCGTGCTCTTCCAGCAGGTTCAGTTTATGAATACCAAGCAGTTGGGCTTCAATAAGGAACTGCTGCTGGTGGTCGATATCAACAGTGGCAAGGTTCGGGCCGGGGCCGAGACCATCAAGCAGGAATTCAGCCGTATTCCCACGGTCAAACAGGTATCGACCACCTCGCGGGTGCCGGGCGAATGGAAAACGATTCCCACTGTTCGGGTCAAGACTGAAGGCAATACCGACGAGGGTAAGGTGGCGTACTGGCTGGGCGTCGACGAGAATTTTACGAAAACCTTCGAAGTGCAGCTGGTCAACGGCCGGAATTTTACGGGCCTGCGCGATTCGTCGTCGGTGATCCTCAACGAAACGGCGGCTAAACTACTGGGTGTCACCCAGGCCTCGTCGCAGCAGATAACCATTCCGGCCCGGGCTATGGGCGGCAGTTTTCGGCCACTCAACGAGGCCAACACGCCCTTCAATGCCCGGGTGGTGGGCATAGTGAAAGACTTTCATTTTCAATCGCTGCGCGAGAAGATTGCGCCGATGGTGTTGGGCTACGAACATAATCCGGTGCATAACATCGACTATTTCACTGCCCGGATCGAAGGCCGGGACGTACCGGCAACGTTAGCCAGCATGAAGGGTATTCTGGCGGGCATAGACCCCACGCACCTGCTCGAATATCATTTTCTGGATGAGCAGCTGGCCCGTTTCTACGCCGAAGATCACCGCCGCGAAACCCTGCTGATCTGGGTGGCGCTGGCCACGATCTTCATCGCCAGTCTGGGTCTGTTCGGGCTGGCGACCTACGCCGCCGAGCAGCGCATCAAAGAGATTGGCGTGCGGAAAGTGCTGGGCGCATCGGTTATGAGTATTGTGGCCCTACTGGCCAGAGACTTCCTGAAACTGGTGGTTGTGTCGATCCTGATCGCCTCGCCCATTGCCTGGCTGGCTATGGGGCGTTGGCTCAATGAATTTGCTTACCACATTGTGTTTCCGTGGTGGTCGTTTGCCCTGGCGGGGTTCGCCGCGCTGACCATTGCGTTCCTGACGGTCATTTTCCAAAGCGTGAAAGCCGCCCTGATGGACCCGGTGAAAAGTCTGCGCAGTGAGTGACGCCCGGCGGTTATGCCCCGCAACATTTTAGCCCGAACCGGCATAACGTAAGAAGGTTACGTTGTGCCGGTTTTATTATTACAGCGCTATATGCAAATCATCTCTACCGCCTGTATGAAACTATCCAAAGCAATCCCCATTCTGTATTCAACCGATGTGGCCCGGAGTCTGGCTTACTACACCACCGTACTTGGTTTCGCCGATCAATGGGAGTGGGAATCGCCCCCTTCGTTTGGCGGCGTGGCGAAAGACGAGGTAGCGCTATTCTTCTGCCTGGAAGATCAGGGCAACCCCGGCACGTGGCTTTCGCTGATGGTCGACGATGTGGACGCGTATTACGACACGATCAAAGCCAACGGAGCTACCATTGTGAGGCCGCCCACCGATGAACCCTGGAATATGCGGGAAATGCTGGTGAAAGACCCCGACGGCCATATACTTCGTTTTGGCCATTCACTCGAATGCGAACCTGCCAACGACGAATCGACCCAGTAAAGCCATGAGCGCTACTATCAACCAGGTCTGGCCGTACCAGCAAGATCAGATGAACCTGCCCGTTGCCAACCTCGACGCGGCCCTGCCTTTTTACGAAACCGTCATGGGGTTCCGGCTGGTGTCCCGGAACGAAACGCCCTACCCGTCGGCGGTGATTGCCCGGGATTCGATTCTGCTTGGCCTGGCCGAAAACGGCGGCGACCCCACGCAGGACGGTTGTTTCTTTGCGGTCGATAACCTCGAGGCGGCTTTTGCCGAACTGAAGGCAAACGGGCTGCCCAGAGAAAACCCCACCTACGATTATCAAAAATACGGCGCGGCCACCTGGAAAGTCTTTTTTGTGGTCGCCCCCGACGGCCTCTGCTACTGCTACGGTGAGCGGCAACCGGGATGAATGAGTTAGGCTCCGCGCTGTGGTGCTAGCTCGCGAAGCACCATAGCGCGAAGCCACATAGCACCAAGCAATACAGTGCCATTAGCAACGTACCTGAGCTACTGCGTGGCCGGGTAGTTCGGAATGTTGCGGCCGAGGTAGATGGGACGCTCGGCTTTATACATGTTGCCCACATCTTTCAGCTTCAAAATACCGCTACCGCCGCGATTGTCCAGCTTTTGGCGCTGGGTGGCGGTGAGCAGCGGGTCATCGTCGAACACGAACTCGTCGATGTAATAGTCGGGGAGGCCCGGTTCGTTGACCGTGATATGGATATGGGCCGGGTTGGTATGGCCGGGGTAGGGGGCCGGGCGCAGCGTTACGAACTTGTATTCGCCTTTTTCGTTGGTGCGCATCCAGCCACGCAACGAGCCATGGCGTTGTTCCCAGCCTGTTGCACCTTTTCTGGCTACGTAATGACCCGTTTCGTCGGTATGGTACACGTAGAGCACGACACCCGGTGCAGGGGTTTTTCCATCCGCCTTGTACACAATGCCGTTAATGCCCAGCGGCTTTTTAGTAGCCCAGGCGGCGTCGGGTAGTTTTACAAAACTGGCCAGTTTGTCGAAGGGCACCGGACTTTCGTGAATGGCTTCGCAGCCTTCGCAGGGGCCACCCACAAGCCGTTGCTGGCAATACCCGTTCCGCGACAAAGCCAGCAGCATAATCAGGAAGGTAATCGCTTGATTGTTCATGGTTTGCCTGTTTTTCTGTAAAGAAACCAGGTCCGGTTGTTACGCCAAAAAGCTGAACGAACCCACGGCGTACTGGCTTTTCTGGCATTAGCGCCTCCTGAAAAACGAGTTCGGGACGTAGACGCAACGGTAAAACGGCCCTTATTTCGTGTTTCATTACTTGATTTTAACTGGGATTTGAACGAAGCCGGGCCGAACAGGGTACTAAGCTGTAGGTACGTTCTATTGCCAAGCGTATTCACGTTCCTTGTGCACCCAACGACAGTCTTTCATGAAACTCCTTATAGTTGAAGACGAAGAGCGACTGGCGTCGTTTATCCGCAAGGGCATGCTGGCCGAAGGCTACGAGGTCGAGGTGGCCTATGACGGCCGGATCGGCCTGTCGCTTTTCCACAAGGATATCTACGACATTATTATCCTGGATGTCAACCTCCCGCACATCACTGGATTTGAGCTGTGCCGGTTGATACGGGCCGAGAATGAGACGGTACCGGTATTGATCCTCACCGCATTGGATAGCCTGGCCGACAAAGCTGACGGGTTCAATGCCGGGGCCGATGATTACCTGGCCAAACCATTTGAATTTCAGGAGCTGCTGTTACGCGTGCGTGCCCTGACGCGCCGGAACGGACCTAAACACAAGCAGATTCTCCGCCTGGCCGATCTGGAGCTGAATCTGGATACGAAAACCGTGACCCGGGCCGGCAAACGGATCGACCTCACCACCCGCGAATACGCCCTGATGGAATACCTGATGCTGAACAAAGGGAAAACAATCTCCCGCGTCGATATCAGCGAACGGGTCTGGAGCCTTAATTTCGATACAAATACTAACGTTATAGACGTGTATATCAGCTACTTACGCAAAAAAATAGATAAGGGTTTTTCAACCAGGCTGTTGCATACCATCGTTGGAACGGGCTACGTGCTTCGTGAAGGGTAATCTGACCAGAACGCAACCATGCTCATTCGGAATCGCCTGACGATCATTTTTACGCTGCTGGCTACCGCCATTCAGGTGACCCTATCGCTGCTGGTCTGGTATTTCTATTCCCTCTACCGGCAGGAAGAGTTTTATAGCCGACTGGAAGGAAAGGCCCGCGTAACCGGACGTGTACTGATCTCCCGGCGACATCTGCACGATGATTTTTTTAAGAACATGGTGCGCACCGACCTGCTCACCATCGTCGAAGAACAGATCAGTATTTACGACCAGCAGAAAAAACTGGTGTTCACCAACCGGAGCCTGAAAGACTCGGATTACTACAAAGAAAAAATACCGCAGCTGGCCACCGGCTCGCTGGTCGAGTTTAAAAGCGGGCATCTGGAGTCGATCATGATTCCGTACCGCGACCGGGGGCAACTGTTCTACATTTTTGCGTCTGGCTACGACCGGATCGGCTTCGCCAAGCTGGGTACGTTGCAACAGATTCTGTTGCTGGCCAACCTGCTGGGTTTTGCGCTGATCGTGCTGGCGGGCTGGTATTTTTCAGGCCGGGTACTACGGCCCATTTCCCGGATTGTGGATGAAGTGGAGCAGATCACCGCTACGCACCTGCACAAACGGGTGAATGAAGGAAACCGCCGTGATGAGATTGCCCAGCTGGCCATGACGTTCAACCAGATGCTGTTTCGGCTGGAAGACGCCTTTGTTTCGCAACGCAGCTTTGTGTCTCATGCGTCTCACGAATTACGCACGCCGCTGACCAACACGCTGGGTACGTTGGAGACCTCGCTGCGCTACGATCACGATCCGGCCGACTGGCGTGAGAGCATGGAAGTGGCCATTGATGAACTGAAAAAAGTGATTGCCCTGACCAATGGGCTGCTCGGATTAGCCAAAATCAGCGATGCCACACTGGCGCTGACTGCCGTCCAGGTCGACGACTGTCTGCTCACGGCCATTGGGCAGGTGCAGACAAAATATCCGGGACGAACCCTACCGCTTCATTTTATGACCAGTGAAGATGAAGCACTGACCGTGAAAGGCATTGCATCGTTGCTGACAACGGCTTTCCTGAACGTATTGGATAATGCCTGTAAATATTCCAGCGAGGCCATTTCGGTACAGCTGGAATCAAAAAATGGTCAAATCACGGTGACCGTAATGGATCAGGGACGAGGCATTGCCAAAGCTGACGCCGACCATATACTCAACCCGCTTTACCGGGGCAGTAATGTACAGGGCGTGCCGGGCTACGGTATTGGGCTGGCAGTGACACAGAAGATCATTGAGCTGCATCAGGGCGCCATCCAGATCGCGTCGGAAGAAAACGAGGGAACCACCGTCACCATCAGCCTGCCCGCTCAGGCATAAACCAGGCCAGCCACGCATCCGTCAGGCTGTTCAATCACCCCTGGAAACAGGTGTCTCATACGGGTACGTTTTTTCACTTGGTAGACCCTGGTTGATCAGCAGGCCTGCCGTGTTGTAGGGCCTGTAGTCTATTTTTTCCGCTGCGTGGGTAGCCTGCTTCGTTTGGGGTGTAGGTGTGTATCGATCTGCCCGGCCTCTAGAGCGTACCTGTTCCGTCTCTGCTAAGGTCGATACCTTTGGTTAGCAGGCTGGTAAACGGGAGGTCTTTGGCAGGCCTGCCAAAGACCATGTCTTCGTAGGGGATTCGTGCCTTCCCGACCAGGCTCATCAGGTAGCAGACCCTCGTTAGTAGAAATCTGCTCGCCTAGGCTAGTGCGCCCCTTTTCACTATCACTTGTCTGGATCTACCTTATCAACCTATGGCCAACTTCCGTCGTGAAGCGATCTAACGGCTGCTTTGGGTTAGGTCGCCTCACGACGAGAAACTACTTGTAGGAACAGCTGTTTACGGGCATCACTAGCTGGCAGAACGACCAACTATACCACGAGTTTCATGGTCACCGGATCCCAGTGTACGATCTTTTTGCTCAGGAAACTGGCATTACAAGACAGCGCCGGGGCGGCGGCCCGGAACCCGAACGTGGCATCTTCCACAACGGGTTTGCCCATTCGGATGGCGTCGAAGAAATTGGTGAAGTGATCTAGATGGTCGCTGTAGCCATCGGGTGCCTTGAAAACGATATCTTCTTTTTTGGGCCTCTTGCGCTGATCTGCCGTCCATTTGGCGTCGTATTCTGCCTTCATTTCGTCCTGCATACGCTTGGCGAACGTGAATACCGAGTCGTAGCCACCAAAACCGGGGGCTTCGGGCATAAGGCTGTGTTTCACGGTGATGCTGTTGCCCATCACGTCAATGATGCCTTCAGAACCAACCAGCCGAATCACCTCCTGGCCACCCGTACCGCTGATGAAGTTTACCTGCAAGGTCAACTGAAAGGCAGCATGGTCGGGGCTATCGGGGTATTGCATGACGCCCGACATCACATCGGGCAGGTTACGGCCGTCTTTCCAGTAGCTGAACTGACCGGTGCTGTAAATGCTTTTGGGGCCTTTTGAGTTGGTGATGAAGTGGGTGCCGCTCAGCAGGTGAATGAATAAGTCGCCCGCTACGCCCGTGCCCACTTCTTTGAAGGCCCGCCACCAGAAAAACTTTTTGCCATCGTAGGGCATTTTGGTGCCCGTGACGGCAATAAACCGCTCCCAGTCGGTGGTCATGGCATCGGCATCTTTAGGAATGGTATACTCCCAGGCGCCAATCGAGCTTTGCCGGTCATAGACGGCATTCACCATGTTGAGTTTGCCGATCTCGCCCGCTGCCAGCAGTTCTTTTGCTTTGGCATAGCCAAGGCTACTGACCCGCTGGCTACCAACCTGCAATACTTTGCCCGATTTTTTGGCGGCGGCTATTACCGGATACCCTTCGCTGATCTTGTAGACCATCGGCTTTTCGCAGTACACATGCTTACCGGCCGCCAGGGCATCGAGCGTGATGCGCGAATGCCAGACATCGTGGGTGGCGATAATCACCGCGTCGATATCTTTCCGGGCCAGCAGCTCTTTATAATTGCGGGTGGTATAGAGCTGGGGACCGTAGGCTTCTTTGGCGTTATCCAGGCGGCCCGTATACAGATCGCAGATGCCAGCCAGCTCAACACCCGGCACTTTCAGGGCGGTATTCAGATCAAAATGGCCTTGCACGCCATAACCAATGACCCCCAGCCGGATGGTATCATTGGCCGATACCGGCTTCTCGTAGTGCAGGATACGCTCTTCCGCTTTTGCCTGTGCCGTCAGCGACGAAAAAGGGGAAGACGCTGCCACCAGGCTGGTAGCGCCAATCTGCTGCAAAAAATGCCTTCTCGAGGCCGACGATTTGCCGTAGTTGCTATGTTTTTTCATGAAGGTATAAGGGAGGAATAGTGGCTATTTAACTAGGTAGCAAAGCTATTTTCTGGCGGTCGGGCCTCCACGAGGGCACATTGATGGTACCCTGACCGCCATAGAGAACGGGGGTGAGGTCTTTAGCTGCTATGATTACTGCGCTATAGGTTTAAATGTTGGCTCTATAAAATAAAAAATAGTATTATTTACAGTCATGTGGGCTGTTCTGCCAGGTAGTGGCCTGCGCCTTTACACTTTTCTAATGTTTTCTAATTTCCTTTTCACGCGGTTATAATACCGGAGTCGCTGTTTTGTGTCACTCAATATGGATACAGGATATGCAACGCCGACATTCTCCTTCGGTTTTACTATATGGCTTCGGACTGGCACTCATCCTGTCGCTGGTCTTCAACGGGGTATTGCTGCATGAGCAAAGTCTTCAGCGTAGCAACAAGGAATATGAATTGGGCGGCTCGGCTTTTCCGGTTGGGTACGTTGCCTGGCAGCAGCAACTCGTTGACTGCCAGCGATCCAACCAGCAGAAAGATAGCCTTATTCGCCAGCTGGAGCATGCCCCTAATGCACCGCCGGGAAAAGCAATAACCCTCCAGCGTACATCCCGCTAATCAAACTACCCCAATTCACAGCATCCGTCAGCTAAGGCACCTGTCAACGGGTTACGGCCGAACTGATAAACACCCTTTCCAGCAGGAAAATTAACGTGGCCGGTGCCCACTTATTACCTTAAAAACTGTATGAAACGAATTCATGTGCTCATGGGCTTGTGTGCGTTAGTTTATCTCACAAGCTGTGCAAAAGAAGAAGAGAAGAAAGAGGAAGAGGTCAAATACCTGGTCACTACTCCGTTGGTAAAAGACACAACGATCACCAAAGACTACGTGTCGCAGATTCGGGCTTACCGCCACATCGAAATGCGGGCGCAGCAGCGGGGGTATATCCAGAACATCTTCGTGGATGAAGGCCAGTCGGTGAACCAGGGGCAGATGATGTTTCAGATCATGCCCAAGCTCTATGAGGCCGAGTTGCAGAAGGCCGAAGCGGAAGCCAGCTTCGCCAACATCGAATATCAGAACACCAAGAAGCTGGCCGACAACAAGATTGTGGCCCCCAACGAACTGTCGATGGCCAATGCCAAGCTCGACAAGGCGAAAGCGGAAGTAGCACTGGCCCAGACGCACCTCGGCTTCACCAAAATCAGGGCGCCTTTTTCGGGTATCATGGACCACTTCCAGGTACGTCTGGGTAGCCTTGTCGATGAGGGTGACCTGCTGACGACCCTGTCTGACAACAGTAAGATGTGGGTTTATTTCAACGTACCTGAAGCCGAGTACCTGGATTTGAAATCACAAGCCGCCTCGGGTAACCTGTCGAATGTACATCTGATGCTGGCCAACAACCAGATGTTCCCCTACCTGGGCAAGGTTGAAACCATCGAAGCCGACTTCAACAATACGACCGGTAACATCGAGTTCCGGGCCACGTTCCCGAACCCGAAAGGGGTTTTACGGCACGGCGAAACCGGTAATGTTCAGATGACCCTGCCGTTTAAAAATGCCATGATCATTCCGCAGAAAGCCACCTATGAGGTGCTGGAAAAAAAGTACGTCTATGTGGTGGATAAAAACAACGTGATCCGGTCGAGAGAAGTCGAGATAGCTGCCGAGTTGCCGCACATTTTTATTGTTCGCTCTGGTCTGAAAAGAGAGGACAGAATCCTTCTGGAAGGCTTGCGTCAGGTAAAAGAAAACGAAAAAATACAAGTCAAATTCGAGAAACCCCAGGCGGTCGTTTCCAATCTGAGCCTGTATGCCGAGTAATCAACGAGTCTAAAAACCAGAAGACATGTTTAGTAAATTCATACGCAGGCCCGTATTCGCGATTGTGATCTCGGTCATGATCGTGTTTATTGGTGTACTGGCGATCAAGAAGTTGCCCATTTCGCAATTCCCGGATATTGCCCCGACAACCGTCAATATATTCATTGCCTATCCCGGATCCAGCGCTGATGTGCTGGTGAAATCGACGTTGATCACGCTGGAGCAGGCCATCAACGGGGTGCAGGACATGCGCTACATCGCTACCGATGCAACCAGTGCGGGTGAGGCAACCCTGCGTATCATTTTCGAGCCCGGAACTGACCCCAACGATGCCGTTATCCGGGTAAAAACGCGGGTCGACCAGGTGATGCCGCTGCTGCCCGAACTGGTGCAGCGCGAAGGGGTCATCATCACGCCCATTCAGCCCAGTATGCTGATGTACGTCAACCTCTATTCAAAGGAGAAGAGCATCGACGAGAAATTCCTGTTCAACTACGCTACCGTGAAGATGATCCCTGAAATTCAGCGGACCAAAGGGGTAGCGCGGGCGCAGATTCTGGGTAGCCGCCGGTACGCCATGCGCGTTTGGCTGAACCCCGAGCGCATGCGGGCCTACAACGTCTCGACCGAGGAAGTGATGAAGGCCATTGGCGAGCAAAGCATCATTGGTCGGCCGGGCCGGATCGGGCAAAGCTCCGGTATTGCGGCGCAGTCGCTGGAATACGTGCTGACGTATAAAGGGCGGTACAACAAACCGGAAGAGTATGAAAGCATCATTGTCCGGGCCAACTCGGAAGGGGAAAGCATTCACCTGCGCGATATTGCCCGCGTTGAACTGGGAAGTGAATTCTTCGATATCTACTCCAATCTGGACGGGCACGCATCGGCCGCTATTGTGTTGCGGCAGAACTACGGCAGTAACGCCAGCGATGTAATCGAAGAGGTGAAGAAGAAACTGGAGGTGATGAAAACGTCGTTCCCGCCGGGTGTCGACTATAAAATCAGCTATGACGTATCGAACTTCCTGGACGCGTCGATCGAGCAGGTAATCGATACCCTGCGCGATGCGTTCCTGCTGGTGGCGCTGGTGGTGTTCATCTTCCTGGGCGACTGGCGGTCTACGCTGATTCCGATTCTGGCGGTGCCGGTGTCGCTGGTCGGGGCCTTCTTTGTGATTCAGGCGTTCGGGCTGTCCATCAACCTGATCACGCTCTTTGCCCTGGTGCTGGCTATCGGTATTGTGGTCGATGATGCCATTGTGGTGGTAGAGGCCGTGCACGCCAAGATGGAAGAAAAGCCGTATCTGACACCTTTTGGGGCGGTTAAACAGGTGCTTGGTGAGATCAGCGGTGCCATTATCGCCATTACGCTGGTGATGGTGTCGGTGTTCCTGCCTATCTCGTTCATGACGGGTCCGGTAGGTACGTTCTATCGTCAGTTCTCGATCACGATGGCCAGTTCCATTGTGATTTCGGCCCTGATCGCCCTGACGCTGACGCCTGTACTGTGCGCCATGTTGCTGCAAAATCATCATGGCCATGAACGGAAGAAGAACCTGCTGACCAAAGCGCTCGATAGTTTCAACCGGGGATTCGATAAACTCACGGGCCGTTACGTGGGCCTGCTGCGCTTGATCGCCAGCCGCCGCGTGGTCACCTTCCTGATTCTGGTCGGTTTCTGCGTGGGTATCGCCTACGAAAACAAGGTGCTGCCCGCCGGTTTTATTCCGAACGAAGACCAGAGCACGATCTACGCGATCATTCAGACGCCGCCGGGCTCAACGCTCGAAAAAACGAACGAGGTGTCGCGGCGGCTCCAGAAGATTTGTGAAGAAGTGCCGGGTATCGAATCGATCTCCTCACTGGCTGGCTACGAGATCATGACCGAAGGGCGTGGTTCCAACGCAGGTACGTGTCTGATCAACCTGAAACCCTGGTCGGATCGCGACAAGAACGTGAAAGAGATCATGGAAGAACTGGAAGAGAAATCAAGAAACCTCGGCGCGACGGTCGAATTCTTTGAGCCACCAGCCATTCCCGGATTTGGTACGTCGGGCGGTTTTTCGATGCGTCTGCTGGATAAAAATACCGACACCGATTACAGCGAATTCGATAAAATAAACAAGGAGTTCATGGAGAACCTGGGCAAGCGCAAAGAGCTGGCCGGCCTGTTCACCTTCTTCGCTGCCAACTACCCGCAGTACGAACTGGAAATCGACAATAACCTGGCCATGCAGAAAGGCGTGTCGATCGGTAAAGCGATGGATAACCTGAACATCATGATCGGTAGTACCTACGAACAGGGTTTCATTAAGTATAACCAGTTCTTTAAAGTGTACGTACAGTCAGACCCAAGTTTCAGGCGGCTGCCCTCTGATCTGCTGAAGTTGTACGTGAAAAACGACGCGGGCGAAATGGTGCCTTACTCGGCTTTTATGAAGCTGAAAAAAGGACAGGGACCGAACGAGATCACCCGGTTCAACCTGTACAACTCAGCCGCCATTCAGGGCCTGCCCGCCAAGGGGTTCACAACGGCCGATGCCATTGCGGCTATCCGGGAGGTAGCCGCCAAGACGTTGCCAAAGGGATACGACATCGCGTTTGAAGGGCTGTCGTACGATGAATCGATCCGGGGGAACGAGTCGCTGTATGTGTTCCTGATCGTGTTGGCCTTCGTCTACATGGTGTTGGCGGCGCAGTACGAAAGCTTCATCATTCCCCTGGCCGTGGTGTTCTCGCTGCCGGTTGGGGTGTTCGGCTCGTTCCTGCTGCTGAAGCTCATGGGCCTGGAAAACAACATCTACGCCCAGATCGGCCTGATCATGCTGGTTGGTCTGCTGGGTAAGAATGCCGTACTGATCGTGGAATTTGCCGTGCAGAAACGACAGCAGGGCGAAACCATTCTGAATGCTGCCATTGAAGGGGCAAGGGTTCGTTTCCGTCCGATCCTGATGACGTCGTTCGCCTTCGTCGCCGGTCTGATTCCCCTGATCACGGCCACGGGTGCCGGGGCTATCGGTAACCGGACCATTGGCGCCTCGGCCCTGGGCGGTATGCTATTCGGTACCATTTTCGGGGTCATCATCATCCCCGGTCTGTACTACATATTCGGTAGCCTGGCCGATGGCCGGAAGATGATCCGGGATGAAGAGAATGAGCCGTTGACCGAAAACCTGGTTCATCAGTTAGACGATTTCCCTGAAACAGAAGAAACTCCTAATCATGTATAAAAGACTCATCACAAGATGCCTGGGAGTAGCCTGCCTGTCAGTAGCGTTTACGGCTTGCAAAACCCCTGCCCTGATCACCCGAACAGAGAATCGGAACGTACCTGTGAGCTTCGGTACCTCGCAGGACTCGACCAATTCGGTTAACCGGCGGTGGCGGTCATTTTTCACGGACCCAAACCTGGTGGCGCTGATCGATACTGCCATTCGGAACAACCAGGAACTGAACATCACCGCTCAGGAAATTCAGATTACCCAGAACGAAATCCGCGCCCGGCAGGGGGAGTACATGCCTTTTGTGGGGCTGCGCGGTGGGGCGGGTATCGATAAAGTGGGGCGCTACACCCTGTTGGGGGCCGCCGAGGCAAATTCTGAAATCAGACCCGGTAAAGAAGTGCCTGAGCCGCTACCCAACTACATGGTGGGGGCGTTTGCCAGCTGGGAGGTCGATATCTGGCACAAGCTGCGGAACGCCAAAAAAGCCGCAATAAACCGGTATCTGGCCAGTGTCGAAGGCCGGAATTTCACGATCACAAACCTGATCTCCGAAATTGCCACGTCGTATTACGAACTGTTGGCGCTGGATAACCAACTGGATATCGTACGGCAGAACATCGAGATTCAGAACAACGCCCTGCGCATTGTTCGGTTGCAGAAAGAAGCGACCCGCGTTACCGAACTGGCCGTACGCCGGTTTGAGGCGCAGGTACTGAACACGCAGAACCTGCAATACGGCTTGCAGCAGCGGATTGTAGAAACCGAGAACCGGATCAATTTCCTGGTCGGTCGTTATCCGCAGCCTGTTGCCCGGAATTCGGCGGCGTTCAACAGCATGGTGCCCGATAGTATGCGGGTGGGTATTCCGTCGCAACTGCTGGCCAACCGCCCGGATATTCGGCGGGCAGAGCAGGAGCTGGCGGCGGCTAAACTGGATGTGCAGGTAGCCAAAGCGCGTTTTTACCCATCACTGGCTATTTCGGCGGGCATCGGTTACCAGGCGTTCAATCCGGCTTATTTCCTGAAGACGCCCGAGTCGTTGATTATGTCGCTGGCGGGTGATCTGGCCGCTCCGCTGGTGAACAAGAACGCGATTATCGCTACGTATAACAGTGCCAATGCGCGGCAGATTCAGGCGGTGTTCAATTACGAACGAACGATCCTGAACGCCTACATCGAGGTGGCCAACCAGCTCTCCAACATCAGCAATCTGGAAAAGAGTTATAGTGTGAAAACGCGGGAGGTGCAGGCCTTAACGCAGTCGATCGACATTTCGAACACGCTCTTCAACTCGGCCCGGGCTGAATATACGGAAGTGTTGTTTACCCAACGCGACGCACTGGACGCCCGATTTGATCTGGTTGAAACCAAAATGCGGCAGTTGACGGCCACGGTCAATATCTACCGGGCACTGGGCGGCGGCTGGCAGTAAGCTGGCGTGAGTCATGCACGAGGCTATAGCGTTGCAACCCTGGTAAGGGTGGTATGTTAATAGCATTGAATAGATAATAGTTAATAAAGCCCCATTAGGGGCGACATGTAAAGGGCCCCTGCCTATACTATACATGCCGCCCCTAATGGGGCTGTTTCGTGTTGGTAAAGGGCGCTTTTCTATTGACGTACCACCCCTACGGGGTTTGCTAGTGTTACGAGGCGCCATATTATTAAGGCATTTCTAAGGTACGTGAACTCATCAATACCCATCAGCGGTATAGTTTATGGCTGACTTCATCATTCGCATTTCATCGCCTTCCCTCCAGCCGATACACCGGGTAGCGGTTAAAGGTCTTCTCGAAGTAGGGTGTTTGTTTGTAGATGAACTCCAATTGCGCGTCGGCACTTTCGGCAAAGGCTTTGTCGGTGGCCCGTTTGTCGGCCAGTTTCTGGCGCAGGGCGGGGTCGTTACGGAGCAGTTCGGCGGCGGTGTCTTCAAAGATGTAGTCCGAGAAATATTCCTTCTGGTCGAGGATGCTGTCGAAGAAATTCCAGGCAAAAAACGAGTCCTGCGCCTGTGGCTCCAGCGTTTCGATCAGGTAGCGGTTCGTTGGCTGGTTGGTCAGAATGAGGTAATCGCCCCTGTAGAATTGAATGCGCTGAGTTTCCGTCCTGAGCTTTACGCCCGAGTGCAGGTAATGCCCTTCATAGGGCCGCTGGCCCGTTCTGTAATCGTCGAGATAGTAGGCTGATACAGCCATCAGCGTGTCTTGGGGGAGTATCTGAACTGTAACGCCGTTGCGTTTCAGCAACGTACCTACCTCCTGCCATGCCTGCGGAATAACGTACCCAGCCGGTTTGGTGAGTTGCAGGTCGGGCACAAACGTATTCATGTAGGGAACACGCTTGGTGAAGGGCTTCGTCCGGTCGTAATACAGGCGCTTCAGACCCGATACCTCGCTGGGTTTGTAGGCCGCCTCGTAGCCCAGAAACGTGACCGAATCGACCTTGCTGCGGTCGAGACGGTAGTTAAGCGCGAAGGTCGTTTGCTGACTCACGGCGGCATCGGCGCGCTGTTTGTTAGCCAGAATGGTGCTGGCGTCGCGCTCGCAGAGGCGCAACACGGCCTCGTCGAACGCGTAGCTGCCTTTCACCCGCGCCGGGTAGTCTTTCCACATATGTGTTTCCAACGTGAAGCCGAAGCAGTTGAACATGGCCGCGTAGCCCGTTGTGTAGCGGGGCGAATCGTTGTAGCCCAGCAACCCGCTTTCGGGCGTGTCTTTGGGATGGTTCACGTAGGGGGCCGTGGGGAACCCTTTATCGGCCAGGGCCTTGTCGAGGGCAGGCTGGAAGGTCTGCGTCATGTAGCCCGACACGGCGGGGTGCAGCTTGTCTTTCTGCGTGGCAAAATACGTGACCACGTGCTGGTAGTCGGCCCCGTTGCTGGTGTGGTTGTCAATAAATACCTGCGGTTTCAACTGCTGGTACATCGCCTGAAACGCCCGCGTATTCTCCGCGTCGGCCTTGATGAAGTCGCGGTTGAGGTTCAGGTTGCGGGCGTTCCCCCGGAAGCCGTAGCTGACCGGCCCGTTCTGGTTCACGCGCGATACGCCCCGGTTCAGACTGCCGCCCACGTTGAATACCGGCACAATGGCCAGCAGTACGTTTTTGGGCAGTTTATTGGCCATCAGCAGGTCACGCGCCAGCATCATGCAGGCGTCGATCCCCTCCGGTTCGCCGGGGTGAATGCCGTTGTTGATCAGCAGCGTCACGCGGTCGGGGCGGGCCGTGAAGTGCTTATCGGCCGCCAGCAGCAACAGGTGCAGGGGTTTGCCCACATCCGTTTTCCCTACTTCGACCAGTTTCGCCTGGTCGAACTGCTTGTCGAGCCGCTGGTAGTAGTCGATGATCTCCGGGTACGTTGCCGTTTCCCGGCCCTGACTCTTTTCATAGGGCGTTACGAGTGAAGGTTTGGTTTGGGCGAATACGGCGGTAGTGAGCAGGCAGAGTAGCCAGTAGACGGGTAGTTTCATGATAGCGGTTGTCTGATGCCCTAAATTACCCGGAAACGGCTTTGAACGGGTATAGGGATCGCCATCGACACGTCGTGTAGCGGGCGGTGGGTATGTCATGGGCTCTCCTGACTTTGTTCATAATAACATACGCTACGCCGCTAACGGACTATGAACCAGTGTGCAATGTTCCTTCTCGTCCTGCTGGGCGTTGGTTTTGTGGAGGCTAGCAGGCCCGCTATCGAGCCCGCTACATTTGTTGCCAGCAGTCCCTGCGACCTTATCCCGAGGGCGATGTTGTCCATTCCAGCCGACATCGAATGTGAGTTCATCAACTGGAAACTGACCCTGCAGGTAGACCCTGCAACACAAACACCCTCCATCTTCAGGCTCGACTACACATACGGCATGACGGTGCCCAGTACCACAGGCTTTGCCAACGGGGGTACCACAAAGCAGAAAACCGGAACCTGGCGCATCGATCGAGACGCACAGAATCGGGTGATCTATCTGCTTCGTGCGGATTCGACGGATAAGACCATCGGGCTAGTCAATCTGGATAATAAATTACTCCACCTGCTCGACCCGCAGGGCCGACTCATGATTGGGCACGGCGGCTGGAGCTATACCCTGAACAGACAATGAACCCTACATACAACACAGCGGCGGTGAAGCGTATCACACTGATTCTGATCTGCCTGTTGGGGCTTGTAGCGGGTTTGCGTGCGCAACCGCCCCGTAGTCAGAATATACCGACAAAGGCAACGGGGCGAATTTCAGTACCTACCGGACCGTCGGTGCTGGGTACGTTCGACGGACGATTTCCCTGTGCTGATATTGCCCGTGACTGGAAGCTGACAGTAAGTCCCGACTGCTGGAAAGTGAAATGGCGCGTAACCCTGTTTCAGGACCCTGTCACCCACCAGCCAACTACCTATAAACTGCGGGGAATACTCGGCACTGCCAGAGAGCGCGAGGGGCGATGGACACGCGTGCAGGGATCACAAACAGACCCGAACGCCGAGGTATACCAGCTGGATTCGGAGACGCCGGGCATTTACGTGTACTTGTTGAAAGGAGATGATAACGTACTGTTTATTCTCGATCAGGCGCGTGGTTTCCGGGTTGGTACTGCCGATCTGAGTTATACGCTCAATCGCGTCGATAGTCAGGAAGCGGGCAACTGAGGAGCAGCGGAGGCCGGCACCCCAAGGCAGGTGGTCATCGTATCAAAATTCAGATTGGCTCACTGGCCGAAACCAGCGTGATTAGCAGACCAACAACCTGCCAGCTCGATCTCTTCGTTGTGGTCAACAACGAAAAATGCCCACGTCGCCGCTGTTCGTCCCCGTTCCGGTTCAACTGCTTAACTAACATTTCCTTACCTGTAAACTTCGTTCTATCGTGAATCAACCACGTCGCCACTTCTTACAACAACTCGGCCTGTCGGCTGCTGGTATAGGGCTGGCCTCTGTACTTCCCTCACAAACGGTTGCTGCTATGGCAACGGAACAAACCGCTGCGGCGCTCAAATTCGACATCTCGCTGGCCGAATTCTCGTTTGCGGGTGAGCTGCTGTCGGGGAAAATGACCAACATGGAGTTTCCGGCCAAAGCCAAGAAAGAGTTTGGCATCAACGTGCTGGAATACGTGTCGATGTTCTTCAACAACAAGCACACCGACCAGACGTACCTGACAGAGCTAAAGCAACGCTGCGACGACCTGGGGATGAAGAATAACCTCATCATGGTCGACGGTGCTAATATTGCCGATCTCGACGCTGCCAAACGCCAGAAAGCCGTTGAGCAGCACCACGCCTGGGTCGATGCGGCCAAGTTTTTAGGGTGTAGCGCCATCCGGGTAAACCTGGGTGACTCATCGAAAGCCATGACCGGTGTAGCCGATGATCCGGCCGACGAGGCGGCTAAAGCGGCGGCCGATGGCTACCACAAGTTGCTCGAATACGCCGCCAAATCGAACATGAACGTTATTGTGGAGAATCACTTTGGCAACTCAACCGATGTTGACTGGCTGATTGGCGTGTTGACACAGGTGAATATGCCCAACGCAGGCCTGTTACCCGATTTTGGTAATTTCTGCACCCAGCGCAGCAAACCCGTTACCAACGATATCAAAGGGATCATGGGCACCACCTGTGTGAAGGAGGTTGACCGCTACGAGGGCGTGAAGAAAATGATGCCTTACGCCAAAGGTGTCAGCGCCAAGACCCACAAGTTCGATGCGCATGGCAACGAAACGGAGACCGATTTCCGGCGGATGTTCAAGATCATCAAAGACGCGGGGTTCAGTGGGTACGTTGGCATTGAATACGAAGGCGGTATCATCGGTATGTACAAGCCAACGGGTGGGTACCTATCCACCACCGACGGTATCAAAGCCACCAAAACGCTGCTCGAACGCGTACGCACCGAACTAGGCTAGGTAAGCCAGCTATCCGGTAATCTCCTGACCCGGAGAGGCCAGGAGATTACCGGGTCCTGACCACTTTCAGCCGGTCGATAAGGGGTTTCCGGGCGCCTTCCGGAATAGTGATTTCGTGTGTACCAACGTACAGCCGGTTCGATTCGATCCGGTCGAGGCAACTGAGGTTGAACACCAGCGACCGCGATAACTGATAAAACCCATCTGACAGATAGGGGAGCAGCTTACCCAGGTTGAGCGACAGGCTAATAGCCCGGTAGGGGCGGTTCGGAAAAATTCGCTGAAAACCCGCCGGCGTCAGGTACAGTTCGCTGTTGCCTCTGTCGGCCTTGATGTACTGAATTTCCGATTTGACAACCCGGATGTAGCCGTTGCTGGTGGGTAAAAATGTGTGGTCGGGCAGATCGGGCGCCCCGGCGATGTTGCCCGCATAAAAATTATGCATGGCCAGCTCGATCTGCGCAGATACCTCCCGCACCCGAAACGGTTTGTGCAGAAACGCCGCCGGAAAGGTATTCTTGGCGCGGTTGAACGTGTCGGCCTCGGAGTTTCCGGTCAGGTAAATGACCGGAACCCACTTGATGCGCATCAGTTCTTTCACCGTCGTGATGCCGTCGACCGGGCCAGCGAGGGTGATATCGACCAGAACGAGGTCGGGCTGGGTCTGCTTCATGGCGGCTACGGCAGTGTCATGGCTATGAACCTTACCGGCAATAGCGTAGCCTGCCCCAATCAGGCTTTCTTCAATGCTGGTGGCGGTGAATACATCATCTTCCACGATCAGAATTCGTAAGCGGTTTTCCATCGAAGTGGCTTGACGTTGAGTTGGTTTCAGGCAAGGGTTGGCTCTGCTCAGGCCGCTGTCATGGGCTGAAGATCAAACGATAAGGTAAAGGCACAGCCGTTGTCTGTCTCGAAACGGCTCTGTCCTTTCAGCTGTTCGGTAATCATTCGGATCAGTTTCATGCCAAACGAATTGCCTTTCGGGGTGGGGGTAAAGCCGGGGCCGTTGTCGGTAAACCAGACCTGTAACTGCCCCTCTTCGGCCACACACCCTATGTCGAGCCTTGGCTGTAGGTGAAACGGCAGGGCGTATTTACACGAATTGGTGACGAGCTCATTCAGCAGCAGCCCTATATTGATGGCCACGTCGGCGCTGAGCCAGACCGGGCCAAGCTTATATACCGGGCGAATGTGTTCCAGACTATAAATGCGCAGAACACCCTCGACCAGGTCGGGAATGAACTGCCTGATATCCACTTCGGCCAGATGGTCGCCGTCGTAGAGCCGCTGATGAACGAGCGCTATGGCCTCTATCCGCAGCAGGCTTTCTTCAACCGCCTGTTTGGCGGTTGGGTCAGACAGGCGGTTGAACTGCATCCCGAGCAGGCTGGTGATGGACTGCAAATTGTTTTTCACCCGGTGGTTTTGCTCTTTCACCAGTTTGGCATTGTGGTCGCTGAGCCGCTGGTACTTTCTAAGCAGCCAGTAAAGCACGGTGCAGGCAACGCCGGTTAACAAAAACAATATGGTCGATACGACCGTCAGCCGCCGTTGCGTAGTCAGGTTCTCGCGGCGCAGGGCCAGTTCCTGCTGCTGGGCCCGAAGCTGAAGGTCTTTTTTCGCGGTTTCATAGCGCACACCCAGATGATAGATGGCCCCTTCCCGATCGGCTTTCAAGCTCTTTGCCAGAAACGTGTAGTGTTGCCGCTGGTAGTTGAACGCCTGTTTCCACTGACCCGTTTGCGCATAGAATTCGGTGTAGCGTTCGGCCAGAAGCTGGTTCTGCTCAAAGTCGCCGAGGTTGGCCAATTTTCGCTGCTGCGTAGCCATATCCAGCCACTGTTTGGCAATCAATGGATGACCAAGCGCCAGATAACACCCGGCTATCTGTTGCGCCGTGTTGATCGTTGAATAGGCTTCCTGCTGATCACGATTGATGGCATAGGCCTTTTTTAAGTACGCAATAGCCTGCCAGTTGTCGCGGAGGGCGAGCGCTTCGCCCAGGCAGGTGTAGATACGAGCCTGGTCGTACGGTTTTTTCAGGGCCAGCGCTAAGGCCTCGGCCCGTCCATAGTAGTAGATCGAACTGTCGAGCGACGAGGCCGGGGCCGTACCTGGTTTGTCGCGGTTCAATTTCTCGCCCAGTACATAGATACCGGCCAGTGAGACATAGGCACTCATCAAACCGTGTCTGGACCGGCTATTCGTGCTGTCCTGCCTGAAGTTGACCAGTGCCCGGCGGGTACTGGCCATCGCGTTGGAAAACTCCCGCTCACGGGTCTGATTCTCGGCGATCCACAGGTACGTTCGACCCACGTTTTCCGAATACCCCAGCGGCTCGCGGATCCGTAACGACCGAAAGAACCACCCCTGGGCCACCACATAGTCGCCCAGACCATTGTAGCGCTTGCCGAGTTGGTAGCAGAACTCAGCTACTTGAACCGAGTCGCCAGCGGCCATCGCCGCCTGGTATTCCCGCTGGGTGTGGGCTAATTTTTCGTACAACCGCTTACCGAGCTGCGGCGGCGCCTGAGCGAACACTGACCAGGCAGGTGCCAAGGCACCTGCCAACAACCACACTCGTCTACACATAAACCGGGTCATGAGGTAAGCAGGCGTTTAGGGGGTAGGGAGCTTGTAACCCTGAGTAACCAGACAGCCTATAGCTGTAAGTATACTATAAAATGATCAGTTGTGTTTAACGGCATACTATAGGGTTACAAGACTTATACCCTGACTGGTCAGCCTACCCGTGTTGCCCGATCGTTTTGTTTGTAAAAAAGGGGCTTTTGTAAGGAATAGCCCGCTATTGGGAGATTTGGCGGGCTATCAGTAGGAAATAGCTGTTTATTCGTAATGGTTTCGATTACTAGAGGAGCTGTTTTGAGCCTAGCCTGCTGATCGCTTTCCGTTTCTATCCACGCCTTATTCATGAAAACAGGACTCATTCGCTGGCCTGGATGACCAGCTAGCGCGAATGAGCCCTGTGCATTTTATCAGCTATAGGTCGTGGATTAAGAGATCCGTGCGTTTTCAGTCGGCAGCCGAAACAGGATCAGCGACCCTACTTCGGCGATGAACAGGTTGAAAAACGTAGTTGAAAGCCCGGGAAATTCGTAGGCCAGAAACACCTCGTCAGTGAGGATAAAGGCGGCCCATAAACCAATGGTCGCACCAAATGCCCGATGGGCTGCTGCTCGGCTGTCGCCAGTGTGCTTAAGCAGGCCGATCAGTGCCTGCCAGAATAGAACAGCGCCGATGCCTTCCCAACTAATGACACCCGCAAAGAATACGCCCGCCAACCCAGCCGTAGGACCATACATACCGACCACCTTACTAACCAGGCTGTAATTGCCCGACACAAACCGAAAACCGGTCGGCAACAGGTTCAGTGCTTTCAGGGCGTCGGTGGTGTTACTAAGCCAGACTACTGAAAAATAAAGCGCCCAGAAGAGCAGCAGGCCAGCTTTAATGCGTCGGTCAACGATGTGGTAAGGCGTTTGCATAGTGATGGTGCTAACTTTTACATTTCATTTACAATGTTTTACCGGTGCTTAACGACTGGTCGCTGACCAATGAGTTAGCTTTGTTTCGTTGGTACGCTAAACACGAAAGCCATGAAACAAATCGCGTTCTTCTGCTCACTCATTGCCGGTGTCGGTCTGGGTACGTCTGCCCAGGCGCAGCAACCCTTTACCAACTGCTCGGCTGCTTTTGTAGGCAAAAAAATGGTGGTCGATACGTATACGCCCGCCGGTAAATGCCAACTGGCGGCAGCAGCCACCGGTACATTGACGGTACAAACGGTCGCGTTATCGACTACCGAAAGTAAAGCTGTTGATCCGATCGATTTTAAAGTAGCCATTCGCGACAAGGCCACCGGTACGTTGCATCTGTATTCGGAAGAGACTTATCGCCGGGTACCGGTAGAGAACGTACTGGCCCGCTGTAAGAAAGGCGATCAGATCGTTTTGCTAACGGTCGATACGCGCTACGCCCTGCCGCATAACGAGATTCTGGTGCAATAACGTTGCTACAGGATCACAAAATCAACTACTGAACGCGTAAACCTACAAGGCCGTGAGCAAACTAAACAAACTTTATAGCATGAAAACGAAACTGATGCTGGCCCTTTTACTACTTTGCCCCCTATGCGTGCTCATCGGACGCAGTATAGCAAAAACGACGCCTGTCAAAACGTCGCTGACCGTTAATGGTCGTCCAATCAATTATGAGCTGTTCACGCTTAACAACCCTGGGGTATTGACCGTCATCGAAGGCGATCTGAAAGTGCTGGAAGAGCGGGCAATGCCCTATCAGTCGTTGCTGCTGCAAGGTGGCTCGGCCCGACAAGACGCCTCTGTTAGCGCTGGCTCCGCCTTTCAGGCAGCTGAAGTGTGGCCGTCTACCTGGCTTCGTGGTGAAGTAGCCGATGAGCAGGCAATGAAGCGAAAAGCGGTTCCCTTCCGGGTATTGCTGCGGCGGAATGGATCGGTGGTGAAGCAGTGGCCGGCCAATGCCGAAGAAACGGTTGAATCGCTCCCGCTAAAAGAAATTTGGCCGTCTGCCCGACTCGGCGACGAGCTGATCGTTGAGCCGATGGGCCGTTCTGGATCACAACCGGATGAGAACGCTGGAAAACAGGCTATTAAACTGAAAAAAGTGGACCCTGTTTTGCTTAAAGCGTTGCAGGAAGGTTGTTAATTGCAGTTGGGTAAACCGGCAGCTACTAGCCAAACAGATACATCATGAAAAACTCAATCAAACTCAGTCTGCTGCTTGGCGCATTGCTGCTGCTGAACGGCCTGGGCATTGCGCATGAAAACCCAACTGGCCCAATCGAGAGTTGTAACGCCTTAGTATTGAACGGTCATCGGGTCGATTATAGCACCTTTTGGCTGAATAAAACGGGTGTGCTGGCTATTGTTACCGGTGATCCGCAGTCGGCGAATCATAAGCCGGTTGCCTTTCGGGTGTCGTTACGCCGGGCGGGTACTGTTGTTCGGCAGTGGCCGGCTAACCAGACGGAGACCGTTTATTCGCTTCAGGTCGACGAGATCTGGCCAAACGCGCAGCTTGGCGATGAACTGATCGTTGAACCCGCCAACTGTCCTGCCGACGGATCAACGGGTTGCCGGGGAAAACAGGTTCTGAAAATGCAGGGTTTTAACTGGCTGTCGCACTGTTTGCCAGCCGACAAGTGCTAGATGTTTTCGCACGTTATACGCGCTAATCAATCGCCGCTGGTGATACGGCTGGTGGCAGGCAGCGGTTTTCTGCTGTTGCTGGGCTTGCTGTTTCTGCAATTCACCAGCAGTGTACCGGCTGATTCCAGCCTGGAAACGAGTAAAAGACGGTCTGAAAAGATCAACCTGGCCCTACGCCGCACGGCCGATCTGTTGCTGCGAGCTTCAGGCGATTCCTCCTCGCGCATTCCGGCGGTAGAGCAGGTGAACGCACAGACATTCCGGCTGGCCGTGGGGCGCGCGTTCCAGTACGGCAGGCTACCCGCCCTGCTTCATGAGTCACTTCAACGACATAAGGTTTCGGGTACGTATGATGTAGCCGTGCTCGACTGCAAAACGCAAGCGGTACAGCTAGGTTATTCAGTTACTGATCTGCTCGGTAGTAACCCCGTTGTTGCCTGTTCTGGCCGGGCAACGATTGATGGCTGCTACACGCTGCAACTAACGTTCGACGGGCCAGCACCGGTTGAGAAACCGACCCCGTTCTGGCCGTTTCTGGCGGTTGGCGGCCTGTTTGCCGGTGTGCTGTTTATCGCCTGGCGGCAGGCCACGCAGGTACGTTCAACGGCCACAGCGCCGGGCGCCGAAGCCCCCACAGTGTTACCCAATCAGCTCCGCTTCGGGCAGTCGTGCCTGAATCTGGATAGTCAAACGCTGACGTCTGGCCCCGAGCAGCATAACCTGACCTACCGCGAAGCCAAGCTGTTGCGCCTGCTGGTCAATCATCCGAACCAGGTGCTGGAACGCGATCTGATCCTGAAACAGGTTTGGGAAGATGAAGGCGTTACCGTGGGCCGTAGCCTCGACGTGTTCATTTCGCGCCTGCGGAAGCTGTTGAGCAGCGATTCAACCATTAAAATTGCCGCTGTTCACGGCGTCGGCTATCGCCTCGATGTGCAGATAAACTAGTACTTTGTTACATAAATCAGTTGAATAAGCAGCGTTTTTGTCATCCCGACGACAGGAGGGATCTTGGCGTTAGCCTGCTAGCAATGTGAGCAACCCTCAAGATCCTTCCTGTCGTCGGGATGACAAAATCGCTGCCTGGCAACATCTGAAAATTAGCCTGAGAGATGCTAGTTAGCCCCTCCCTTTTCTGCCTAATTTCTTAACCTCCTACCGTTATGCGATCAAGCATGTTACTGCTTGTGTGTATTGCCGTCACGGCCTGTCATGGGCAGCCGAAGAGTACCCCGTCGAAAAGTGGCGCGGTGCCTCCATCAACGACACCTGTAAACTGGGTGGGCGACCCGTCTAAAGCGTTTATTCAGTCGCAGGTGAGCGAGTACATCAGGCGTATGTTCGAGGATAAAGACGGAAACATCTGGTTCGGTACCCAGGGCGACGGTGCCTGTCGCTACGATGGAAAAACGCTGACGTATTTCACGCCGAAGGAAGGGTTCAGTGGCAAGGTGGTGCGTGGTATGGAACAGCTTGATGACGGGACAATCTGGTTTGCCACCAACAACGGTGTCTGCCGCTATGACGGGAAAACGTTTACCACCTTCACCGTGAAAGACGGGCTAAGCGACAATGATACCTGGAGTATGTTGAAAGACAGCAAGGGAAACCTGTGGTTCGGTACGTTGGGCGGTGTAACTCGTTACGATGGAAAAACCTTTGCCCGTTTTCCGCTACCCAAGGCATCTATTGCGGCTAATGCCCGGTTTTCGCCCAAACTGGTCTGGAGCTTTTGTGAAGACAGGGCAGGCAATATCTGGTTCGGGCTGGATGGCGATGGCGTTCGGAAATACGACGGAAAGTCGATCACGACCTACACGTCTGAAAATGGCCTGAGCGATAATAACGTCGGTGCCATTCTGGAAGACAAAGCCGGTATCCTCTGGTTTGGTACCCGCTATGGCGGCCTGAACCGCTACGATGGAAAGGCCTTTACAACGTTCACCGAAAAAGACGGCCTGTGCCATGACTTCGTCTGGACGCTCGTAGAAGACAAAGCCGGTACACTCTGGATTGGTAGCGCTGGCGGTGGCATAAGCCGGTATGATGGCCGTTCATTCACCAATTTTTCAATCAGTGAAGGGCTGGGAAACCGGTTCGTGCAGAGTATCCTGGAAGATGAACGGGGCGGTTTCTGGTTTGGTACCTCAGGCGGCGTCTACCGCTTCAACGGAAAAACGTTTACCAACTTTACGAAGAATGAGGCTAACCGCTAAGGTTGCTGACCGTTGTCAGATTTTCAGCTAGCTACGTCAGGTACGTTGGTGGCGGCTTATGTTCTTGTAGCCTTTGACATTGCTTCGCGCTATAGCGCGAAGCAACCTATAGCGCGAAGCGACTCTAGTTGCTGGAATTGTATATGTTAAACTAAGTGAAAAATCGTACTTACACAGACGTATATATTTTTATAATATGTTGATTGATAGATAGTTGATTTAAAAAAAGAGTCCTTTCTGCCGCCACTTTTTTTAACCAATGATTAACCACATTGGACACTAACTTCAGGCGTATTCTTGTTATTAATATGGTCGCCCGACCAGTTGATGTAAGTGCCTGCATATAGGCACCTGCGCGACGAAACGGGTTCACCCACGATCACGTTAAATCAAGATTTGCACATGAACGCGCTTACCAATTTCCCAACCGCCAACGCACTGATGCTGGGTTTGGGATTGCTGTTTGCCCAATGGCAACCCACGCTTGCGCAGACACCTACGTACGGCAATCAGCCTGCTGCCACTACGGCTGATCCAAATCCGTCTCTTTTTACGTCGATTGCTTCCTACCGCGATGATGTTCGCCGTGCGGCCCTGTTGGCTAGTCAGCAGCCGAATGTGCTCGATAAACTGGTTCAGCAACAGGACAACAGTCGCGATGCTTTCGAACGGCTGATCCAGTCATACGGCCAAACCAAACAGGGGTGGTTTTATGAACTGGCCCGCTTCCCCGACATTCAGCACGCGCTGGCCCTGCTGCCCGCCGGCACTGATCAGGCCACCGTTCAGGCGATCACCAAATCGATGCCGACCAGTTTGCAGGAGTCGACCTGGAAGGTATTTCGTCATCATCACGATGATCTAATACAGGCCGACAAGCTGAATCAGCAGGCTAATCAGTCGTTCGAGAGTCTGATTGCTCCCCTCGACGGCGCCACCCAATCGGCTTTCCGGCAGCTGATCACCATGCCGGATGTGCTATCATTACTGACCCAGCAGCTTGATAAAACGGCGCAGCTTGGCCGTGATTATCAGACTGATCCGCAAGGTATTACGCAGCAACTGACCGATCTGCATACGAAAATCGAAGCCCAGAATCAGCAGGAACTGGCTGACTATCAGAATCAACTGAATCAGGACCCACAGGCTCGTCAGGAGTTGCAGCAGGCTGGTCAGGAGTATGCCCGGGCGAATGGTTATAACACCAGTGGTATTAACCCGAACCCCGCCTGGCCTGCCAATTCGCCTAATTACTACGCAAACCCATACTCCTACTGGTTCGGATATCCCTACTGGTACGGTTCGCCCATGTGGTATCCTTCGTATGGCTACGGCTTTGGCACCGGTTTCGCCTATGGCCTGGGCGGCAACCTGCTGTTCTACGGACTGCCTTCATACGGCTTCTCGAACTGGTTCTTCAACCGGGGCTATTATTCGTACCCACACCTGTATAACCGGTTCAATACCTATTACAATGACCGGATTGTGGGCGGCCGTGGGTACGTTACTTATGGCAACCGTGGATTCGTGGGCGCCGCCCGTCAGGCATTTGGCACCGGCAGATACAGCAGCCGTGGCGGGGGTAGTTACGGTAACGTCTACAACGGTGGTGCCCGGATGAGCGCTCCGTCAGGACGTACCCAGTCGATGGGTAGCGCTCCTTCCTACCAGCCCCGCTCATTTAGCGGTGGAAACTACAGCAGTGGCCGCTCGTATGGCGGTGGCGGTAGCTTCGGCGGTGGACGTTCCTTCGGTGGCGGTGGTGGCTCACGTGGCGGTGGCCGTCGTTAGGTTTATCACTTG
This sequence comes from Fibrella arboris, assembly GCF_041321095.1. Taxonomy (NCBI): domain Bacteria; kingdom Pseudomonadati; phylum Bacteroidota; class Cytophagia; order Cytophagales; family Spirosomataceae; genus Fibrella; species Fibrella arboris. The sequence continues at coordinate 107,564 of NZ_JBGGWE010000009.1, read as the reverse complement.
ACCAAAAAGCCCCGAATCTGACCGATTCGGGGCTTTTTGGTTTTGCTGGTTATTGGGTTGATAAGTCATCGTGCCGGTTAGGAAATCCAGAGCATGACGGAATAAACCAATTGCCATTTACCTTCCTTTGCCTCCAGAAAAATCACGTAGCCCGCGCCATTTTCGGACTCATTTGATTCTGAGTAGTAACAGGTTGCTTTCGTGCCATCGGACGAGTACGCTACTTTCGAGAACTGAATCAGACCACCGAATGTCGGATAGTCTTTTTGCAACTCATAATAGCCTCTGCTACCCTGCCTGTTGAAATAATAGGCCCTTTTTGCTGGAGTCCACCAAGCCGACTGGCGGCAGGCCAATACTGGTAATCGGGATAATAAGTAGCTGGTAAATTGGGCTGTGTCGACGGTATTAAAAAAAAGGGCCCAGTCAGGTCTTTTGTAGTCCTGATCTTTAGGCGGGAACATCGTCGCTTCAATCGATTCCTGCGATTTTTTAAAGTCAAACGAGAAACCAGCTGTACTGCCATTGAGAACCACTGTTGTGGTATTTATGAAAAGTAACCTGCCTCTTTGGTAGGCAAGCTGGCTGTTTGCGCAACCGGAATAATCATCGATGACCGCCGAATACACTGCGTAGTCGGTATCAGGCAAAGCAGGAGTGCCGGATTGCCCGTAGCAGCGGAACTGGCTACCGAGAAGCAGGGCGACAACAAGGAAAATCTTATACATGTTTACATACACAAAATATACGTCCTATGTCTCTACGGCTTCACGGGTTGATAAGCGCGAACAGCTTGTTGGTTGATGCCGATCAGCAGCGTGTTACCTACTGACACAACGCTACGGACATCGCCCGTCAACCCGAAGCCCGCCTGTGCGGGGGGGATGGCAACAAATCCGCCCCGGCCATTGCCCCGCAACAATTCCCCACTATTGGCATCGGCCCGGCCGAAGCGCAGGCGCGCCTGCGTTGTGTTGCCGCAGAGAAGTAAATCCTTTGTACCGTCGTGGTCGTAGTCCAGTGCGGTGATTGTAAAAATGGGCGCTAGCTGCGCGGCGGTGGGCAGGGGGGCGGCCGTATACTTGCCGGTCGAACTGCTCAGGAACGACATGGTTCGAAACTCGTTAGCCGTCAGGCGTTTGGCGTCGCGGAGTTCGTCGCTGGTGAACACGTCGGTCAGGGTGGCGTTGGCGTAGGTGTCGTAGCTGGTGAATCGCTGCCGAAGCATGCTTAGCTGGTCGAGCAGTTCGTCGCGGGTGGCGTGGGGGTAGCGCTTACCCTGCACATACAGGCACAGGACCGGATCTATCTTGCCGTTATTGTCGAAGTCCTTGTAGACCAGTTCGGCGGGTTGGCGGTCACTGGCGCGGCATTGGGTGTTCAGGCCCTGATTGCCCACTACCAGATCGGGCCGACCGTCGCCGTTGAGGTCATCGACCAGCAGTTTGTTCCACCAGCCCCGGTATTCCTTACCCAGGAAAGCCGTTGTCTGATCGGTCAGTTTTCCGCCGTTTACCAGACCAAGTACCGTAACGGGCATCCATTCGCCAACCACAACGAGTTCGGGGTTACGATCGCCGTTGAGGTCTGTCCAGGCGGCATCGGTGACCATACCAAGCTGAGCCAGCATAGGGGCTAACTGCGCTGTCTGATCGGTAAATTTGGGTTGGCCGCCAGGTACGTTGCCCCCGTTGATCAGCAGATAACTGCGCGGCGTTTCGGGGTAGCGACCCGGAATAACCCGACCGCCAACGAAAAGGTCGGGCCGATTATCGCCATTCACATCGGCAACCCGCACGCAACTGGTGCTGGTTCGCATGGTAGGCAGGGCGGCGGGGCTTTTGGTGAAATGCCCTTTTCCGTCGTTCAGATACAGCCGATCCTGCAAGCGTGGATCATTGGGCTGGAAAGCACCGTAGCCGCCGCTACACACGTAGAGGTCGGGGAAACCATCGCCATTGGCATCGAAAAAGGCCGCATCGGTGTTGGCCGAGGCGGTATCGGCGTCGAAAGCGGGTTGGGGCAGGCGGCTGAACTGGCCCGACGCCTGCTGCATATAGATCGCCCCCGCCTGACCGCTGCTGCCTCCTACGAACAAATCTTCACGACCGTCGGCATTGATATCGGCTTTAACCAGGCATGGACCACTAAATGACAGCGCATTGACCAGCAGCGGCTGCCGCTTGAAATCATTGATCGTGGTGGTTGGCTGCGTATAGGCCAGTGGCGATTTGGTGGCGCGGAACAGCGTGGGGGCAGGGGCCGGAACACGGTATGTTGACCGGGCATCGGCTTCCCGGATGGTCAGCAGCTGGTCTGCTTTTACGTTGGTTAGCAGTTGCTGTTTTCCCGTTGGCCAAACAACCTGTACAGAGTCAATGCTGGTACCGGTACCCAGGCCGAAGTGCAGCCGGGGCGACACGCTCGACTGGTAGCCCTGCGTAGGCATCTGTTCGGCATACTGCCGGTTGCCTTTCCGCGAAATGGTCACCTTGGCCCCAACTCCCTGTGTATTGGCCCCGCCACCAACCAGCTTGATACCGAGGAAGTGGCCTTTTTTATCGGTTCCATTCCGGAAGATATAGGCGGGCTGGTTCGTGTTGTTGACAACCAGGTCGAGGTCGCCGTCATTATCCAGATCGGCATAGGCGGCGCCGGTGCTGTTCGACACTTGGGTGAGGCCCCAGGCTTGTCCGGCGTTTTCGAAGGTAACGTTTCCGTCCCGTTCGCCCCGATTGCGGAACGCGTAGTTCGCTACGTTCGACGAAGGCATCCGGTGAACCAGCTCGAGAATGTCCTCCCGCTGTGGGTTGGTGGGCCGGTTTTGCATGAAATCGGCCATGTACTTCAAAAAGTCCAGATTGGTGTAATCGCGGACGTACCCATTGGTAACGTACAGGTCTTTCCAGCCGTCGTTATCGTAGTCGGCCAGAAGGGGCGCCCAACTCCAGTCGGTGTTTGAAATGCCCGCCAGTTGCCCGGTTTCACGGAACGTGCCATCGCCGTTGCTGATCTGGAGCATGTTGCGCATGATCTGATGATGAAAGCCCGATTCCACGCTGAGCGCGTACTTTTCGTAGTTGTCGGGGGCCATCAGCAGTTTCTGCCGCCGGTTGTCTTCGGGCAGCATATCCAGCGTCAGAATATCGGGTCGGGTATCGTTGTTGACATCCGCTACGGCATTGCCCATCGAGAAGTTAGACGTATGGCCGACGCTCGTTTTGAGCGCATCCCGGAACGTGCCGTCGTGGTTATTGATGTACAGGTAGTCGGGAACAGCGTAATCGTTGGAAATGTACAGGTCGGGCCATCCGTCGGCATTCAGATCCGATACGCCCACGCCAAGCCCGTAGCTCAGTACCGAGCTGCTCAGACCCGACCGGCCAGTAACGTCGTCGAACCGGTTCCGCGTGTTCCGAAACAACCGCATGCCAATCTCCGGGTTCGTCTGTTTGCGCAAGGCCGCCGTGCTGACCTGATCGAGAACGGGCAACGATTTGGGATTATGATTCAGCAGGAACAGGTCCAGGTCGCCATCGCGGTCATAGTCGAAAAAGGTTCCTTGTGTGCTTTGGGCCGGGTTATTCAGACCGAACTGCGCGGTCTGGTCGGTGAAGTGAGGGATGCCCTGCGCGTCGGGACCGTCGTTGATGAAGAGTTGCGGCGTCCGGTTTTCGGGTCGTACACTGCCCGAATAACACAGAAAAAGGTCGAGCCGACCGTCGCCATTCACGTCGGCCATCGACACACCGGTGCGCCACGGCCCTTCGCGCCCGGCCACACCTGCCGCCTTGGTCACGTCGGAAAAGACCATGTTCCCTTTATTGAGGTACAACTGGTTGGGCACCATGTTGCCACTGAAATAAATGTCGTCTAAGCCGTCGCCGTTCAAATCGCCCACGGCCACACCACCACCGTTGTAGAAATATTCATACATCAACACGTTGGTATTCAGGCCTTCGTTGAGGTTATTGGCAAAGGTGATACCGGTCTGATCGGGCGGAAGCAGAGTAAACAAGGGTGGCCCGGTGGGAGTCGTAGCCTGTGTCGGTGCGGCCGATTCATTGGTCGATGAACTGTCCTGGCAGCTCAGAACGGCGAAGCAGGCGGCAACCAGTACTAGACCAGATGAACGTTGGAAAGGGAATGTCATGGAAAAGAAAAACGGAGAATACACGACAATATCAGCTGAGTTGTGGCAGTAAGCAGGAAATACCTGTAATGAACACAAATCATTAATGAAAAGATTGCTGTTGCGTGTGTGTGTTGCTTCGCTAGTCGAAGGGCCTAGCGCGCGAAGCAACACACACGCAACAGCAACCTACAGCGCAAGAACGATCAGCTGTGATTAATTCTGGTAAAAGAAATCCAGGTACGTTGCCCGTTGGTAACGATGACCAGGTTTAAATGACTAATGCCAGCGTGAGTTACGCTGGCATTAGTTGACGATAAGGAGTAAGCCGCACTTTTCAGCCGATTAGTCCTGCATTATGTACGGCTAAACAGACCTTTAGTACCCCGGGTTCTGCACCAGTTTGCTGTTCCGGTTTATCTCATCGCGGCTGACGGGGAGGAAGTACAGCTTATCCAGCCAGGCACGGTTCTCTTTCCCCGGATCAATCTCGACTACCCGATACGCATAGTCGTAGCTGGTAGGATCGTAGCGGTACTGGGTCATGGTCTTGCCTGGTTTCAACGTACCCGTGATACTGATGGTGTTTGCCTTGCGGCCCAGCGTCGTGGGGGCAATCATCCAGCGGCGGGCATCGTGGTAGCGTTGTTCTTCAAACACCATCTCGATACGTCGTTCGTTGCGGTACCGTTGCCGCAGGGCGTCGCCCGTCTCGGTCAGAGCAGGCATCCCTGACCGGAAGCGAATCCGGTTCAGCCACGTTTTTGCTTCCGCATCCTGACCCAGTTCAATGCAGGCCTCCGCGTAGTTGAAGGCAGCCTCCGTAACCCGGAAGAACGGCCAGGGAATCTGCTGGTACGTGTTCTGATCGACGATGGCCGGGTTGGGGTCAATGAACTTACGCATGTAATAGCCCGTGTAGCTACCGTTCCAGTCTTCCACCGTGCTCTTGCGGGTGTCCAGACCGGCGATCGATACCTTGCCACTCCCACTCGTTACTTCATATTGTCCCGTCTGGATCTGGTTGACCGGATCTTTCGCGGCTACGTCGGCAGTACGTGGCTTCCAGGGAGCGCCGTCGTACAGGATCGACGCGTAGAAACGGGGATCACGGTTGGCGTAGGGAGTCGTTGCCTTGGCCGGATCGCTCCAGCTGAATTTCGATCCATCCATCATCTCGTAATCGTCGACCAGCAGCGACACCGGTGTGTTACCCGCCCAGTTGTGGTACCCGTTTGGCCCGTTATACAGCCCTTGCTGACCACCTGCTTCCGGCTTCTGGTTGATGAACGAACGGGAGAACAAGACGTCCTGCTCGCCGCCACTACGCGACAGCGCGATGTTCATGTAGTTGGTTGTACCGGCGTCTTTCGTCACCGGAGCCGACAGGTTCAACTGGTAACCGGTGGTCAGGTCCAGTACCGCTTTGGCGGCGTCTTTCGCTTTCTGCCAGCGGTCGGCCCGGCTTCCGCTCACGTACCCAAGCAGTTGGGGCTGAGCAAACGTAGCGTGCGCCGTTGATTTGGCTTTAGCTGTCGCCGCATCGTAGAGGTCACTGGCGGCATAGGTCAGAATGCGTGATTTCAGCGCCAGCGCAGCCAGGTCGGTGGCCCGTCCTTTGGCCAGTGATTTGCCTTTCAGCAGGGCGGCTGCCGCGTCGCAGTCTTTTACAATGAAGTTGATACACTCCTCCATGGTGTTGCGGGGCAAGGCATAATCCGCTTCACCCAGCGAATACGCCTTGTCGACGATCGGTACGCCACCGTAGTAGCGCACCAGCTGATGGTAGTAGTAGGCCCGCAGGAACAGGGCTTCTCCCTTCAGCCGGTCCGCGATGCCGTTTGTGTTGGCAAAGCCCGGTGTGGCCAGATTCTGGAGCGCCAGGTTGGTAGCCCGAATGCGCAGGTACATCTGGTTCCAGTCGATGGTCTCGTTGATCCAGCCCGGATCGGCCGGGTTGGTACGGGCCTCGGTGATGGTCGTGATGCCCCGTCCAGGGTGCGTAAAGATGGTTTCGTCGGTCAGCGAAGCCAGTTGCTGCTCATTGAAGCCGCCCTGGCCCAGCCCGGCATAGATACCGGTCACAAACGCTTCGGCCAGTGCGGCATCAGACCACACGGTTGACCCGGCTACCTGATCCAGTGGCTGCGTATTGACGAACTGGTCATTACAGCCCGTTACAGCGAGCGATGCAATGAGCAGACTTAAACTGATGGTTTTAACTTGTCGTAACATAGTATTGGTAATTAGAAACGAAGCGTCAGACCCGAGTTGATGATGCGCGACTGTGGATAGTACTGACCCGTAGCGTTGTCGGCTTCGGGGTCAAACGAACCCAGTTTGTTAACGATGTTGAACAGGTTCAGCCCGTTTGCGTAGATCCGCAGGCTGCTGATGCCCACTTTTTTGGCAAACGTGTCTGGAATCGTGTAGCCCACTTCGAAGTTTTTCAGGCGGATATAATCCGCTGACCGCAGCCAGTAAGTATTGCCGCCCGAGTAGTACTGATCGCTCCGGTTGGCAATGCGTGGGTGAACGCTGCTGGGGTTTTCTACCGTCCAACGGTCGGTGTAGAATTCCTGCAGGTAGTTACCGATGTTGCCCGATTCGCCCAGGCTGATGTACTGCTGCGCCCCGGCTGCTCCCTGGAACAGGATCGTCAGGTCGAAGTTTTTGTACGAAGCCGTCAGGTTCATGCCGCCCTGGAACAGGGGCAGGTTCGTGCGGTTGTTACGTACCTGGTCGTTTGGCGTAATCTTGCCGTCGCCGTCATAATCCTTGTACTTCATATCGCCGGGACGAAGCGTCTTCACGATAGCCGAGTAGTCGATTTTGTTGGCCGAAATCTCTTCCTGGGTAGCAAACACCCCGTCGTACTGGTAGGCAATGTAGGTGTTGATCGGTTTGCCTGTGGTACGCTGCCAGTCTGGTGCGCCGGGGGCTTCATCCCAGAACAGGATCTTGTTCTGCGCGTAGCCACCGTTAACGCCCACGCTGAAGCGCAGGTCGCCCGCTTTGCCATTATAGCTGATCTGCCCGTCGAAGCCGCTGTTACGGACCCGGCCAATGTTTTCTGGTGGCAGCGTCAGGCCCGTTGTCCGGGGAACGGAGGCGTTACGCGGATACAGAATCGAGGTACGCAGGTTATTGAAGTAGTCGAACTCGAAGCTGATCTTCCCGTTCAGGAACTGCCCTTCTATCCCGATGTCGGCGTTGTTGGCCACTTCCCAGGTAATGTTGGGGTTAGGAATCCGGGCTTCGCCCAGCGTCTGCTGCTGCGCGTTGTTGATAATGTACGTATTGAACCCGTATGTTGCCAGGTACTGATACGTCGCCAGGGTGGTCGTGCCGGGTAAGTAAATCTGGTCGTTACCCAACTGCCCCCATGAGGCCCGTACTTTGAAGTAGTTCATCACCGGAGCGGCGCCTTTCCAGAAGTTCTCTTCCGAAATGACCCATCCCGCCATCACGCCGGGGAAGAACCCATACCGTGTTGCCTCCGGGAAGATATCTGATCCGTCGTACCGGCTCAGGAACTCGAACAGGTACTTGTCTTTGTAGTTGTAAGCGACCCGCCCGAAGTAGTTCAGACGCGCCCGGTTAAAGGCGCCTCCGTTGTTGTTCTGCTCCAGCGCTCCACCAGCAAACAATTGGTCGATAGATGGCGAGATGAAGTACCGACGGTAGGCGTTGAAGTTGTCGCCGGTGATGGTTTCGCGGTTCACCCCGGCCAGTACGGTGAGGCCGTGATCACCGAATTTCCGCTCATACGTACCGATAGCCCCCAGCAGAATGTTCAGCTGCGTGTTGTTGCCCAGCGTCAGGCGAGGTTCTGCAGGGCCGCGTACACTGGCCGTCAGGTTCGGGTTGCCGTTGGCATCTACACCCGAGCCGCGCTCATACAGCGTCCAGGGCGTTTCCCAGCGCCGGTTGTTCTGATTCAGCTTATCCACCGCCGCCGTTGCCGACAGTTTCAAGCCTTCAACACCCGGAATCTTGAGGTCAAGCTGGCCATTGGTCTGAATATAGTCCCGTTTGTCGCGATCGTAGCCCGTCGCATTCGTGGTAATGACCACCGGGTTTTCGCCGTTCTCGATATCGGGCCCCGGCCGGCCATCCGGCCAGAAAGCAGGCTGGTTCGGCTTTCCGCGCATCTGCATCCGAAAGATCGCCCCGGCCCCCCGCGTTGGGTAATACCGGAATTCTTCACGCCCCAAAATACCCAGCGCCAAATGCAGGTTCTTGCTGATGTTCGCGTCGATGTTGATCCGCAGGTCGTACTGCTGATAGCCCGTTGCCGAATTCTTGTAAAACGCATCCTGGTTCTGATACCCCAGCGAGGCCAGGTACTTGAAGTCGTCTGAACCGCCGGTCAGTTGCAGGTTATGACGCGCCTGCGGCGACCAGGTTTTCAGCGTCGATTTATACCAGTCGGTATTGGGGTGTCCCCAGGGGTCCGATCCATCGTTGTACTTCGTAATGTCGGTTGGCGAATACGGGGCCGTCCGTACCGTTCCGTCGGGGCGGGTATACGTACCTGTAGCCTTGTACGCCTGCGTGGCAGCGGCCCATTCGGCTACGGGTAGTTCGTAGATGTTCAGGTCGTTCAGCATGGTAGCGTACTGCGCCGCGTTGGCCAGTTTAGGCACTACCGTTGGCTGGGCAAATCCCTGGTTGAACGAATACGACAATTGCGGTTTGCCACTTTTGCCGCGTTTCGTCGTGATCAGAATAACGCCGTTGGCCGCCCGTGACCCGTAAATAGCGGCAGAGGCATCTTTCAGCACAGAAATCGTTTCGATGTCGGCCGGGTTGATCCGGTCCAGTCCACCCGCCCGGTCAGGAATACCGTCAACAACGACCAGTGCGCTGTTGTTACCCAGCGTGTTGGTGCCCCGAATCCGAATCGTCGACCCGTCGTAACCGGGTTCCCCACTGCGGTTCACCGCTGTTACGCCCGGCAAACGCCCGGCCAGCGAGTTCGATAGGTTGGTGGTCGGCGATTTTACCAGATCGCCCCCCTTCACGGCAACAACGGAACCGGTAATGGTTTCTTTCCGCTGGGTACCGTACCCCACCACCACCACTTCGTTCAGCGACTTGGTGTCTGCCGCCATGTTCACGTTGATCGCATTCTTTCCGTTGATCGGTATTTCCTGCGACACATAGCCGATATATGAGAACACGAGCGCAATGGCTTTATCGGGTGCAGTCAGCGTATACTGACCGTTCGCATCAGTCACCGAACCGGTAGTGGTGCCTTTTACCACAACACTCACGCCCGGTAGCCCCTGCTGTTGATCATCTACTACGCGCCCTGTAATTCGGGTCTGGGCATACGTACCTACTGCACACAGCAGCACGAATGCCCATGCTACGAACAGACGGCTTGTCGATAGCCAGCCTGGTGTTGAGTGATCCAGCCGTATCTGACCAGATACTCGTCTCGTAAAAAAAGTTCGCATAAATTATCCTGTCTTGTTTGTACTAATCGGCTACAAAAGAGGCTTTATGGGAGACGTTTACTAGCTATATGTTAAAATATTTTAATTTATCGTTAATGGTTTTATAATTCTGGATTCTTTCATATAAGTAATTTTAGTCATAAGAAAATAACCTAACAAGCTCATTCTGTAGGCTATATAGATTTAGCAGTAATCAGTTCTACGGGGTCTTAAAAAAATGGTCATTTCAGGCCGAAACTTAACCCTGGGTAGAGCCACGTTTCGGCCTGAAATGACCGTTTGAAGAACAGGTGTGAACAGGGTGCTCAGATAGGCACTCGTAGTTAACGAACTCGTGGGTAGGGTGTGTTGCCTTTTGCCCAGAACCACAGAATCCGGTTGTTCAGCTCGTCTTCGCCGGTATCGATCCCCTCCTCCGCTTCTTCTACCGACTCTTTGGCGTATTCCAGGGCACGGCCCCGCAAGGCTGATAGGGGTTTGTTCATTTCGTTGAGCGGAACCCGGTTAAGTAACGCTGTGTACTGGGTCAGATCGGGGTTATCGATGAAGCAGTCGAACATGGGCAGGGCGGTGGCGTCGATGACGTTCATGGGAGGGAGGCCCAGAATCTGCTCGATCGTGCGCACCATCGACGTCTGGTTGTAATTGGTCGTCACCGTCCGCTTCAGCCGCGAATACGGACTGACTACGAATCCGGTGGTTCGATACGCCGAAATATGATCCCAGCCCGATTGCGAGTCATCTTCGGTAATGAAAATGACCGTGTTAGCCGCAAACCGGCTTTTCTGAATCGCCTCAATGATGCGTCCCACGGCCAGGTCATTGTCGGCTACCATGGCGCGGGGCGTCGGGAACTTCGGGCTCATGCCCGAGGTGTGATCATTGGGCAGCGACATCACCATCAGGTTGGGCCATTGATCGCCGGGTTTGGCGGCGTATTCGTTCAGTTCACGAATGAAGGCATCGGCCCGCATCTGGTCGTTGATGATCTCGTCGTCGCAACCGGGGAAGTCTGCCGCCAGAATGGGACGTACCCGCGAAATGGTTGTGGTGTTGGTGAACGAGAACGGCTGGCCCGTCAAACGCATGTTGTAGAGTTTGGTCCAGTCGTGTTTGGCCTTGTCGAACTGGCAGGTGCAGGCTTCGCCGTAGATTCGGACGGTTTTTCCGTGGTCGAGGGCATTGTTCCAGATCATGCCTTTTTTGTTGTAGACCAGCGCGTCGTACAGCACGTGCGGATACGACCGAAACCAGCCCCGGACGCTCTTTTCGGTGTAATCGGTCACGATGGCGGCATCGACCCAGGAGTGTCCTTCGGCCGATGATTTGCCGGAGGCGTAGTAATTATCGAGCAGCACGAAATCCCGCGCCAGTTGGTGCTGATTAGGCGTGATGCTGTCGCCGAAGATGCACAGCGACGGCATGCCCCGGCCGTCGGGGATATCACCCAGCACCTGATCGTAGGTGCGGTTCTCTTTGATAATGTACACCACATGCTGAAACACCGACGGCTCACCGATCCGCTCCGGAACGGGGCGGGGCGGCGCGTTCCGACGGGGTAGTTTGGCCGCAATGGCCAGCCGGAATTGCAGGCTCAGTTGGCGCACCCGTTCGGTGTAGCTGTTCAGCTCACGCTCAGAAGGAAGTGGAATGATCGAGAGCGAAGCCAACTGCCGGTGCGAGTTGTAAGCCGGCTGGTCGGGCTTTACGTTCCGGCCCTGACTGCCCTGATCGGCTGGAGTAAGCGCACGGGCACCGGTTGCTTCCAGATTCGTGACATAGAGCGTGTTGTCGAGCAGCAACACCCCGCCCGGATAGGTCTGCGTAGGCACGTACCCACGAACCGCCGTTCCACGTGCCTGGTTGGGCCGGTCTGCTGGTCGCAAGTCAACTACGGCAATGGCGTTGTCGTGCCCATTGGCGACGTAGAGGGTTGTGCCGGCTGAGTCGAGCGCCAGGGCGTTGGGCGTGCTGCCAATGTAGGTGTCGCCCATGCCAAACAGGCCTACGGCCATGGAATCGATAACCTGCTTTGTCGCTGCGTCGATAACCGAGATGTAATCACTGTTACCATTGGCAACGTACAGCCGCTTCTTGTCCGGGCTGGGCAAAATCGCGTTGGGATGCAGTCCAACAGAGATGTCTGACTCGACACGCCCTGTCGCCAGCTCAATGACCGAGACCGTGCCCCGCGCGATGGCCCCGGTGCGGGGATCGATGTATGCCTGCCCCCAGGGTACGCCCGCCGTTTCGGTTTTGCCGGTCGAGTCGGGTACGTTGGTTGGGAGCGGCCCCGCCCAGTTTGTCACGAACGCCCGATCGCTGGTCAGGGCAAGGCCGTAAGGAGCCACGCCGGTTGGGGCAGTCCAGACCGTGCTGCGGTCGGCAAACCTGACTTTAACGAGTTGGTTGTTGCCGTTCAGGGCTACGTACAGAAACCAGTCGCCGCCTTCCATCCGGGCTGCCACATCGTTGGGGAGCGATAGGGGCGAGGGGGCCACCGGCGCAAACGGCAACAGCTCAACCTTACCCACCTTCCCATTCGTCCAGGCGGCGATCACCACGCCCGATTTGCCGTTTTCGCGTTCCGATGCCCCCCAGGCCAGGTACGTTTGCCCATTCACCACAAAAGCCTCGATGCCGGAGAACGTGCTCATCAGCCCTTTGGTCGCCGACGCATCGCTTAAACTCCAGCGGTACGTAATCTTCCGGGTAGCCTTGTCGAACACCGCTATGCCGTACCGATCTTCGATGACCAGTTGATTGCCGCCGGGAAGAGGCGTAAGATCGAGGGCGTGGTTTTCCAGTTTGGGATCGCCAAAAAATACGGCCGTTCCTGCCGGGTCGATGAGCCGGTTGTAGGGCATCGCCAGTGGAAACCCGTCAGCTGTCTGATCGGCCAGCGTCCGTTTGTCGGAGGCATGACGATGCGCCCGTTTTTGAGCTATAGCAGGTACTGTAAACGCCAGGAGAAGACCTGCAAGCAGGAGCCGGTTGAGCATAATGAGTGTTGAATGGACTATCAAATTTAATCGGCGCAGTGTGTTATTCGGTGTCGTCTTCTTAATGGCATAGCCCCCCGCCGGCATACCGGACCACCTACAGGAAGCCTGCTGGCGCATTCTAGCTCCGCGTTAGCGTACTAGTGCGCCAGCAGGCTCCCTGTAGGTGGTCCGGTATGCCGGCGGGGGGCTATGCCAATTAACAACGTACCTAGTACCCCGGGTTCTGAACCAGATAACCCGGCAGGTTAGAGGCGCCGTCTATGGCTGATTGAGGAATGGGGAAAAGGCGCTTTTGCGGGTTTGAATCTGTCTTTTCGGTCCAGGTGCCTTCGTATTTTCCAAACCGGATCTGATCAGTCCGGCGGGCCATTTCCCAGTACAGTTCAAAACCCCGTTCGCGCAGCAGCAGATCCAGGTTCATGCTGGTGAGGGCAGGGGGTGGGGCGGTCGCGGTGCGCGACGCCCGTACAACGTTCACGTCGGCGAGGGCACTGGCGGCGTCGTTGCTCTTCCGCAGTTTAGCTTCGGCGCGCATCAGGTACACATCAGCCAGCCGCACAATCGGGATATCGACATCGCCAAGGTTACGGCCCGATGACGATTTACGGCTGAATTCGTATTTCAGCACCCGATAGCCCGTGTTGTAATCGCTGCCAGCGACGGTGAAGTTTACCTGTTCGGTGAAGGTAACCGGTAAGGTAGGCCGGTTGCGCGATACGTTGAACAGCTTACCCACCCGGAAATTGGCACCACACTTGACAAACGCACCGTTTACCCGCACCAGGCCATATTGCTGCCCACGCAGGATACCCCGGTTCATGTTGAAGTTGGCATCTGTAATGCATGAATCGGCTGGGATGGTCCAGTTTTGCTTGAAGAAACGCGGATCGGCACTAGCCGGGTCGCTGGTATTGGCATTGACCCAACTCCGGTAAAAATCGGGGGTGATGGCCGGCCCATCGGTGCCGTTGGCCGCCGGGAAAGCGGGCAGCGGATACTGGTCGCCCGAGAGGGAGAAGTACGCCAGGCGATTGGTCCCGTTCAACTCAGCCCGCTGGTCGACGGCAAAAATCAATTCTTTGTTGGAATTATTGTCGGAATTGAAAATGGAGAAATAATCCCGCGAAAGCTGGTACTGGCCCGAGTTGATGATCTTGTCGCAATACTCCGTCACCTTGTCCATGTCTTCGGGTTTGAACGTGAGCTGTGTGGCGTACCGGTCGCGATACACGGCGGCGTTCAGGTACAAACGCGCCAGCAGCCCCCAGGCCCCGCCCTTGGTCAGGCGGCCGGGGCCAACGGTGGTGAGCAGGTCGGGTTCGGCGGCCAGCAGTTCTGCCTTCACGTAGTTGAGGGCTGCTTCGCCCCGCAACACATCTGAAATCGCCTGCGGGTTTTCTTTCAGGAACACCACCCCGAACAAATCGAGCATCATCATGTTGTAGTAGGCCCGCATGCCCCGTGCTTCGGCCATGTAGACTTTCACGTTGGGGTCGTTGATCGTCGGGAGTGCGCTGAGCGCCGTGATCGAGCGCGAAATTCCCTGCGTCAGAAAATTCCAGGTGTTGCGAATGTTGGGGTCGGTACTGGTCGAGGTGTGCTGGTGCAGGGCAATGTAAATGCCGTTATCGCCCCAGTCGGTACCACCCCGATACGGCAGAATAGCCTCGTCGGACGATATCTCCTGGAGAGCGAAGTAGTTCGTGTGCAGGAATATATCCGGCAGGCGGGCATATACCGGCGCCAGGTTACCATCAGCCGCCTGCTTATCGGTGAGGCCCGTTGCCGAGGACTCATCCAAAACGTTCTCGGTAAGATCAGTACATCCGTTCAGCACCATCAGGCCGAAACAGGTCAGTGTGAGAATAAGTGTCTTTTTCATTTGCGTATGTGGGTTACCCCACCCCCAGCCCCTCCCCTCAAACAAGGGGAGGGGAGTTGCACTACAGTAGCTTCGCTTACTTCGTGAAGTAACTTCACTGTAATCGGTAAAGTGGCGGAGCATTGTCCCCCTCCCCTTGGTTAAGGGGGGGGGAGTCGCACTACAGTAGCTTCGCTACTTCGTGAAGTAACTTCACTCTAATCGGTAAAGTGGCGGAGCAGTGCTCCCCTCCCCTTGGTTAAGGGGAGGGGCCGGGGGTGGGGTACTGTTAAAACGTGAGATTGAGGCCGAACAGGAATGAGCGGGCTTTGGGATAACTCAGGTAATCGATGCCGTACGACGAAATGCCGTTGACCGTGCGGTCGGTATTTACCTCGGGGTCATAACCGTTGTAGTTCGTGATCACAAACAGGTTTTGCCCCGTTGCCGACACCCGGATACCCTTTACCCAGCGGTTGATGCCCAGTTTCTGCACATCGACGTTGTAGCTGAGCGACAGGTTGTTGAGCCGGGTGAACGCCCCATCTTTCAGGAACCGGGTCGAGACCGGAGCCGAGTTATTGATCGACTCGTTTGGTTCGCCGATGGCTTCTGCCGGGCCGTTCAGCCCTTTCACCAGCCGGGCCTTGAAGAAGTAGGCATTGGCCGTGTTGTCGTACAGTTTATTGCCCGATACGCCGTTGAAGTTGGCCACCAGGTCAAAGCCTTTATAGCCGAACCCGACGTTGAGGTTGTACTGCTGGGTGGGCAATGCGCTACCCGCCGCAATACGATCTTTGTCGGTACCCCCAATGCCATCGCCATCTATATCGCGGTATTTGCTGACGCCTTTATCATCGATGCCGATGTACTCACGCAGGAAGAACGTACCGATAGGCTGCCCATTTACGTACCCGTTGACCGTGGCTGACGTTAGCCCGGCCCCCGACGCTGACCCGGAGGTGATGACTGAATACGGCGAGTTTTGTACGATGTTCCTGATGAACGTGATGTTGCCACCCACATCGAACCGGAAGCCGCCCGTGCTGGCGTAGCGGTAGTTGAGGTCCAGCTCAACACCCTGGTTGGTGATGGTCATGTCAGGTACGTTGGTCCAGTAGGTCGAAGCGGGCTGGATGGGGTCGGCCGGAATGACTTCGAGCAGAATCTTGCCCGACACTTTTCGGAAGTAATCGACCGTACCGGTCAGCGCGCCGTTGAACAGACCGAAATCGAGGCCAAGGTCGGTTTGGGTCGACAATTCCCACTGAATGTCCGGGTTGGCCAGTCGGGTGTAGGTGGTACCAGCCGGATACACGGTGGTGCCATCGAGCGGATAACTGGTGGCCGCCGAGGTGCTGGAGGTAAACAGCGCCTGGGTGATCTTCGAGGGTATTTCCTGGTTACCGGTCTGTCCCCAGCCAGCGCGCAGTTTCAGGTCAGAGAAGGGTCCCGATTTCATAAACGCCTCTTCCGACAGGCGCCAGCCTGCCGAGAACGACGGGAAAACGCCATACTTGTTATTGGCTCCGAACTTGCTCGACCCATCGGCCCGGACCGTTGCGGTCAGCAGATAGCGGTTGTTGTACTGGTAGTTTACCCGGCCAAAAAACGATTGAAGCTCGTTCTCGATGGCATAGCCACCCGGCCGATTGGTGGTAAGACTCAGTTCCTGCCCCAAAGCGGGGTTGTTGGCGGGCTCGATGGGCGACAGCGGGAATTTGTTGATGCTCCAGTTGCGGCCCGTCAGCGAAAATTTCTGGAACGAGTGACCCGCCAGCGCCGACAGGTTGTGCTTGTCGAGGTTTAGCGTGTAGGTGAAATAGTTCTCGATCAGCACGTTCCGGTTGTTCTGGTAGGTGGCGTCCAGGCGGCCATCCTGCTGGGGAATGAGGCTGGCAAAAAGCTGCTGATCGCGGGTCGAGCTGGCATTGTCGATGCCCAGGTTGAGCTTGTATGTCAGGCTTTTGGTGATCTTGAACGACGGCGACACACTGGCCACGACCCGGTTGATGGTAGTCACGTCTTTTTGCAAATCGAGCGACAGCAGCGGGTTCGTAAACGCCTGATAGCGAGCGGGCGCACCGGTTGCGTCGCGGGCTGGGTACGTTGGGTTGGCCGATAGTGCCGCCCCGATAATACCCTCGATGGGCGGACGTGTATTCTCTGTTTGCGATGCCGTCAGGTTCACGTCCAGCGTAAGCCGGTCTTCCAGGAATTTCTGCGACGCATTGAACCGTCCTGTATACCGGTTCAACTGGCTGTTTTTCAGAATACCCTGCTGATTCTGTACGCCCACCGAGCCGTAGTAGGTAAGCTTTTCGGCACCCCCACTGAACGACAGGTTATGGTCTTGCGTGATGGCCTGGCGGCTAATCTCCTTCTGCCAGTCGGTCGAGGCTTTCTGATCATCTACCACGCCTCCAACAGCGGCGACCTGCTTTTTATACTCCTCGGCCGAAAACAAGGCTATCGGGTGGGCGATGTTCGAGATGCCCACGTTCGTAGACAACGTCAGGGTTCCTGCACCTGCTTTGCCTTTTTTGGTGGTGATCAGAATGACGCCATTGGCCCCACGAGCCCCGTAGATGGCCGTTGCCGACGCATCTTTTAACACGTCGATGGCTTCGATATCCTGTGGATTCAGGAAATTGAGCGGATTGGTGGCACCGCCCGTGCTGGAGTTGTCGAGCGGAATGCCGTCGAGCACGAACAGGGGGGTGCTACCCGTTCTGACCCCACCCGGCCCCCGAACGGTGATGTTCTGCCGTCCGCCGGGTTCGCCGCTGGCTGCCGTGACGTTCACGCCGGCCACTTTACCCTGCAGCAGTTGCTCGGGCGAGTTGATGATACCCCGGTTGAAGTCGGTGCTTTTCAGCGATTTAACCGAACCGGTCGCGTCTTTTTTAGTGGCGGTACCGTAGCCGATCACCACGACCTGCCCCAAATCGGCCGACGAGGCAGCCAGCGATACATTGATGGTTGTTTTGCTGCCCACAACCATCTCCTGCGATACGAAACCGATGAAACCGAATACGAGCACCGCATTGTTGTCGGGCACCACGATCCGGTAGTCGCCGTTGGCGTCGGTAGTGGTGCCTTTCTGGGTACCCTTCAGCACCACCGTACAGCCTGCCAGTGCTTCGTTGGTGGCCGCGTCTGTCACCCGCCCGCTGATGGTGATGTCGGCCTGAAGATGTATACGTGATGAAGGGGCGTCCCGCTCCGAAGCCGGTATGCGATTTTCCCCTTGGACGGGTAGTATCAGGAGGGCCAGCAGGACGCAAAATAGCACTCTCCCTACGGCCGAAGCCAGCGCTGGAAAGCGATAATAATAGAATTGGGTCATAACAGATGTTGATTTTGGGTGCAAAGGTCCGGTTACACTGTGTACTGAAAACAGGGAATCAAGTATTTAAAAAAATGATAATATTTACGTTAAAACGGACGGTGGGAAGCACGTAATCTGACTGACTTATGCCCGAAAAATCCACTAGGGCGAAAATTATACTTAGCTTAATACTCTTTATTCTTTATATGAGTCAAGCAGTATATTATCTTACTGTTACGCGCCTGAGTACAAGTGCCCTATTCCAGGCAGCGAACGAGTGAAGGGGCAGGCGGTCGCTCAGGGGCAGCTTGACCGCCATCTGGCAGGCCGGATCACGACCGGGCTGGTTTGCTCATGCCGGAGAGCCGCGTAGCCGACTAGTCGGCAACTAAAAGAGGGCTGGTGGCTTATAGAAAACCAGCCGATGCCCTATAGTATGTCGGGTAGCCTTTTGTGCTTTGTCTCTGTAACCGATTGCATAACCAAAAACAGTAGCCTAAATGCTGTCCTGAAGCATCAGGACAACGCCTGTGTACTAATGAAAAGACTCGTCTTGTTTTGCCTTTTACTGGCAACCGGCACGCTGGCCAACGCGCAACTCCGACTCCCCAAACTGATTAGCGACGGCATGATTCTGCAACGTGATGCCAAACTGACGGTATGGGGGTGGGACAAGCCGGGCACAAAAATTGCCATACGGTTCAAAAATAAGCCTTACAGAACGGTAACGGATGCCACTGGAAAATGGCAGGTTGGGTTGCCCCCAATGCCAGCGGGTGGGCCGTTTACCATGGACATCAGCGGAAGTTCGCCGCTTACCATCAACGACATTCTTATTGGTGACGTATGGTTTTGCAGTGGGCAAAGCAACATGGTCCATCAACTGAACATCCATGACGTTACCTACGCCAACGAGATTCGGGAAGCCAACAGCCCGCAAATCAGGCACTATTGGGTGCCTACGCTGACCAGCCTGCAAGGGCCTCAGAGCGATATTCCGGAGGGCCATTGGAAATCGGCGGTGGGTGAAGATGTTCGGCCATTTTCGGCCGTCGCCTATTTCTTCGCGAAGAAAATCCAGGCGACATACAACGTACCTGTGGGCATTATCAACGCCAGTGTGGGGGGGACGCCCATCGAAGCCTGGATCAGCGAAGACGGGCTAACCGATTTCCCGACCCTGAAAGCTACCGTCGAGAAAAACAAGGATACGGCTTATGTCAACAGGGCCAACCGCCGACCGGCAACTGGACCAAACAGAGCCGCGCCGCCCGTAGATCTGGGCATGACAGCTACTCCCAACTGGTTCGATCTGGCCTATACGCCCAAAGGCTGGCGGTCGATCAACATTCCCGGCTATTGGGAAGACCAGGGCCTAAAAGACCTGAATGGCGTGGTCTGGTACCGGCGCGAAATCGACGTGCCGACGTCGATGGCGGGCCAGTCAGCCAAGGTGTTTCTGGGCCGGATCGTTGATGCCGATGAGCTATATATTAATGGTAAACAGGTAGGCAGAACCACCTATCAGTACCCGCAACGGCGCTACAACGTACCTGCCGGTGTGCTCAAAGCGGGGAAGAATGTTTTCGTGGTCCGGGTAACCAACACCGCCGGGAAGGGTGGTTTTGTACCCGATAAACCCTACTACCTGTTTGCCGGGGCCGATACCGTTGATCTGAAAGGCACCTGGCAGTACAAGGTAGGCACGGCCTACCGGCCCGCCAGCGGCGGTTTTGGTGGTGGCGTCAGTGCCCAGAATCAGCCTGCGGCCCTCTACAATGCGATGGTAGCGCCGGCAATAAAGTATGCGATCAAAGGAATTTGCTGGTACCAGGGCGAAAGCAACGCCGGTCGACCACAGGAATACCAAAAGCTGATGCCCGCGCTGATCAACGACTGGCGGAATCGCTGGCAGCTGGGTACGTTGCCATTTCTGTATGTACAGCTTCCTGGCTACATGGACTACAGCTACCAGCCATCAGAGAGTGATTGGGCGGTGCTGAGAGAAGCCCAGTTGACCGCTTTGACCGTCCCAAACACGGGAATGGCTGTGGCAATTGACCTGGGCGAATGGAACGATATTCACCCCGATAACAAAAAGGATGTGGGCGAGCGCCTCGCCCTGGCCGCGCTCAAAACAGCTTACCACGAAAACCTGGTTTCTTCCGGCCCATTGTACCAGTCGGCCACCATCGAAGGCAATAAAATTGTGGTCAATTTCAGCAACACTGGCAGTGGTCTAATAACCAATGATGGGGAAGCACCTGGTGAATTCGCTATTGCCGGGGCCGACAAAAAATTTGTGTGGGCACAAGCCGAAATCAACGGCGGGAAGGTGGTCGTGTGGAGCGATGAAGTGCCTTCGCCCCAGTTTGTGCGTTATGCCTGGGCCGATAACCCGGTTCACCCAAATCTCTACAATAAGGAAGGGCTCCCCGCTTCTCCATTCCGAACGGATAAGTAAGTCGCAAAGGCACCGTTCCCTCTGGTTCTGTCATCCCCAGGAAGGAGCGCTTTGCCATTGCGAAACCCTGGCGTTCCCGTTGATAGCGACAGGTACTGTTGATCGGACTCAGTCTTCGGGATACTGAAAGACGTGTAGCCAGACGGCCCCTTATGTCAGGCTAATCGTCCGGCACTACACGTTCCACCAGTAGGTCAGCTTCATCACCAGCGCACGGGTTTTCACGGCGAAATTGTCGGGCAGGTAATTGTCGGTGTATACGATGAACAGGTCGGACGCTGGTTTGTAGCGCCATTGTAGCCGGGTATTCAAGTTCACGTTTTTGATCTGCTCATTATACTGCATGAAGGCCGTCAGAAACAGCTTGTTCGTCATGGTCAGGTCGAGGCGGGGGCCAACGAGCCAGAACTGGGTAAGGCCCGATAACGCGGGGAGGTCGATTCGGTTGTAGTTGGCGCTGAGGGCGAGGCTGGCAAACGGTTGTATCCGGTAGCCCAGATCGGCGGTCAGGTTCAGGCGAGTGCCGTTATCGTAAAAACCACCGTAGCGCGAGGTAAAGCCATACGTAAACAGCTTCTGTGGTTGCGAGATGAACTCGGTCCCCCAGGCCTGCCAGTGGTGCAACGTACCTGCCATCAATTGCGCTTTGCCTGAATTGGTGGGATCGAGGTTGGTTAACAGACGCACGAAATCAGTGGCCGTCCAGGCGTTGAACGTGATGCGGTTACGAAACGTGATGCCGTACGATAGCCAGTGTTCGTTGTCGAGTTGCCGCGACAGACCCGTATTCATAAACGTCGTACTACTCACCGTTGGCCCGTGGCTCAGGATCGATGTACCCGTCGGAAAGAACAGGTAACCGGCCTGAAGCGCCAGTTTCTGGTAGCCGCGCCGGGGAACGTACCCAACTTCGGGATTATACTCTTCGCCCACATATTCGTGTTGTCCGCTTACCAGCCAGCGCCGGTTGTTGAATTGCAGGTTACCCGCCAGCACGTTGTTATTGGGTGTGCTTCCCGGCGAAAATGATTGCAGGTACAATAGCTTACCCGTCCATAAATTATTGGCCGACAAGAGGTTGTACTCGGCGCCGATGTTCCGGTTGTATTGTGAATAGGCCGTGGCGCCATCGGCCGGTACGTAATCGAGCGATTGTTTATTGACAAACAACAGGCCGATGTTCGACCGAACGCCCACGCGTCGTTGCAGGGCGGCTACGGTAAAATTCTGACGAGGCAGGGCCGTCGCCGGTACGTCGCCGGTCTGCATCTGCATCAGGCCAATCCGCCAGTCTTTGTTGAGTTTGCCGCTTACCCGTGCGCCATACCGGATAGGCACGCCAAGCCCGATTCGGCGGCTGAAAAAGGGCCGGATGGTGGCGTAGCCGAAGTTGGCGAACAGGTCGCCGTTTTCGAGAAAGAATTGCCGCCGTTCCGGGAAGAATAGCTCAAAGCGATCCAGATTGGTTACCTGACGGTCTACTTCTACCTGCGAAAAATCGGGGTTGATGGTCAGGTCCATGTTAATCGATGAGGTCAGCGCAATTTTGGCATCGCCCCCAAACGCCACCTGACCGGCGTTTACCTCCGGGTTGTTAAAGTCGCGTACGCTACTGGCCAGCGCATACGGAATCAGCGATACGTTGGGGCCCGCCGATGGGGGCGGCTGATCCCACACCAACGTACCTGTGTAGGCAAGCGAGGCCGTAGGAAACTGGCGCGGAATGGGCGTCCAGGCTGATTTTTCGGTGCTGGTCAGGTCTTGCCGACTGAAATTGAGGCCCCACCGGCCAACGCCTTTTTTGTAACGAATGGTCTTAAAGGGAATGGCCGCTTCAAACACGTACCGGTCGTCGTAATTCTTTACGGCCGACGTCCATTTATTATCCCAGCTCAGGTTGATCTTATTGCCGTCGTACATCAGGCCATCCCACTGCGCGCCGGCGGCATTTACCCCGAAAGCGAAGCCGTTGGTCTGATCGTCGAACGTATCGAGCATCAGGAAGAAGTTGTCATTTTTGCCGAAGTTCCAGTCTCGCCGCAGCGACTCGACCATATAGGGTTGCCCTTTCGGAAAATAACAGACGGCCACCACGTAGATCGTCTGATCGTCGTAGGTCATCCGCACCTCTGTCTGCACCCTGGCAAGACTGGTGTCCATGGGGAGCACCATCCGAAAATCAGCGGCCAGTTGTGCCTGCTGCCAGGCCGGTTCGTCGGCCACGCCATCGATCCGAACAGGTGAGGTGGCACGCCGCATGGCGTATTGAAATGAGTCGTTTTTTTTCTGGGCAAGTGCCGGTAACGTAACCAGGCCGATAACTAGCAATAACAGTAGACGATTCACAGGGAGAATATTCAGGTTGATATTCGTCAACGAAAGTACGCCCGTAAATCGGTCTACCGTTTTAAATGACTCAATAAAGCACCCAGGTATCTTTACCGCCGCCGCCCTGCGATGAGTTCACCACCAGTGAGCCTTTGCGAAGCGCCA
Source organism: Fibrella arboris (assembly GCF_041321095.1). Lineage (NCBI taxonomy): Bacteria > Pseudomonadati > Bacteroidota > Cytophagia > Cytophagales > Spirosomataceae > Fibrella > Fibrella arboris. The sequence continues at coordinate 84,813 of NZ_JBGGWE010000009.1, read as the reverse complement.
CGCGGGTTAGCCCGCCGGGAATAACGTTGATCTGATCGCCGTAGAGGATGTATGGCCGCAAGTCAACGTGGCGTCCTTCAGCCTGACCGTCGATGAGGCACGGCACGCGCGACAGGGAGATCGTTGGCTGGGCAATGTAGTTGCGCGGGTTCTCCTTGATCTTCCTGCGGAACAGGTCGTGGTCTTTTTTCGTGGCTTTAGGGCCGATCAGCATTCCATAGCCACCTGCTTCATTGGCCTCTTTCACCACCAGATCGGCAATGTTGTCGAGCACATAGTCGCGGTCTTCCTCTTCGCCGCAGATGTATGTGCGCACGTTCTGGATCAGCGGTTTCTCGCCCAGGTAATACTCGATAATTCTGGGTATGTAGGCGTACACCACCTTGTCGTCGGCCACGCCGGTACCAGGTGCATTGGCCAGCGCCACACGCCCTTTTTTGAACACGTCGAAAATACCCGGAACACCAATCAGCGAGTCGGGATTAAAGGTATTCGGGTCAAGGAACGTATCGTCGATGCGGCGGTAAATGACGTCGACGATCTGGAAACCTTTGGTCGTGCGCATCTTGACGTACCCACCCGATACCACCAGGTCCCGCGCATCGACCAGCTCGACACCCATTTGCTGCGCCAGATACGAATGCTCGAAATAGGCTGAATTGTATACGCCGGGCGTCAGTACCACCACCGTTGGGTTGGGCCGGTCGGCAATGTGCTGCAACATCTGCAAGAGCCGCGTCGGGTAATCAGAAACAGGTCGTACGCCGGTGTTTGCCAGCACTTCGGGAAACGTTTGTTTGGTCAGTTCCCGGTTTTCGAGCATATACGATACGCCCGACGGGCAGCGCAGGTTATCTTCCAATACCATAAACTCACCATCGTCGCCCCGGATCAGGTCAGTACCGGTTATGTGGCACCAGATATCTTTGGGCGGCCGCACCCCCAGGCAAGGCTCCAGAAAACATTTACTCGATTCAATTAACTCCCTCGGCACCACGCCATCTTTCAGCACCCGTTGTTCATTATAGATATCGTGAATGAACAGGTTGAGCGCCTTGATGCGTTGGATCAGCCCTTTCTCCATCTGATCCCATTCGGCGGCTTCGATGATGCGCGGAATGATGTCGATGGGCATGATGCGTTCGGTGCCTTCGCCTTCCGAATAGACGTTGAACGTAATCCCCATGCTCATCAGGGCCCTTTCAGCCGCCTGCTGCCGGCTGACCATGTCGTGGCTGGACAGTTGCTCCACGCGTTTCCGAAAGGGAACGTACCCATGACGAACCTTCCCATTGTTACCAAACATTTCATCAAAGAAATTTTCGGTCTGGTATTCATTGAATGAGAAACTGGCCGAAGCGGTACTCTGAGATTGCTTCATGCCATTGAGCGACTGACGTTGTTTCATACGAGTGAGGTCAATTCTGTGATCTGGCAAACAAGATAGCGACCAAAGCCGGCAAATGCAGAATTATGACCAATAGACACCAGGAAAACGGCAAATATTCATAAGACGGCTGCTATAAAAAGAAACGGGCTTTGCTTACCGACAACCTGTGTCCGTGAGCAAAGCCCGTTGGTGATTTATACGGTACGCGCGTGGTGCTTACCTTGGCCTGCGACCACCGCCACCGGCTGGCGTCGTTGTGGCTGGTGTGGCTGCCGGTTGTTGCTGACCACCGTTGTCACCGCCCCCGTCTTTCACGTCGTCGTTGTTAACCGACCGTTTGCGCCGGTTGCCCCCGTCGAAGCTGAGTTTGCCGAAGCGATAGCTGAAGTTGGCCCGGATACCTGCGTTGAACAGATTCTGGAGGCTATACTGCGAGAACACGGCTGAACTGGACTCCGACCGTTGGGTGAACGGGTGGTTGAAAATGTTTTCACCGGCAATACCGAAGCTGCCGCGCTTTTCATCGAAGTCATGTTTTACGCCAAAGCTGTAGAACATGAACCCGCCCTGGTAACCCTGCAATTGCACCTGCCGACCCCGCGCAAACATATTCGCCTGAACACCCCAGTTCTTTTTCAACTGAAGGCTGGCGAAAATACGGCCCGACACCACAAAGCCTGAGTTGCGAGCCTGCAAGGCCGGATTGGGGCTATTGTTCGATAGGGTTGAATAGTAGACGTCGCCACCGCCACCGAGCTGTAGTTTCGAGAATAGCGTTGCGTTACCGAAGATGTTGATACCGTAGGAGTTCTGCTGGCCAATGTTGGCGTAGCTCGATAGCAGCACGTTCTGATAAACAGGGTTGGTGACATCGCCAAAGGCGCGGCGCACGGTATCACGAACACTTTCGATCGAGTTGTTGGTGAAGCGGGCAAACAGCGACGTGTTGATGTACACCTGCTTGATGGTGGTGCTGGTGCTGAACTCGAAATTATCGGTTAGCTCTGGGCTCAGCAGCGGGTTACCCCGGGTGATGTTCAGGGGGTTGGCCGCATTTTCGTTCGGGTTCAGGAACTGGATACCCGGACGTTGCAACCGGCGGTTATACGCCAGCTTTACCGTTTGGCCTCCTTTCAGACTTTTCGAAATATTGACGCTGGGCACCAGGTTACCGTAGTTCGGAATATCAGCTACCTGCGAGGTCAGGGCGTCGCCGGTGGCTGAGCGGAAGCTGGCGTTGATAAACGTGTATTCGTAGCGGGCACCTGCCTTAATGGTCATTTTACTTTTCGAGCTATAGGTGTAGGAGAGGTACCCCGCCGTTACGTTCTGATTGTAGTCGAGGCCGTTGGGCTGGCGATTCGGGTTGTTGGTAAATCCGCCGGTTTCCCCCGCCGCTATCAGATAGGCGTAGTCGCTGGTTACCTGGCGCAGAATGCCTTTACCACCTACCTCCAGCAACTGGTTGGCTTTGATTGGCGTCTGGTAATCGAGCTGGATCGTCGATTCCTGGTTGCGGCTGGTGTTGTCGTTTCGTTCGCGGCTCAGGATGCTCTGCGCCAACTGGCTATCAAAAATATTGGCGGTGAAGTTGTTTGTCCGGTTGTTCTGGCTGAACAGGGTCAGAATGCTCAATTCCTGCTGCGGTTTATACGTCTTCGTGAAATCGAGGTTCACGTCTACCGTTCCCGAAAGATCTTTCACGTCGACATCGCGTACGCCAACGGTGGTGCCGCTAGGCAGGTACGTTGTCGTGGTCAGGTTATTCTGGAAGTTCATCTGGTTCCGGGCCCCGTAGCGAACGCTGGCCGTCAGCGCCGTTGTCTTGTTGATGTCGTAATCCCAACCCAACTGGTACTGACCAAACAGCCCCTGGTTGCGGGTATCGGCGGTTTGGGTAGTCAATACCGTACCAGCCGTTTGGCGGTTCTCGAAACTCCCCCTGATATTATACTGCGACCGGCCGAAACCGTTCAGCGAGAAGCCCATCTTGCCCGTGCGCAGGTTGCCCTGCAAACCGAGGTTGGCACCCCGGTTACCCACGCCCGAATCCAGATTCAGCGTGAAGCCCTGTAGGTTATTCTTCTTGGTGATGATGTTGATGATACCAGCCGACCCTTCAGCATCATACTTGGCCGATGGGCTGGTGATCACTTCCACACTCTTGATCATGTCGGCAGGAATCTGCTTCAAGGCATCGGCCACACTGCTGGCTACGATCGTGCTGGGCTTGTTGTTGATCAGTACGCGCACGTTGCTGCTGCCACGCAGGCTCACGTTGCCATCCAGATCGACGGTCAGCAAGGGTACTTTCCGCATGATGTCGGTAGCGTCGCCGCCTTTCGAGGTCAGGTCCCGCTCGGCGTTATAAACCAGGCGATCCACTTTTTCTTCCACAATGGCAGCCTGCCCCGTTACCACTACCTCTTTCAGATTGCGTACTTCAGGAGCCAGCGAGATGGTGCCCAGATTCACATCGGCTCCCCGGGCTTCGACCACCACGCGGGGGACAATCTGATTGCGATACCCCACGAAAGAAACCAGCAGCCGGAACGTACCTGATACGACCCGGTTCATGCTAAATCGGCCCTGGGCGTCGCAGACGGCCCCGTCGACCGGGCGATTGGTGGCCGTGTTGACCAGCGCCACGGAGGCAAATTCAACAGGCTGTTTGGTGAGTGAGTCGATAACAATACCGGACACCTTACCATTGCCACGCGGAATGTCTTCGGCACCCGCTACGCCCTGAGCAGGGGGAGCCTGCCGGGGCTGGCCATTACCAAAACCCGGGCTGGCTGGCGCAGCAGGTGTGGTTTGTGGCAGTGCGGTTGTCGATGTGCCATCTGTTGTTGTACCAACGGCTGCCGGTGCGCCGGTGGTGCTGGCGGGGCTAGCGAGACTCACGCTGGCCGGAGCCGCTGAGGTAGCCTGCCGACGGGTGGTGTCGGTGATGGTAGTATCTACGCCGGGGAGCCCTTTCACCGGAGAGCCCGCTGATGGCAGACCAAGCACCGAGGGGCTGGAGTCTACGGGGGCAGTGGTGCCACTAGCTGGCGTGGTCGACGCGGGCTGTGAACTGCTGCCTGGTAGAGAAGGAGTCTGCGACTGAGCGTTTTGTAGCTGAAAGGTGAGTAAACAAACGCTGAGCAAGGCAGAAAGTATTCGCTTTTTCATAAAAATTGGTTGTATCGTCGAGTAGGACAACAGGCTATTAATCACTTAACTAAATAGAGGACAAACCGGCTGATGGGTTGCGCGGAAATGCCACAAACTGCAAAGGTAAACCGGGTTTGTGCCGACGAACAGCGTGGTCGACACATTGACGCTGTTCCTTACGGAGTGGCCCATTAGTTGGATAGGCGGTCATTTTACGCCACTAATCCGCTTGCATTACTCAGCTCGGGGTACGTGAACGGCGCCAGTACCTCAGGTACGTTGCTGGGTTCTGTTCGCGACGTAATGCGTTTGCTGATCGACTGGCTGTGCATTTGTTTCGCCGGATACGTTGTTGCCAGCAAGTGCAGGGCGTCGCGTTCGGTCAGCTCATCGTGCAGCCAGGTACGTTCGGCGTCGGGGGTAAGCACGCAGGGCATCCGTTTTTTCTCGTTATGCACTGCCGCCAGCAGCGAATTGGCATCGGTGGTCAACAGCGAGAAGGTGGTGAGCACTTCGCCGGTGTCGGGGTCGGCCCATTCGTCCCAAAGGCCGGCAATGCTGGTGATGGGTTGGTCGGTGGTGAGGTAGAACGGGTACTTCTGTTTACCTTGCGTGTACCACTCAAAGAAGCCCGTGACGGGAATAAGGCAGCGTTTTGCCTGTTTCGCCGCCTGCCGAAACGAGGGCTTTTCGTAGATCGTCTCCGACCGGGCATTGATGGTTTGGGCCCGTAATTTGTCAGCTTCTGCTTTGGTTTTCACCCAGTGGGGAATGAGCCCCCAACGAATGGCCTGAAACTGGTCGGGTTGCTGGTGGGTCAGTACAGGGTAGGGCGGAAAGCTATAGGCGTTGATGTGATAGGCTGGCGCCACCGCTATGGAGCTGGGCATGGTGGCCTTGAAGCGTGCTTCAAGCGCAGGGGCATCGGCCACTAAGGACGTATGGAAACACATAGGGGATGGCGTTTAGAGTAAACAATGACCATGGCTCGTCGGGCATCGACTGGCCTGCCGAATAGCCAATAAACCACAACTGGCTAGAGGGCAATGAATGTTTTTTTGCACCATTTACCGGTTCCTGTGTTATTTGATCAAGCGTGATAATCGGAGGTCAGCTCCTGTCTTATTAGTTATCCATGTCAGAACTCATTCGTGACCTTACACCCCGGCAGATCGTTGCCGAACTAGATCAATACATTATCGGCCAGCATGAGGCCAAACGGAATGTGGCCATTGCTCTCCGTAACCGCTGGCGGCGAATGAACGCCCCGGCCGACATGCAGCGCGAGATTACGCCGAACAATATTCTGATGATCGGGGCTACGGGCGTGGGGAAAACCGAGATTGCCCGTCGGCTGGCGAAACTGGCCGATGCGCCCTTCGTGAAGGTCGAAGCCTCGAAGTTCACGGAGGTTGGGTACGTTGGCCGCGACGTAGAGAGCATGGTCCGCGACCTGGTCGAGCAGGCGGTGAACATGGTACGGACCGCCAAAAAAGAGGCCGTGCAGCTTCGTGCCCAGCAGATCGTGGAAGATATCATTCTCGATATCCTGATCCCACCCGTAAAAAGCGCCACCGGTGGAAACCAGCTCGGATTTTCCAGCGATAAGAGCGGCCAGAACGGCGACGGGATGCCCGACCCACATCAGGGCGATTCCGATTCGGAACTGAACGAACGTACCCGCGAGCGGTTTCGCCGGAAAATTCAGTCGGGTGAACTCGACGACCGCAAGATCGACATTGATGTGCAGCAGAATGCCGCGCCCAATATTGGGGTGATGGGCGGCTCGATCGATGAACTGTCGATGATGAACATTCAGGAAATGATTGGCGGCATGATGCCCAAAAAAGGCAAAAAGCGCAAAGTGACCATCGCTGAAGCCCGCAAGATCATGCTCGACGAAGAGGCGGCCAAGCTCATCGACATGGATGAAGTGAAGGAAGAGGCGATTCGTAAGGCGCAGAATACCGGCATCATCTTCATCGACGAGATCGACAAGATCGCCGCCAGCCGGTCGGGTGGTTCGGGCGGGCCGGATGTGAGCCGTGAGGGGGTGCAACGCGATTTGCTGCCCATCGTGGAAGGCTCGTCGGTGAACACCAAATACGGTGTGGTGCAGACCGACCATATCCTGTTTGTAGCAGCGGGAGCTTTCCACGTGGCCAAACCGTCGGACCTGATTCCTGAGTTGCAGGGCCGCTTTCCGATTCGGGTCGAGCTGCAAAGCCTGTCGGAAGACGATTTCTATCAGATCCTGCGCGAACCCAGAAACGCCCTGACCAAGCAGTATGAAGCCATGCTGGCGGCCGAAGGGGTCACGCTCTTCTTCACCGACGAGTCGTTGCGCGAAATGGCGCGTATTGCGTTCGAGGTCAATGCCGAGGTCGAGAACATCGGTGCCCGGCGGCTGCAAACCGTGCTGAGCCAGTTGCTCAACGAGTTCATGTTCGATATTCCCGACAGCATCCCGGCTGGCTCAACCGTTGACGTAACGAAAGAACTGGTGCAGGAGCGATTAAGTGGCCTGGTGAAGAACCGCGACCTGAGCCAGTATATTTTGTGAATGAGCGAAGGGCATGGGGCGGGGGAGTTTGCGGCCTGTAGTGTAGCCCCAGCGGGGCGTAACGTCGGTAGAAAATCGGGACATTACGCCCCGCTGGGGCTACACTACAGGCCGCAAAACCCCCCCGCCCTAAAACCTCACCGTCACCGTGGTGCCGTTGCCGGGGGCGCTGTCGATGAGCAACTCGCCTTTATTGAGCCGGACAAACTCGCGGCAGATGTCCAGGCCCAGACCGGTACCGCTTTCGCCCAGCGTACCCCGTTCAGATGCCAGGGCTGAGGAGGATGCCAGCTTTTCGGGCGACATCCCGATGCCTGAGTCCTGAATCGTCAGCACGGCACGGCCATTTTGCTGACCCGTGCTGAGCCGGATGCGGCCTCCCGGCGGGGTAAACTTAATGGCATTGTGCAGCAGGTTGCGGGCCACAATGTGAAGCTGCTGTTCATCGGCCGTAACCGGGGCTGGTTCATAGCGGCTGTTCACCGTCAGTTGCTTTTGCTGGATGGCGCTGCCGAAGAGCTGATGCGCGGCCTCGATAGCGACCGGCAGATCGAAGGAGGTGGGCCAGCTACGAAGCGTACCCCGCTGTAAGGTCGACCAGCTCAGGAGGTTATCGGTGGTGTTGTAGACATCATCGGCCAGTTGCAACATACGGGTGTAGCGTTCATCAGGCCCGGCTGCCGTTGTCTGTTCATGGGCCAGGGCCGAGAGCTGTACCTTCAGCGCGGCCAGGGGACTGCGCAGGTCATGCCCAACGATGGCAAACAACTTGTTTTTTGTGCTGTTCAGGGCCGAAAGCTCCTCGTTTTGATCAATAGTCAATTGCTGTATATGCAACGCTGCCTGTCGGGCAATATGTCCGGCGTAGATGATCGTGATAAACAGCAGTGCCCCATTCAGCAACTGACCAACTTCGAAAGGCAGCGGTACGAAATGGAAAATTAATAGCCTGGCGGCCAGGTAGCTGATAGCCATGAATGTCGACAAAAACCACGATGACTTCCGATCCAGTAAAATAATGGACAAGACCCCGATCACCATAAAATGCAGTTCCAGGTGCACGTCGGCATGCGCCATCAGCCGGGCGTAAAAACCCCGAACGGTACTGATATACGTAGCTCCCAACAGATACCACGAAGCCAGGTAGAGCTTATACCGATAGGTGAGCCAAAGGGTGGGCAGCAGGTAGGCCGACAGGGAGAACACACTGGTGAACGCCCGGTCATAGTGTTGGTAGGCTATGTTGAAAAGGATAGACACCAGCCCCATCAACAGGCCAAACCAGCCAATGTTGAGCAGCGTAATGAACCGGACCCGATCAACGGTAGGGAGCGCATCAAGCCCTTCTTCGGGGACCAGCCGCGCCCATAAGCGGGATAACCAGCGCATAGGGTGATCAGTTTACGCCCGTACTAATACCCAGCGACTGCATTTTCCGGTGTACGATAGGATGGTAGGTAACACCAATCGGCAGTTTGACCGTTTTAACCCAGATCTGTTTCGACTCCAGCCGTTTCAGGTGATCGATGTTGATAATGTACGATTTATGGATGCGGATAAAGCGCTCTTTCGGGAGTTCATCGGTGAGTACGGAGATGCGTTTATTCACCGCGAACATACCTTCACTGGTGTACATTTTGGTGTACAACCCATAGGCCTCCATGTACAGAATATCGGTATAGGCAAACCGCTGGAGGCGGCGGCCCGATCGAAAGAAGATTTCATCTTTTTGCGGGGGGGTGGGCCTGGGGTCAACAACCGTTGTCGACGACTGAATACGCTGTAGTACCCGGCTCACGGCCCGCAGAAACCGATTGAAATCGTAGGGTTTCGGTAGAAAATCAACAATGTCCAGATCGAAGCAATCGATGGCCAGTTCATGATGAGCCGACGTAACAATGACAGCCCGTGTGTTGGCGTTGGGCCGGGGCGATGCCTTGAGTAGATCCAGCCCATTCATATCGGGCAGACTAAGGTCTAAAAAAACAATATCGACCGCTGTGGTAGCCATGACCTGCAACGCTTCCATGCCGCTGGCACAGAGCCTGGGCTCGGCCAGAAACTGGACCTGTGCGATGTAGTTCTGTAGCTGCCCGGCGAAGATAGGCTCGTCTTCAACGATTAGCGGGGAGTAGGTTACCTTGGGGGTAAGTTCGTTCATGAGGCGGTAAAGAGTACGGTGAGAAAAGGATTTTCAAATATCGTGCTAAAGTACTTTTACCGTAGATACAGGGTAGTGGCAAAAGAAGTAAAAAAAGATATGATGAGCTATAAATAAAGCTCATTCCGCTAAAAATACGGCAAATAGGGGTAGCGTAAATTTCCGAATAATACTTAATCAGACAGAACGACGCATTTGGCCAATAAAAGCAGCCATTCAGCAAAGAAAGGGAGTTGTTTGACAACAAATGCCCTTCATAGTGAGAAAGCACACACCTGATTGTCAGCTTGGCAAACTAATAGATATACTGTGCTAGTGAGATGTGTATACCTACTTCTCGCTAGTGACATGGTTCAACTTGTACATAACGTAAACATGCTGCCCACTTCGACACGGCTGGCCCGCCTGTGGCCGAGCGTTAGCCACTCTTATCGGCTCCTGGTTGGGGCCATGCTGTTGCTACTGGTCTTTACGTACCCCGCCACGGCGCAGGACGGCTTCGTGGGCGATGGCTTCGGAGGCCGAAGCTGGTATAGACCCGCCAATATTGTGGCCGGCCAAAATATGGGAGCTGCCATCGTTAACGGGCAACTCTATATGTGGGCAACGCCTACCGGCAATGCCATTTTCCCAATACTGACCGTGCCATCCCCACCGACTTCGTATCCCCTTCAGGGGCGAGTTGATTATACAGGTACGGAACCCCTGACATCAATTCCCGGCAGTGAATCCGGCGTTGGTTTAGGAAGCGGCAAGACGTCAACGGGGAGTACTGTCGGAGCGTATGCCAATCCCTACCCGGTAGCGGCCTTTTCGAGTGTTAAATTGATATCGCTGACCGAGCAGGGGGGGGTTATCAAAACCGACGGAACGGGCTGGGTCTGGGGGCAAACCCGTTCCGCTAATACGTACGGGAGTTTGCTGAATTATCACGCGCCGGTGCAAGTGGTCAGCAATGCCAAATTCGTAAGTGCGGGAGCCAATCATAGCGTTTTTGTGAAGAACGATGGCACCGTCTGGACAGTGGGTGATAACAGTACAGGAGTATATGGTAATGGCACAACCGTGCCGGATTACACATCCCTTCCCAGCAAGCTAATGTCCACCACGGCTGTGCAAATGACGGGTATTACCAATGCTGCTCGGGTTGTTGCCTTTCATATTGGCACTTCTAATGCATCGACCACCCCAAGCGGTACGGTGGTACTTAAACAGGACGGTACGGTATGGGTAGCGGGCGCGGGGGGGGTGTTAGTGTCTACCAATCCAAACAAGTCGCCTACTCAGGTGCCCGGTTTAGCCAATATAGTTGATATTAAATGTACGTCAACAAATGCTGCCGCGCTGACCAATGCCGGCGATGTGTATATCTGGGGCTCTGGTACGGCTGGCCCGCAATACGGTAATGGAACGCCTAGTGCTGCGGGCAATACCTATACGCCTAAAAAAGTGCCGTTTCCGCCCGGTACGCCACCCATGGTTATGATCGAAGCGGACGGTTACAGCTATAACCCGCTTTTTTATAGCATCGATGAGAATCATACGCTTTGGCAGTGGGGAATCAATGCGGATGGTATGCCTACCCAGAGTGATGGCTATATACCGTCAATAATTGCCAAACACGTGCTGGATGTAAATCTGGCGGGATATGGAGTAATCTATATCACCCGAACCGCCGACTACCCGGCCAACGAGCGGTTATGGGCTGGGCTGGGATCGGCGGGCGGGGTCGGTTCGCTACTGGGCCTGAACCCGGAATACCTATCGTTAGGAGCGAAGATTAATCCTCTAGATCCTAGTACTATATATACATCGTTCTCGACGGCTAATAACTACTGGGTTCAATCGTATAACAAGGGTGTCTCTGGTACCTATTGGCCAGCCAACCCCGGTGCGTGGGGGCTGGGCGGCATCGGGCAGGTCGAAACGCCTACTACCATTGCCGGTTCGGTCGATTGCGGGGCTACGGCTATTGTGGGGAGTCTGGTGGCGGGTACGGCCTCCAATGTGCTGCTGAAAGTGACGGCTACGGTCAGCACCACCGGCACGGGTACGTTTACGGTCAGCGGCTCCGGCCTCTCGCCCGATCCCTCGCCTGCTACCTACACCGCCACCACCACCGGCCCGCAGACGTTCTACCTGCCCATGGCCTACGACGGCTCGACACTGGGGGCTACCACCTTCACCTTCAGTGGGTTAGGCGCGTGTACGGCCGATCTGTCGGGCCTGACCAAACGCCCGGTGCTCACGCCCATTACGCCCTTAGTGAATTGCACGCCGTTTACATCGGTAGTGATTAGTAAATAAGGAATTAAATCAGTTGGAGTTTAGCAACCTTCGGGTCAACGATAACGGTATCATGCTCAAAATCAAGCTTAATGCGCCATTTCTGCATGGTAGCGGCCCCAATAATGGCTTCTTCGGAAAGACCCGGAATCACCAGGAACTCATCCGACAGATGCACATCGTTGAGGTAAAAGTCAATGGCGATTTTGTGCTTGATTTCGATGTAATGACCCTCGGCGGCTGTGGAAACGAGGCGAGATTTTTTAAAGGGAATCAACGTGGTGAGTTCCGATGCGTAGGCATCGCTGATACACGAAAGGTTGGCGCCAGAGTCGAATAAGGCGTACAGCGTTTTGTCGGATTTAGAGCCTTCAAAGAGCAACGGCAGTTTGATAATGGACATAATGAGTCTGATTGACTTGAATACCAAAGGTAGTACAAACAAGTTTTAACGCATACCACCAATGACTTACCTCCTTCGACAATCGGTCCGTGTGGCGGTCGCCGGGCTGTGCTGGGTACTGACCCTGCTGGCCACCGACGCCCTGGCGCAGACCACTGTGGTGCTGCCCCGGTCGTGCAAAAGCTGCCCCCTCTCGACCCACGGCACGGGCGACATCACCAGTTTCGACAACTGTAGCGTAGCCAGTACAGGTACGCTCACCAGCGGCACACCGGCCTCGGCCGTGACCCAGACCATTGCCGTCACGGTGGGCAAGCTGGGTACGTATAACCTCCAGGCCATTGCCAACGGGGTCATTTTCTCGGCCTCAGGCTCCTTTACGGCAACGGGTTCGCAGCAGGTGGTGCTGACCGGCACAGGTACGCCCCTGGCCGTAGGTACGTATACCTACACCCTCAATACCACGCCCACCTGTAGCTTCCAGCGCATCACGCTGGCGGGCGCAGCCTCGGCGAAGGGAGCAATAGCCCCCTGTCCGGGTGCTTTTGTGAATGTCATGTCATTCGGGATGCAGCGCACAGTAGGTACGTTGGATGGATTTGCCTACGACGACCAAAGCCTTGGCTACGATAATATGTTTTTATCTGCCGATGGCAGCACACTCTACGATACTCGAGGCTATTATCACGACGTAAACAACCTGCCTGCCATTATCGCTAACAAGGGCAACAGCGGAGCAAAAGGTATGGACGCGGTGGTACCCGTGCAGGCAATCCGGCAGGTGTTTCCAGGTGTTACGTTTAAACAGTTCAGCCATGTTGACTTAGGGACTACGGCTGCAGGACGCTATGTTTTTTTGTTGACCAGCACCAACGACCTGTATGGGATGGTGCTGTTGATGCCACCTCCTAACCAATACTATCTTCCTATGATGGGGCCAACGCTGGCTGGAACAACTACGCCAGCCAGTGGCACAGCCTATAATGCGGGCCATTATCAGACCGTAAAACTCACCACGCCGACGATGAAGTTCAGTTCGTTCTGGCATGGATTCATAGGCGCCATGTTTGCCTATAATCCGGCTGACAATCTGGTATATTCCTGGGGCAATAACTTTGAAAGCCCACCCGGAACCCGAGGGTCGAACAATACACTGTTTAGAACCCCATCCTCGGATCTCGATTCGTATACACCAGGTCCGGCTACGGTGATCAATACCATTCTGACGCGAAATAATACCAGTCTCAAAGAGATGACCGATTCCGACGTGACGTTTTTGGTAGGGGCATCCAGTACTGTTGAATATAATCAACCACAGGCGAATGCGGTGTTTATCGGCAAAGACGGCAAGGTCTATCGGTATTTCTATATTAACCAGAAGAATTACAAAATCAGTTTGCCTGGTAGTGCAAAAGCCGTATCGGTTATGAGTACCGTGAATCAGTACGGCACCAAACTAATTGTTATTCTGGGAGACGACGGTAAACTCTATACGGATAATCTCCTGCCCTCACTATATGTTGATGCTACTTCCAGCGCCCCTTATTTGCCTACCACCAATGACCAGGCTATCACGGCGACACAATTTAACTCCTCCACCGTGGTGACGGGGGGGCCTAACTCGACCACCGGAGTCACGGCGGTAGATAACCTGACCATCGTTCAGATTCTTTCGCCCTGGAACACGGGTAGTCAATATGCCCAGTCGATAGGGGCGTTGGCCAACGACGGGACCCTGTATCGCATTTTCGACAATACGCCCCGCACGGAGTTGACTTCGAAGGGCGTTCCCATTGTGCCACTATCTACGGCTAACATCAATATTACGCTGCGAGACGGGCTGCCCCTGTTTTCCAAAATATTTACCGTTGAAGAAAGAACGCAAATAAATCAGCAATTCGTTGGTCGCTCCAAAACAACGGGGAATACCGTAGCCGCAGCAACAAACGGGCAAAATCAGGCTAATTTGAATGCTACCGCTTCCTTATCGCAGAACAATGGTTTTATCGGTCATTTTTCGGATACGGGTACGTTCATCAACTCGACCACCATTATGCAGTACGTCTGGTTCAATTGCTACGATCCCTGGAGTAACTAATGGTTGAGTCGGCTTTACCCCCAACCCCCTGAAGGGGGGCTAAACCATTCGGCGGAGCATTAGCCCCCTTCAGGGGGTTGGGGTTACGCCGGATAAAGTTTCGTAGGAATGGCCGATGTAAAGGCTATATCGTCCGTTCCTACGGAACTAATTACCAACGATTTACACCAAACCCCCCAATGAATTGGGGGGCTACAATATCGGTCGAGCCTACGGCTCTATCTATAGTTCGTGCCAAACCGAATTGCTATGAAACGATTGCTACTTCTTTTATCCTGGTTGCTGCTGAGTCTGGTGGCGCGGGCGCAGTATAGCGGTACCGGCACGGTGTCGCTCACGGCCCCCGTGGGCGCGTCCGGTGTGCAGTGGTACACCCTCAGCAGCGGGGCGCCGGTGGCCATCAGCGGGCAAACAAGCCCAACCTACGCGGCGGGTACGTCGGGTATTTACCTGGCCACCTACCAACTGGCCGGGCAGGGCGACTGTACCGACTATACCATCGTGATTTCGCAGGGTAGCTCGGTGACGCTCAATGGCAGCACCAACAACACCGGCGGCAGCAACTACCAGTGGTATCAGGAAGACGTAGCGGTTTCCGGGGCCACCACCGCCAACTATGCCGCCACCACCGGCGGTCGCTACCGCTTTGAGTTCGACAATGGCGGCAGTTGCGCCATCAAAAGCGACGACTATACCGTCTATACGCTCACACCCTGCGCCACGCCTTCGGTGGGTGGCGCGGCGGCGTTTGCGGGTGGTCCTCTCTGCGCTACGGCCAATACCGGTACGGTTACGCTGAGTGGACAGACCGGCGCGGTAGTGACCTGGCAAACCTCCACCAATGGTGGCACCACCTGGAGCGATCTGGCAGGTACGTCGGGGCGGTCGTACTACGGTTTTGTTACGGCGGCCAACGGGCAGCAGTACCGGGCGGTAGTGAACGGCGGCAGCGGCTGTGCGTCCGAGAATTCAACGCCCGTGACCATCACCACCAGCGCGGGGGCCTGCACTGCGCCGGGTACGCCCATTGCCGGGCCGGTGCCACCCGCCCTGCCCACCACCTGCGATTACCCCTCGGCCCCGGCCAACATCGTGCTGACCGGCACCACCACGGCCACGTACCTGCTGGTGGATATGGCCTCGGGCGTGATTGCGGGGGTCAACACCAGTACACCGAGTTTCAGCAACGTAGCCGCCGGGGTCTATTATGCCGTTGCGGCCCAAACGTCGGCTACGCTTGTCAATGCCACCGTGGGTAAGCTGGTGAGCGACGTGGGCGATGCCGTCAGCGGCTGTGTGGTCTGGTCGCCGACGGTGGCCCTTAAAGTCTGCACCACCACCTGCGATGCCACGTCGGCCCCGGCCAGCCTGAGCTTCACCGCCAGCACCGCGCCCGCTGGCCTGACCACCACCTACGTGCTGGTGGATCTGGCCATCAACACCATTGCCGCCCTCAGCAACACGCCGAGTTTCGGTGGGATTGCCACCGGCGACTACGAGGCACTGGCCATTCATACGCCCACTGCCACTACGCTCACGGTGGGCAGCAGCCTGTATACGTACCTGACCGGCAGCGGGTTAACCAACTGTGGCGGTACCGGAAGCGTGGTCTCGAATGCGTTGTTTTTCAAGGTTTGTTCGTCGCCACCCCCGGCACTGCCGCCAACAGTAGCCATCAACACGCCGAATAACGTGATCATTCCGGTAGCGGCGACCGCCACCAGCGCGAACCCGCCCATTTCAGGAACGGCTACGGCCCTGGCCTCGGTGACGGTGAATGCGCCGGGCGGGCAGGTGTGCCTTACGGCGGCGGATGCGAGTGGCAACTGGACGTGTAGCAGCCTGACCTTTGCCATAGGTTCGCAGACCGTCACGGCGACGGCCAGCAACACGGCGGGCGTAAGCAGCCCGGCTACGGCCAGCTTCACGGTGGTGCAAACGCCCGTGGCCTGCGCCAACCCGTCGGTGGGCGGCACGGTGGCGTTTGCCGGTACGTTGCCGTTGTGCAACGCCGGCAACGCCGGTACGTTGACGCTATCGGGACAGACGGGCGCGGTGATTAAATGGCAAACCTCGACGGATGGAGGCAGCACCTTTACCGACATAGCCAATACCAGTACGAGTCTGGCCTTTACCAATGCGGCCAACAATCAGCAATACCGGGCGATGGTACACAGCGGGGGCAGTTGTAGTCCCGCTTTTTCATCGCCGGTAACGATAACCACCAGTGCGGCAGCCTGCTCAGTAGCGTGTGCGGTGCTGCCCGATACAATAGCGAAGTAATAAACAGTACGCGTACCACTGGCTAACGAGCCAGGATCAGTTCTTTGAGTTTACGGAGGATATAGACGATCTGAAGGAGGTCGGGTAGGTCGGCAGCGTCGAATTTGCGGCTGACGTAGTAGTTGGTGTCCAGCAGGAGCGTAAAGTTCCAGATACTACCTACCAACCAGGCACCATAAATCGGTTTTGATGGACTGCCGTCGTGGTCGGCGTTGCGGTATTGAGCTACCAACATGGCGGCCAGCATCTGCGCTTCGGGGTCATTACTGTCTCCCTTTTGTTTCTTAAATTCTTGCAAAAAGAAATACGGAGTTCGGGGGGTGGCAATACCGGCAGATGAGGCAAGCAGACAGTCGCAGATAACCGAAATCCTGACATGATTGATCGTAGCCGTCATAGGACGCTCAAAAAAAGAAGCGATTTTATCGTCGGCTTCCAGATCGGCCACATCGAAGAGGATGCTGACAAATTTCATTTTAAGCTCTTCTTCGTTCCAGCCATCGCCCGAACGGAGGGCTTTTTTATGGAGTTTTTTAACGCGCTCCATATCCCCCTCTGTGAGCGTGCCAGTAGCTGTGGTCCACTGGTCTATCAGATCGCCTGACCGCAAACGGGGCAGGTTGAATTGAACCAGAATGGAGTCGATGTCTAAGGGAAGTTTTTTAGCTGTATCCATATATCCGTAAACGATGAAATTGACTTGTGCCTGTAAAGGTAGGAAGAAGAACCAAGTGCGGGGCGAAAGCCCCTAGACCGGACGGGGTAACCCGACCGGTTCTATACAGTTTGAGTCACGACCAGAAAAACAGCCGTTTTTTCAGGGTGAGAGAAGTACGTATATGCAATACCGTTAGCGCGATAAAACGCTGACCAACCAGTACCTAATGACCCTGGCAACGGGGCACCAACCGACCAACGACCAGTAACTACTATAAACCAGTAACACTATGACGCTTGCCCGTTTTTTCTCCGTTTCCCGTACCGCCATTACCCGACTGTCGGGTACGTCTATGTTGGGTACGTGCCTGTTGCTGCTGACGCTTGCCGTAGGCGTGCAGGCACAGACCAGTATCAACATTCCGGCCTGCGCCAACTGCCCGGCACCAACTGCCGGTACAACCTTCGTAGCCAATACACAAGGGTGTTTTAATACAAAAATGGCAAATGTATCGGCCTTTGGTTACTTAAATATGGGGGCCTCAGTTGCTGGTGAGGTGTACATCTGGGGTAATGCTCAAGGATTAGGTGGCTTCACCTATGCAGCTACTTCTGAATTTCCGGTTCCAACAAACTTGCCCTTGTCGGTTGGACAAGCGGTCAAGGTTGGTTCTGGCAGGCATACACAGGCTGCCATGACTAGTACGGGCGAATTTTATATGTGGGGATTTGCGGGTTCTGGCCTTGGTGGCATACCCGGTGGAACAACCAGCGCGTTTGACATACCCTATTCAACAACGGCTCCGGCTGCTCCTTTGACAACGCCGGGAGCAGTAGCCGATTTTGCAATAGCTACTGCATTTACGTTTATCGTTACACAGGCAGGTAATGCGTATGTGACTGGAAATGTGGGCAATAGCGCAACTACGACATCGAATGGTAATCTTGGAAACAGACTCCTACTCGGATGGAATCAAATCCCAGCCATTGCTGGCTCGATCTATACCCGCGTTTGGGCAACGGGTTCCAATTCACAGGCGTTTGCCATTTTTGAGGTAAAGAATACCACGACAAACGCGTACAGTTATTATGCCAGTGGAGCTAATTACGCCCAGCTATTAAGTACAAACGATCTGAGGTTAAAGAGTGGCGATCATCCATCCTATGTGTTGGCGCTGGATCAGATACCCGCCTTAATGGATCTGCCTGGAATAACGGGACGCGTACAGGAATTTATCATAGACGACATCACCAGTTCCATCATTATTAAAGTGTCCAATACAGAGTATTATTTCTCTGGACATTACGGCTCCACAACAGGTACTCACTTTATTAGTTTGGTGGCGGGAGCGTCACTGGCGACGACCCCAAGCTTCGGTATCACCTATACACCAAGTCCCCAACGAGTAAAACTACCGCCAGGGGTTACCGAAATCTATGACATGGGTTATGGAGGGTGGGCGACCCCGGGCATTTCAGCATCAAGCTGGATAATCGCAACCGATAAAGGACTGTATTATGTAGATAATGGTGGAACAGGAGACTGGAAATTAGATACCTATCACCTTACTGATGGGTCCGTAAAAGTTGTTGAAGGAGATGTTCAATATGGAACTGCATTCTTCTACATCGACGTAAATGGGTTCATCACTTATTCAGGGGAGATCGGGTTAAAAAATCGTAATGCTCAGGCCGGGATTGGCTATGATTATCGGGACATGGGACTGTCCTCGGGATTAACTTATCCAAGCGTATTACAACATACCTGTCTTCGAAAATAAGAATTCTATAGCCACTAATGGCAATAGGCAACGATGCCATCTAACAAGATTAGTTGATTAAACGAGTACGAACGCGTATGAGGAAATTACTCTATATAGGTCTATTGCTGTTCGGCCTGCCCTGCCTGGTGCTGGGGCAGTCGAGCGGTACGGGGCCATTCGCCCTGACGGCCCCGGCTTCGGCAACGAGCAACCTGCAGTGGTACAAGAATGGAACGGCCGTTAGCGGGGCCACATCTGCTTCGTATTCGGTGGGTACGCCCGGCGTTTACTGGGCAAGTTATGACCAAACCTCCCCCAGCAGTTGTTCGGGGGTGGTAACGGCCTACGACCTGGTGCTGCAACAGGGCGACACCGACATCAAGTCGCTGATCGGCCCGGCCGGGCAGACCGCTTACCAGTGGTATAAGGGGGGAACGGCCGTGTCGGGGGCTACCTCGGCTACGCTGAGTTTGCCCAACACCACCTCGGCGGTAGGTACGTATTACCTGAGCTACAACAACGGTACGTGTGTCATCACCACGGGTAATTTCGAGGTGTATGTCATCACCTGCGCCAACCCGTCGGTAGGCGGCACGGTGGCCTATGCGGGTACGTTGCCGTTGTGTAACGCCACCAACGCAGGTACGTTAACCCTCTCCGGGCAGACGGGCAATGTGGTCAAATGGCAAACCTCCACCGATGGCGGTACCACCTGGACGGATCTGGCGGGTACGTCGGGCAAGACCTATTACAGCTTCATCAACGCGGCGAACAACCAGCAGTACCGGGCGGTGGTCAACAGTGGCGCTGGCTGCACGGATGCCAACTCGGCCCCGGTCACCATCACTACCAGTGCAGGACCCTGTACGCCAGCCAGTTGTGATGATACTGCCGGTCAGATTGCCATTACGGTACCCAGTTCGGCAACGGGCAGCAACCTCACCAAACAGCTCATTGCCACCAACGCCGCCGGGCAGATCCAGTATGTATCGGCACCGGGCAGTACCTCTGTCGGGGGGGTGGCCGTGGGTACGTACTACGTCTACCGCGTCAGCTTCGACAACACCATCAGTCCGTTGCCAACGCTTACGGTCGGCACCAGTTTGTCGGGTATTGGGGGTGGGTGCGTGGCGTTTTCCAACCAGATCGTGTATCAGGTTTGTCTGTCGCAGCCGCCCACGGTAGCGATTGTCAGCCCAACCGCCAACTCGACCATCACCACCACGCCCACCGTTTCGGGGACAGCCACACCAGCCAGTACGGTCACTGTTTATTTCCCGAACGTCGACCCACTGCTGCCACCCGTGCAGTTTTGTCAGACAACCGCTTCGGCAACGGGCGCCTGGTCGTGTTTGGGGACAACGACCCTGACCGGCCCGGCAACCATTACGGCCATCGCGACTAACGCGAACGGAACCAGCATCCCCGCAACCACCAACCTGGTCATTGTTCCCGGCGCTGATGTATGCGCCGCAACACTGCCGCTGTTGTTGCCGCTTGGCTCGGCCCTGTCTATTCCGAACTATTGCCCAACCGCAACCTGGATTTACTACAAAGACCAGCCCACGTCTCCATCGGCATCCATGGCCATTGAGCCAAACGGCAATCCGTGGAATCCGCTCAATATATCCATTGACGCGACCACGGTTGCCAGCCATACGGTCACCCGGGAGGGCAAAACGGTGCAGTTGGCTAATCGGATGTTTCATATTCTGGCACCGGGTAGTTTTACGGCGAATGGAGGTATAAAAGTTCGGCTGTATTACAACCCGGCTGAATTTGCCAACCTGCCAATAGGCCGCCGGACCTGGTTTAAACACCCGGCGCACCTCAAAACAGCGGTACTGGCTGACCTGACTTCGGAAACGCTGACCAATGCGATTGCCGTCACGCCCGATGCATCGGGAACGGAACTGGGTGTGGGCGGTATTCAGGTGGCTTACGTTGAATTTCACCACGTTACCTCGTTCTCCACCTTCGGGTACATGGGGTCGGGAACCCCACCTACAGTAGCCATTACCAGCCCGGCCGCTACTACCACCACCAATACCAACCCGCCTGTTTCGGGAACGGCCACAGCCCTGGCTTCGGTGACGGTAAACGCGCCCAACAATCAGGTGTGCATCACAGCGGCCGATGCCAGTGGCAACTGGAGTTGCCCCAGCCTCACCTTTACGGTAGGCTCACAAACGGTAACGGCCATTGCCAGCAACACGGCGGGGGTGAGCAATACGGCTACGGCCAGCTTTACGGTCGTGGCTCCGGTGATTCCGCCCATCATTGCCATTACGACGCCTAAAAATGTAACAACTACTGATACGAACCCCCCTGTTTCGGGAACGGCCACAGCCTTAGCCTCGGTGACGGTGAACGCGCCGGGTGGGCAGGTGTGCATCACGGCGGCCGATGCGGGTGGTAACTGGACCTGTACGAGCCTGACCTTTGCCATAGGGTCGCAAACCGTCACGGCGACTGCCAGCAACACGGCGGGGGCGAGCAGTCCGGCTACGGCCAATTTTACGGTGGTGAGCAGTTGCCCTAACCCGTCGGTGGGGGGTACGGTGGCCTACGGGGGTACGTTGCCCTTGTGTAACGCTAGCAACGCCGGTACGTTGACCCTGTCGGGGAATACGGGCGCGGTGGTGAAGTGGCAGACCTCGACCGATGGCGGCACCACGTTTACCGACGTGGCCAATACCAGTACGAGTCTGGCATTCACGAACGCGGCCAACAATCAGCAGTACCGGGCAGTGGTGTATAACGGGGGCAGTTGTGCGACCGTGAACTCATCGCCTGTAACGATCACCACCAGTGCGGGAGCCTGCTCAGTAGCGTGTGCGGTGCTGCCGGGTACGCTGGCGAAGTAATAAACAGTACGCGTACCACTGGCTAACGGGCCAGGATCAGTTCTTTGAGTTTACGGAGGATATAGACAATCTGTAGGAGGTCATCCGATTTAGTGGCATCGAATTGTGTACTAACGCAATAGTCTTTGCCATTAAGTACGGTGAAGTACCAGTTTTTGCCTTGAATCCAGCAGCCATACAATGGCTTATTGTCCTGATTAAGCTCTTGGGCTAAAATCATGGCAGCAAGCATCTGACCCTCTGGGTCGTGGTTATCGCCAAGGGATCGCTTGAATTCCTGCAGGAAAAAGTAAGGCGATTTGGGGCGACCGGAGTTCATGGGCGAAGCAATCATGCAATCGATGGTGACAGAAATAAGGATGTCATTGACTTTGCCCGTGAGTTTACGCTCATAAAAGGTGCGAATCTTTTTAGGAACGTCGAGATAAGCAGCAAAAAGGATGAGTCCGATGAAGTTCATTTTAAGTTCTTCTTCATTCCATTCATCCCATTTGAGTTCAAGTTCGGTACGGGCTTTCTCGCACAGTTCCGCTTCAAAGGAGGAGAGTTTATCCGTTGCCGACATCCATTCATCAAGAATGGAGCAGTGGCGAATTTTCTCAATGGCAAACCGGTCAATCACTTCGAAAATATCGTAGTGATTCACCCTGATTGATTTCTTATCCATATATCCGTAAACGATGACATTGACTTATGCCTGTAAAGGTATACATAAGAACCAAGTGCGGGGCGAAAGCTCCTAGACCGGACGGGGCAACCCGGCCAGTCACATACAGTTTGAGTCACGACCAGAAAAACAGCCGTTTTTTCAGGGTGGACGAAGTACGTATATACTATACCGTTAGCGGCTCCTGGAGTACTGACACCGTTTTTTACTGAAAATGAACAGGACTATGTTTACTTTTTCTACGCTATTCACCAGCTTCAGAGCAGGTATCAAACACGCAGCCTGGTTGTTGGGTTGGGCAATTGCACTACTCGTGGCGGTGGGGCAGTTGGCTCATGCCCAGAACAGGCTCTGGTATTATGCCGGTAGCTATGATGGTCCCCCCACGTATGGTCAGGGATATGCCGGCGATGGCTTAGTGGCGTTTACATCGCCCGGCCAGGGGCAGTCTGTCGTGAATCGTCCCCCCCTTGTAAAGCTGTACTATCCAAGCAGCATCGCCTTTGATGCCCAGGGGCATATGTACATTGCCGATGAGAATAATCAGGCGATCCGCAAGGTTAATTATTATACCCATGTCATTACCACCATTGCAGGCACCCCGACTGTGGGTGTACAAGGTCCCTACAGTGGTCCGGCGGCTTCGACTGGATTGTACGCCCCTAGATCGATAGTCTATCGGGCGGCTGATAATAGTTTGTATGCCGCAGCAGGAAATGGTAAAGATTACATTATTAAGCTTGATCTGAACACCAATACCATCACGACGATTGCGGGTAATGGCGTTGCAGGGCTTTCTTCAGGTGATGGTGGCCCCGCCCTTTCCGCGACGTTAAACATCGCTTCATTCTCTAACCTTGCCTTCGATGCAACGGGTCAATTCCTGTATATAATCGATACGGGTGGTGCTGGTGCTACCAGTTTTATTCTTAGAAAAATAGACTTGACTACCAATACCATTACGAAGGTAGCCGATCTGCCGATATCGAGCCGGGCGCTTACTTTAGATCCCTCAAACAATGCCTATTTTGTTTGCCAGTGTGCCGCTAATAATCGGTTTCTTGTTAAAAAAATAACACCGGGTGGGGTTCAGACAACGCTTGCCGGTGGTGGTCCCGACGCTAATTCAGCCGATGGCGGAGATAATGTAGCCGGTACCACAGTCCGGCTGTTGTCTCCGGCGGGTGTTGCATTTGATACGGGCTATACCAATTTGTATTTTACGGATAATGGGGTGGTCAGAAAACTGAATCTGGCTACCGGCATATTATCTAAGGTTGTAGGCGATGCCACCTATGCGGCTTCGGGTAATTTCGCCGGCGCAAACCAGACAGATGGAGAGCTGGCTACCGAACCTTTTTCCTGGAACATGAACCAGGCGATGGACGTACAATTCAATCCCAAAAATGGTCTCCTTTATGTAACAGACAAGAACGCGATTTTTCAGGTAAGCCCTGCAGCACCCGCCATTACCCCAGAGCCGGTCTGTGCGGCCGGTACTACCGCTCCGGCCTTATCGGCCACGACCAAATCGAATGTTTGCCCGGCCACGACGGTTGATTTAAGCACCATTACGGCCAGCAATACCCCCGCGAACACTACCCTGACCTGGCATAGCGGCACACCGGCCACCTCGGCCAATAAGCTGAGCAGTGTAAACGCGGTAGGTGCGGGGACGTATTATGCGGCTTTCTACGATGCCACGAACGACTGTTATAGTGGCACGGGGTCGGCTACTACACAGGTAACGGCTTCGGTAACGACTTGTGCTGCCCCCTGTACCGCGGGCAGCACGGCTCCGGCCTTATCGGCCACGACCAAATCGAATGTTTGCCCGGCCACGACGGTTGACCTCAGCACCATTACGGCCAGCAATACGCCGGGCGGGACTACCCTGACCTGGCATAGCGGCACACCGGCTACCACGGCCAATAAGCTGAGCAGTGTCAATGCGGTAGCTGCGGGAACGTACTACGCGGCCTTTTTCGATGCCACCAACAACTGTTATAGTGGCACAGGCGGGGCTACCACACAGGTAACGGCTTCGGTAAACACCTGTAATTCCTGCCCAACAACGGCACCTGCTTTATCGGCAACTACCCGTACAATTAATTGTTTCGCTGGCACAACGTTTGCCAATTTGAACGCTTATGTTACGTCTACGGCACCTTCGGGAGCGGTTTTACAATGGACGACAGGCGGTGTAGTGGTATCTAACCCGACCTCGGTAACGGCCGCCGGTACGTATACAGCTACTTATTATAATGCTACGCTTAACTGTTCAAGTCCGGGGATAGACTTTACGGTGGTAACAACGCCCATTCCTACGTTATCCACAACAAGCATAGCTATTTGCCCACCTGCCACTACGGCAGATCTAACGGGTATTGCTACACTTGTTCCAGCCGTGTCGGGCTTTGTCGTGGAGTGGTGGAATGACCCCGATGGGGCAAACCCAGTATCAAATAGTGCGGCAGTGCCGGTGGGTACGTATCATGCCTATGCTTACAACCCAACTACAGGTTGTTATGGTGCAACACCATCTCCCACTGTTACAGTAGCTAATTCGGCTCCTTCTGCCCCGACGGGCGCAACTGCCAGTCCGGCCTCTATATGTAGTGGGGCCAATAGCACGTTGAGTGCCAGTTGTAGCACTGGAACTTTACAATGGTATAGTGATGCCGGTTTAACAACGAGTATCAGCAATGTTGTCTCGCCGGGTGGCACAACAACCTATTACGGCGCCTGCGTGAGCGGCAGTTGTAAAAGCAGCAGTATACAGGTATCGGTGACCGTGAATACGCCCCCCGCCACCCCGACGCTGGGCGCACCCACGCAACCAACGTGTTCGGTGGCAACAGGTACGTTTACCATCACCAATTACGACGCTACGGCCACCTACACCTTCAGTCCGGCAGGCCCCACTCAGACTAATGGAACGGTAACGGCTTCGCCTGGAACCTACACCGTTACGGCCAGCAAGAGCGGCTGTACGTCGGGGGCTTCCTCGCCGGTAACGATCAATACCCAGCCTGGTGCTCCGGCTACGCCGACACTTGGCGCACCCACGCAACCTACCTGTTCGGTAGCGACGGGGACGTTCAGCATTAGCAACTACGATGCCTCAGCGACCTACACGATTAGTCCTTCGGCGGGCGTGTCTCAGAGCGGAGCGACCATCACTGCCCCGGCTGGGACATACACGGTGCAAGCTACGCTAAGCGGCTGTACATCAGGACCTTCGCAGGGAGTAACGCTCAACCCGCCGGTTTGTCAACCCACCGTTGCCATCACAACTCCCAACAATGTAACAACGACCAACACCAACCCCCCTGTTTCGGGAACGGCCACGGCCCTGGCTTCGGTGACGGTAAACGCGCCCAACAATCAGGTGTGCATCACCACGGCGAACGCGAGTGGTAACTGGACGTGTAGCAGCCTGACCTTTACGGTGGGGTCGCAGACGGTCACGGCCATTGCCAGCAACACGGGCGGAGTCAGCACGGTCGCTACGGCCAATTTTACGGTGGTGAGCAGTTGCGCCAACCCGTCGGTGGGTGGCACGGTGGCCTACGGGGGTACGTTGCCCTTGTGTAACGCCAGCAACGCCGGTACGTTACTCCTGTCGGGGAACACGGGCAGTGTGGTCAAATGGCAAACCTCCACCGATGGCGGTACCACCTGGACTGATCTGGCGGGTACGTCGGGCAAGACCTATTACAGCTTCATCAACGCCGCGAACAACCAGCAGTACCGGGCGGTGGTCAACACCGGTAGCGCAGGTTGTGGCGATGCCAACTCGGCCCCGGTTACCATCACCACCAGTGCGGGCGTTTGCTCGCCAGTGGCCTGCGACAAAACCGCTGGTAGTCTGACCTTTACGGCTACGCCCGCCGTGTCGGGTACCAATTTTAGTCATGTTATTATTATGACCGATGGGTCGGGCGTGATTCAATATGCCTCGGCACCGGGCAGCAGCACCGTAACGGCTGCGGCAGGCGGTCCTGTGGCGTCGGGTACGTACCTGGTGTATCTGGTCAGCTACGACAACACGCTCTCGCCGGTACCAACCCTTACGGTCGGCACCAGTTTGTCGGGCATTGGTGGCAACTGCGTGGCGTATTCGGGGCAACTGCCGCTGAAGGTGTGCGCGGCCCTGCTGCCCCCGGTGGCAGTGAGCGACATTGCCAACACGAACATCAACACGCCGGTATCGGACAATGTGCTCACCAACGACAAAGACCCGCAGGGCGGACCGCTCACGGCGGGCCTGTTGAGTCAGCCTGCCAGCGGTACGGTGGTGCTGAACCCGAATGGCAGCTACACCTACACGCCGCCAACGGGTTTTACGGGCATTGCCAGCTTCTGCTACAGCATCACCAATACGGCGGGCCTGAGCAGCAGTGCCTGCGTAACGGTGAATGTCAACCCGGTGCCATCGCCCAACCCAGGGGCCAACAACCCACCGATTGCGGCGAACGATGCCACCCAGACCACCGCTGGTATGTCGGTGACGGTGGTTGTACTAGCCAACGATACCGATCCTGATTCGGCTACGAGCCTGAACGGTCAATTGAATACCCCTGTGCTGCTGGCTCAACCGGCGACGGGTACGGCCGTGGTGAATGCCAATGGCACGATGACCTATACGCCACCAGCGGGCTTTACGGGTGTTGTTTCGTTCCCGTATCAGGTTTGCGATAAAGGCACCAGCCAGCCTTCGTGCGCTACGGCCCTGGTGACGGTGGACGTGCAGCCCACGCCACCAGCCAACACCACATTGGCTCCGGTAGCGGTGGACGATGCGTTGACCACGCGGGTGAACGTACCTAAGACGGGTACGGTAGCCGACAACGATTCGGACCCGCAGGGCTTGCCCCTGACCTTTACCGGTGGTCAGCCCGTCAGTGGCACGGTGGTGATGTCGCCCAACGGCAGCTACACCTACACGCCGCCAACGGGTTTTGAGGGACCCACCAGCTTTACCTATAGTGTGTGCAACAGCGCGGGTAAATGTACCAAAGCCACGGTGAGTGTACTGGTGCAGGCTCCACCGGCCCTGCCGCCTGTGGTGAAACCTGACATTGCCAATACCAACATCAACACGCCGGTGCCGGGTAACGTGCTGACCAATGACGTGGACCCACAAGGTGGTCCGCTGACGGTGAGCCTGTTAACGCCCCCAACGACGGGTACGGTGACGATCACGCCGACGGGTAACTATACCTACACGCCGCCAACGGGCTTCACGGGTGTAGTGAGCTTCTGCTACACGGCCAGCAACACGGCGGGCCTGAGCGCCAGCACCTGCGTGACGGTCAACGTCAACCCCGTGCCGTCGCCGATTACGAACAATCCACCTGTAGCGAACGCCGATGCCACCCAAACGACGCAGGGTACGCCAGTGATCGTAGCGGTGCTGGCCAACGACACCGACCCGGACTCAGCCACCAGTGCCAACGGTCAATTGAACAACCCGACATTACTCAGCCAACCGTCGACGGGCACCGCCGTGGTGAATGCCAACGGTACGGTGACCTATACGCCACCGGCTAACTTCACCGGGGTAGTTTCATTCCCGTATCAGGTTTGTGACAAGGGAACTAGCCAG
The DNA here is from genome assembly GCF_041321095.1 of Fibrella arboris. Taxonomy (NCBI): domain Bacteria; kingdom Pseudomonadati; phylum Bacteroidota; class Cytophagia; order Cytophagales; family Spirosomataceae; genus Fibrella; species Fibrella arboris. The sequence continues at coordinate 56,908 of NZ_JBGGWE010000009.1, read as the reverse complement.
CCTTCGTGCGCTACAGCGTTGGTGACGGTGAACGTCCAGCCTACGCCGCCAAGTGGTACCACATTGGCTCCGGTAGCGGTAGACGATGCCTTGCTGACGCAGGTAAACGTACCTAAAGCGGGTACGGTAGCCACCAACGATAGTGATCCGCAGGGCTTGCCACTGACCTTCACGACGGGTCAACCCACGTCAGGAACGGTGGTGATGTCGCCCAATGGGTCATATACCTATACGCCTGCTCCTGGGTACGTTGGACCTGACAGCTTCACATACAATGTGTGCAACTCTGCGTCTAAATGCACGAAAGCCACAGTGAGTGTCGATGTGCAGCCGCTGCCGGTCAACCAGCCACCGCTGGTTACGTCGGACGTGAATACGTTCATCGCGACGGTTCCGACGACAGGCAACGTGCTGACCAACGACAAAGACCCGGAAGGTACGCCCCTGACGGCCAGCCTCATCGGTACGCCGCCGACAGGCTTTACGCTCTCGCCCGATGGCAGCTACACCTACACGGCTCCCCTAAGCCAGACCGCGCCCGTGACGCTGGTGTATCAGGCCTGCGATAGAGCGACACCCCCAGCCTGTGCGACAACGACCCTGACGTTGACCCCGGTGCCGACTCCCTCGCCACTGGTCAACGATGCACCCATTGCCCTCAACGATGCGACCCGCACTACAGCCGGTGTGTCCGTGACAGTCAACGTGCGGGGCAACGACCGCGACCCCGAAGGATTGCCCCTGAGCAACCCCACGCTGGTGAGCCAGCCTACAACCGGTACGGCCCTGGTCAATCCTGACGGGACGGTGACGTATACCCCGCCTGCGGGCTTCACGGGGGTGGTGAGCTTCCCTTACCAGGTCTGCGATACGGGTACGCCCGTTGCCTGCGCCACGGCCGTGGTGACCGTAACGGTTGACCCGACCCCACCCGCCAGCCAGACTAACCTACCGCCAGTGGCTATCGACGATGCGCTATTGACGACGAAGAATGTCTCGGCGACGGGTACCGTAGCGGCCAACGACAGCGATCCCAACGTGGGTCAGACGCTGACCTTCAGTACGTTGACGACTCCGGCCACGGGTACGGTTGTCTTCAACGCGAACGGCTCCTATACTTACACGCCACCAACCGGTTTTGTAGGAACAACCAACTTTGTGTATCAGGTGTGCGATAACGGCTCGCCGGTGTTGTGTACCACCGCCACGGCCTACATCACTGTCAGCGATCCGGGCAACCTGCCGCCTGTGGTGACCCCCGATATTGCCAATACCAACAAAGACACCCCCGTGTCGGGTAATGTGGTGACGAATGATGTGGACCCACAAGGTGGTCCGCTGACAGTGAGCCTGTTAACGCCCCCCACAACGGGTACGGTGACGATCACCCCAACGGGTACGTATACCTATACCCCGCCGACCGGCTTTACGGGAACGGTGAGCTTCTGCTACAGTGCTACCAATACGGTAGGGCTTTCAGCGAGTGCGTGTGTAACGATCAACGTATTACCTGACCCCTCGCCTTTGGTCAATGATAAGCCTATTGCCAATAACGATGCCACCCAGACGACGCAGGGTACGCCTGTTATCGTGGCGGTGCTGGCTAATGACACTGATCCTGATTCAGCCACGACGCTGGATGGTCAGTTGAACAATCCGACGCTGCTTTCTCAACCGAGTGTAGGTACGGCCGTGGTAAATGCCAACGGTACGGTGACCTACACGCCACCGGCTAACTTCACGGGGGTAGTGACCTTCCCATACCAGGTTTGCGACAAGGGCACGAGTCAGCCTTCGTGTGCAACGGCTCTGGTGACGGTGAACGTACAACCCACGCCACCGGCCAACACCACACTGGCTCCGGTAGCGGTAGACGATGCCTTGCTGACGCAGGTGAACGTACCTAAAGCGGGTACGGTGGCGGCCAACGACAGCGATCCGCAGGGACTACCCCTGACCTTTACCGGTGGTCAGCCCGTCAGTGGCACGGTGGTGATGTCGCCCAACGGCAGCTATACCTACACGCCACCAACGGGTTTTGTGGGACCCACCAGCTTTACCTACAGTGTCTGCAACAGCGCAGGTAAGTGCGATGTAGCAACCGTCAGCGTCGATGTACAGTCACCAGGCAGCAACCCGCCGGTGGTGATCGGCCGGCCGCTGGTGACTACGCCTACTGACCCCGTTACCGTCTGCCTGCCCATCGTGGATGCCGACCAGCCCGACAGTTTCACGGCCTCGATCTGCGCCCAGCCTGCCAGCGGTACGCTCACGGCCAGTGTCAACAACGCCACCGGATCGCCGGACCGCCGCGAGGTCTGTCTGACCTACACGCCGGTGGGTACGTTCAATGGTCCTCTGACCGCCTGCGTGGGTGTCTGCGACAGCCAGGGCAATTGCACCACGGCGGTGGTGCCCATCACAGTGACACCGCCCAGTCAGACCGCCGTTACACCGCTGCCGCCGCTGGTGGTGGTGACCCCCATCAGTACGCCGAAAAACACCTCGGCGACGGTGTGTATGCCCATCCGGGACCCCAATGGCAGCGACACCCATACCGTAACGGTATGCAGTGTGCCGGGTAAAGGCACGGCAACGGCCAGTGTCAACAATACTACGCATGAGGTCTGTGTGATCTATACGCCCACCTCCGGCAGTGTGGGTCAGGATAAAGTATGCCTGACCATCTGCGACCAGACGGGTCTGTGTACGACCGTGACGGTGCCAATTCAGATTGTGGACCCCACGCCACCGGGTCCGGGTGTTGAGCCGCCGGTGGTAACGCCAACACCGATTGTGACGGTAGTCGACAAGCCGGTGACGGTGTGTACGGGCATTGCCGACAGTGGCACCGACAGCCACACGGCGACGATCTGTGGCTTGCCCGACAGCGGCACGGCTACGGTCATGGTCGACAACGCCAGCCACGAGTTGTGTGTGGTGTACCGGCCGGGAAGCGTCCCTGCCAGCACGAGTGTATGCGTGGAAGTGTGCGATCAGACGGGTCAGTGTACGCAGGTGATTCTGCCCATTACGGTACTGCCAGTCAATCAACCGCCGGTGGTTCGTCCCGACATTGCCAACACGACTATCAATACGCCGGTGCCGGGTAATGTGCTGACCAATGACAAAGACCCACAAGGTGGTCCGTTGACCGTCAGCCTGTTAACGCCGCCCACAACAGGAACGGTGACGATTTCGCCGACGGGTAACTACACCTATACGCCGCCAACCGGCTTCACGGGTGTAGCCAGTTTCTGCTACAGTGCCACCAATACGGCGGGCCTGAGTGCGAGCACCTGTGTGACGGTGAACGTCAACCCCGTGCCATCGCCCTACCCAGGGGCCAACAACCCACCGATTGCGGCGAACGATGCCACCCAGACCACCGCAGGTACGTCGGTGACGGTGGTTGTACTAGCCAACGACACCGATCCTGATTCGGCTACCAGCCTGAACGGTCAATTGAATAACCCTGTGTTGCTGGGTCAACCGGCGACGGGTACGGCCGTGGTGAATGCCAATGGATCAGTCACGTACACGCCACCGGCTAATTTCACCGGTGTGGTTTCATTCCCCTATTCGGTTTGTGATAAAGGCACCAGTCAGCCTTCATGTGCAACGGCCCTGGTGACGGTGGACGTGCAGCCCACGCCACCGGCCAACACCACATTGGCTCCGGTAGCGGTGGACGATGCCCTGACCACGCGGGTGAACGTACCCAAGTCGGGTACGGTAGCCGACAACGATTCGGACCCACAAGGCTTACCCCTGACCTTTACCGGTGGTCAGCCCGTCAGTGGCACGGTGGTGATGTCGCCCAACGGCAGCTACACCTACACGCCGCCAACGGGTTTTGAGGGACCCACCAGCTTTACCTATAGTGTGTGCAACAGCGCGGGTAAATGTACCAGGGCCACGGTGAGTGTGCTGGTGCAGGCGCCACCTGCCCTGCCGCCTGTGGTGAAACCTGACATTGCCAATACCAACATCAATACGCTGGTGAGTGGCAATGTGCTGACCAATGATGTGGACCCACAAGGTGGTCCGCTGACGGTGAGCCTGTTAACGCCGCCCACAACGGGCACGGTGACGATTTCGCCAACAGGTAACTATACCTACACGCCACCAACCGGCTTCACGGGAACGGCCAGCTTCTGCTACAGTGCCACCAGCACGGCGGGCCTGAGTGGGTCTACCTGTGTAACGGTGAACGTCAATCCGATTCCATCGCCAGTAAGTAACGATAAGCCCGTCGCCAACAACGATGCCACGCAAACGACGCAGGGTACGCCAGTGGTCGTAGCGGTGCTGGCCAACGATACCGATCCTGATTCAGCCACGACGCTGGATGGTCAGTTGAACCCGCCGACACTGATTAGCCAACCGAGTGTGGGTACGGCCGTGGTGAACGCCAACGGTACGGTAACGTATACGCCACCGGCTAACTTCACGGGTGTAGTGACCTTCCCGTATCAAGTCTGCGACAAGGGTGCTTCTCAGCCTTCGTGCGCTACGGCTCTGGTGACGGTGAACGTACAGCCTACGCCGCCAAGTGGTACCACGCTGGCTCCGGTAGCGGTAGACGATGCCTTGCTGACGCAGGTGAACGTACCTAAGTCGGGTACGGTAGCCACCAACGATAGTGATCCGCAGGGCTTGCCGCTGACCTTTACCAGTGGTCAGCCCGTCAGCGGTACGGTGGTGATGTCGCCCAATGGGTCATATACCTACACGCCTGCTCTTGGGTACGTTGGGCCTGACAGCTTTACGTATGCGGTCTGCAACAGTGCGGCTACCTGTACCAAAGCGACAGTGAGTGTCGATGTGCAACCCGTGCCTCAACCGCCTGTGGTGATTGGTGAACCCCTGGTTACGACCATTGGCAAACCCGCTACGCTCTGTCTGCCCATCGTGGATGCCGACCAGCCCGATAGCCATACGGCCTCGATCTGTGGACAGCCCGCCAGCGGTGTCGCCAGCGTCAGCGTCAATAATCTTACCCATGCGGTCTGTGTGATCTACACCCCAACGGCCACCTTCACAGGACCCACCACCGTTTGTGTGCAGGTCTGCGACAGCTACGGGCTGTGTACCACCACGATTGTACCCATCACGGTGCAGCCCGCCAGCCAAACCAGCACTACGCCCAAACCACCTGTGGTCGTGGTGGTGCCGGTAGTCACGCCCAAAAACACGCCGGTAACGGTGTGTATGACGGTTGTAGACCCCAATCTGACGGATACCCACAGCGTAAGCGTGTGTAACGTACCGGGTAAAGGCACGGCTACGGCCAGTGTCAACAATACTACGCATGAGGTCTGCGTCACCTATACGCCAACCTCCGGTAGCGTGGGTCCCGATGCCATCTGCCTGACGGTCTGTGACCAGACGGGCCTGTGTACGACGGTAACCGTGCCGGTACAGATTGTGGACCCCACGCCACCGGGTGATGGTGTTGAGCCACCGGTAGTAACCCCAACACCGATTGTGACGGTGCCCAACAAGCCCGTTACGGTTGTCACGGGTATAACCGACAGCCTGACCGATAGCCACACGGCTACGATTTGTGGCGGGCCAGCTAGCGGCACGGCGCAGGTGGGTGTAGATAACGTGACCCATGCCCTGGCTGTAACCTACACGCCGGGTTCATCGGCTCCGGTGAACACCACGCTGTGCGTAACGGTGTGCGACCAGACGGGCCAGTGTACGCAGGTGATTCTGCCCATCACGGTACTGCCTGTCAACCAGCCGCCGGTACTGACGGCTGACATAGCCAACACGAATATCAACACGCCGGTGCCGGGTAATGTGCTGACCAACGACAAAGACCCACAAGGTGCTCCGCTGACCGTCAGCCTGTTAACGCCGCCTACAACGGGAACAGTAACGCTTACGCCGACGGGTAACTATACCTATACGCCGCCAACCGGCTTTACGGGAACGGCCAGCTTCTGCTATTCGGCTACGAATACGGTAGGGCTTTCAGCGAGTACGTGTCTAACGATCAACGTATTACCCGACCCCTCGCCCTCGGCCAATGACAAGCCTATTGCTAACAACGATGCTACGCAAACGACCGCAGGTACGCCAGTGATCGTGGCGGTGCTGGCTAATGACACTGATCCTGACAGTGCCACGACGCTGGATGGTCAGTTGGATAATCCAACGCTGGTTTCTCAACCCAGTGTAGGTACGGCCATGGTGAACGCCAACGGTACGGTGACCTACACGCCACCGGCAGATTTTACCGGGGTAGTTTCGTTCCCCTATTCGGTTTGCGATAAGGGCACCAGTCAACCTTCGTGTGCTACGGCCCTGGTGACGGTGAACGTCCAGCCCACGCCGCCAAATGGTACAACGCTGGCCCCGGTAGCGGTAGACGATGCCTTGCTGACGCAAATGAACGTACCCAAGACGGGTGAGGTGTGGCGCAACGACAGTGACCCACAGGGCTTACCGCTGACGTTCACGACGGGTCAGCCCGTCAGTGGCACGGTGGTGATGTCGCCCAACGGTAGCTATACCTATACGCCGCCAACGGGTTTTGAGGGACCCACCAGCTTTACCTACAGCGTCTGCAACAGCGCGGGTAAATGTACCAACGCGACAGTGAGTGTACTGGTGCAGGCCCCGCCTGCTCTATTGCCACCGATTGCTACGTCGGATATTGCCAACACGAATATCAATACGCCGGTATCGGATAATGTGCTGACCAACGACGTGGATCCGCAGGGTAACCCACTGACGGTGAGTCTCATCAGCCAGCCAATCAGCGGTACGGTGAGCCTGCTGCCCGACGGTACGTATGTCTACACACCACCGACCGACTTTACGGGCGTGGCCAGTTTCTGCTACGCCATCAGTAACACGGCGGGTCTGAGCAGCAGTGCCTGTGTGTCGGTCAACGTGAATCCGGCTCCATCGGTACTGGGGAATAACAAACCCATTGCCAACAACGACAATACGCAAACAACGGCGGGTGTAGCGGTGACCATCAAGGCCATCGCCAATGATACCGACCCTGACGCGGCTACTACGCCGGACGGACAATTGAACAACCCAACGCTGATTGCTCAGCCGAGTGTAGGTACGGCGGTCGTGAATGCCAATGGGTCAGTCACGTACACGCCACCGGCCGGCTTCACGGGTGTTGTTTCGTTCCCGTATCAGGTTTGTGACAAGGGAACTAGTCAGCCTTCGTGTGCAACGGCGTTGATAACGGTGAACGTGCAGCCCACGCCGCCTGCGAATACAACGCTGGCCCCGGTAGCGGTAGACGATGCCCTGCTGACGCGGGTGAACGTACCTAAGTCGGGGGATGTGTCGGCCAACGACAGTGATCCGCAGGGCTTGCCGCTGACCTTTACCAGTGGTCAGCCCGCGAGTGGCACGGTGGTGATGTCGCCCAATGGTAGCTATACCTACACGCCACCGACCGGTTTTGTGGGGCCGACGAGCTTCCTCTACCTGGCCTGTAACAGTGCCGGTAAGTGTGATGTGGCCACGGTGAGTATCGATGTCCAGGCACCGACTGGTCTGCCGCCTGTGGTAACCCCGGATATTGCCAACACCAACAAGGATACGCCGGTAACGGGCAATGTGGTGACTAACGACAAAGACCCGCAGGGTGGCCCGCTGACGGTGAGCCTGTTGACGCCCCCCACAACGGGAACGGTGACGATCTCGCCAACGGGTAACTATACCTACACGCCGCCAACGGGCTTCACAGGAACGGCCAGCTTCTGCTATTCGGCTACGAACACGGCAGGCCTGAGTGCCAGTACGTGTGTGACGGTGAATGTGCTGCCAACGCCATCGCCAACGGGCAATAACGCTCCGGTGGCGAATAACGACGCGACGCAGACCACCGCAGGTACGTCGGTGACCATTGCCGTACTGGCCAATGATACCGACCCTGACAGTGCGACGAGTCTGAACGGGCAGCTCAGTAATCCAACGATTCTGGCCCAGCCCGCGCAGGGAACGGCCGTGGTGAATGCCAATGGTACGGTGACCTATACGCCACCGGCCGGCCTTACCGGCGTGGTTACCTTCCCGTATCAGGTTTGTGATAAAGCCACGCCAGCCCTGTGTACGACGGCTCTCGTGAGTGTGGATATTCAGCCGACTCCGCCAGTAGGTACTACGCTGGCCCCGGTGGCTATCGACGATGCGCTGCTGACCCAAAAGGATACGCCGAAAACAGGCACAGTAGCCACCAACGACTCTGATCCGCAGGGTTTACCACTGACCTTCACAACGGGTCAGCCTACGTCGGGAACAGTGGTGATGTCGCCCAACGGCAGCTACACCTATACGCCTGCCCCTGGGTACGTTGGGCCAACCAGCTTTACCTACAGCGTCTGCAACAGTGCGGGTAAGTGTGATGTGGCCACGGTGAGTGTCGATGTGCAGTCGCCCGTTAATCTGCCGCCGGTGGTAACGCCTGACGTGAACACGTTCATTCCGGGCAAACCAACGTCGGGCAATGTGCTGACCAACGACAAAGATCCCGAAGGTACGCCGCTGACCGCGACGGTGATTGGCACGCCACCCGCCGGGTTCACCATGACCCCCGACGGCAGCTACACCTACACCGCCCCCCTCAGCCAGACCGCTCCGGTGAGTCTGACGGTGAACGTCTGCGATTCGGCTACGCCACCCGCCTGTACGACCTCGACGCTGACGCTGACACCGGTACTACCGCCAACGCCCGGCAACGATGCGCCGATTGCTCTGAACGATGCGGGTCGCACAACGGCCGGTACGTCGACAACGGTGAACGTACTGGGCAACGACAAGGATCCTGAGGGCTTGCCGCTGAGTAACCCCACGATTGTTTCGCAGCCTGCACAGGGTACGGCCACGGTCAACCCCGATGGCACCATCACATACACGCCGCCAACGGGCTTTACGGGTGTGGTCACGTTCCCATATCAGGTCTGTGACACGGGCAGTCCGGTGGTTTGCACCACGGCGCTGGTGACGATGACAATAGACCCCACGCTACCAGCGGGCGTGACCAACGTGGCACCTGTGGCCATCGATGATAACCTGCTGACGACGAAGGGTACACCCGCCACGGGTACGGTGGCCAGCAACGACCGCGATCCGAACCCGGGTCAGACGTTGACGTTTACTAAGCTGACCAATCCGACGAACGGTACGGTTGTCTTCAATGCAGACGGTAGCTACACCTACACGCCTGCCCCTGGTTTTGTGGGCACGGATCACTTTGTGTATCAGGTCTGCGACAGTGGTTCGCCGGTGTTGTGTACCACTGCCACCGCCTACCAGACCGTCAGCGATGTGCCGACGCTGGCTCCCGTACTGACTCCGGATATTGCCAACACCAACAAGGATACGCCGGTAACGGGCAATGTGGTGACCAACGACAAGGACCCGCAGGGCGGCCCGCTGACGGTGAGTCTGCTAACGCCGCCCACAACGGGCACGGTGACGCTTACGCCAACGGGTAGCTATACCTACACGCCGCCAACGGGCTTTACGGGTACGGTCAGCTTCTGCTACAGTGCCACCAATACGGCGGGCCTGAGTGCGAGCACCTGTGTGAGCATTACGGTAAACCCTGTGCCTTCGCCGCTGGGTAACAACCCGCCGATTGCCGACAACGATGCCTCGCAAACGACCGCCGGTACGCCGGTGATCGTAGCGGTGCTGGCTAATGACACTGATCCTGACTCGGCCACCAGCCTGGATGGTCAGTTGAATAACCCGACGCTAATTGCTCAGCCGAGTGTAGGCACGGCCGTGGTGAACGCCAATGGCACGGTGACCTACACGCCACCTGCTGGCTTCACGGGTGTGGTTTCATTCCCGTATTCGGTTTGCGATAAGGGTACGAGTCAGCCTTCGTGTGCAACGGCGTTGGTGACGGTGAACGTACAACCTACGCCGCCAAGTGGCACTACGCTGGCCCCGGTAGCGGTGGATGATGCGCTGCTGACGAAGCCGAACGTACCTAAAGCGGGTACGGTGGCTACCAACGACAGTGATCCCCAAGGCTTACCGCTCACGTATGCCGGTGGTCAGCCTACGTCAGGTACGGTGGTGATGTCGCCCAATGGGTCGTACACCTATACGCCTGCTCCTGGGTACGTTGGGCCAGCCAGCTTTACCTATACTGTGTGCAACAGCGCGGGTAAGTGTACCAACGCCACGGTGAACGTGCTGGTGCAGCAACCCATCGACCCCGCTGCCCTGGTGTTGCGGTTGAAGGTGCTCTTGCAGGGCGCATTGATTGGTGGAACCAATAACCTGATGCGCGACGATCTGCGGAGCCAGAAGTTCCTGCCCCTGACGGAACCCTACTCAGCCATCGGCGGTGACCGCTTTACCCACGTCAACGGCGGCGGCGAGACGATGCCTGCCAGCGTGACAGCCCTGAATGTAGGGACGGGCGACGCCATTGTCGACTGGGTGTTTGTGGAACTGCGTAGCCCCGCCAACCTCTCGGTAGTGGTGGCTACCCGCTCGGCCCTCGTACAGCGCGATGGCGACGTGGTGCTGGCCAGCGATGGTGTATCGCCGCTGAGCTTCACAGGCCTGTCGGGCAGCAGCTTCTACGTGAGCGTCAAACACCGTAACCACCTGGGTGCCATGACGGCCACGGCCATTCCGCTCTCAACCACCGGTACGCTGGTCGACTTCACCACCATGACGGGTGCCCAGCTATGGAACAAAATCGTGGGTACTTACGACTACGAGGGCTGGGAGCAAACCACTGTGGGCAACAAGCAGGCTTTGTGGGCGGGTGATGCCAACCACAATGGTAAGGTCAAGTACCAGGGCACGGCCAATGACCTGATCCTGATCTTCGCCGAAGTGATCGGTACGCAGGCTGGTAACGCAAGTCCCCTGTACAATTACAACAATGCGCTGGGGTACTATTTCGGGGATGTGAACATGGATGGGAAGGTGAAATATCAGGGTACGAGCAACGACACCTCGCTGATCTTTACCAATGTGATCACCAACTTCCAGACCAGCACCCAGATGAACAGTGCCCAGCTCTATAATTTCGACTGGATGCTGGAACAGCTCCCTTAATCACAGTCCAGCTGGACGTACCCAGACCAGGTACGTCCAGCTTTTTCTACGCTCTATTCGCTTTAGCTGATTACCTATGAAAAAGCTGATCTTTCTTTTTAGCCTGCTGTGTCTGGCATTGAGTGGCCTGGCCCAGACCGTAGACTATACCCTGCGCTACAATATCGCCCAGAACCGGTACGAGGTCTACGCCAAACCCAACTTCACCCAAACCCAGTACAACTGGGGCAGTGCCCAGGTGTCGGTAGTAACACCTGCTTCACTGGCCAATATGGCCTTCGCCATCAACAGCGTGGCCGCCGGGGGCTGGACCGATAATTCCCAGGCCTATGGCGTACTGGGGTCCGACTTTCACGGGGTTGGCTCCAACGGCCTGAAGGTCGATCTGACATCGGGGCAGGAAACCCTGCTGTTCACCTTTGTGCTGCCGGGCGGGGTGTGTTTGCCGGGCCTTCGGCTGTTTGTCAACGGGTCTGACCCTGATTCGGGCGTGGCGGGGATGAATGGGGGCGACTTTGCCAACACCATGTATTCGGCCAATGACATACTGGGGGCCACCAATCTGTATAGCCAGAACTACGCCAACACGGGTACCGCCTGCACCGCCTGTAACCTGACTGCTCCCACCCTAAGCAAATAGCGCCGATGGATACGAAACAGAGCTACTCCTGGGTATTGCGTGTAGGGGCGACAATCGCGCTGCTGCTGGGTTTGGGTGTGGCAGCAACGGTCGTTGCGGTCCCCACCGATGGGCTGGTTACGGGCTGGCTGGCCGACTCGGATGCGGATGGCGTCGATGACGCCACCGACTTGTGTCCGGGTACCCCCACTGGCACGGCGGTCAATGCCTACGGATGCCCCCTCGCGGTGGCTGGCTGCGATTACACCACCTCGACCGTGACCCTCACCAGCAGCGGCGGCAGCAGCGGCACCGCCGTGACCACCCGCTATGTGCTGGCCTCCAATACGGGGACTATCCTGCAAATTAGCCCTACGGCCAGCTTCTCGGGCCTGAGCGGCACGGCAACCTATATGGCCGTTGCCCTGACCTACGAAGCGCCCATCAGCAACCTGGCCCCCGGTAATGCCCTGAGTGCGGTGTCGGCTTCCTGTTTCGACTGGTCGGATGCGCTGGTGTTCAGGGCCTGTGTGGCTTCGACCACACCAACGCCCGTCTGCGACTACCAGGTTGGGCAGCTCATTACCCTGCAAGGCGCGGGAGGAAGCGCTGGCGCAGGCATCAAAACCAGCTACGTGCTCACCGATGCAGGCGGTAAGCTGGTTCGGGTATCGGCCAGTCCTTCGTTTGCTACCTCAGGGCTGGTGGCAGGAACGTACCTGGCCTATGCCCTCACCTACGCTGACGACGCCAGCGTGGCCAACCTGGTGGCGAATGGCGTCAACACCGTGAGCAGCGTAATGGCCAGTTGTCTGGCTCAGTCGCCCGGGTTATCGTTGCAATTGTGTGGTAATTGTGCAGCTGAGTGTTTGCCCCTGGTGGTGACGCGAATTCGATAAGGAGTTACGAATAAAGGGCATCAAAAAGGGGTGGCGAGGGTACTTGGCTGGTCGATCTGTCGTTGGTAGCTCAGTTTATCAGGCCTGGTACACATACGGGTGAGCAGGCTCCGTATTCCATCCGCCGTAAACCGTTCGCTCAATTTAGCTGACTGACCCCGAAGTAGTGCTGGTTCTGATTAGCATGACCACTGCATTCATGAACACAGCATACCCACAACGTACCTCACCCGCTGACAATCGATTTACTACCTTCTGGTGGGCCGGTTATGAATGTACCGACCAGCAGAATGCCTTTGGCAACCGCGTTGATTTTTTGCCGCTAACCGGCCACCTCGACCGACTGGATGAGGACTATCGCGATATCGACCGCCTGAACATACGTACCGTACGGGAAGGAATCCGCTGGAGTCAGGTGGAGAAACGAGCGTACACCTATGACTGGACGGTGGTACGTCATATGCTCCAACGGGGAAAAGCGCTGGGTATTCAGCAGATTTGGGACATTTGCCACTTTGGTTATCCCGATGATCTGACGCCGCTTCATCCCATGTTTGCCCGCCGTTTTGCAGCTATCTGTCGGGCTTTCGTGCCTGTTTACCGGGAGGCGTACCCAGAGGGTCCACTCATCGTAACGCCCATCAATGAGGTAAGTTTCATTTCTTGGCTTGGTGGTGATGTATGCGGCACCTCGCCCTACTGTACCAAACAGGGTTTTGAAGTGAAAATGGGGTTGATCCGGGCATACATCGAAGGCATTGTCGCCATGCGGGAACTGGACCCGAACATACTGGTGATGACCACCGAACCGCTGGTAAATATGGTGCCACCGCTCAACGCTACCCGGTCTGAAATAGGCAACGCGAAACGCGCTCATGATAATCAGTATCAGGCCGTTGATATGCTCCTGGGGCGTTTACATCCTGAACTGGGTGGCCGGCCCGATATGGTTGATATCGTTGGGGTGAATTTTTATTATAACAACCAGTGGGAGTTGCCCAGTTACCAGTTGCTGCCGTGGGGAAATGAAGGACGTGATCCGCGGTTCAGGCCCCTGCATCACCTTTTTCTTGAAGTCTACAAACGCTATCGCAAACCCATTGTACTCAGCGAGACCAGTCACCCCGGCATCGACCGGCCCGCCTGGATACGCATGATAGCCCGCGAGTGTGTGAAGGCCCGGCAGGCAGGCATTCCCCTGGAAGGCGTTTGCTTGTACCCGATCATCGACCGTCCCGACTGGGATCAGCTGACGCCCTGGCATCGGGCTGGCCTGTGGGATGCTGCCCCCCTCGGCACCGATTTAGAAATGGGGAACGCACCGGGCCGTCATCTATACCAGCCCTACGCAGAAGCATTGCGGGAAGCACAGACCATGATCGCTTAACTAAACAGGACCGGCTACTATCAGCTTGGCCGTGAGCCAACCTTCACTGATTCGGCTGCTTGGCGCGGTTAGTTGTCAGTCTCGTTGATCTTCGTTTCGAGCACTTGAACTTGGGCAACTGGAAGTTCAAGCGCTGCGGCAATCGTAGCAACGCTCATGTGTAGATTCAGCATAGCCTTCACCGCTTTTAAAAGCCCCTGCTCTCTGCCCTGTTCCAGCCCTTGTTCCAGGCCCTTCTCCAATCCTTCCTGAATGAGTTGTTCGTAAAGCGACATACTGTAGTTGTTTGCCTGTTTGGAAACGTCTTGAAAGATAATGACAACCTCCGCTTTTGTCAAGGAGGTTACCCACGTTAAATAGATAAGCGAGGTTCAAAAAAAACGTTCACCCCGTTCATCAGACAGTAACCGGTTTATTCCGTCGGCGATAGAGTGAAGCGATCTTTCCAGTAAACGCCTTTGTCGACTGTTCTGCAATAATACGCCGGTTAAACGAGCATAATCTGTTTGGAAGCTGGGCAGCCTGTTCAGAATCGTTGACAGGTCTATCAACACATAATCAAAGCTGGGTACGTAGGGCGAAACCGCATCTGGCAGTTGCTCAAAATAAGACCGGATCTCGCGCTTTTTCCAGCGCCGCCTGCCATGATAAACCACAACCGGGATAATGGGCAGCAACGGCTTTTTCTCCGAAAGCTGCGCATCCCACACAGTCAGGACATATCGATTCAGCTGGAAATGAATGTAGGGTTCGGTATAGCTTTTGTGCTCAAGCAGAACCGCAATTCGCACTGGCTGATCGGTCAGGCGAGCGGTAAAAACCAGATCAGCAAAATGCTCGCTAAGGGTTTCGTCTGTGTACGTATCGAACTCCCGTTCCAGTGAAGAAAAGTCGAGCTGGTTGCGAAGTGTTTCAGGGAGATACACATTCAGGAAGTCGGCCAGGATGTCTGTTTGAGCGAACGTTTCTTTAAAATAACGGTCGTGCGGGTTGTCGGTATGGTGGGACATTACTTTTTGGCGTTGTACAGGCGCTCGCCACCAACCCAGGTCTGGGATACTTTTACGTCTCTCAGTTTTTCATTAGGAGCTTTCATGATATCGCTGTCAAGGATGACAAAATCGGCCTGTTTGCCGGCGGCGATGCTACCCCGCAGGCTGTCTTCAAAGCAGGCGTAGGCGGCCCAGCGCGTCATAGCCAGCAGCGCTTCCTTGCGCGAAACGGCATTTTCGGGCTGGTAACCGCCTTTGGGGTAGTTCTTGGCGTCTTGCCGGGCTACGGCCGAATGAAAGCCAAATAGTGGATTGACATATTCGACGGGGAAATCGCTGCCGAAGGTGATATAGCCGTTCTGCTTCATTAAGTCTTTGAACGCATAGGCCCCTTTTACCCGCACCGGTCCCAATCGCTCACCGGCCCAGTACATATCGGAGGTCGCGTGGGTAGGCTGTACCGATGGAATAATAGAATATCGACCAAACAACTGGACGTCTTCGGGCGAGACTACTTGCGCGTGCTCGATCCGCCAGCGGCGGTCGTTCTTTGTTTTCAGGTACGTTCCATACAGGTTTAGCATCAGATGATTCGCTGAGTCGCCGATGCAGTGCGTGTTAGCCTGGAAACCGCTGTTCGCAATCAGTTTCGTTACGCGGTCCAGTTCAGCAGGGCTTAAGAGCAGAAAACCGCTGGTCTCGGGGCGGTCAGAATAAGGTTTTCGTAAGCAGGCCCCGCGCGAACCTAACGCCCCGTCGGCATACAGTTTGAACGACCTTACCGTCAAGCGATCGGTTTGGTAGGGGCCATGTTTCAGGTAATACTCCAGGTTCGCTTCGCCCAAGCTGATCATGGCGTAATCGCGGATTTTAAGCTTTTTCTCATGGTGCAGCTTAGCCACCAGGTCAATATCGGTGCGGTTCAGGCCAGCGTCTGAAACTGTGGTCAGGCCCAGTTCAAGGCATACTTTTTCAGCAGCCTGCAACATCTTGGTCTTGGCCGCTTCATCGGGTTGCGGAATCACCCGCCGGACCACCTGCATGGCGTTATCCACCAGCACACCGGTTGGCTGTGAACCCGCCAGCACCACTTCGCCGCCCGGCATGGCCGTTGAGCCAGTAACCCGAGCGAGTTTGAGTGCTTTATCATTCACCAGTAATGCATGGCCATCAATGCGGGTCAAGGCTACGGGAATGTTTGGAAACGCATCGTTCAGCCGTTTATTGGTCGGAAAACCGCGTACGGGTGAATCACTTGCTGGCCAGTCGTTCTGATCCCAGCCGCGGCCAATGATCCAGAGCACATCCGGGTGGTTGGCGTGGTAGGCCTTCAAGCGTGTGATCACCTCCTGGTACGAGGTGGCGCCCACAAGGTCGGCCTGGCTGAGCATCTGGCCGAGACCCAGAAAATGGGCGTGCGGATCGTAGAAACCCGGGTAAACGGGCTGTCCGTGCAAATCGATGAGGCTGTCGGAGCGGTAATCGTTCAGGATGGTTTCGGAGGTGCCGGTGGCCACGAAGTTGCCTTTATCAACAGCAAAGGCCTGAGCCACGGTGAACGATGAATCAGCCGTGTAGACAGTGGCGTTTGTGAAGATAAAGTCGACCGAACGGCGGCCAGAACAGGCGGCCAACAGCATGGAAGCGAACAGGAACAGGCAGATAGAGGGGCTACGCATGGGGAGTTTGATGACAGATTGAACAAACTTACCAGATTCAGGTACGTTAGCCAACTCGCCACCTAACGAAGGACCGGACTTAACGTCTGTAGACAATTGAGCTGTTTGCATTAGCCACCTCGCCGCCCAGGCGCACCATGACCTCGCTGCCTCGTCGCACCATCACCTAGGCGACGAGGCAGCGAGCCGTACAGGGACATCGTTGCCTAGTCGCATCGTCGCGTAGCGACCTAATGGCTGTAGCTCTCTTGGCTTCCCATCAGTATTCCGTCGCGTAGCGACCTAACAATTCAGCGTGTGATCAGGTCGCTACGCGACTAGGCGACTAGGCGACTATGCAGCTAGGCGATGGTGTGCCTGTGCGACGGGGCAGCTAACGCAAACAGCTTCTTAGAACAGCGGTAGACAATGCTTTTTGCTCTACTTTTATCGTTCTATTTAGCTATCTGTCAATTAATAGGCCACGTAGCCTGATTACCACTTCTCAATTTAACCAGTATCGTTCGATGCGCCTCTTACTCGCTCTCTTCTTTTCACTCGTCATTACCGTTTCCATTGCCCAGCAGCAGCCGTTTCAAAACCCTGTACAACGGGCGCTGCGAAATGCCTACATAACGCAACAGGGTGAACAATTGCTGCTGGCCGATGCCATTGCCGCAGCGCTGGCAAACAACTACCAGATAAAAGGCCTGCAAACCCAGGAGCAAATAGCCCGGAACGAACGGATTCCGGCCAACGCGGGCTTCTATCCGCTGATTACGGGTAACGTAAGCACCAACGGTAGCAAGCAGAGCGTCAACCAGACGTTTGTTGATAACATCCGCCCGCCGCAGACGCTGAACGGCATTTTCAACCGAACAACCACGGCGGGGGTAAACCTGAACTGGACGGTGTTCAATGGGCTGGCCAATTTTGCCACTTACGAGCGCTTTGGCGAGCTGGTGCGCATTAGTGAAGTAAACACCCGGGCCAGCGTTGAACAGACGATCGCCAACGTAGCCACGGCCTATTACGATGTGGTTCGGCAGCTACAGCAATTGCTCTCGTTCCGGCAGGCGCTCGATATTTCCCGCGACCGGCTTGAGCTGGCCAAGGCAAACTACGAAGTAGGGACACGCTCGAAAGTAGATTACCTGACGGCACAGGTCGACTATAACGCAGATAGCGTGACACTGCTGACGCAGGAGCAGAGCCTGCGGTCGGCTAAGGTGTTACTGAACACCCTGATCGTTCGTGACCCGCTGACCGATTTTGCCGTTCGGGATACCATCCTGGTGAACCCAACCGTAAGCATCGACCAGATCCGCCAGCAGATGGCGAGCAACAACCCCCTGCTGGTCGCGGCTGCGCTGAATCGGCGTGTGGCCGATATTGGGATCCGACTGGCACGGGCTCAACGCCAGCCAACGCTCAACCTGCAAACGGGCTATAACTTCACGTTTATTGATAACGAAGGGGGCTTCGGTGTGGCGCAGGGCCGCAACCGTGGATTGACCTACGGGGTCACGGCTGCCGTTCCAATCTTCAACGGGGGGAATCTCCGCCGCCTCGAAGCCAATGCCCGTGCTAATGCGCTGGCCGCTGAATACCAGCAGGCAGATCAGAAAGTGGCGCTTGAACAGGCTGTAGCCCAAACGTTTACGCAGTATCAGAATAGTCTGGCGTTGTTGAATGTAGAAGTGCAGAACTACAAAATTGCCCTTGAAAACATCGATATCGCCTACGATCGCTACCGGGTGGGCAATTCAACGCCCGTTGAGTTTCGGGATGTTCAGCGCAGTTCAGTAACTGCCCAGGCCCGGCTATTCGACGCCGAGTTCAACGCCAAAGCCGCCGAGATCGAACTCCTCCGACTAAGCAGTACCATCAGTCAGGTTTTCCTGGGAACGAAACAGTAGTAGCGGTTGGCAGTGGCTGTTTGCCGGCTGAGGTGCCTGCATGCTTGCATGTGGCTTGCCAACGGCCACTGCCTGCTGTCAACTACGTTTTCACCTGGTCGTGCAGGAAGGCTAGCAGGAGCTTTTCCACGCCGTCGAGGCCGTGGGGGCTGGTTTGGCGGAAACGGTTGCGTTTCTCGATGTATGGGTTCAGATCCTGGCATTCGTAGGCTTCCAGAATCTGCGGGTGAACGTAATGTTTCCGGCAAACGGTGCGCGTGTTGCCCAGGCGGTGTGCTACTTCATCAAGCACCGTATTGACGTTCTTTTTGGCATCTTTTTCGGTTTCGCAGGGTTCCAGGTCAACCAGCAGGCGCAGGGCGTTGGTAGTGCCCGCCCAGGTTCGGAAATCCTTGGCCGAAAACTCGTCGCCCATCGTTTCCTGTAGGTATGTGTTCACCATGCCCGAGTCGATACCGTGGCGATTACCGTCTTCGTCAATGTACTGGAACAGCTCTTTTCCGGGAAGCTCGCGGCAGGCTTTCACCAGTTTGGCAAGTCGTTTATCGTGCAGCGTAATGTCGTGGTAAATGCCTTTTTTGCCTTTAAAGCTGAAACGTACCTCACTATCGTTGGCTTTCACGTGCCGGTTTTTAAGCGTCGTCAGTCCATACGAACCGTACTCTTTTTCATACGCCGCGTTGCCCACCCGGATCAGCGTCTGTTCCATCACGCTCAGGGCAATGGCAATCACCTTGTCGTGGTCTAGCTGTCGGCGGTTCAGATCCTTGTGAATCCGCTCACGAAGCAGCGGCAATTTCTCGCCAAAGGCAACCATCCGGTAAAACTTCGTTTCGCTCCGAATGGCATTCCAGTTGGCGTGATACCGGTATTGCTTGCGACCTTTGGCGTCGATGCCCGTGGCTTGTAAATGCCCGTTTGGTTTAGGGCAGATCCAGACGTTTTGGTAGGCGGGTGGCAGGGCCATCTTTCGGATACGTTCCAGCGTAGCTTCGTCGTCGATGACTGTCCCGGTAGTGTCGAGGAACTCATAGTGATCGCCCTTAACCCGGCGAGTAAGTCCCGGCATGGTATCGCTGACGTAGACCAGTTTAGCCGCTTTAGCCACTTTGGTCGGATCTTGTGCTAATTCAAGAAGATTCATAACGTTTTTTAGAGATGGCCAATAGGGCCACTAGCCTTAACCCGGAATAGCCAGGTTGGGTTTATCAGTGGCCTTCCAGCCATCGATTAGGCATCTATTTACCCGACAACAGGGGTAAAATAGGTGTAGCGCGTCTTTGATTGACAGAATAGTACACAAAGGAGCATATAACTAGCAGAAGTTATACCGCCTATTCACTTATTTTTGACCCTACTTGTTCTACTTTTAATGCTATAAACGCCCGAATTTCCTTTTCCATGAATCAACTCGTTACAACGGATTACATTGTTTTTCTCCTCTACTTCGTCGGCGTATCGGCCTATGGGTATTGGATATACAAACAAAAGAAGACCCACGCACTCGATACAAAAGACTTTTTCCTGGCCGAAGGGTCGCTGACCTGGTGGGCCATTGGGGCATCGCTGATCGCCTCCAACATCTCGGCCGAGCAGTTTATCGGTATGTCGGGGAGCGGTTATACGCTGGGGGTGGCTATTGCGGCTTATGAATGGCTGGCTGCCATTGCGCTGATTATTGTGGCGGTCTGGTTCATTCCCATCTACCTGAAGAATCATATCTTCACGATGCCGCAGTTCCTCAGCACGCGCTATAACGAAACAGTGAGTCTGATCATGGCCGTTTTCTGGCTATTTCTGTACGTATTCGTTAACCTGACGTCTATTCTGTTCCTTGGCGCTCTGGCCCTGTCGAATCTGGTGGGCACTGATCTATTCCACCCCATCATTATCGCGCTGAGCATATTCGCGATCATCATTACACTGGGGGGGATGAAAGTAATTGGCTTCACCGACGTAATTCAGGTGCTGGTGCTGATCGTTGGCGGGCTGGTAACCACGTACCTGGCGCTGGATAAAGTATCAGAAGTGCTGGGCGTAGGGAGCGGCGCCATCGATGGGTTCAGTGCTATGATCGCCAATGCGGATGATCACTTCCACATGATCTTCGAGAAGCCCGGCCCTAACACCTCGCAGGCCGACGTGAACAAATACCTCACGCTGCCGGGTATCAGTATGTACCTGGCTGGTCAGTGGATTGTGAACCTGAACTACTGGGGCTGTAACCAGTACATTACCCAACGGGCGCTTGGTGCCGACCTGAAGACGGCCCGTACGGGTATCCTGTTCGCCGCTATTCTGAAAATATTTATGCCGCTGGTCGTTATGGTACCGGGTATTGCGGCCTACGTCATCTATAAAAACGGTGGCCTGCAGGCAGAGATGACAACCAACGGAAAAGTGATGGCCGATAACGCCTACTCGGCGGTGTTGACCTTCCTGCCAAGCGGCCTGAAAGGCCTGTCGGTTGCTGCGTTGACCGCCGCCATTGTGGCGTCGCTGGCTGGTAAAGCCAACTCGATCTCGACCATCTTCACGCTCGATATTTACCATAAGTACGTGGATAAGGTAGCCACAGAGAAGAAGCTCGTCTGGATTGGCCGGTTAACGATCGTGGCGGCTATGGTGATCTCTATTGCCCTGGCCTGGGGCGATGCGCTCGGTATTGGTGGCGAAGGTGGTTTCACGTTCATTCAGAAATATACCGGGTACGTTAGTCCCGGCATTTTTGCCCTGTTCATTCTGGGTTTCTTCTGGAAACGCACCACCGGTACGGCGGCCATTGTAGGGGTGTTGCTCGGCTTTGCCCTGGCTGTACTGTTCAACAACTACGCGCCAAGCCTGTTTGGTAACGAAACCATCCTGTACACGGCCTTTCTCAACAGCGATTCAGGCAACATGGAAATTCCATTCCTGATCTGTATGGGCTGGTCGTTTGTGTTCACGGTGCTGGCCATGGTGCTCATTAGCCTGGCTGGTCCGAAGGTGAACCCAAAAGCATTCGAGATCGATGCAACGATGTTCAAGCTAAACCCAACCAGCATTCTGCTGATCGTGATCATCTTCATGCTGTTGTCAGTACTATACATCCGGTTCTGGTAAGAGACCTGTCGTAAGTCAATAAGTCGTAAGTCGCGTTGTTGCTCACTCTTTTTTGATGCGACGGCGCGACTTACGACTTATTGACTTACCTCTTACGACTACTTGTTTAACTTGCGGCCTCAATTGCCTCATTCCGTGAACGAAATACGTGTATTTGCTCCCGCTACTGTTGCCAACGTGGCCTGTGGCTTCGATATCTTTGGGTTTGCCGTCGATCAGCCCGGCGACGAAGTGCTTCTTCGCTTATCAGACGAACCTGGTGTTCGTATCCTCGATATTATTGGTGACGACGGCCGGCTCCCGCGCGAAGCGGCCCGCAACACCGCTGGCATTGCCATTCAGGTGTTTTTGAAAAAAATTGGCCGTACCGACGTGGGCTTCGAGATGGTGCTCACCAAGCATATGCCCTTGGGTAGCGGACTGGGTTCCAGCGCGGCCAGTGCCGTAGCCGGTGTTTTTGCTGCTAATGAACTGCTGGGGCGCCCGTTGCCAACCATTGAGTTGCTTCCGTTTGCTATGGAAGGAGAGCGTGTGGCCTGTGGCTCGGCCCATGCCGACAACGTAGGGCCGTCGCTGCTGGGTGGTTTTGTGGTGGTGCGTAGCTACGCACCGCTCGATGTGATCAAGATTGAAACGCCCGCCAGCCTCTTTGCCACACTGGTGCATCCCGATGTGGAAGTGAACACAAAAGATGCCCGCTTCATCCTGAAAAATGAAGTGTCGCTAAAAAACGCGATTATCCAGATGGGGAACGTGGCGGGGCTGATTGCGGGTCTGACCAAGCCCGATTATGACCTGATTGGCCGCTCCATGGTCGACGTGATCATTGAGCCGGTGCGCTCGATTCTGATTCCTGAATTCAACGAGGTTAAACAAGCCGCACTCGATAATGGGGCACTGGGCTGCAGTATTTCGGGTTCTGGTCCGTCGATGTTCGCGCTGAGTCGTGATGTTGAGACGGCCCAACGCGTTGGGCAGGCCATGCAGCAGGCGTTTCTTTCGGTGGGCATCACTGGCGAAGTGTATGTGTCGGCTATCAATACGGTTGGTCCCAGGATCTTAGCGAATTAGCCGTCGTAGCATGGCCACCAAAAAACGGAGTCGTTAAGCAGTTGGTATATTGCTCAACGACTCCGTTTTTTGGCGATAACGTACCTGACTTACATGGTTTCGCCGGCACGGAAGATGTCTTCCTGGTCGGGGAGCGATGGGTTCAGGAAGACATCAGCGCCATTGAGCGAGTAGCGTTGTGGCTCATCTGCCGATCGGAGCCGGTGGTGCTTGTAGGCGCTGACAGACGAGTAATGACACACATACGATTTACGGGTCATGTCGGCATTACGGATCGGATCACCACCGTGCGCCAGCGACGCGTGCCAAAGCAGTACGTCCCCTTTTTTGATCAAGAGTGTTTGGCGCTCCATACCGGCCTCCTGACAAACTTTATCGAGGTACCGGGCAAAATCATCGGGATTGTAGGTCGACTCACCGTTGAAGAAAATGCCATTACCGAAATCAAATTTCTTGATTTTGTGCGAACCAGGGTAATAGTATAACGGACCCGCATCGAACTGCACATCTTCCAGCGCAATCCAGGCGGCGGCCAGGTGACTCGGAATTTCAGACACCACATAGGCAAAGTCCTGGTGGGTAGCCTGCTGACTACCGAACTTGAACAGAAGGCTCTGCATGGCCACCACACGCTCACCAAAAACGGCTTCCAGGAACGTGACGATATTGCGGTGCAGCATGATCTTCTTGCCTATGATCGACGAGTTGTGGAAGTCCATGAACTTGATGTACTTGCCACCCAACACTGATTTTGGTAACGCCCGCGCCTCCTGCACTGGTGCCGCCTGATACTCGGGCAGGTCGACCCGGATATTGACCTTGTATTGTTCGTTATGCTCAATTAATTCTTCGGTTTCGCGCCAGAGCTGATCGGCCCATTCGGGTGCAATTGCTTTTTCGAGGATAACAAACCCGTTTTTTTGCCAAAAATGAAGTTTTTCGGCCATGTCATACGATAGGCCCTGGTGGTCGCCGGCAAACTTTTTGGCGAAACCGTCGATATCTGCACCAGGCCGGTCAATCCAGGGAAGCGTTTTGGGGTCAAACTCACGAACGACTTTAGGAGCAGGCTGAATGGCCTTTTTGATAATCGATTTTAGACTGGATGTAATGCTCATGCTGCGAAAAGGATTGATTAGCGTTGTTCTGATTCGGAACGGCCTGGTTTGATACGCTGAATGGAACCAAAAATAACGGGTATGAAGGCTTTAACAACAAACAGATTTATTTTATCATACACGATCGTCGGTCAGTATACCGAACGGATAGCCAGTGATGGCCCCACCCCCAGCAACTGATACGAACCATCGACGAAACGGAGTATCCGAACCTGGTAATCGCCTGGCTGTAACCGACCAGAAAGAAAGGATAGCGTGCTACCGCGCCTGAATGGGCCTCTGGCGGCCATAAAATCGCGGATGCTTCCTTTACTCGGCGCAGCCGGAAACAGGTAGGTATGCCGGTCGGCACCCTGCAGCGCAATGAATGTGCCTTTATCGGTGCCATCACTCAGGTGGAAGGCGAGGGTCTGGTTATCAATCGTTATGTAACAGGGATGGTCGCCCAGAAACGCATTGCGAACAAGATCGTCCTGGTAGCTGCTGATCATCAACGAGTCGGTTGAGGAGCCGGTCGACCAGGCTGTTGGCGGGGGCAGGCTGTTGGGAAACCGATAGATAGCCTGGCGATGAACGCTCGTGAGCAGACTGTCGGTATACTGCCGGAGGTAGGGGATGGGCAGTGTGCTACCGTTATTCAGAAAGTTGAATGCATCGGTTTGCCGTTGCTGAAAACCCACCACAATGCGCGGCAGACAGGCGTGCAAAGCGCCAACGTTCATCAGCATAGCCAGTAGGGTGGTACCCAGGGCCCAGCCTGTTTTTAAGCGCGGTGTAGTGATGGCCAGCCCCAGCAGGTACACTAGGCTCAGCATCAGGTGCGCATATAATTTATACCGGTCGCGCAGCAGTTCGTCGGGCAGGCGGTGTATGGCCAGCAGCAGGGCCGTTGCCACGATAAACAGCCCGAAAGCCAGCCATTCAGGCATGATAGGGACCCGTCGGAGCCGTTGGCCCAGCGCACCAATACTGGTGGTCCATAAAAAAAGCGCTGCTGCCATCGTCAATGTCAGTAAAAGGCCACCAGCCAGTGGTAAAGTGGTGCTGGTCTGATTGGTAAACGCGCTGCCAAGGGCTAAACAGAGGTTCGGCAACCAGCTCAGGAAGGGTGTACGCTCGTGAGCCACAGACGATAGCCCCAGCATGACAAACAGCACCAGCGCTGTGCTGCCAAGCCAGATCCACAGCGTTTGGTCGCGACGGCGCTGGCTGATGAGCAGTAAGGTGCCGATGAGAAAAGCCAATAGGCCATTTCCGCTGGTCAGCGTGGCGGCGATACTGAGTAGCAAAGGCCAGCCGATTGGCGCCCGGCGGTGTAGCTGATGTAAGGCTTCCTGCACGAACCAGATCACCGTGAAATTTTGCAGGGCTGCCATGCCCCAGAACATGTTCTCGTGCGACTGGAGGCTGAAAATCCAGAACGGGATGGGCAAAAAATACCAGATGGGTAGGCTCAACTGCCGAAAGCCGCGCCATAGTTGCCAGCCGATACCTGCCAGCGACAGGTTACCCAGCCAGATCAGCAGTTCGATGTTGAGCTGGCCGGTCAGGTAGAACGTCGCCAGGCTCACCAACCGGTCGTAGATGATCCGGTGCGTGTTATGCAGGGCGATCAGGTCCGTGAACCGGTCGGCCCACGATACCGCCGGGTCCTGCCAGTGGGCTACGAAAATCAACAGGGCATAATCATCGTTGAAAACAACATTGGCGGCGTAGCGAAGCAGCGCCCATAGCCAGATGGCAACTGGTAAGGCAATGAGGAGACCGGCGTACGAGGAAAAGCGGGCTGAACGGATGTGAGTAGCCAACGACAACAGGCGGAGTAGACTAGTGTGGCCGCAAAGATAGCTCTTTAGCCTACTCTCCAGACTGACCCGGCTCATACCGCTAACCGGATACAATGGCAAGCGGGTCTGGGTACGTTGCCAAACGCACAGCAATAGCATTACCAGCCCAATCCTGTTTGCCGCTAAATCTTTTTTTCAGCAGACAAGGCCAAATTACTGTTGCATGATGATACGGCCTATGCTATGCTGACGCACGAACAACCTACATTTACACACTGGCAAGATCATCCTGACGCCTTCCCCAGGCTACTTCAAGCTATTGCTGATTTAGCCCCTACTACTGACGAAGAAGGCCAATTTCCGGAGCAGGCCTTTCTGGAGCTGGGCAACGCGGGCCTGCTGGCCGTTACCCTGCCCGATCAGCCACTCGATAGCAGGGGCCGTAATACGCCTGCTTTACTCGGCCTGCTCAAACGCATTGGCGCCGCTAACCTGGCCGTTGGGCGGGTATACGAAGGGCATATCAATGCGTTGCTGCTCGTGCAGGTGTATGGCACGCCAGACCAGCAACAGCGCTGGTATACCGATGTGCTGCACCGGCAAACGTTATTCAGTGTCTGGAACACGCAAGCTCACAACGGAGTACGCATTCATTCGTTGGGCGGAGGACGCTACGAGCTGGAAGGCAGTAAAACATTCTGTTCTGGCGCTGGCTGGATCGACCGGCCGCTCATTACGGGCGAGCTGATGGAGAACGGGCAGGCACGAGGTTGGCAAATGTGTGTGCTCCCCACCGCCGCCGTTGATGAAACCGTGGTCAATAATCAGTTCTGGCAGCCGCTGGGCATGCGGGCCTCGGCCAGCTTTAGCATGGATTTCACGGGCCTTATCATCACCGACAAGGATCTACTGGGTAAACCTGGCGACTATTTCCGGCAACCTTATTTCAGCGGTGGCGCTATTCGGTTTGCCGCCGTTCAGCTAGGCGGGGCCGAAGCTATGCTCGATGCCACGCGGGAGCTACTCCGCTCGATGGGGCGCACCGACGATCCGTTTCAGAAATCACGGCTGGCCGAGATGGCCATTCAGATCGAAACCGGCAACCTCTGGCTGGCACAGGCCGGGGCCCACAACGATGACTGGGGAATTGACATAGCGAACCGGGCTGATCTGGTGCAGAAAATGGTGGCCTACGCAAACATGACCCGTGCGGCGATCGAAACCATCTGCCTGGATGTGATGCGGCTGGCCGAACGGTCGGTAGGAGCCAGGGGGCTGTTAAAGCCGTTGCCCTTCGAGCGCCTTCACCGTGACCTGACCATGTATTTGCGCCAACCCGCTCCCGACGCTACGCTGACTGAGATCGGTCAGTACGTCGGGCAACAACAAACGCCTGTCCATACCCTCTGGACTTGATGAACCATGACGCAGAAAGAGGCAGATAAGGTGCCGGCAAGCCTGGCCAACGTGCTGCGCAGTAGCCCGGTCTCAATGGACGCTCACTCACTGGGCCGCACGCTGGTACTGGCCCCGCACCCCGATGATGAATCGCTCGGTTGTGGCGGTACAGTGGCGTTGCTCCGGCAGGCTGGTTTTTCCGTGCATGTCGTGTTTATCAGCGATGGTACTCTGTCGCACCCTAACTCGGCAACGTACCCAGCTGCCCGCCTGCGCGACCTGCGTGAGTCAGAAGCCCTGGATGCGCTGGTTGAGCTGGGCATGACCGAACAGCAGGCTACGTTTATGCGCCTGCCCGACCGGAACGTACCCACGAGGGGAAGCGCTGGTTTCGATGAAGCCGTTGATGAGATCGTGTCTATACTGACGTCGTTTGGCCCCACAACGGTGCTAGTGCCTTTTGAGCGTGACCCGCACCCCGACCATCGGGCCACTTACCAGCTTTTGCAGGGGGCAATGGCCCGATTGACTGCCCCTCCGCGTGTGCTGGAATACCTGATCTGGCTCTGGGAACTGGGCCAACTGGAGGATTTGCCGCAACCCCATGAACGACTGGCTGTTCGGGTTGACATTAGTTCGGTCGTGGACCAGAAGAAGCGGGCTATTGACGCCCACCAGTCGCAGGTAACGCGGATGATCGACGACGATCCATCGGCCTTCTACCTGTCGCCCGAGTTATTACGCCATTTCGATACACCCTACGAACTCTTTCTAGAAACCCCTTTATCTGCATGAATCCGCCTAAAAATACGCTGACGCCCCATTATTTTGATGAGGTATACGGGGTTAATGAAGACCCCTGGCAATTTACGACCAGCCCTTATGAACGGGATAAATACGCGGCTACTATGGCAACCCTGCCGAAACAGATGTATGAGTCGGGCTTCGAAATTGGCTGCTCGATTGGCGTACTGACCCATCAGCTGGCCACCCGCTGCCGCCAGCTACTCGCGGTCGACGTGAGTGAGGTTGCCTTGCGGCAGGCCCGGCAACGGCTGGCGGGAGACCCACAGGTTCGTATCGAAAACAGGATGATTCCCGCCGATTTCCCCGATGAATCCTTCGATCTGATTCTGGTTTCGGAAGTAGGCTATTACTGGTCGATGGATGACCTTCGAAAAACCCGGCAACTCCTGTTCGACCACCTGGCCCCTGGCGGTCAGCTACTCCTGGTGCACTGGACACCTTACGTTCACGATTACCCGCTGACGGGTGACCAGGTGCACGACGCGTTTATGGAAAAAGCAGGTGAAGGGCAGCCGCTCCGGCATTTGCACGGCCAGCGTGAAGAAAAGTACCGCCTCGATCTGTTTGAAAAAGCATAGGGAACGACCAGGCCCTAGCCCTCATCCCTCAGCCAGGTACGTAACCAACTGATGGCTTCGGTGATTGGAACAGCAGCGGAATCATCGGTTTGTAGCGTCGTTGAAAACTGCGCATCGACAGCTTCCCAATACTGGCCGAAATAAGTGCACATAGCGAGCTGGCTTATCAGCCAGCCGGTAGCCGTACCCAACTGGCGAGCCAGGGGCGCAAGCCTGGTTAAGCTGCCGGGCTGGGTACGTTGCTTCCAGGCCTGCCGAAGGTCACG
Organism: Fibrella arboris; assembly: GCF_041321095.1. Taxonomy (NCBI): domain Bacteria; kingdom Pseudomonadati; phylum Bacteroidota; class Cytophagia; order Cytophagales; family Spirosomataceae; genus Fibrella; species Fibrella arboris. Next base: position 28,234 of record NZ_JBGGWE010000009.1, on the reverse strand, counting down.
CCGGAGCCGGAAACGATTAAGCGAAATCTGCGGATTTTCAACTAACTGACAGCAGCCCGATAACTGCTGACTGGCCCACTGCTGCAACTGCCACGACAGGCCCACCTCAACGCGCCCCTGTAAGCGGGCTGAGGTATAGACCCGGACCGCCGGGCTCTTGCGGATACGCGCATCAATGCGATGGAGTGCTTTTACGAAGGCATCATCTTCAAGGTAACGCACAACAGGCAACCGTCCTGCCCGCAGGTAGGCCTGGCAGGTAACGGCCAGGCTAGCGCCAAAATGCTGAAAATGCCGCGGCCACGGGTCATGAGGGCACGGATCGATGGTCGACTCGGCCTGAGCCAGCAGGTGCCGGTAGGTAGCGTCGCGGAGGTGGGGGAGGCGGGCCGGGCCGCGTTCCGGGTACGTTAGAATACGACCGCCAACGGCATCGTTTCCGGCGTCTATCTCCCGTAGAATATGACTGATCCAGTGAGGGTCTACCAGCGTGTCGCCATCCGTTGAAGCAATGACCCCCTGCGGATGCCCGGTCTCCTGAAGCCGTCGGCAGGCTTCGTCCATCAACAGGCGGCGCACGGTGCCGATATGGGCCGATTCGGGCGATAGCGTAATATCCGTGACGCATAGCGCAAATGACGGATGTTGCTGCTGGTAGCGACGTACCTGGTCGTATGAATGGTCGGTGCAGTTATTGGTCAAAACAAGCACCTCATAGAGTGTATGAGTAAGGCGTTGACCCGCCAGCGTAAACTGGTTACGGAGTGCGTCGAGGGTTGGTATAATTCCATCGGCTTCGTTGCGGACCGGAACCACTACCGATACCCGCCTGGACGATGTTGGCGGACAACTTGTGAACAATAAGGAGGTAGCTGGTAACTGGCCCGATAAAGTCGGTAGCGTAACAGACATAGTCAGCGTAACGCCGGCTGGTTGAGTGGCAGCCGAACAATACAAACTGAACCGGCAGAGCAGGCTAATGTTGTAAAGCCTGATTCTATGACCTTGTCAGGGGGGATCTGGCTGGCGCACAGGCAGGCCCACACATCAGCCAGATTCCCCAGGCAAACTCATGCTATGGTGTAGCGCGCATGGCAGCGAAGTAGCGGATCGAGTAGCTGAAGGTGAGCATGAAGTAACGACGAAGCACCAGGCTCTGTGTATCTTCGATATACGTTTCGCTGGTTGTCCGGGTAATACTACGGTTCTGGTTCAGCAGGTCATAGCCCGAAATACGCCATTCACCCTGCTTCTGCTTGAACAGGAACTGACCGATGCTGGCATTGAGTAACACAAACTGCTGGTTATAGCCCGCCGCCCGGCCTGTGTTGCCATTGTAGTAAAGATCTGTCTGCACAAAAAACCGGTTGCCGAACCGATGGAACGCCCGTAGGTTCGCCGTATTAGTTAGGTAACGGGTGTTCTGCTGGGGCTGAATCGAGTAGGTGGCAATCGAGTAGGTAACATTGCCCGACAGGTTCAGATCCGTTTTTTCGTTGATGTTCGTATTCAGGCTGAGCCCCTGCCCGATGTTCATATTGACCGATGTGTTCGACTGACCGTTCACCAGGCTCACACCTCGTGAGCCGTTCAGGCTGCTGGTCCAGTTGACGTTGATCTTCTGCTCACCCCAGTTCATCGGTTTGCCAAAGCTGGTAAACGCAAAGACCGAGTAATACCCATCTGTGTTGATGGGTTGAGACACCTGAGCCCCCGCAGGAGTAATTGTGGTGGCGTTGACAATGCGGTTGTAGGTGCTGGTCAGGCCAACCGACGCCACGAAGTTCTTGAACGTGGTCTGATCGAAGGTGCGGTAGTTCAGATTCAGCGTGTGCGTATACTCGGGCCGCAGGTTCGGATTACCCGACCGGATATTCAGCGGGTTACTGTTGTCGATGATGGGCTGCAACTGCGTGACCGAGGGAGCGTTTACCCGCGTGCGGTAGTCGGCTGTGAAGGTACGGCCACGAGCGATGGTGTACTGAAAACGCGCATTAGGAAGAACGTTCTGGAACATCTTGGCCACCGTCGTATCGCGCGAGAGGTTGTCTGATTTCAGACTGGCGTTCTGAAAATCGAAACCCAGCGTATACTGGTATTTGAGCCGCCGATACTGGTAGGACGTACCCACCCGATTCGTGATAAACGTATTGTTGAACTTGTTGGTCAGCAATACATTCAGGCGGTCATACTGACCGGTTTCTGGGTTTAAATCATTCGTCCGCTTATCCGACTCGTTGTTCGACAGGCTCAGGTTATACCGGAACTCGAGGGTTTTGGCCAGTGAAAGCGGCTCGGTATACGACAGGGTCAGGTTGTTGGTCAGCGCATTGGTGAGCTGGCGGGCCTGCTGGTTTATCGAAGTTGAGAAGGGGTTCGTAGTGCCGCCTACTAACGTACTGCTTCCCCCGCCCGTCAGTGTACTGCTGCCTGCTCCGGTGCTGGTTGACCGGAAAAACTGGTTCTGCGACTGGTTGAGGCTGTTGGTCGTGTTATCGTTGACGGTCGTGATCAGGTTGGCCGAGAAGGTACGTCCCCGCCGTTTGAACTTGTGCATCCAGAGCAACGTGTTACTCCCCGACAAACTCTTGCCGTCACTGTTATACAGACTGAGGCTGGTGTTCAATGGCTGTCCGGCCCCGTCTGTTGTGCGTGAATCGCTATTGGTGTTGCTGTTACTAAGCGAATACGTGAAATTCGGAATCACCCGGATCGAGTTCGCCGAATCGAGGCGGTAGTTGAGCTGCACGTTGAACCGGTGCGAGTTGGTGAGGGCCATGCTGCCGTTCGTGCGGTCGGTGAAGTTCTGGGTACGTTCGCCACCCGCGGTTGTGGCCGGTAACGACGTTTCACGGCGGCTCGCCTGCTGGTTCAGCACGTTGGTCTGGTTGAAGAAGTAGCTGCTGCTGATGTCGATCTTCGTTCCCAGGGCGTCGGAGAAGTTAAGTCCCGCTGCGCCCGCCCGGGTAATCCCCGTTGGACCAGCCAGGCCGCTGCCCTGCGTTTGACCGGTGCCGGTAGTTGCGCGGCCACCTCCAGCGTTACCGCCTCCACCGCCACCGTTACTCAGCCCTTCGCCAGTAAACCCCTGTTGGTTAATGTTATTCAGCTGGCCAATGGCCGAGAGCTGCTGACCATTGTTGAAGCGGTTTACGCTGATGCGACCCTGGTAGCGGTCGTCGGTGCCGTAGCCAACAGATTGCTGACCGAATACACCCCGCCGCCGGTCGCGTTTGGTGACCAGGTTGATGGTGCGGTCGCGCTCGCCATCATCGACGCCCGAAAACTGCGACTGGTCCGACTGGCGGTCAAACACTTCTACCCGCTCAATCATATCGGCGGGCAGGTTGCGGGTCGCCATTTTGGGGTCATTGCCAAAAAACGGTTTACCATCCACCAGGATCCGCCGGACGTCCTGTCCCTGCGCTTTCACATTTCCGTCGCGATCTACTTCCATGCCCGGCATTTTCTTGAGCAAATCTTCAGCCTGTGCGTTGGGTTGCGTCTTGAACGACGATGCATTGAAAGCCACCGTATCGCCACGTACGCTCACCGGCGGTCGTTCCTGAACAATGACCACTTCCCCCAGATTCTGTGCCTGTGGCTGAACCAGAATGGTGCCCAGCACCACCTCCGGTTTGTCGGGAGTGATTGTGACCTGAAACGTCTTCGTCCTGTACCCAACAAAGGAAATCAGCAGTCGATAGGCCCCCGGCGTGATACCAGTTAGCGTGAAATCGCCTTCGCCACCTGTCGACTGTAGCTGTACAAAGGATGAGTCACGAGCGTTGAGGAGTGATACGTTGGCTTCCAGCAGGGCTTTCTGCGACGTCGAATCAATGACTAGTCCTTTGATCACACCAATCTTGGCGGTAGAAGCACGCTGAGCCAGCAGACTGCCAGAGATCAGGAAAAAGACAAGTAGTAAATAGTTGCGCATGGAGCAGACGAAGTGAGTTGGTGAAGTAGACTGAGCAGCCTGGGTACGTTGCCATTTGCAGGCAACGTACCCAGGCTGCTAACCGTTAGTTCCGCTGCTGGAACTGCATGCCGCTCTGCTGCCGGAACGTAGCCATGGCTTTCCGACGGATTTCATTAAGTTCTTCTCTGGTAGCCGGTTTGGCTGCTGGATTTGGTTTCAGGCTGGCTTCGTCGACCGTTCCGGCGGCCACTTTTGTAGCCCGGTACATCAGGTCGTCGCTTTCGATCATCAGTACCACGCCTTTGTCGGGGGTGAGGTTAGGCGTGGGTGAAAACGTGTAGGGAAGTTCGGTCGTGAACCAGACGGTACAGGGCTGATCTTTAAGGGTGCAGGTGGCCCGCTGGCAGGTATAGCCTAAAAACTTCTTGGTCTTGTTCGATACCTCCCAGTCGGCAGGGCGGGTGGCCGGTTGTTCAGTTCGGTAGTAGTCTTTGTGGGTCGAATCGACGGTAACGGTCGTGATGGTAAACGCTTTGCCCGTCGACATATCCGTGAATTGGGTGTCCTCTACCGGGAAACGCATACTCCGAAACCGATCCATCTGACGCCGCTGTTCGGCCGTTGGGCCCTGCTGACCGCCCCCTCCGCCATTGCCATCTCCGCCGCCGGGTCCACCTGGGCCGCCGCCCTGGAAGCGCATCTGCATCATGTTGCGCCGGTCCACTGGCTCGCGCATAGCCCACTGCCCGGCAAAGCGGTAGTTTTCAACGCTTTCCATCGTTTCGGGTGGGTTAAACGTACTGCCGTTCGGCAATGTACCCCCCGGCCTGACCTCCTGCCCGTTGATGTTGACCCGCATATTCGACAGGTCGGTGCGGCGCATGGTTTCGTACGAAATCGTGCCCGACGTGGGGGCACTGGTTTGGGCCGAAGCTGCCCCTGTCAGAAGCAGACCAATGGCCAGTACAGCGATGTGATGTAATTTCATACCGTAAAGTAGTGCAATTGTCAGGAACGTTGCACGGCGATTTGGCAAATTGCCCGTCTTCTGCCGATGAGTCGTGTGTATGTGTAGACAACCGGACAGGCAGGTGCCCATCAAACTTTGGGCGGTCCGTCTGCCGGTCAGCGAATAGCCAGATTATCAATCCAATTACCGTTTATGTTCCCCACTGCTACGGAGTCTGCCCTACGTATCGTTTCGATTGTACCCTCCCAGACTGAATTACTATTTGATCTTGGCTTGGCCGCTGAAATTGTAGGTATTACCAACTACTGCGTACATCCAGCTGATAAAGTAATCGGTAAACCGAAAGTTGGCGGCACCAAAAACGTACAGCTCAGCCGGGTAGCCGACCTGCAACCAACGCTGATCTTGGCCAACTATGAAGAAAATACAGAAGCCGATGTGGTGGCATTGCGGGCGATTGCGCCCGTTCACATCACCGACGTAAAAACCCTGCCCGATGCCCTCACTATGATCGGCGACATGGGCGAACTGGTGGGTCGGCAAGCGGAAGCTGATGGGCTGGTTCGGCAGATTGGCGCGTCTTTTGCAGCGATCCGTCCTGTAATGGAATCAGGCGACTTGTCGGTCGCATACCTGATCTGGCGAAAACCGTATATGGTTGCCGCCCGTGATACGTTCATCGACGCTATGCTGACTGAGGCAGGTTTTCGCAATGCCTTTGGTGATCAGGCCAGCCCAAGCTGGCCGAGTCCACGGTGGGTACGTTACCCGGTTGTTACGGAGACGGATTTGAAAGCGGCAAAGCCGGACCTGGTTTTTCTGTCGTCGGAGCCATATCCGTTCAGCCAGAAGCACATAGCCGACATACAGGGATGTTGTCCGGGGGCTCAGGTATGTTTGGTCGATGGCGAATTGTTTAGCTGGTATGGCAGTCGGCTCCGGCAGTCGGCTCCGGCAGTCGGCTGCTTACTTCGCCCAACTGCGTAGCCGCCTGATCAAGGGAGCGTGATCCGTTACGAAAAATAGTAAGCACTTTAGCTAGTTGATCTACAGAATAAATCGGTAGACGTTCGTAATTTTCCCCCATGATGAAATTAGCATTACCCGTACTTGTGTTTTCAGCCCTATGGCTGGGGCAGGGGTGCCAGTCAAAAGCCGGTAAAGAACAGACCGGTGCTGACAGCACGGCCACAACCACCACCGATTCTGCTCCTGCCGATTCGACCACCACATCACCCGCTTCGGTAGCGCCCAGCGATTCGGCCAGTACCGATACGACTGCCGCCGCTGGCAAAGAATTATCTCCGCTCGATTCGCTGGGTCTGATTGGCCCGAAAATCACCGGCGCTATCCTGCCCGGCAAGCGTATCCTGGCCTACTACGGCAATCCGCACTCGAAAAAAATGGGTGTGCTGGGCGAATACCCCAAAGATGAAATGCTCCGTATGCTCGACAAGCAGGCTATTCCCTGGGTAGAGCAGGACTCAGCCAAAACGCCGATCCAGAAAGCGCTACACCTGGTGGCTATTTCAGCGCAGGGAGCACCGGGCAAAAACGGCCACTACAGCATGCGGATGTCGGATAAAACCATCCGGAAAGTCATTCGCTGGGCCGCTGAACATAACTCCATCTGCTTCCTCGATATTCAGGTTGGCCACGCACCGCTAGGCCCCGAAATGGAATTTCTGAAACCCTACCTCGAACTGCCTTACGTTCACCTGGGTATCGACCCTGAATTTGCGCTGCGTACAAGTGGGGCCAGACCCGGCTCAAAAATCGGTACGTATGACGCCGCCGATATTAACGAGGCGACACAGTTTCTGAGCAAAATTGTTCGGGACAAAAAATTGCCGCCCAAAGTGCTGGTCGTTCACCGCTTCACCCGCCGTATGGTGACCAACTACAAGAACATCAAGCTCGATCCGAACGTACAGATCGTGATGAACATGGACGGCTGGGGACCACCATCACTGAAACGTGATACCTACCACGACTATATTCAGACGGAACCCGTTCAGTATACCGGTTTCAAACTGTTTTACCACAACGACATGAAGAAAGTCGATCTGCGGTCGAAACACAAAGTGCCCCACCTGATGGAGCCATCAGAAGTGTTGTCGCTCAACCCTAAGCCATTGTACATCCAATATCAATAAGCCAAACTGAGTAAAACAGGGCCGGTCTGGGTACGTGACAACTTATTATCACGTACCCAGACCGGCTTCGTTATGCAGGTACGTTCCTGAATTTGATAAATAGTGGTATATTTATCCTTGAAAATTCTATAGTCAACTTATAATTTTCAAGGATGATTGACAGGCATATCAGCCATCGGTTGCTGGAAGACCTAGCTTATTTTCCCGCAGTAGGGCTTATTGGCCCGCGCCAGGTTGGTAAAACGACCTTAGCAAAACAGATTGGTAGTCAGCTTAGTAAGCCAGTAGTATACCTCGATCTGGAACTTGATTCTGACCAACGGCGACTGGCTGATGCAGAAACATTCCTGAAGCCATACGCTGGTCATTGCGTCATACTTGATGAAGTACAGCGAATGCCGCAGCTATTCACGCTATTGCGTGCCTTGATCGACCAGCAACGTGAGCCTGCCCGTTTTCTGTTGCTGGGCTCGGCTTCGCCCGAACTGGTACGGGAAACGTCGGAAAGTTTGGCGGGACGTATCAGTTACCTTGAACTGATGCCTTTCTCATGGCCAGAGGTGAAAGATCGAAGCACATTACAGGAGCATTGGCTCAAAGGAGGGTTCCCGGATGCCTTTCTTGCTCCCCGGTTGCCGCTTACGTTTCGCTGGCTGAACAATTTCATTCAAACCTATATTGAGCGAGACCTACGCTTGCTGGGCTATGAGCTGTCGGGACGGGTACTGACCAATTTGCTGCAAATGTTGGCGCATGTCAACGGGAATATTCTGAACGTCAGTGATCTGTCCCGCTCGTTGGGCGTTACTCAGCCAACGGTAAATCGCTACCTCGATTTGCTGGTTGGTAGCTTCGTCGTTGATCGATTAACGCCTTATTCGATCAACATAAGCAAACGCCTGGTGAAAGCGCCCAAATTGTATATCCGGGATTCTGGCGTATTGCATCAGCTATCGCAGACCACCACCTACGACGTCTTATTGGGGCACCCCATCGCAGGAGCATCCTGGGAGGGGTATGTCATTGAGCAGATTAGGCGGGTAGTAGGTACTGATTGGTCGTTCTATTACTACCGCACACATGCCGGGGCCGAAATCGACTTATTGCTCATCACGCCCGACGGTAAAAAGGTGGCCATAGAGATCAAACTTTCCAACGCGCCCACCGTATCGAAGGGATTCTACAGTAGTCTCGACGACATAAAACCTGATCATGCGTTCGTCGTTATTCCCGATGGCGACAGCTATCCCAAAGACAACGACCTGTGGGTATGCAACCTTACTGATCTGTTGATTGATCAGCTTCCTCACCTTTACAGCGAGTAATATCTGTTGGGTTGTACGGTTTCCATAATCCTGTCCATTTCCTATCTTTAGTAAAACTCGTATTACGCTAGGGAAACGCCTGTTATCGACTTGATAGAAGAGTTTAAGTCCGAAGACATCAGGTCTGTAAACCATTCCAAACTGATTGGTCGTGTCTGTAGTACACTTGATCGCTACGACGCTGAGTATGATGTACTCCCCGAACTGGAATTGGAGTTACCAACCGGTAAATGCAAACCCGACGTGGCTATCTATGCTAAAATTGGCAATGACTGGTTCAACGATATCATTTATTACACCCAACCACCTCTGATTGCCGTTGAAGTGCTTTCCCCAAACAGGGTTTATCAGACCTGACAGACAAAGCATTCAAGGTCTATTTTCCGGCTGGTGTAAAAGCAGTTTGGCTCATTGTACCTATGCTTCATCTCGTTCAAATTCTGTTGGCCGATGGCACGCAGCTAGCGTACCCAAACGGCTTGTTGCATGACCCAATTTTAGGATTGGAAGTAGACGTAGACCGGCTGATGCGGTGAGTTGACAACACTACTCTGGTTCAAGGTTTATGGGTAGGTGGTAACGCACACTAACGGGCTTGCCTTTATGAAAGCCTGGCTTCCAGCGAGGCATTTTTTCGATGACTGAGACTAGATAGCGTTTCATAGCCGCTCTATCTCTGCCCTGTATCCGTACAATGTCAATGTCGCGTACATACCCTGTTCGGCTTACAGTGAAACCGATGAAAAGCTTTCCTACGTATTCATAGGGTCGGTCAGGCAAGCGTAGATGTTTACCCAACCAGGCGTACATGGCCGCTTGCCCACCAGGAAATTCAGGGGACCTTTACACGACTGTATATACCTGGTCCGGTACCCGCTTACGATTACCCTGACCAGATGCGCTCAGAGAAAACCATAGACTCAGGAAAACTAGTCGTAGCATATCAGTTATTCTGAGATTTGTTTAAGCCGCTCGGTGATTTTGTCATCAGACAGTGAGGCAACCTCTGATTTGTCGTATAAAGCCAGAAGGTAGATCTTTTGTGCGACTACACGGACAGTAGTAATAACACGTCCACCTCCGGCTTTTCCAGTTCGCTTACTTTTAATCAACAAGCGTATTTTGTAACAGTCTTCGCCAAGTGAATCGCCTTGAGTAGGTTGTAGCAGCAACGACTCAGCTAACCTCTGTAAATCAGTTTTTAAAGAAGGATATTTTTTCAACAATCGTTTGACATCACGTTCAAAATCTTCGGTTGGTATAATTGTGAAAAACCACTGTCCATATATAGAAATTCTTATAGCGAGTTTAAAAACTCGTTTAACGTCCGCAGGTTGGCCTCACCTCGTTCATCTGCCTTTGACTGCTTGTAGCTTCGTTCAATACGGTCCAATACAGCTTCTTCATTATCAGGCTGCTCATCGACGGTAACTTCTAACGATGCGCCAATTGCTTTAGCTAGTTCCTCGAAAAGGGGAATATATTGATCTTTCGTTTTTATGATAAGCGTCATAAGCTGGATGTTAAAATGTGCTTAATACTCAATTTCCTCCTCATCCAGCAACTGCTTGATGTTGAGCTGGCAGTCATCCAAAATAGAAATAGACGTTGACCAGTCGACGATGTGCCAGGTAGGGTCGTTGCGGTCGATAACGTAGACTTTTTGCATGCTCGTGATAATCCAGAAGATCCGTTCGACGCCGAAATCGAGCAATTTTCGGGCTTTCTGCATGACGTATCCATCAGCCCCGTTCTCAAACCCGGATACATCAGCCTTGATGTCTACTTCAATGACAATTTTGGGCGGAATGTCGAAGTACTTTCCACGTAGTTTATCCATTTTCGCCTTTTCATAAATAACGACATCGTTACAGAGGTTGTCATTTAGAGCGAGATGTAAGCCAATTTCATTTGTGGCTAAGAGATACTGCTTGCGGTCAATCTGACCATACAAATAACCGGTTAGCAGCGCTACCAATACGCCCTGTAAATCAGAACACGACATAACTTCCTCAATGGTCTTTTTCCCCGCCAGCACATCGTGGTAGCCTTTGTAATAGACAGGCTTCCCTACCCACTGCTCGTAGATAAGCGCAGCAGGTACGTTGCGCTTTGATGAGCGTCGCGGTTGGGTACGTGTCTGTTTATCAGCAATCGCAGTCATACATTCCTCTTGTTGAATGAGTAATCAAGTTAGTGAGAATTGATGAGTTGAGCAAAAGACACTAGAGTTCCATTATAAAGGTGTGTGCCACACACGACGCCTCTTTTTGGTATATCCCTTTTTTATACCGCCATTCGTCATAAAAAGTTGTCTGTAGCGCCCGTAGGCCGTAGATTGTGCTGCTTTTTAGCGCGTTTGCCCAATAATCCAATATTATCTTCATTATATGAATAGACGTAACTTCATCAACTTATCAGGACTGGGTGTTGGGGGGCTGCTCGTTGGTGGCGTGCCCGTTTACGGGAATACGGTATCGGTGGAACGGCTGCTGGAACCTGGTGTGGATGTGGCGACCAAAAAACGGCTGGCCGACATTGCGCTCAATGCCGCCAGGAGCAAGGGCGCCTCCTACACCGATGTGCGCATTGGTCGCTACCTGCAACAGTATGTGTTTACCCGCGAGAAGCAGGTGCAGAACATCAGCAATGCCGAATCGTTCGGGGTTGGTATCCGGGTAATTGCCAATGGGACCTGGGGCTTCGCGGCCACCAGCGACGTAACCCCCGCCGGTATCGCCAAATGCGCAGAAACGGCCGTGGCCATCGCCAAAGCAAATGCCAAGCTTCAGAGTGAGCCAGTGGTGCTGGCCCCGCAGAAAGGCGTGGGTGAGGTGTCGTGGAAAACGCCGATCAAAAAAAATGCCTTCGAGATTCCGGTGAAGGATAAAATTGATCTGTTGCTGAAAACCAACGCCGCCGCTATGGATAACGGGGCAGGCTTCATGACATCGAACCTGTTCATGATCAATGAACAGAAATATTTTGCCTCGACAGACGGGTCGTATATTGATCAGGATATTCACCGGATCTGGCCAACGTTTACCGCAACGGCGGTAGACCGGGCCGCCGGGAAGTTCAAAACCCGCGACGCGTTCAGCTCACCCATGGGCATGGGCTACGAATACCTGGACGGGCTGGCCTCGGAGAAAATTCCCGGTCCGGACGGACTGGTTGGGTATCGGAACTCCTATGATATGGTGGAGGATGCCACACTGGCCGCCAAGCAGGCGAAACAGAAAATGACCGCCAAAACCGTTACGGCTGGTAAATACGACCTCGTTCTCGACCCGAACCACCTCGGCCTGACCATCCACGAATCGGTAGGTCACCCAACGGAGCTTGACCGGGTGCTGGGTTACGAAGCCAACTACGCCGGTACGTCTTTCGCCACGCTCGATAAATGGAAAACCAAGTCGTTCAAGTACGGTAGTGATCTGGTCAATATTGTGGCCGACAAAAAACAGCCGTTCACGCTGGGTACGGTAGGCTACGACGATGAAGGCGTGCCGGCCAAAGAATGGGATCTGATCAAAAACGGGGTGCTGGTCAATTACCAGGCTATTCGCGATCAGGTGGCTATCCTGGGCGGGAACGAATCGAACGGTTGCTGCTATGCCGACAACTGGGATTCGGTGCAATTCCAGCGGATGCCGAACGTGTCGTTGAAACCCGGCACCGAAAAACGGTCGGTGATCGATATGATCAAGGGCGTCGATAAAGGCATTTACATCATCGGTCGTGGCTCGTATTCGATTGATCAGCAACGGTACAACTTCCAGTTCGGGGGGCAGCTGTTCTACGAGATCAAGAACGGCGAAATCGTTGGGATGCTCGACGATGTGGCCTATCAGGCCAACACGCAGGAGTTCTGGAACTCCTGCGCCCAGCTCTGCGACAAAGACGATTACCGCACCTTCGGCTCGTTCTTCGACGGAAAAGGGCAGCCTTCACAAGTCAGCGCCGTCTCGCACGGAAGCCCGACTACCCGTTTCAACGGCGTCAACGTAATCAATACCGGACGGAGAATCTAAAAAGAGTTTGCTGTTTGCTGTTTGCTGTTTACTGTTGCTTCGCTCATCAGCAGCGCAACAGTAAACAGCAAACAGCAAACAGCAAACAGAAAAAAATATGGCTATTCTAACAGAAGCAGAAGCAAAACGAATAATTGATAAAGTGCTCTCGTTCTCCAAGGCCGATGAGCTAAGTGTAAGCCTGTCGGGTGGACGACGGGGAAACATCCGCTACGCCCGCAACGCGGTGTCGACCAGTGGCGAATCGGAGAATATATCGCTGGGCGTAACGGCGTCTTTCGGTAAAAAAACGGGTACGGCTACCATCAACGAACTGGATGATGCGTCGCTGGAAAAGACGGTTCGTCGGGCGGAGGAAGTGGCCCGGCTGGCCCCTGAAAACCCCGAATACATGCCCGTGCTGGGGCCGCAGACGTACCTGAAAACGGACCCCTACGCCAAAAGTACCGCCAACATGGACCCCAACTTCCGGGCACAGGCAACATTCGATAGCGTGGACCCCTGCCGCAAGAAAAACCTGACGGCTGCCGGGTATATGGAAGATTCGACCCGGTTCAACGCCATTGGCAACACCAAAGGATTGTCGGCCTATAACCGCGAAACATCGGTCGAGTTTTCGGTCACCGTGCGCACGGCCGACGGCACTGGCTCCGGGTACGCCACCCGCGATGTGACGGACGTGAGCAAGCTGAACACCCGCGAGGCCACCGAAATTGCCATGCAGAAAGCCATGGCGTCGACCAATGCCCGGGCCCTGGAGCCCGGAAAATATACGGTCATTCTGGAGCCCGCGGCGCTGGTAGCCAACGTCGATGCGTCGCTGCTGAACGCGATGGTGCGGTCGATGGATGCCCGCTCGGCCGACGAAGGGCGGAGTTTCCTGAGCAAAAAAGGCGGAGGTACCCGACTGGGCGAAAAACTGTTCGACGAACGCGTGACGATCTACTCGGACCCAACGAATCTGGAGGTACCCAACGGGGCGTTCAGTGGTGACGGCCGACCGCAGGAAAAAGTGACCTGGATTGAGAAAGGCGTGGTAAAAAACATGCCGTACTCGCGTTACTGGGCCGAAAAGAAAGGCGTTCACGCCACGCCGGGCGGTGGTAACTTTATCATGGAAGGCGGTACGCAGTCGCTGGCCGACATGATCAAAAACACCGAAAAAGGCATCCTGGTCACGCGCTTCTGGTATATCCGTCCGGTTGATCCGCAGACGCTGCTCTATACCGGCCTGACCCGCGACGGGACGTTCTACATCGAAAACGGCCAGATCAAATTCCCGGTCAAGAATTTCCGCTTCAACGAAAGTCCGGTCATTATGCTCAATAACCTCGAAGCGCTGGGCAAACCGGTCCGTATGGGTGGCAACCTGGTTCCGCCCATGAAGATCCGCGACTTCACGTTCACTTCTCTTTCAGACGCCGTATAAAAAGGTGTTTATTGTTTGCCGTTTTCAGTTGCTCCGCTACGCCGGCCCGTGCAAATGCAACGATTTGCTACTCAGCAGCGCAACAGAAGACAGCAAACAGTAAACTGAAAACTAAAACATTCTTCTTCCATGAATAGACGCGATTTTAACCAAATGCTGGGCCTGGGTGCCGTTGGTATGCTGGCACCCACGATGCCTGCTTTTGCCCGCACGGTATCCGCCGAAGCCCTGCTGGAGCCGGGCCTCGACATTGCCGTGAAAAAACGGCTGGCCGACGCGGCACTCAACGCGGCCAAAGCGAAAGGGGCCACTTACGCCGACGTGCGAATTGGCCGCTACCTCAACCAGTCGGTGCTCACCCGCGAGAATAAGGTGCAGGGCATCATCAATACCGAGTCATTTGGTGTGGGGGTGCGTGTCATTGCCAATGGCTGCTGGGGCTTCGCTTCAGTAGGCGATGCCCGTAACGAGTCGGTAGTAGCCAAAGCCGCTGAAACCGCCGTAGCCATCGCTAAAGCTAACGCCCGGTTGCTGACCGAACCCGTAGTACTGGCTCCTCAGAAAGGATTCGGTGAGGTAAGCTGGAAAGCGCCGATCAAGCAGAATGCCTTCGAAGTGCCCGTTAAAGAGAAGGTCGATTTGCTGCTGGCCTGTAATGCCGCGGCGATGAAAAACGGGGCCAATTTCGTCAACAACGTCATGTTCCAGGTCAACGAGCAGAAATATTTCGCCTCGACCGATGGTACCTACGCCGATCAGGATATTCACCGGATCGGGCCCAGCTTTACAGTGACGGCCGTTGATCCGCAGAGCGGTAAGTTCTCGACGCGGAATTCGCTAAGCTCCCCCATGGGCATGGGCTATGAGTATTTGCAGGTAAATCCGGCCGATAAAGTAACCGGCGTAACGACCCGCTACAACAAGGGCTACGATATGCTGGAAGACATTACGCTGGCGGCGAAACAGGCCAAAGAGAAACTGTCGGCCAAGTCGGTGGAAGCGGGCAAGTACGACCTCGTCCTCGATCCGTCGCACACCTGGCTGACGATCCATGAATCGGTGGGCCACCCGCTGGAACTCGACCGGGTATTGGGCTACGAAGCTAACTACGCAGGTACGTCCTTCGCCACGCTCGATAAGTGGCAGTCGAAGAATTTCCAGTACGGCAGCAAGCAGGTTAACTTCTTCGCCGACAAAACCCAGCCCGATTCGCTGGGGGCTGTAGGCTGGGATGATGAAGGCGTGAAAACGAAACGCTGGGATTTGGTAAAAGACGGCGTGCTGGTGAACTACCAGGCTATCCGTGATCAGGTGCATATCATTGGCGAGAAAGAGTCGCAGGGTTGCTGCTACGCCGATAACTGGAGCTCGGTGCAGTTCCAGCGGATGGCCAACGTATCGCTGGCGGCAGGCAAGACGCCACTGTCGGTCGAGCAGATGATCAAAGACGTGAAGAAAGGCATCTACATCATCGGTGACGGTTCCTTCTCGATCGATCAGCAGCGGTACAACTTCCAGTTTGGTGGTCAATTGTTCTACGAGATCAAGGACGGTCAGATTGCCGGTATGCTGAAAGATGTGGCCTACCAGGCCAATACCCGCGAATTCTGGAACTCGTGCGTGGCCGTTTGCGACGAAAGCGATTACCGGCTGGGTGGTGCCTTCAACGATGGCAAAGGGCAGCCGAGCCAAAGCAGCGCCGTCTCACACGGGAGCGCCACAGCCCGGTTCAGCGGCGTCAACGTCATCAATACGGCAAGGAAAATTTAAAATCAGTTTACAGTTTGCAGTTTACTGCGGTCCGCTGCTGCGGTGCTTCGCCACGGCACGATACGTACCTAGAGCAACGCACCGCAGCAGCGGACCGCAGTAAACTGCAAACTGTAAACAGCAAACTATAAACAGTAACCTGTTTTATGGCCATCCTATCAAAAGAAGAAGCTAAAAAGATCATCGACAAGGTACTTGCCTATTCCAAGGCCGATGAGATGAGTGTAGGCCTGTCGGGCGGACGCCGGGGCAACATTCGGTATGCGCGTAACTCGGTGTCGACCAGTGGCGAATCTGACAGCCTGGGCCTGTCGGTTACGTCGGTGTTCGGTAAAAAGTCGGGTACGGCCACTATTAACGAGTTCGATGATGCGTCGCTGGAAAAGACGGTACGTCGGGCCGAGGAAATTGCGCGGCTGGCCCCCGAAAATCCCGAGTATATGCCCATGCTGGGGCCGCAGAAGTATCTGGATACCAATACGTTTGCCCAGAGTACGGCCAACATCAACCCGGAGTTCCGGGCGCAGGCTGCCTTCGACAGCATCGACCCCTGCCGCAAGAAAAACCTGACCGCTGCCGGGTACATGGAAGATACGACTGGTTTCACGGCCATTGGCAACAGCAAAGGCCTGTTCGGCTACAACAAATCGACCAGCGTAGACTTTTCGATTACCGTACGTACCGCCGACGGGACCGGTTCGGGCTACGCCAACCCCGACGTGAACGATGTCAGCAAACTCAGCACCCGGGCTTCTACTGAAATTGCCATGCAGAAGGCATTGGCGTCGGTAAATGCACGAGCCCTGGAGCCGGGTAAATACACCGTCATTCTGGAGCCAACCGCCTCGGTTGAACTGCTGCAAAATATGATGCGGAGCGTCGACGCTCGTTCGGCGGATGAAGGGCGTTCGTTTTTGAGCAAGAAAGGCGGTGGCACCCGGCTGGGCGAAAAACTCTTCGATGAGCGCGTCACTATCATCTCTGATCCGATGAACCTCGAGCTGCCGCAGTCGCCCTTTGGTGGTGGCGGAGGCGGCGGTGGCCGTTTCGGCGGCGGTGGGAACGACGGCTTACCGCAGGAGAAACGTACCTGGATCGAGAACGGCATCGTGAAAAACCTGGCCTATTCGCGCTTCTGGGCCGACAAGAAAGGGGTACAGCCTATTCCGGGGCCAGGTGGTTTCATCATGCTGGGCGGCAATCAGTCGCTGGCCGAGATGATCAAGAGCACCGATAAGGGTATTCTGGTTACGCGGTTCTGGTATATCCGCGCCGTTGATCCGCAAACCCAGCTCTACACCGGCCTGACCCGCGACGGGACGTTCTACATCGAAAACGGCCAGATCAAATTCCCCGTCAAGAACTTCCGTTTCAACGAAAGTCCGGTCATCATGCTCAACAACGTCGAAGCGTTGGGTAAGCCCGTTCGCGCAGGCGGCAACCTGATTCCGCCGATGAAGATCCGCGATTTCACGTTCACCTCTCTTTCTGACGCCGTGTAGGTTTATGGACGTTTACCGCAAAAAGCCACCGGGTTCCGGTGGCTTTTTGCCTGTTGAACAGTGGATATCAAAGGTTAGTTGTCACCCCGTGTCGCTTGCCACAGGCAAGCGACAACGGAAACAACGGAGTCATTAGGTGGTCATGTTTCGTAAATAATCCTCGTAAACGAGCAATGACCACCCAATGCCTACCCAACAACCACTATGCTAACTGCCGTTCGTGTAACTTCCAGCGATCTAGTTGCTGAAATGGCTAAATTTCATGGGCTGGTCAACACATACCTGGCATCCGCTATGCAACGACAGGGCCTTCAGGAACATCTTTCGACGGGGATCGTGTGTAGCCTTTGTCATAACGTACCCAACCAATCTCTTTTACTAAAAACTCAATGAACCGCCGACACTTCAACCAACTACTGGGCCTGTCTGCCGCTGGCATTCTGCTGCCCAATGCATCGTCATTCGGTCGATCTGTCGATCCGAGTGTGCTTCTCGAGAGTGGCCTCGACGTAGCTGTAAAAAAACGCCTGGCCGATGCGGCGCTTAACGCTGCCAAAGCAAAAGGAGCCACCTACACCGACGTGCGCATTGGCCGGTACCTGCGCCAGTTTGTGATCACGCGCGAAGACAAAGTGCAGAACATCGTCAACACCGAAAGTTATGGCGTAGGTGTACGGGTTATTGCCAACGGATGCTGGGGTTTCTCGGCCCTGGTCGACGCGAAAAACGAGGCCGACGTGGCGCGTGCTGCCGAAGAGGCGGTGGCTATTGCCAAAGCCAACTCGCGCCTGATGAAAAAACCAGTCGAGCTGGCCCCGCAAAAAGGGTACGGCGAGGTGGAGTGGAAAGCGCCGATCAAGAAAAATGCGTTCGAGGTGCCCATTCAGGAAAAGGTAGATCTGCTGCTGGGTGTAAACGCGGCAGCCATGAAAAACGGGGCCAACTACGTGAACTCGGTGCTGTTCATGGTCAACGAGCAGAAGTACTTTGCCTCGTCAGACGGTACCTATGCTGATCAGGATATCCACCGCATCTGGCCAATTTTCAACGTGACCTGCATCGACCCTAAATCGGGTAAGTTCGAGACTCGGAATGCCCTGAGCGCCCCCATGGGCATGGGCTACGAATACTTGCAGGTAAATCCGTCTGATAAAGTAACGGGCATCACCACGCGCTATAACAAGGGCTACGACATGCTCGAAGACGTGACGGCGGCGGCACAACAGGCGAAACAGAAACTGTCGGCCAAGTCGGTCGAGGCGGGTAAATATGACCTGGTGCTCGATCCAAGTCATCTTTGGCTAACCATTCACGAGTCGGTGGGTCACCCGCTGGAGCTCGACCGCGTGCTGGGTTACGAAGCCAACTTCGCCGGTACGTCCTTCGCTACGCTGGATAAATGGCAATCGAAAAACTTCCAGTACGGCAGCAAGCTGGTCAACCTCATTGCTGATAAAACGCAGGTTGGGTCGCTGGGGGCGGTTGGTTATGATGACGAGGGCGTCGCCACCAAAAAATGGGATCTGGTAAAAGATGGTATACTGGTAAATTATCAGGCCATCCGCGATCAGGTGGGTATCATTGGCGAAAAAGAATCGCAGGGCTGTTGCTACGCCGACTCGTGGGGCACGGTGCAGTTCCAGCGCATGGCCAACGTCTCGCTGGCGGCGGGACAAACACCCTTGTCAGTGCAGGATATGATCAAAGATGTCAAGAAAGGTATCTACATCATCGGCGACGGGTCTTTCTCGATCGATCAGCAGCGGTATAACTTCCAGTTTGGTGGTCAGCTGTATTACGAGATCAAAGACGGCCAGATTGCCGGCATGCTGAAAGACGTGGCCTACCAGTCGAACACGCAGGAGTTCTGGAACTCGTGCGCCGCCATCTGCGACGATCGGGATTATCGCCTTGGCGGCTCGTTCTTCGATGGCAAAGGACAGCCTTCGCAGGTTAGCGCCGTCTCGCACGGGTCGGCAACGACGCGTTTCAATGGTGTCAATGTGATCAATACAGCTAGAAAAATTTAGTTTCAAGTTTCAGGTTTCAAGTTTCAAATGCGTTGCCTGATCATCAGTATGTTGACGAGCAGCGCACCTGAAACTTGAAACCTGAAACTTGAAACTTGAAACCTGAAACTTGAAACCTGAAACTCTTTAAAGATGGCAACAATCTTAACTGAAGCGGAGGCCAAGGCTCTGCTCACCAAAGTGCTCAGCTACTCGAAAGCCGACGAGTGCGAAGTGAACCTATCGGGCGAAAAGCGGGGCAATATCCGTTACGCGCGCAATGAAGTCTCGACCAGCGGTGCCAAGACGAACCAGAATCTGGTGGTGCAATCGGCGTTTGGCAAGAAAGTCGGCACGGCTACCGTGGACGAGTTCGACGATGCTTCGCTCGAAAAAGTGGTTCGTCGGGCTGAAGAACTGGCGAAACTGGCACCCGAAAACCCGGAATACGTGGGTGTTCTGGAGCCGCAGACGTACCTGAAAAGCAATGGCTATTTCGCCAGCACGGCCAACCTGGCGCCCGATGCCCGCGCCGAAGCCGTAGCCAAAAGCCTGGAACTGACCCGAGCCGCTAAATTGACCGCCGCCGGATTTATGGAGGATTACCACGGCTACTCGGCCATGATGAACTCGAAAGGCCTGTTTGCCTACTACCCCGATACCAACGTCAACTTCTCGCTGACGGTACGGACCGACGATGGCAAAGGGTCCGGGTACGTGATCAAGGGCTTCAGCGACGTAACTAAGCTCGATACAGCCGCCGCTACGCGCATCGCCATGCAGAAAGCGACTGCTTCGGCAGATGCTAAAGCGCTGGAACCCGGCAAATACACCGTCATTCTGGAGCCTACGGCAGCCACTGTACTGCTCGAAAATATCTTCTTCGCCATGGATGCCCGCTCGGCCGACGAAGGACGGAGCTTCCTGAGCAAGCCGGGTGGCAAGACCAAGCTCGGCGAAAAGATCGTTGACCCCCGCGTAACGATCTACTCCGATCCGACCAACGCCGAACTGCCCGCTTCACCCTGGGCAGGTGATGGACAGGCGCAGCAGAAGATGAGCTGGATCGAGAAAGGCGTGGTGAAAAACATGGCGTACTCACGCTACTGGGCGCAGAAGAAAGGCGTAAAGCCCGTTCCATTCCCCAACAACGTGATCATGGCGGGTGGAACAGCCTCGCTCGAAGACATGATCAAAAGCACCCAGCGCGGTATTTTGGTGACCAAGCTGTGGTACATCCGCACGGTCGACCCGCAAACGCTGCTGCTCACCGGCCTGACCCGCGACGGGACGTTCTACATCGAGAATGGCAAGATCAAGCATGCCGTGAAGAACTTCCGGTTCAACGAAAGTCCGGTCATCATGCTCAACAACCTCGAAACGCTGGGCAAACCCGAGCGCGTGGTCAGCACCGAATCGGATGCGAACTACCTGGTTCCGCCCATGAAGATCCGCGAGTTTACGTTCAGCAGCTTGTCAGACGCAGTGTAAATTCCGAATTTAGTCTACTGAACGACCAAATCATGTCGCCAGATGCCCGTTATTTCTATGTTTTATGGGCTGATTGTCAGCCTATATTATTTTGACAACTAACAGCACAAACTGCCTCACATTCATGTTCGATACGGTGAAATGGAAGCCGTTTTCAAAATAGATGATGGCGACATGTTAGACGGAAAACTGCCAAAAGGAAAGATAAAACTGGTTCAGGCTTGGATTGAAATACATCAGGAAAGCTTGATGGCCGATTGGCAACTGGCTATTAGTGGACAAAAGATTTTTCCGATCGATCCTCTAAAGTAATTGATGTATGAATCCGCGTGTAGTTGCTGTAAAGCCGATTGACAACTATTGCCTTGAGTTGGTTTTCACGAATCAGGAACGTAAACGGTTTGATGTGAAGCCTTACCTGGGAATAGGCTTGTTTGAGGAACTTCGTGATCTGGTTTTGTTTAATGGAATTCAGGCAAGTCATGGAAGTATACGCTGGCCAAATGACCTTGATCTTGATCCTGATACGCTTTACCTGGATAGTCAACCGGTTGACTGAGTACAGGTTCCGCCCATGAAGATCCGCGAGTTTACGTTCAGCAGCCTGTCAGATGCGGTGTAGAAGGTAAATACACAGAATAATGTAGCACTAGTAAAGCGGACATAAGTCGTCATTCGACTATGTCCGCTTTTTGCTTTAGCCTACCCTTTAATTTAGTGTCATGCTAGCCACTCGCGTTGCCCGTTTGCTTGAAGCCCCCGATGCCCGGCTCGTTATTGAGCGCGTTTAGGCTATTCTGGATGATGAAACACAGCGGCGTCGTGCGTTCCGCGAATGGCTCACGGATGACGTGAAAGCCGGTTTATCAACGGCGAAGTGATTATGCACTCACCCGTGCGTCGTCGACATTTAGACGCATTGAAGTTCCTTGAGAACCTGCTTCAAAACTTTGTTGTACTCCACGTTCTTGGCGCGGTTGACTCAGAGAAAGCACTGGTCAGCCTGACGCGGAATGACTATGATCGGACCGCCGATGCGGCCAGATAGCTGCTTCTGGAATAAGGAAATAGCCAGTACGTTCGATGACGAAACAATGGTGCATCCGGCGCCCGACCTGATCGTCGAAATTTTGTCAAGGAGTACGACCAGCCGGGATCGGGGAATAAAATTTGAGGATTATGCCGCGCACGGCGTTCGCGAATACTGGATCATTGACCCGGTACGTGAATCGCTGGAACAATATCAGCTAGATGAGGCCACGATGGCCTTTGCTTCGGCGGCTACTCTGTTTGTTGGCGATACGCTTGACGCCCTGACCGTACCAGGATTTCGTATTCCCGTAAAGGCCATTTTTGACCAGCAACTGAATCTGGAAACGCTACAGCAACTGATGCAAACAGATCGTAAGGAATTTTGATCGATTAGTAGGCCGCTATACACTGGTAATAACGTAAAGGGCGGACTTTGGTTTGCCCTTTTTCGTGACTTGAAGTGACACTAGCACGCTTTCAAAATAGAAATTAGACGTTAGCAGGCAGCGCTTTTGTCATCCCGACGGAAGGAAGGATCGTGGCGTTCTTTCTGGAAGGGTCAGGCGCTATTAGAAGGAACGCCACGATCCTTCCGTCGGGATGACAAAAGCGTTATAATTAAATTCGATAAGAACTAGTTTGAGCCATAAAACGGGTTAGAACAGCGTATTTGCCCATTTTATGGCTCAACTTATGATTTGAGCCGTCTCAAATTAATGATGAGGCGAGCGGGGGAGGGGCACCGGCCACCTTTGGTCCATCATTCAGCGCATCAACTGGTCAACGTCGAACAAGGTGCCGCTGGTGATCCGACCAATGGCCCGTTTACTCTACTCCGCTTTTCTTTTATGCATCGTACTGGGTGTGGCTACGGCCCAGTCCATTACGGGTTCTGTTCAAAACGCCGGGAATAGCCCCGCCCCGTTTGCTGCGCTGAAACTATTGCGTGCACCTGACTCCACCTTCGTGAAAGGTACCGTGGCCGATGAGGCGGGGCGCTTCACGTTCAGCAACGTACCTGCGGGGGCCTACCGGGTCCAGGCTTCGTTTGTGGGCATGAATAACGCCACCAGTAAAGAAGTGCGGGTGCAGGCGGGGCAGGCAACGTACCTGGATCCCATCCAGCTACAAGCATCAACCAACACCCTGGCGGCGGTGACGGTGCGGGCCGGCAGACCGTACGTCGAACAGCGGGCCGATAAGACGGTCCTGAACGTGGCGGATAACGCTACGGCGCAGGGAAAAACAGCCTACGAAATGCTCCAGCAGGCGCCTGGTGTGGTGATCGACCCGAACGATAATGTGCGCATGGCAGGTAAACAGGGCGTGAACGTGTTCATCGACGGAAAACCAACCAACCTCTCGGCGGCCGACCTCGCCAACCTGCTTCGGGCAACGCCGGCGTCCAACATCGCTACGGTTGAACTGATCTCGAATCCTTCGGCGCGGTACGATGCCCAGGGTGGGGCGGGGGTCATCAACATCAAATTCCGGCGCGATAAAAGCCTGGGGCTGAACGGTAACGCCTCGGCGGGCTATGGCCAAAGTGACCATTACCGCGCCAATGCCGCCGTTGACCTGAACTACCGCGCCAAACGCCTGAACCTGTTTGGTAACCTGTCGGGAAGCGATAATTTCCAGAACACCAACGTACGCATCAACCGGTATCTGGCGGGGGCGCAGTTTCTGCAACGCGGGTTCGATGCCGACGGAACACGGGCGGTCGTCTACAAAGCGGGTGCCGACTATACCGTCGGCACCCGCCATACCCTTGGCCTGATCGTGGCGGGTAATGCGGCATCGAACCAGTTTGGTACCTACACTACTACCGATATCTTCGGTAAACGCACCACGCCCGATTCGAGTTTGACCAACCGCGTCGATAGTCCCAGTCAGAATAACCGGATCAACGCGGCGCTCAATTATCAGTATGCCGACACGCTGGGCCTGACCCTGTACGTCGACGCCGATTATACCCGATTTGGCAACACCGCACCCAGCCGCATCACCAGCGAGTACACGGGCGCTGAGGGGCAGCCCCTGTTCAACCGCCAGAATCGGTTCGACGCCACCACCGACATCACGATCCTGACGTTCAGAGCCGATCTGACAAAAGAATGGAAGAGCCGCCACCGGTCCGACGCTTCGGTAACGATGGAAACGGGCTTTAAACATACCGACGTAGATACCGACAACGATCTGCTGGCGTTTACGGGCGTTGAAAACCGGGCTGACGTAAACCGAACCAACCGCTTCACGTACCGCGAAATTGTGACGGCGGCCTATGCGTCGTTGAACCGAAAAACGGGCAAACTGACTATGCAGGCCGGATTACGAGCCGAAAACTCGCTGGTAAACGGCCGGTCAACCGATTTGCTCAAGCGCACCATCAACCGTCCTGACACCACGTACCTGAACCTGTTCCCAACGGCTTATGTACAGTATCAGGTATCGAAAAACGGGCAGCTATCGGTGAACTACGGTCGGCGGATTGGTCGGCCCAATTACCAGGACATGAACCCGTTCGTGTACCAGATAGACCCCTACACCAGTCAGCGCGGGAATCCGTTTCTGCGGCCTTCGTACACACAGAATGCGGAGCTGAGCTACACCTATAAATGGGCGACGACGCTGAAGATCGCCTATAGTTCAACCAGCGATTTTTCGACCGACGTGATCCGGCAGGACGGGCTGACTGCCTACCAGACCGTGGACAACGTGGGTAAGGCAACTGTGTTGAACCTGTCGATAAACTCGCCTTTCGCTATCAAAAAATGGTGGAACGCCTACCTCTACGCCGGCGCCACCTGGACTCGTTATCAGGGGGCAATCGCAACAAATCAGGATGTCGATCAGCGGGCGTTTGCCTTCGAAGGCTATATGCAACACTCGTTTACGCTGTCGAAAGTCTGGGAGGCGCAGGTATCGGGGTTCTGGAATGCACCTACCCGGCAGACGATCTACCAGATTGGCGGGTTGGGGGCCCTGAACCTGAGCGTTCAGAAGAAAGTGATGGATGGTCGCGGCCGGGTCAGCTTCGGCATCGATGACCTGCTGAACACCATGCGCTGGACACAGGCGGGCGAGTTTGCCGGTGGTGCCCGGTTCGACATTTACCGCAAATGGGAAAGCCGCCGCGCCACTATCCGGTTCAGCTACCGCTTCGGCAATAACGAGGTGAAAGGTGCCCGCGAACGCAAAGACAACACCGGTGCCGAGCGCATCAAGACCAAGGGTAATCTGTAACCAGGATTCTTAGAATTTGGCTTGATTATCAGGATACTAAACCACCTGCGCCCATGAAAACGCTTCGCTTGCTCATTTGCCTGAGCCTGCTGCTGCCAGCCAGCGTGGCTGCTCAACAGCTTCAACGCGTGACGATCACGCTCAAAAACAACGGCCTCTTACCCAAACACGTCAAATTTTTGGAGAAACGTGCTGGCGAGCCGTTCAACGTCTTCACGACGTACCTGGCACCGGGGCAGACTTACAAAGTCGAATTGGTACCAGGTACGTTGCTGTCGCAGGTGAATCAGGAAGAGATCAACGCCTCGATGCGTGGCCTCGACGTACCCGGCAAACCGCTGCTTGTCGTGAAGCCTGAGGATGCTGGCAAGACAGTTAATCTTATTGCCAAAAAGGAGCCGATAAACGGGACAGAAAGGCCCAGGTTATAATCTGAGCCGTCTCATTTTCTTTTTGAGGCGAAGTGAGGGCCACTCACCCACCACCTTTGATCCAGTCAATTGCATAAACACAATCACCATGAAAACACTATTCGCTGCTCTGGCACTAATCCCGTTGCTCACCGATTGCCAGTCAGCTCGTTTCGCTAATCGCGTTACGTCTGTCACAACTATTCCTGCCAGCAAGGAATTTAATCTGGGCGATAACAGTCACGGTCCTTTCTCGGCACAGGTCAAAAACATTGGTTCTGTTGCCGTATTGGTTAACCAGCGGCAAGCCGACGGGAAACAACTAGCACTAGGCGAATTGAAACCTGGTGACAGTCGGTCCTTGACGTTCGATGCCCAGTCTTCGGCTGTATTTGTCAACGTATCACCGGACCAATCAGCTGAGTTATCTCTGGTATTGAAAGGAGACCTTAATCTCAGTATGGGATATACCAACGGAAAATAAAGTCAGTACATAATCATAATCACAATCACCATGAAATCGCTCATTGCTCTCTCCCTCATTACTTGTCTCGTAGCTGGCACGGCCAAACCTGCCGCTGCCCAAACGGCTAACGTACCTGCTACGGCAGCCACCGTATCCGTAGCAGGCAAGGCCGACCGGGTTACGTTTATGCTCAAAAACACGCTTGGTTACCACCGTATGTTCCGGGTCGAAGGGCCGGGCATTGCCTATGGGTTCACGATGAACAAGCGCGAGACCGTTCCCTGTAATTGGCCGGTAGGGTCGAAGCTCTATTTCAGTAACGATGGCGAAACAACCAAGGGGTTGATCCTGACCGTGACAGCGGCCGACGCGGGTAAAACCCTGCCGACGGGCGACGCCACTGCCGATAACACGCGGGCTGATAGACCAGCGGCCGACGCAACCGCGAATAAGGTCACGTTTGTGCTCCACAGCACGAGCCTGATTCCCCGGAAAATCACGCTGATCAGTTATGAGCCCGGCGCTACAGGCAACGGAACCTCTGGTTTTATGCTCGGTATAAAAGGCAATAGAACATGCTCGTTTCCGGTCGGTACCAAACTCTATCTGGCTAACAGCGAGCAGGTCGATGTGGTGATGAGCGGAAAGCGCATCGACACTGGAAAGCCTTTTCTGGTGGTGAAAAAAGAAGATGCTGGCCGAGTGGTCGATCTCGATTAGTTTAGTCATTTCTTTTCCTGCCCATACCTGCAACCTCCATGACGTTTTACTTCTCTGCCTATTCAACTCCCTTACTGTTTGGCTTCATACAGGGTTGGGTCTATGCTATTCTTCTGTGGATCAGGGGCTATCGGGAAGAGAGGCTGTCGGATAAACTGCTTGGTGGCGTGCTGGTGGCCCTTTGCTTCGAGATTTGGGTGTATATGCTCGGTTTCGGTGGCATCGAGATATTGTGGCGGCAGTTAGAGTTTTTTCCCCGCGATTTAGGCTATTTGCTGGGGCCGCTTGTTTATTTCTACCTCAAAAGTCAGTTCGACTCCACTTTTCGGTTTCGGCTCCGCGATGGCTGGCATGCCCTGCCGTTTATTAGTCACTGGGTATACCATATCACTGTGTTTGCCCAGGGACCGGCGTTTGTGCAACAGTGGGAAACCAACGTGCATAACCCGCTTCAGATCGGTAACATCGAATTTGTGGTGCTGCTTGTACAGCAATACGTTTATCTGTACTTATCGTTTCAACTGTACCGGGGCTATCGGCAGTGGATCAAGCACCAGTTTTCAGAAACCGACACCATCAGTTTCCGCTGGTACCGCAACTTCCTGATCGCTCTTATTGTCACAGCTACGATTAACCTGATCGTAACGCTTTTCGACATCTGGCTCGACCTTTCTTTCTGGCAGGATTGGTGGGGAAACCTGGCAGCAGTGGTGCTGATCTACTATGTGAGCATTGAAGGCTATGCCCAGACCCAACTGGCCCGAAAATTAGTATTCAAACCTGAGGTGACTAGTAGTGAGGCTGTTATGCCGGAAAGCCACGGTTTAGAACTACTCGCAGGGAAAAGTGCAGTGCCCAACCGTCAGCCAACCGTAGCTGCGTTATCGGCTGATCAGGCAAAAGTGGCTGTTCTGCTACCCGACTTGCCCGAGCGTCTCTCGACCTTATTGAGTTTCATGGAGAGTGAGAAGCCGTATTTGGAGCCCGATTTGGCCCTGCCCGATCTGGCGCGGCGAATGCACACTAACCCGGTGCTGCTCTCGCAGGTGATCAACGCGGGGGCGGGCAAGAACTTCAATGATTTTGTGAACGAGTACCGGGTCGATGAGTTCAAACGACAGGTACGTGACCCCGCCAATGCGCACCTGAGTTTCCTGGGCCTCGCACTCGACTGTGGCTTTAACTCAAAAGCGACCTTCAACCGGGCGTTCAAAAAATTCACAGGTACGTCGCCAAAGGAATTTGCTGATACGTAAACAGGACCGGCAACCAAACAGATCAGTAAAAACAGAAAAGCCCGTCGGCGCTGGGCAGACAGGCTTTTTACGATAGGTATGGGTAAGATCACCCACGCTGCTCAAAAGTTTTAGAAGCCATTTGCGTTAGCCGTCGCGTAGCGAAGGGGGCGGACCGAACCTTAAACGTCTTCGCTATACGTAATTTCGTCGCGTAGCCACACCGGCGGACCGGACCTAATAGCTGTAGTTAAATGCTTCGTTATAGGCATTTTCGTCGCCTAGCCGCAACGTCGCCTAGGCAACTCGTCGCGTAGCGACCTAATGTTTGTAGAAAATTGAGCTGCCTACATTTGATTCCGTCGCGTAGCGACCTAACGTCTGTAGAAGATTGAGCTGCCTACGTTTGATTCCGTCGCGTAGCGACCTAATGTTTGTAGAAGATTGAGCTGCCTACGTTTGATTCCGTCGCGTAGCGACCTAACCACATGATGAAGTGTTAGGTCGCTACGCGACG
>NZ_JBGGWE010000008.1:97605-289768 GCF_041321095.1 Fibrella arboris | reverse complement strand
ATCGCAATTGGCTAAATCGGTGATTGATCTGTTAGCTCAGTTGCGAGCTAATCCCAAACTCATTACTGCTTTCTTTCGCAAGAAGGAGGTAGGTTTCTTTACAGACTAATTCACGCATCAATAAGTTCTTTGAGGGCATGGAAACCGCCCTAAATGCCATTCAAGGCAAGATTGCTCCACCAACACAAACCGTTTTCCTAACTCAGAAAGAAGTAGCCGAAAAGCTGAAAGTTAGTACCGTTAGTGTGTGGTCATGGACTAAGGCGGGAATTCTTAAATCATATCGTATCGGTAATCAGGTACGATATATTGAGAGTGAGGTTATTGAGGCACTAACAGTTAAAGCCACTGGCAAAAAGGTAAAAGCCAATGGATAGCCCAATAATTTCGGTCTGTCGTGACCTGCAATTAAAGGCAGCTAAGCTACGGGTAGCTCCTGGCATGGCTTGCCCACTGCCTACTACCTACGATCAGCAAACGGCCCCGCCTCCCCCGGCCAACTATGCCCAACTAACAGACCGCCGTTATACTATTGAACGCGCTTTGGATGAGTTGGCCGTAGTGGAGGTTTCAGCGGACATTGAGGATTTAGCGGGTTTGCTCGGAGTGCTTGAAGCCTACCGACTCGACAACCATACACACTACTTGCACCCCGCCGTTTTCAGTGTCGATGGGTACATATTGGATGCAAAGGGTATAGGCTGGCATTTGATGAATCAAACCGGCCCGGCCCCTCTCCCGGCGCAACAATTGGCCCGGATTCGTCAGAGCCTTGAAGCCGCTTTAGGTCAGCTATTGTCTGTAATATTCCCCGATGGTCGCTAACAAAAAAGCCTACTAGGTACGTACCCGGTAGGCTTTCTACATTACTGTATGTTCAAAACTGCTGTTTGGCAGATTGAACCGCAAAGTTAGTGGCCCCGGCCAATTTCCGCCCGGTTTGGTGTGTTTTCTATCCCTCTCTGTCTACCTGACATTGGCCCCGAACTGAATACCCGTTTAAATACCGTTTAAATTCTTCACTGTTCAACGATAGGGTTATTTCCTTACCCTGTCTCAACTCGGCCCTTTTTGCGTGCTAGATGGCTTTAAATCGTTTTGTCGGAATCAAGACCCTGCCAACTGGCTAAACGCTCCGGCATTAGCTAGCGACGGGTTCACCATAACTAGCAACGGCAAGACGGGTGAAGTATCAGGCCAATCGGCTAAGTACAACGACCTGACGTTTACCGTTACGCCCTCAGTAGGTGGCCTGTCTCGGTGTATGGTATCCGGCTCATTGCACAAATACCATAATGCCAACCACAGCAACGCCAACCGCTTTACGCTGGCAGACCTGCAAGCCGCCATACTGGATTTAGAAAACAAGTTTGGCATTGATGCTAGTACGGCCACATTAGAGAATCTTGAAATAGGTGTAAACCTGCATTTGCCCTATTCACCACAGAGGGTTATTCGTGCCGCTTCTGCCTGTCGGCACCGTCCCTTTGTGCATACACAAGAACCGGACTCACGCCCCGGTATCGGCAAAGTTGCAGGGTTCTGTGAGTACGTGGTTAAGCTCTATGACAAGGGAAAGCAGACCGGCAACCCAGCCGCCAATCTGCTACGGGTGGAGATGAAATTTAAGAAGATGCGGCCCCTGCATCGGTACAACGTGCGAACGTTGGCAGACCTGACCAACCCCGCCAACGTTGGGCCACTGGTTGAGGTGCTATTATCAGCTCTGGCTGATACGATGTTTCTCGACACATCGGCTCGGCTCGACCAACTAACCGACCGGGAACAGGCAGACTTTAGGCGTTTCAGAGACTCGGACACGTGGGAGCATGAGGAAATCAAACCCTATCAGCGGCAAGACTACCGCCAACGGATAGCCCGTATCTTGAAAAAATGCAACGCCTTTGATTATGCCAGTGACCTGCAAAAGCGAGTAGCCAATGAGTGGCAAATACTGACCGATGGAGCCGCCCAACGGCCCGCCGTTACCCCCAAATCAGGAGTCAGTGAAGCACACGAAAAAGCTACGTTTTCCCCGCTTGATTGTCTTGGGGAAAACGTAGCTAGTGACACTCTGAGAAAAGAAGAAAAAGAGAAAGATATAGATAACCCGAAGGGAACGCCCGTAAGGCTTTGTGTCTCATGTGGCAAGCCACTAACTAACCAGAAAGCTTATTCTTTTTTTTGCTCGGAAAAGTACAACGGCCCAAAAGCCGCCCGGACGTGTCGCAACCGGGATTCAAACCAGCGACGCACCAAACGAAACCAGATAATGAAAGCCCAACAACGAAACCAGTTTCTACGGATCACCTACAGCGTAGATGGAGAAACCTACACGGATACCCTCCACAGTTCAGAGGTAAGCGTAAGCCGTGCTGACCTCGACAAAGTAGAGTCTATTTTTATTTTGCCCGCTTGCCTTACCGCCGATCACAGTGGCCGGGACTGTTACGCCCACTGTCGAAGTGCAACCCCGGAGAACTTAACCGGCCCCGATGCCCGCGCCCTACTGGCAGACCTGACCAGCCAGAACGCGCCGCCCGTTGAGGTTGATTTAAACGGCGTTTATATTCCATTTAAAAGCCTCGACTGTTCAGAGAACTACGCACCCCGGCCACTGTCAGCAAAAGAGACGGTTTGACCCCAAAAATGTAAGCCTAATCCAAGCTATTTGCCCGGTGTATCAAAATCGCCCTACCCGAACACGTCCCCCGCCCCCGCTGGCAATGTACCCACCTCAAAACGGCTTACTTCGGGTGTTTTTGGCCTGTTTCAATCCCTTAAAATGCCGGAATATGTGACAAAGCGGCAATTTCTACAGAGGTGGGGTACTATTTTTCGTGTATTAGTATCAACCTACCGAACTACGCTAAAAGCCGTATTGCGTACTACGCACCTACTACAGCCCTACTTTTTTGAATTGCCTTGTATTCACCTTACATTTTTCAGCCCCTAATGAAACCTACGCACAATCAAGCCATAACCTCGACAACAGAAGACACCGACCGCGCCCGCGCCTATCGGTATTATCTACACGGCTTAACCTGCAAAGAAATTGGCAAACTACTGGACCTCTCCCCCCGGACTATTGAGCGGTATAGCCAGTTAGACCGATGGAGAGAAAAGGCTAACCCGCAACCATTGGCAGACCGCGCCCGTATTCTACATCAGCAAGGGGTGTCGTATGCTGGCATTGCTAAAGCGTTGCAGATCAGCAAGGCTACCGTGTACAACTATTTACACGCGAAACTAGAACTAAGCCCCCCACCGAGCGGTTTACCACACACAAACAACTGAATCGGCATTGGACTGTATCCTCTAAGCACGTCAGTTATTTGTGTTTACTAACTGAATCGGCATTGAATTTCATATTCTCTATGTACTTCGGTTGATAAATGCACAAAAGCCACTCTAACGGGTGGCTTTTGTGCATTTATCGCGTTTGCTTGTAAACGTCTTTTCCCCATTGTCTCCACTCTTCTTATTTGCCTAATTGCGGCCCGTCTGACTCAGTTCAAAACAATGCTGTTAGTTAAAATTGATATCGTTATCGTAGTGTGTTCACTGCAATCTGATTGTATATGGATTGGCCATATAATCCTTATATATTGATTGCAAATCATCAAAATTAAACATTCTCACCTTCTTGCCAAGAAGTCTATTCATGACAGAAAAGTACAAATATGTATCGTAATTTGAAAGTGCATCCGATCTAGGTGGAAACATCGCTTTGTTATATAAGTCCGTAATAATAGCTTTAGATTCTCTGATAGAATTACTCTTTATTTTTATAGATTGTGACTTTAGAAGCTCACTCAAAGGCATCGACAAAATATTAAGATATTCCTGTTGCCTACCTTTATTATCTATCCATTCGCGTCCATACATTGTAGTAAACTGATTAGATGCTCTATATCTAATTTCAGGTGATCGAGCTAACTTAGACAGATTGTACAATGCAGCCAAATTTGCGCTTTTATCAAGCTGACTTAATTCATCTATGTATATTTCTTTGTCAATATTATCCTTTTTCAACTGTTCTATCTTGAGGTTTGCAGCAGCAGCAATGTATATTGATTTTTTAGCTTCGGCATTAGCAACAGCAGCAACAGCTCTAGCGCTATCTGAAGTTCTCTTCACTTTTGCGATAATGGTATTTGTTAACTGCTCTTTTTCATTTGATAAACGTGAAATCCCAGTTGATACAAGTATTAACCATATCCCACTGATAGCAATAAGTATCTCACAAGTCACTTTGTATCTTATGAGAATAATTTTCTTACCTATTTTATTATCAATTGCATAGGAAAAGTAAAGAACGAAACTACCCATTACCGATGAAACAATAGCAAGAATCACGCTATTCGTGGTCAAATTATCAATACGGTTACTCAATTCATCAAAATTCATATATCATTATTGATCTGTAGACTAGTCTGTAATGACACTAACTTGCAGAAATTACTTTTTGAACCGTGAGTAATTCTGTAAAGTCTGACAAAGTAACTGATGTTATTGCTAGGCCTAGTGGTCAGATGGAAGTAAAAAGGTTTTACGGACTGATACACGGTTCAATAACGAAGACACAACATTTTACGTTTTTTCATTCCTGCTACACACAAACGCATACATATAGTAACAAGACAGTACGCTTTGGACGACAAATATAATTTAGCGCAAAAGCTCTATACTTATAGAGTTTTATTGACGTATTTAACCCCAGCCTGTGTAGGGGTTTTACGGATCAACAATAAACATTTAAGCTCATATCATTTTTTAGTATTTTCAAATTTTCTCAATTCATCTTTGAATTCATTTTTCAAATTTTCAATCATCAGCTTAGTTGTTTCTGATTGACTACTGGAGAATATTAGCGGTTGAATTGACCCACCTTTATAGAATGAAGCATCAAACTCAGCTTTACTTTTTCTATATTTCTTCCAGACGCTGATTACTGAATTAAATTTTCTGTTATTCATGCCATTTTCTGAATATTTAATACAAGCCTTCTTAATATTTTCAACTAATTCCATTAATTCTTCATTTATTTTACCAAACTCATCGTAAGAGTTCTGATTCATTTCTGCCTGAGTAAACAAGGCGTTTGGGTACATTTGATATGAAATAAAGCTACTAGTTTGCCTTAAAAACAGTTTAGCACTATTAAAGCAAGCTTTAATCTCTTGTTCGTCAACTAACGTATCATTTCCATATTCATGGCAAAATATATGTCTTAGCTCAAAACTTCGCTTAATATCTGCTATTATTTTCCCACTATTATTTCTAAAGTACATATCCTCTTCAAAATCAAATGGATTCTTATCTTGAAAGCTCTTAATCCCATTCACAAAATCGCTACCAATAAGTGTCGTAATATTAGAATTAATATCATCGAAACTATTACATGGCAGTATGTGAGCTATAAATTCCCCGATAGTTATAGATTTGGAATTAATAGCATTTATTATATCGAAATCAAATTTGACGTTTTTGGATTGATTAAATTTTATTGCATTCTCATTAAAAGGTTTTCCAAAGTCGATTAATTCGGAATATACCGATCTAAAAAAAGCTTCAAAACAAGCAATAGTAGCAATGGGGATATACTTTAACAGTTCTTCATTTAGATAATTAATCTCTGTTAAGCTTACGTCCATAGCATTCTCTATCTTATCTAAGCGTATAAAATATCCATAGAAAGGGCCAAATTCTGATCTCGCTTTTAGCTCAGTTATCTCATCAATCAAATTTCTTTTCATGGAAAATTAGTCTTTTATTGATTCGTGAGTAAGTCTGTAAAGTCAGTTAAGGTAGCGTATATACACCTCTGACAATTCTAATCCTCTTGGCCATATAACGACATAGTCGCTTTATCTAATAATTCACGGGTTAGTAAGCGGCTTATTTGTAGAGGAGAATCTCTTAAAGCATTTTACACATTGGTTAATTTCATATCCCGCAACGTTTGACGCTTCCTTAATTGTATAGTGATAATTTCTTTCGTTTTCTCAATTTTAGGAAAATATATTATTTGATCTTTAGCCATAATATCTAAATTCTGTATTACCCAGTTTAACATAATTTGAAAGTTACTATCATCGCTCACAGGTATCTCTAAATTTATCAACTCCTGTTCTACTTGAAGTATTTTTAGGAAAACAGACATATCTAATTTAAAAGCGCTATAACTTTTAAATTCAAATTTTACACCAGATTCATTATTATGATACTCTTCAAATTCAATAAAATCCGGCTTGACTAAATTCAAAAAATCTTTGACAGCAGTTACATACGGTTTGAGTTCCATATTGATTACTTTATCAAATGCATACTGAAAATGATTTGCATTCCCACTCATAGAGGAGCGCAGATGTATTAGATCATTCCTGATTTCATTTATTTTCAAAATTTTATCGTATATTTTCTGGTGATTTTTTTGCAGTTCAATACCTGTTATTTGAGAGAATACTTGATTGAGCTTCTCTTTAAACAAAATCCATTTTTCCGTCAGCTCCTTACTATACTCAGTAATTTGTTTTGAGTATTTTTTTGTTCTATCGCCCTCAACCTCCTGCTTATAGATAAATCCATCGGGCATTATATAATTAAGAAACGCCTCAACCGTAGAGTGAAGAAATATTATTGTACTAATTTTTTGCTGAACATGCCAATTATAAAGATAACTGTTTATAAAACTTACAGGATTAGGGGATTCACTTCTTTGTAAAGTAATATTACGTCTTGTTGAGATCGAGGACTGATAATTAGAATAAGCTAACGAATAATACAATTGAACTGGATCAGGAAAAAGAGAGACAAAAAATTTACCATCATCGATGATTGGTATAAATGAGAACATTTCCTTTGTATCTGGGTTTATACCCACAAACATTGAGTCTTCATTTTTCTTTGCTTGCTTAATATAATCTTTTATCGAAGTTTCAGGGGGAGTAGAATTATCTACGTCCTTTTCCAAGTCAACTAATACATTATCTGCAAGTTTAAATACTCCAAAAGGTTTCACTTTTACAACAGTCTCCATAATGTATATCGCTTTTCGTTTTCTAAATTTATAATGGCATTTGTTTACAAAGTTACATAAAATATATATTTATCGAATTGGAGACGTGATTTTTGACAGTTTATGAGATTGACCTGTAACCGTATAGCCTTTCTTAGATTCTACACTTTTCGTTGAATTCCTCCCCCGTTTTCTCCCCCGCTAACAAAGCCAAAGGCCGTAACTTACTGATAAACAGTAGGCTACGGCCTTTAAGTTGTACCGGGTGCCGGACTCGAACCGGCATGTCCTTGCGAACAATGGTGTTTGAGACCATCGCGTCTACCGGTTCCGCCAACCCGGCAGGTTTGACTCAGTAGTGTTCAGTTGAACGTGGGGCAAAAGTAGTGTTTGTGGCCTGTAAAAGCAACTTATCACACTAAAATCACGTGAGGCAAGTCAACTCTGCCTGTAATGTGCTCACAGGGTGAAGCCGACTATTGCCCCTGCCACTCCTGTACGATGTTGTTCATCAAGCTTTTATCAACTACCGTATCAGTGATAAACCAGCCGGGGCATCGGGCCTATTCATTTGAGCTGTCGCGGTTAAGCGTCCGCGCTTGAATCACTTCCATATTAACCCCGGCCTGTTGGCTGCGTGCTTTTTTATTCATACCGTAAAGCGTCGATTGGATCTAGCCGGGCGGCTCGAATGGCGGGGTAAATACCGGAAAACAAGCCTACAGCTACGCAGACGACCAGCCCTAGCCCCATCCATAGCCAGGGTACGACGAACTTACCGGCCCCACTGCTAACCCCCATCGCAATCAGGTTGCCGATGGCAAGGCTCATCAGAATACCACCCAGACCACCCAGTATGCAGATGACAATCGCTTCGATCAGAAACTGTTGCCGAATCAACATTGGGGTGGCCCCCAGGGATTTCCGGATGCCTATCTCCCGGGTACGTTCCGTCACGGATACCAGCATGATGTTCATCAGGGCAATGGCTGCTCCCAGCAGCGTGATAGCACCGATGCCAAACCCACCCCAACGGAGATAACCCGTCGTTTCGGCAATATCATCCACCAGCGCGTCGGCTTTTTGTACCTCAAAAGAATCGGGTTGGCCCAATCGATCCTGTCGAATCTGGCGCATCAGGCCAATGGCTTCACCAACGGCCATGTCCTGATCGCCGATTTCAGTTACAGAAGCCGTAATGTCGAAGGTTAACTGGCGCGTTCCGGCCAGTTGCCGGGCGTTCTCGAGTGGAATCAGCAGCACCCGGTCGTCACCTCCGCCCGTGAAAGATCCTTTTTTGGCCAGTACGCCCACCACCCGGAACTGGCCGCCCAGCACCCGCACGACCTGATTGATCGGATTAATTTTTCCTTTAAACAAGGTACTGGCTAACTCAGCGCCAATCAAT
The DNA here is from genome assembly GCF_041321095.1 of Fibrella arboris. Lineage (NCBI taxonomy): Bacteria > Pseudomonadati > Bacteroidota > Cytophagia > Cytophagales > Spirosomataceae > Fibrella > Fibrella arboris. The sequence goes on along the minus strand of NZ_JBGGWE010000008.1, from coordinate 281,339 downwards.
GCAACGTTTAATGAGTTATTGAGGTCATTGGCATTGATGGCACGACCTGTTGACAGTTTGTAGTTTTTCACCGTCAGGTATGCATCGTCGATACCGACAACCTGTACGTTGGGATTCGTTTTTGTTGAGCCGTATTTCACCTGTCCGGCACCCGTGACGCCAGCCGACAGAGCGATCGTGGCCCCGTATTTGTAGCGACGACGGAAGGAAACGGCATCATGGTAGTCTATTGGTTCATCTTTCTGGATCACCCTACCGCCAAACCGACGAACATCCTGACGAGCCATTACACTGAACGTATTGGCTCCCAGGCCTTCAAAACTACTGTTCAGAGACGCCTGTATGCCATCAATGGCGGTGAGTGTTCCCACCAGTGACGTGATACCAATAGCGATAATGAGCGCAGTAAGAATAGTACGAAGGCGATTACTCAGAATGGAGCGAATACCTTCCCGAATATTTTCAATGATGTTCATATTAGAATGAGTGACTTAATGAATGAGGAAACGAGCGAATGGATGGCTGATAAACGGATACGGTTACTAATCCTAACTTTCACTCAGGCGCGTATCCACTCATTCACTAATTATCTACGTATATTCGTTACAAAGCTACAACTTGACACCCTCGACAATCTGCCAATGAGACGCCTGCTCTTACCGTTTATCCTATTTCTGCTGACCCTGCCGGGTGTGGTGTCGTCGGCGTTAGCTTCCAGGATCCTGGTGCCGATGGATGAGGCACAGAAAAACCACCTGAAAGCCTACGGAATTGCGTATTGGGTGCTGAAGACCCACGAGACCGAGATCGACTGGCTGCTGAACTACAGAGGCGGGGCTTTCCTGCTCCCTCAGTCGGCCGCTTTCACCAACGAAATGTTGATTCGGGGGGTTACCTACGAAGTCATTTCGGACGCCGATGCGGCCAACATTCTGGCGGAGATTGCTTCACCCAACGCCAACATGGATGCCGTAAAGCTCCAGAAAGCGCCCAAAGTAGCGGTGTATTCGCCCAAGACCAAACAGCCCTGGGATGATGCCGTCACGATGGTGATGACCTACGCGGAAATTCCGTATGATGTGGTTTTTGATGAAGAAGTGCTAAACGGAAAACTCCCGGAATACGACTGGCTGCACCTTCACCATGAGGACTTTACGGGCCAATTCGGCAAGTTTTTCCATATGAAAGATCAGCCCTGGTACATTGCCCAGCGGCGCGAAGCCGAATTGATCACGCAGAAATTCGGCTACACCAAAGTGCCCCAGATGAAGCTGGCTGTGGTAAAGAAAATTCGCGATTTCGCCCTGGGTGGCGGCTATATGTTTGCCATGTGTAACGCTACCGATACGTATGACATCGCGCTGGCAGCTCAGAACACCGACATCGTCGATGCGTTCTACGATGGTGATTCATTTGACCCGCAGTGCAACAACAAGCTGGATTTTAGCCAGACTATGGCGTTCAAAGATTTTCAGGTCTATACGAATCCGTACATGATCGAATTCTCGAACATCGACAATCAGCCCGAAGAACGCGGCCTGAGCGAGCATAACGATTACTTCACCCTCTTCCAGTTTTCCGCCAAGTGGAACCCGATTCCAACCATGCTGACGCAGAACCATCAGGCTACGATCAAGGGATTTATGGGCCAGACAACCGCCTTTAAAAAAGCATACATCAAACCGCAGGTCGACATTCTGGCAGAAAACCGGTCGGTTGGCGAAGCGCGTTACATTCACGCGCCCTACGGCAAAGGCTTTTTCACGTTCTACGGTGGGCACGACCCTGAAGATTACCGGCACGAAATCGGCGAAGAACCCACTGACCTGAACCTACACCCTAATTCGGCCGGCTACCGACTCATTCTGAACAATATTCTTTTTCCGGCGGCCAAGAAAAAGAAGCAAAAAACCTAGCCAGGTACGTTACCAGATCGGACTAAAACGGATGAGAAAGCCAGGATTGGCCTTCTCATCCGTTTTTTCAGGCCGCATAAACCTATGCTCGTCATCAAATGGTGCCTGGCTACCAACCAGGCTGAGCGTTGAACGAACCTGACAGACACAAAACCCGTTTCTTCGGCATGAGCGTCACCGACAATAAATTTCGACTGTGGTTCAAGCGCCTCGGCTGGGCAGGTTTTTTCTTCTTTCTGATCAAAGGCCTGCTGTGGCTACTCATTCCGTACCTTATGGCGAAGGGCTTTTGGTCGAAATAGCCGTTTACGTTATGCAGGTGCAGGTACGTTCCCGTCTGGAACCCAGCTACCAATTCGTTAAAAATCATCGACCATTTATCCAATTTTCCTGTGCGGAAAGGACGTTTTTTGCATCTTTGAGGTATTGCTTCTCAGGCAGATACCACTGATACCACTATGCAATCGGCTCTCTCCCCCTCCGCTTCTCCCTTCTCCGTTTCTGATTCGTCCAGCACCGACTGGCGACTGGGTTTACCGACCTATTCTTACGCTGTCGTTTTCGCCTCCTTCTGTATTATCATGGGCCTGCTCTGGGACATCATGTGGCACATGAGCATCGGGCGGGACGGGCTGTTTTCGGCACCGCACGTCGTTATGTATGTCGGCGCGCTGGTATCAGGCCTGTTTTCTGGTTATCAGATCCTCGCCATTACCCTTCAGAAAAATCATCCCGACCGCGCCAAGTCGGTTAAATTCTGGGGTGTTTTTTACGGGTCACTCGGTGCGATGTATTGCGTCTGGGGTGCGCTGGCCATGCTTACCTCCGCCCCGTTCGATGACTGGTGGCATAACACGTTTGGCCTCGATGTCCAGATTCTAACGCCTCCCCACACCATTCTGTTGGTCGGGATGATGATGGTACAGTTTGGCGCCATCGTAGCGGTGTTGTCGCTACAGAACCAGACAGCAGTGGCATCAAACCCACGGCAGGCGGCTCGAATCCGGCTGTTGTTTATTCTGTCGGGGGCTTTCTTTCTCAGCGTGCTGTTCGTTCTGCTCTCGGAGAGTATGGGGCCGAATGCATCGCATAATTCCTCGTTCTACGTTACCGCAGCCATCGCTTTTCCGTTTCTCCTGATGGCGCTGGGGCGGGCGGGGGCCGGCAGGGCGTCTACCCGGTATCCGGTCACGGCGGTTACGGCAGTTTATATGCTGGCCATTGCTGCCCCAAGCTGGATTCTTCCTCTGTTCCCGGCCGTTCCAAAACTTGGGCCGGTCGCCAATCCGATCACACATTACCAGGCCTTCAACTTTCCGCTTCTACTGGTTGTGCCCGGTTTCGTGCTCGATCTGATCCTGACTAAATTTTCGGCTGGGCGGGCCAGTAAACCGCTCAACGACTGGCTGCTGGCGGCACTGGCAGGTACGTTATTCATGCTGGTCTTTCTGGCTGTTCAATGGCCCTTCGGCGGCTTTTTGCAGGAGTCGGTTTATGCCCGTAACTGGTTCTTTATGAGCGACTCGTGGCCGTATGGGGCCGACCCAACCTGGGAATATCGGTTCAAGTTCGCCCCCTGGTACACCCAATCGGCTGTTCAGTTTGCGCTGGGTTTCGGCAAGGCCGTTTTGATTGCCATTGTCTCGGCCCGCATTGGTCTGTATTGGGGTAATTGGATGCGCCGTATTGTTCGGTAAGTCCGCCCGTCAAGACCATTACATCTCCTTCCATCGCCCAGTCTTTTATCACCTTTCATGAAACGTCTTTCCGCTCTTTTCGCCTGCTTTTTGCTGATCGTTTATCCGTTTATTGCTACTGCCCACATCGGCAGCGCAGGCGTGATTGTTCAGAAGCAGGTTGGTAAGTATCAGCTGCTGGTCAGTATTCAACCGCCCGATGTGGTCCCGGGTACAGCCCAGGTTACGGTTTTCGTCGAAAAAGGAAATCCTGTCAGTATTCAGGGACGGCCAGTCTATTTCTTTGAGGGCGATGAAGGGGCGCCCGAAGCCGACCCGCTCACGTCAGCAGGCAACAACCGTTTCGACGGGTCGATCTGGCTTATGGAGTCGGGGTCGACGAGTATTCAATTGACCCTGAATGGGCCCGACGGCAACGAGACGGTGGTCGTGCCCGTGCTGGCTACCTCAACAGCAACGCGCGACATGCCCGCCGGCACAGGTGCCGGCCTCGCTGTGATGGGTCTGCTGCTGCTCATTATGCTGATCACGATCATTGGGGCCAGCAATGCCGATGGCGTATTGGTAGCAGGCGCTGAAAAAGGCAACTCGTTCCAGCGACGGCGACTGGTCGGCATGGCGGTGGGTGGGGCGGTGCTGGTCCTGGTGCTAACGGGCGGCCGGATGTGGTGGAACAGCTGGGCCGACGAATACCGTACCTATCAACTCTACAAGGCACCGCCACTTATCAGCTCGGCCCGCCCGGTAAATGGGCAGGTAGTCTTGACCATGCAGCCCGACACCACCGGCTTTGCCAACAACCGTCGGCGGCGACGCGACTTTAACCTGATGGTGCTTGATCATGGCAAACTGATGCATACGTTTCTGGTCAGGATTCCGGGGATGGATGCCTTTGCGCACCTCCACCCTACCCGGCGCGATTCACTTCATTTTGACACGAAACTCCCCAATTTGCCCGGTGGCCAGTATCTGTTATTTACCGATGTCGTCTACCGTTCCGGTTATGCCGAAACGCTCACCGACACGGTCAATATCCCGTCGGTTAAAGTATCCCCAGCGGTGGCAGCGGCCCGTACCGTGGACCCGGACGATAGCTATCTGCTGGCCCAGCCGATCGGTAGTAAACAGACCGATGCAGGTACGTTGACGCTTGACAGCGACATGGCGGCTTGCGGTAAACCGGCCGCGAGCACCCGCCTTGCCGACGGATCAACGATGATCTGGACAGACAAACCGTCGCCTGTGCTTGACGCGGGCCAACTCTACTCGCTGAAATTTGCGGTGGCTGATCCGGCGGGGAAAGCAACGAAGCTGGAACCCTATCTGGGTATGAGCGGACACGCGGCCATTCTTCGCTCCGACGGTTCGGTGTATATCCATCTGCATCCAGTAGGTACGTATTCAATGGCGTCGGAGGAAATGCTGGTGAAGCGTATTGCCGATACGGCGCGGACGGTACCTCAACTGAATAGCGCCCGTTTTCGCGACAGCGTCGACACGTACCTGGCTTCCAGCAAGGGCCAGTCAGTTCCGGTTCAGTACGCCGGGATGTCGGGAATGAATCATGCGCAAACTACCAACAATATGGTGGCATTTCCCTATGCTTTTCCGAAGGCAGGTACCTACCGCATATGGGTACAGGTAAAACGAAACGGACAGGTACTTACCGGAGCTTTCGATACGCAGGTACGTTGACCAATGAGCGATGGCTGACGCCCGACGCCCTTGGCTGGGTGTCCCTAAGCACCGTTGCTGACTGGTCATAGATACCGGTCAAAGTGCCAGGATAGAAAACTCGACCCGGCGGTTCACTTTCCGGTCCTCGTCTGTGCCTTTGGTCAGAATGGGTCGGGTGTCCCCGTAGCCTATTGTCTCGATTCGGACCACATCGATACCTTTTCTGACCAGATAGCTCTGGCAGGCCAGCACTCGGTCGCGGGACAACTGCAGGTTAGCCGCTTTATCGCCAACGATATCCGTGTGGCCTTCCAGCCTGATGCGCATCTGTGGGTTGTCATCCATCATCGTCACCAGCTTATCCAGTTCGGCAAACGAAGCGGGCAACAGGTCGGCTTTCGACATGGCGAAATAGATATTCTGCAAGGTGATTTTGGTACCCACAGACAGTGGTTTCAGCACGATATGCCTGGTGATCTTCTGGTTGTTGGTGGCCTTGGTCAGGTCCAGTGTGCCACTGGTGGGCAAATACCCTTTAGCCGACGCAACGTAGGTATATACCTGACCCCGGTTCAAATACATGCGGTACAGCCCATCGGCCGAAAAGCTCTGCACCGAATCAAGGGGCGTGCTTTTGTTCGACAGCTGGTAATCGATGGTGGCTGTAACCGGCTTATTCGTCAGTGAACTGCTCACAATACCTGACACAAAAACCAGCTGAACGGCCGGTGGCTCTGTCGGCTTCGGAGTGGTCGGCGCCGGGGCCGGCATCGGGGTTTCGCCAGGTAGTCGACTGGGATTACCTGGCATGGGGGCTGGTTGAGTCTGCACCGGGGGCGTCATAACCGGATCGGCCGGGTTGCGAACGTACAGGTTGTAGATATTCCAGCAGACCAGGTGATCATAATCGTTACATTCGAATAAATCGAAATGCTCAAGCCCTTTGTCCAATGGCTCGAAATAGACGGCGAACGAATACTGCTGACCTGCGTATGTGTTCAGTTGCGCTGGCCTGATCGGAATATTGTCGGCTTTAATAAATTTAAATACGCGTGCCCCGTTAGCGGCCACTAGCTGCCCTCGCGAGTCAAACGCGATAAAGCCATTCGGTACTACCCTTCCTGTATTATCAACCTGTCGTTGCCCTTTCTGCGTGTAAGTCAGATACAGAATCGTGTAGTTGCGCGTTAATTGTATGTTGTCGACATGAACGAGCGGATCGGCTGATGTAGACGGCCCCATGGGCGACGACTGTCCGTAGGTATCATCCCCAGTTCCATTGGTGCCGCGCCCATCCGTAGAACCACCAGTTGACCCTCCCCCTCCGGTCCGGGGAAAGGGATCCATACAACTGGTCAGCGATAGCGTCAGGCCAACGAGCAGCAGTAATCGAGTAAACATCGTAGTCAGTGCGTTACGGTTGATTGACCAGAAAAGTACAACTTATCCGGTCAATCCAGAAGCAGATCAACGATTTTTACTCGATTATTTCTACGCAATCAAACCAGGTAACATGGGTTGTGAACTTACTTAATCCGCCGTTTTGTGTCGGGAATCGGCACCCTGTTTTCAGGCTGAACCGACCACCCAGGCAGCTTTTCAGCCAGTTGGGCGGCGGCGCTTTCTTCCACGTCAACCAACAATGCCCGGCGGCTTTTGTCAAGAATAGTCGCCTGGTTGCCAATCAGTTCGAGCTCATCGGCAGTGGGTCCCTCCGGGTGGGTTGCGTGCAGCACGTACCTGGCCATCTGCTTAACGGAAAAGTTGCCCTGTACCTTCGAACGTAGCACCGAATCCCATGCTTTTCACCTTCGTTTGCAGGAATGTGATCATTGCCTGGGTCCGGGCGGCGGTTCGCGGCATAGCCAGTATATTGGGTTGAGTGGCCAGCAAACGGGCAGCTACACCCGTTGCCAGCGGACAGGCCATCGAGGTACCACTCAGGGGGGCATAGCCTCCCGGTACCGACGAGATAATACCCACACCCGGCGCGATAAAGTCTACTTCCGGGCCAATGTTGGAAAAGCCCGCCACAAAGTTCTTTTTGTCGGTGCCGAATGGTGCCACGGCATAGGGTGCATCGGTGGTGTTGGCCGGCACCGTGCCTTTGCGCCCCATTGCCCCCACAGCCAATGAGAGCGAAAAAGAAGCCGGAAAGCTAACCGGTGAGCGGTCGTCGTTCCCTGTTGCCACAAAACAGATCGTGCCATTATCACGCGCAAAAGTGATGGCATCCTTGGTCGCATCATCGGGTGTACCACCACCGAGGCTCATGTTGATCAGGTCACAGCCGTCAGCGACGGCCTGTTCGATGGCTTTTACAATGGCAAAATTAGAAGCGCCCTCCGCGTTCTTACCAAATACCCGGTAAGCCCTGAGCTCGGCGCCGGGCGCTGCCCCCCGCACACCGGTTGGCGACGTACCCCGTGCGGCTACGATGCCGGATACATGCGTGCCATGTTCATCTACATCGGCAAAGTCAGCAGGATCTTCGCCTGTAACGGTACAGCGTCCTCCCGCAATGACCAGATCAGGGTGTGGGCCGGCGCCCGTATCAATCACCCCCACCCTTATACCAGTACCGGCCATCAGGTCGGTCTGCGCCGACGGGTAGAAAAACTGTTTGGCATCGGTATAATCGAGTTTTAACGGTTGCAGTTGCAATACCTGGTCGTTGGTTAGCGTCAGATTTTTCCGCCACAAGCTCCAGTAGCCATGTTGCGGATACCCGAACAATTGCTCGATGCGCTGGCCGCCAATAGTCTTGAACGATACGACCCCCTGCGCATTCGATGTGCCCTGTTCCCCCTGTCGCTGCTCAAAATTGGTAAACGCCACCACCGTAACGCCTGCCACCGGTTTACCTGTCTTGGCTTCCGTGAGTTTGATCCGCACGCCAATTTTAGGTTGTCCCTGCATGGTCCGAAAGGGCTGTCGGATGGCTTCGCGTTGCCATTGGCGATAGTAGAAGACCTCCGGTACGATCCGGACGCCGGGCAGTTGGGCACGTACCTGTGGCAGATCATCATCAGCCAGTTGTACCAGCTTCACCCCATTTTGCCCGGTGGTGTCAACCACGACACCGCCCGTTGGTCTTTCGCGGTCGAACACCTGCCCCAACTGCACGTCTACGGTCAGTCTGTTGAAGAGGGATTCTGGGTTTGTATCGGGGCTATCGGTCAACCGAATGCCAGTTGGGGGTAAGATCAGGTAATTGCGCACAATAGGGCTTGCCATAAGTTTACTGGATTAGCACGGGTAGCCCAGCCTGTTGCCAGCTGGTCAACCCGCCGTTGAGAGGTGAACACAAAAGACCAACGCGTCGACAGCAACGATCTCATGCCGCTACAGGTTTACTCACCGCTATCCCACGCTCAATAGACTCCTGTACCTATGCTGCCTGGCGCGCAGGCAGACGCGTAGAGGAACCTGATCGGGAACAGACGGGGAATGAACGCTATACTTTATCGGGGAGTTATCGGGTTGCGGAACGGGCAGCGCTTAAACAATTTCGTACTGAATATAGTCATTCCTGCAACGTCAGACTAACTTTCTCCAGCCACCATGCCCACTTCTGAACCAACGGTCACGCTCAACGCCGCCCACCACCGATTTGAACTTATGACCGATGGCAAGCTATCGCTCCTTGCGTTCATTCAACCAGACGAACACACGCTTGCGCTGACCCATACGGAAGTGCACCCCGACCTGGAAGGGAAAGGCATTGGCTCCAGGCTCGTCAATCAGACCTTGGCGTATGTGGAGGCTCATCACCAAAAGATAGTGCCACTCTGTCCCTTCGTGGCGACCTATATCAAGCGTCATCCTGAGTGGCAACGTCTTGTATCGACCGAGTATTCCGAAGCCGATTTTTAGGGGAGTACTGGGGTTGCTTGCGCTAAGTCCTTAATCACTTAACTACGCTGATCAGGGCGCGTTCGAGCCGGTCGATAGCGAGGTTGGTGCTCCATTTTTCAGTTACCCAGGTACGTCCCTGTGCTGACAATCGCTGGTGTAGTGCCGGGTCGCTCATCAGGCGATGTACGGCGTTGGCCAGCTGAGCCGGGTCACGCGGCGCGAGCAGTCCGTTTTTTTCATCGACAACCGTTTCCCGGATGCCGCCTTCTGCCACAGCTACGGCTGGCAGGCCACAGGCGTTGGCCTCCAGCGGAGCCAATCCGAATGGCTCCAGTTCAGACGTATAAAGCAGGCAGGTGGCCGTGTTCAGCAGTTCGATCAGCTCAGCCTGAGGCACCCGCTCACGGGGCTGAAAATCAACGCCCAGTTCTACCGCCAGCTGGCGCAAAGCGGCTACATAATCGTGGTTGCCCATGTTTCCGACCCAAATCAATGGCGGCCGCTGATCGGCTGGCAGCTGCGCCAGCGCACGAATAGCGGTATCGGGCCGTTTGTGCGGGAAGAAAGCGCCCAGCCCCATTACGAAGGGCTTTCTGGGTACGTTCAGATAAGGAAACAGCTCCGAATCGATACCCAGGTAGCAAACTTCGCCTCCACGACCATACGCTTTCACCACACTCTCATTGCTGAAATAGGAGTTGAGCAACACCGTATCGAACGTATGGTAGTTGGCAATTTCCTCGCGGACACGTACCCGCGCCTGTCGCTGCTCAAAGATATCGGCCCAGAATGCCTGCCGGTAGGCTGCCTCACGCCAGCGGCCCGCGGCAGCTGGCAGGGCGGCCCAGCGTTGCGTCGGGAAGGCTTCAAACAGGGATCGGTTGGGCTCACCGAGATACAGTACTTTGGGAAGGTCGACAAACCGCCCAATGTAGGGCATCATGAAGTGCTGGCATGAATTGGCAAAGAGAACGTCGTGCCCGCCAGCCCGAATCTGCTCGCCCGACTGTCGGCAGGCGTCCAGCATCCACTCAACCTGGGTATCGGGGAGCAACGCCAGCGAACGTACCTGATCACGGTATTTATGCCGGATACGGATGGTCATGTTCAGCGGCACGATCCTGGGTTCACCCGCGTACTGATTCACATCCAGGTACGTACTGTCGGCCATCGAGGTGGTATACACAGTGATCTGGTGCCCGCGCTGAGCAAGACCTTTTATATGTTGGTGCAGGGCGCGGCTGGCTCCGCCGCTGGGAAGGTTGTGCCAAACGGCAATATTCATGCGGTACAGGTATCAGAAAGAGAGTGCAAAGAAACAGTCTTTCTGCCGGATCATCAGTACGTCGGTCAGAATGGCTGCCTATCTTCGTTCCGAATATAACCGCTCACCCAGTCACTGGTCATGCCTCTGGTCACTTCTCCGCCAGCCACCCAACTGCGGCTTCATGGCCTCGATCATCTACGCGCATTGGCGATCACGCTCGTCTTTTTCTTTCATTATCAGTTGGGCTACTTTGGCCATCCTGACTGGGTCTCTACCTATGCAACATTCGGCTGGACGGGCGTTGATCTGTTTTTTGTGCTGAGTGGCTTTCTTGTTTCGTCGCATCTGTTTGAGCAGGTCAGCAAACAAAAGACCATACAGTGGTCAGCCTACGCGGGCAAACGTTTTTTCAGAATTATGCCCGCCTATCTGCTCGTGGTAGTGGTCTATTTCACCTGCCCGTTTTTTCGCGAAAAAGAAGGGCTACCACCCCTATGGACGTTTTTAACGTTTACCCAGAACACTGGTCTGAATGTGCGCGACGCAGGTACGTTCTCCCATGCGTGGTCGCTCTGTGTGGAAGTCCATTTTTATCTGGCCTTGCCCCTCTTTGTCAGCCTGGTTGTCCGTAACCGACGAGTCAGCCTGTTGTTCGGGTTGCTCGGCCTACTGGTTGTGGGAGGCTTTTTGTTGCGCAGCCAGAACTGGAATCGGTTTTACCTGCCCGCTATCGGTAGCCGGGACGAATATGTGAATTGGTATCAGTATGTGTATTATCCCACCTATAACCGGCTGGATGGCTTGCTGGTCGGCGTCGCCATAGCGGGGGTAGCCAGCTTTCTACCGTCGGTTTGGAACCGGTTGGCCGCCCACGGCAACTGGTTTCTCGGGCTTGGTCTATCGCTTTTAACCGGCGCCTACTTTTTATGTGAGAATGAGCAGTCGTACGCTGCGTCTGTGGCGGGCTTCCCACTGGTAGCCCTGGGCTATGGCCTGCTGGTGACTGCGGCCGTGCTGCCGTCGGGGGTTCTGTCTCGTTCGACCTCCCGATTTACGGCTTTCATGGCGCGAATTTCGTATGCGCTCTACCTTAGCCACAAGGGCGTCATTCACGTAACGCAGACCCTACTCAGCCAGTTTTCCATCGATACATCCAATTCCATCACCCTGCTCATCTCTATTGGCAGTTGCACGCTGATAGCCACCTTGATCTATTATGTAGTGGAACTGCCCGTGTTGGCCTGGTATCGGGCCACTAATCGCTAACACAGCCGACAAGAGACTAGAGGCCCGTTGGGACTTTTCACGTTTGCCGGCTGCGTTCGCCAAACGAAACTCAGGACAACACTTCTTTTTTCCCGATGCCTTCTGCGTTACCCGTCAGTACCTTTTTAGCCTGGTCAACTACATTATCGACGGTGAAACCGAAATAGGCCAGCACTTCCTCGCCCGGACCAGACAGCCCGTAGCGATTCATGCTGATCGTCGTGCCTTCATCCGTAACGTATTTATGCCAGCCAAGGGGTGAGCCAGCTTCAACGGCCAGCCGCTTTTTGAGCGACGGTGGCAACACCTCATGCTGGTAGGCCTGTTCCTGTTTTTCGAACAACTCCCAGGAGGGCATACTCACCACGCGGGCCGGAATACCCTGTTTTTTAAGTTCCTCCTGCGCTTTCAACACCAGTGATACCTCAGAGCCTGTACCAATCAGAATTAGCTGCGGGCTCTCGTAGGCTTCGCTCAGTATGTATGCTCCTTTTTCGAGGCCTCTCGCCGGGCTATATTTTTCCTGGTCGAGAATAGGTAGCTCCTGCCGGCATAAGATGAGCAATACGGGTGTTTTGGGCGTTACCATGGCGATACGCCATGCAGCTACGGTTTCGTTGGCATCGGCCGGGCGAAGCACGATGATGTTGGGAATGGCCCGCAGAGAGATCAGCTGCTCAACCGGCTGGTGCGTCGGCCCGTCGCCACCCAGACTGATGCTGTCGTGCGTAAACACAAACGTAACCCGCGATTCGGCCAGGGCCGTCAGCCGGATGGCGCCACGCATATAGTCGGAGAAGTTCAGGAACGTACCCCCATAAGGGTGAATGCCGCCGTGCTGGGCCATACCGTTCAGGGCAGCTCCCATAGCATGCTCCCGAACACCAAACCAGACGTTCGACTGGTCGTAATGCCCCGGCTGGAAGCTCACATCGGCCGTTTTGGGCATCTCGTTCGACGACGCCAGATCGGCCGAGCCGCCAAAGAGATACGGCACCGTTTTCTTGAGCGCATCAATCACCTTGCCCGACGCCTGCCGCGTAGCCATATCTTTATCGGTCGACTTGAAAGTGGGCATGTCAGCATCCCAACCAGTGGGCAGTTTTCCGGCGAATGACTGATCGAACTGAGTAGCCTCGGCCGGAAACTGCTGTCTGTAGGCGGCAAATTGGCGATCCCAGTCAGCCTGCAAATCAGCCCCGCGCTGCCCAGGCTCACGCAGGTACGTCCCCACCTCATCGGGAACAACAAACGATTGATCGGGATCGAAGCCGAAAAACTCTTTCGTTTTCCGAAGATTGTCTTCACCCAAAGCGCTGCCGTGCACCTTGCTGGTGCCTGCCTGCGGGCTACCATAGCCAATCTGGGTACGTATGGCGATAATAGATGGCCGTTCAGTTTCGTCCTTTGCCGCCTGAATAGCCGTTTCTATGGCGGCCAGGTCGTTGCCATCAGCTACCTGCTGGGTGTGCCAGCCGTAAGCGTCGAACCGTTTCATCCGGTCTTCGGTAAAGGCCAGGTTTGTTGGCCCATCGAGAGAGATCAGGTTATCGTCGTAGAGATAGATCAGTTTACCCAGTTTAAGGTGCCCGGCCAGCGAGGCCGCTTCCGAGGCAATCCCTTCCATCAGATCGCCATCGCTAACCAGCACATAGGTATGATGATCGACTACGGTATGTCCTTCCCGGTTGTAGGTAGCGGCCAGAAACGCCTCGGCCATAGCCATGCCTACACCATTGGCAGCCCCCTGCCCGAGTGGACCAGTCGTTACTTCAACGCCCGGCGTCAGGTTCGATTCGGGGTGTCCGGGGGTTTTAGAATGGATTTGCCGGAGATGCTTCAGGTCGTCGAGCGACAGGTCGTAGCCGTACAGGTGCAACAGGCTGTAGAGCAGGGCAGAGCCATGACCGGCCGATAGCACGAAGCGGTCCCGGTTGGGCCAGTGTGGGTCTTTCGGATTGAAGCGCAGGAAACGTGACCACAGCACATAAGCCATTGGGGCTGCCCCCAGTGGCAGGCCGGGGTGGCCATTGGTTGCTTTCTGTACAGCATCAACAGCCAGTAGGCGGATGGTATTGACGCTGAGTTCATCGAGTGAATTTGTTTGGCTTGGCATACGGAGTATTCGTGAGGTTGATTGGCTGCGACTGCCTCTCGGCTCAGTTGCCAACAGGCTGTTCATCGAATAACCCTCTTCGCGGGAAATTGCTGAGAAAAGTTAGCCAAAGCCAGAAAGTTGAAGAACGCGTATGCCTGCCGTGCATCGCAACGAAGGCTTGCTAAGGTTCATCTGTCTTGTTGGCTGGGTACGTCGGGCAGGCCGCTGAGACCGCTTGGACCTATTCTGCACACCGGCCGTTTAGCTGTCTGTTTCAGCCTAATACGCCCTCCTAACCCCCAGTTGACCGCCGTGCGGGAGCCAGCTCAATAATCACCAGTGAGGCCGGCGTTTTGCCCCGGCCTCATGGAATCAATAACTATCAAAATCGCTAACAAGCGAAATGAATTTTTAAGCCTTTACCACTTTCACCGGCACCGTTTGCTTCCCATTTTCGGCTATTGTGGTCAAGTTGCCACGTACCTGGATTGAGATTGGCCGGTCGGAGAAATTCGCCACCGTCACACCCTGCTGGGTCGTTGTGACTTCCAGCAACGTACCCCGAAAGCGGATCTTGAAGGCAAACGACGTCCACCCATCGGGGCAATACGGGGCTAATTGCAGCTGATCGTTTTCAACGCGCATCCCCCCGAATCCTTTCACCACCGCCAGCCACGTACCGGCCATACTCGTGATGTGGCAACCGTCTTCGGTGTCGTTGTTATAGTCGTCGAGGTCGAGGCGGGCCGTGCGTAGATACATCTCGTAGGCTTTTTCGTTCATGCCCAGCTTCGACGCCTGGATGCTATGAACGCAGGGTGACAGCGACGATTCATGCACCGTCATTGGCTCGTAAAAATCAAAGTTGCGCTTCAGCGTGTCGGTATCGAACTCATCTTCAAAGAAGTAAAGTCCCTGCAACACATCGGCCTGCTTGATGAAACAGGACCGGAGAATCCGATCCCACGACCAGTGTTGGTTCAGTGGCCGCTGCCCTTTGGGAATGTCAGACACCGGCATGATCTCCTTATCCAGGAAATCACTCTGTTGAAGGAACACCTGCCGCGTTTCGTCGAACGGGTAGTGCATGTTGTCGACGATGTGTTTGGCTTTGGCAATCTCTTTTTCTTCGCGGAAATGAATCCGGTCGGCCAGTTCGGTATACGCTTCGGGGTGCAGGCGTTTCACCGTATCCACAGCCTGCATGGTATACCGGAGCGTCCAGGCGGCGATGTAGTTGGTATACCAGTTGTTGTTTACGTTGTTTTCGTATTCGTTTGGCCCCGTTACGCCCAGCATCACATACTGCTGTTTTGCCTCCGACCAGTTTACGCGCTGGCTCCAGAACCGGCTAATCGCGATCAGCACTTCCAGGCCATATTCTGACAGGTACGTTTCGTCGCCGGTGTAGCGCACGTAATCGTAGATCGCGTAGGCAATCGCTCCGTTCCGATGGATTTCTTCAAAGGTAATTTCCCACTCGTTGTGGCACTCCTCACCGTTCATGGTCACCATTGGGTACAAGGCAGCCCCGGCCCGAAAGCCCAGCTTCTGTGCATTTTCAATGGCTTTATCGAGTTGTTTGTACCGGTATATCAACAGGTTACGCGCCACTTTCTGATCGGCCGTCGAGAGGTAGAAGGGCAGGCAATACGCTTCGGTATCCCAGTAGGTTGACCCGCCGTATTTTTCGCCGGTAAATCCTTTTGGCCCGATGTTCAACCGCTCGTCTTCACCGGTATAGGTCTGGTTCAGCTGGAAGATATTGAACCGAATGCCCTGCTGCGCCGCTATATCGCCGTCGATGGTAATGTCATTCATTTTCCACTTATCGGCCCAGGCCTGCTGCTGTTCAAACAACATCTTATCGAAGCCTTTGCGCGTTATCCGCTGCATATACTGATGGGCCTCTTTCAGCAATTCATCCGGGTCGTAGTTCAGCGACGAGAGGTTCACGGCATATTTGTAAATCACCGTTTCCTGCCCCTGCCGGCAGTCGAGTGAGATACGGTTGGCCACATACTTCTCGTACTTGATCGGTTGCGACTGGTAATCCAGCTTGGCCCCGTTCTGCTCAATCTCTACGCACATCCCGCTAGCCACGTGGAAGCCGGTTTTACGGGTACGTAGCTCGATATAGGCTTCCCCGTAGGCCGTTTCTTTCCGCACCTCGTCCCAGAACGTCTCATCGTAGTTGGCGTCCTTGTTGCGAATAGCGCCGTCGATATAGGGGGTAATCGTGATTTTAGCGTCGAAATTCAGCGGGGTGATGCTGTACCGAATAGCACCGGCTGCATCATCAACAATCGAGCAGAAACGCTTTGCATTGACTTTCAGCTCTTTGCCGCTCTTCAAACGGGCAGTAAACTGCCGTTCCAGGTAGCCTTCCTGCATGTTAAGTACCCGCCGGAAATCACGCACCTCGCAGGTATTAAGATCGAGCGATTCATACTCAATATCAATATCGATACCGATCCAGTTAGCCGCGTTGAGCACTTTAGCGAAGTAGTCGGGGTAGCCATTTTTCCACCAGCCAACACGGGTTTTATCGGGGTAGTACACGCCCGCCACATAATTGCCGGGCAGCGTTTTACCCGTAAATTTCTCTTCAAAGTTGCCCCGTCCGCCCAGCCGGCCGTTTCCCAGTGACATCAGACTTTCGGTAACTTCATTAAACTGGGGGTGAAAGCTATCTTCAACCACACACCAGGGATCATTGGTCAGGTACTGTTTCATAATAGGTCTTCTTCAAAATTTGACGTGTCTGGTTGCGACCGGTCGCAACCAGACACGTTTAATAGCCTAACCCACGTGTCCGTTCAACAGCAGCGAGTAATTCGGTGACGGTAATATGGTCAAGCGAAGGCACCACCAGGTCAGCTTCCGTCAACACATCGGGAGAACCGATTCCGAGCGCAAACATAGTACCCCGTTTGGCAGCTTCAATGCCCGCAACGGCATCTTCAAACACGACGCATTCGGCGGGTGTAACCCCCAGTTCTGCTGCCCCTTTCAGGAACACTTCCGGGTCGGGCTTACTGTGCGTGATCTTTGAGCCGTCGATGATGGCATCGAAGACCTGCGATAGCCCCACGCGTTCCAGAATGAGCGGCGCATTTTTAGAGACTGACCCTAGCGCAATTTTGATCGGGTGGCCCTGTTCGCCAGCCTGTTTTATCTGCGCCAGAAACGCGTTTACCCCCGGCAGAATATCGGCGGGAGTCATTTCATTGACCAGATCGAGGTACCACTGATTCTTCTGGGCGGCCAGCTCCAGCTTTCGTTCGTCGGTCAGCACTACGTTACCCAGCGCCAGAATCCGATCCAGCGAATCCATCCGGCTCACGCCCTTCAGCGTTTCGTTGAATGCATGGGTGAAATCAAATCCCAGCGAATTGGCCATACGGCGCCAGGCCTGGTAGTGAAACACCGCGGTATCTACCAGCACGCCATCGAGGTCAAATAAGAAGGCTTTTATCATAAAAAGAAGTTTACCGTTTTCTGTTTACCGTCCTCTGTTTCGCTGTTAAACAAACGATTTTCTAAAAAGCAGGGCAACAGAAAACGGCAAGCAGCAAACGGTAAACAGATTTAATAGCCACTCGCTTTCAGGGCGGTGAACAGTTTTTTAATGGTTTCGAGGCCGGTAGAGCCATTTTGAGCAAAATAATAGAACACTTCCACATCACCCCGGTGCATGGCCACATTCATGTCGCCCGATTGAGATTTGTGTTCGGCTTTTACCCAATCGGCCACAATTTGGTAGCTGTGCTTACCCCCTTCGCCGAATGTATGCGACACATCGACTTCGTAGACCGGCGCATTGGGAAGCACCTTTGTTTCGGGATAGCCAGGCAACTCGGAGAACGAAAAAGTGGTGGTTCGGCTGGTCGTTCGGCCACCAAGCACAATCGGTTTTTTACCCGCCAGGCGGGCCACCGCTTTCAAGGTCAGGATGGTAGCGGCCTTATGATGCGCGTGTTGCTCGACCGATGGCACCAGGCAGATGACCAGATCATACCGCCCTTTGTTCAGCACTTCGTCGAGTTGCCGGTCAACGAGTTCGATGTTCCAGCGACGCCCGCCCAGATAGGGCGACGGATCGGTGGAATAGTGATCGTCGACCTGATCGAAGAAGTAAAAATTGGTGATGCCCATCACTTCACCCGCCTTCATCAGTTCTTTCTTCCGAATCGCCGGTAACACCCGTCTGCCAACGGCTGAATCGAGCAGGTTCAGACCGTAATATTTCGAGGCAACCAGACCATTGTAGCCCCCCGACGCATCAGTGACCAACGCCAGATCAGCGCTGCCACCCAGTTCCCGAACGAGTTTGAAGACTGTGACGGGAAACATGGTCTCATCGTCGGGATGAGCGGTAACAATCAGTGTTTTATGCGATTGCCCCAGGCTGGCGAGCGGGGTAATCAGCCAGACAAACAGGCAGATGACGTGACTTGAACGCATTGGATAAAGCTCAATTAGCGTCCAAAGGTACGGCAGATTCGGTCTCACCGGGTCTGGGCCGGTGAGACCGACATAATTACCGGGTACGTTGCAACTCCAGCACCAAGGCTGTTTTGGCCGGTAGCTGCACCGTTTTCAGGTCGGTCACCACGTCGCCCGTCAACACGTTTTTCGCGCTAACGTACCCAGCCGTCCGCTCGCTGAACCGAGCCATATCGAGCGCCACCGGTTTGTCTGTCTGGTTGGTGGCCACCATCACGGTGGCGGTATCGGTGTAGCGGAAATACACATAGGTGCCGTTCTGAGGCAGGTACTGCATCAGCTTCCCCCCCAGCAGGGCGGGCGACATTTTACGGTAACTGGCCAGTGTTTTCACAAAGTCGAAGGCCTCATTTTCGGCTTTATTTCGCCCGGCCGCGGTGAATTTATTGTCCTTATCTCCCTCGAAACCGCCGGGAAAATCGCGGCGTACTTCAGCATCCGATGGATTTTTAAAGTTCTTCATCAGAATTTCGGTGCCGTAGTAAATCTGCGGAATCCCACGGGTAGTGAGCAGCCAGGTCAACCCGATCTTGTACCGGTTAATGTCCTCACCCACCACAGACAGGAAGCGGTCGGTATCGTGATTATCCAGGAACGTCACCAACTTCATTGGGTTTTCGTAAACGGCATCCTGAGCCAGCACCTGCTGCACCCGATTGGCGCCGCTATCCCAGCCCTCACCTTCATTCAGGGCGGCGTTCATGGCCGAATACAACACGAAGTCAAGCCCGCCGGTCTGGTTCGACTTGAACGGGAAATTGATCTTATTCCGGGTGTAGTATGCCTGATCGACGGTGTTGTTCACCCACGATTCGCCAAAGGTGTACATATTGGGGTACTCGGCCTGCAAAGCAGCGTTGCAACGGTTCATGAACGCCTGATCATTATACATGTACGTATCGATCCGCCAGGCGTCAACGGCAAATTCTTCCGTATTCCAGATCGCGTTCTGAATCAGGTAGTTCGCCACATACGGATTGCTCTGATTCAGGTCGGGCAGGAAGGGCACAAACCAGCCATCGAGGGTCACTTTCCGGTCAATGGCCGACGAATGCGGGTCGGTGATGGGCTGGTATTTATAGGACGTGTTGGTATAGGTCGGCCACTGGTGCAGCCAGTTTTTCATGGGCATATCTCTCAAAAACCAGTGATTGATGCCTACGTGGTTATAGACCGCATCCTGCACCAGTCGCATGCCCTGCGCATGCACTTTTTTCGATAACGCTTTATAGGCGTCATTGCCGCCCAGTCGCTTATCAACGGCATAATGATCGGTGAACCCGTAGCCGTGATAGGCGGAACGCATTGCCCCGCCTTCGTTGGTCTGTGGCTGGTTATTCTCCAGAACAGGCGTCATCCAGAGCGCGGTTACGCCCAGCTCTTTCAGGTAATCGAGGTGATTGCCAACCCCTTGCAAGTCGCCGCCATGCCGAAGAAACGGGCTGTTCCGATCAGCCTCTTTATCAGCCATATCGTCGAACTTGTCGTTGGCAGGATCAGCCCCGCTGAATCGGTCGGGCATCAGCAGATAAATAAAATCGGCCGAGGTGAGCCCCTGTCCTTTCGGTTGTGTGTCGCGGGCTTTCAGCTGGTAGGCCCTGCTGATGGTCTGGTTCCCCCGCTTACCCACCAACTGCAACGTACCTGCTTTGGTAGTGGGCGCGATAGTCAGGTCCAGGAAAGCGAAGTTTTTGTTTTCTACCGTCGAGGTTCTGACCAGTTTCACCCCTGGATAATTGATGGAATAGGTCAATGAACCAGCATCAGGCCCATAAACGAGTAACTGGAGAGTGGGATTTTTCATGCCTACCCACCAGTTCGTTGGGTCGACACGCTGAATCTGCGGTGACTGTGCAACGACAACCTGCCAACAGAATAGGACTATGAGAAGGAAAAATGGCTTTTTCATGGCCAAAATTAATCAGTTTTCCGTCTGCTGTTTACTGTTTCTGCTACTACCCCACTGGAGGTGCTACGGGGCGGCGCCACAAGAACGACAAACAGCAGACGGAAACTTACTTTAGGCCACGCCCACGTATACCCAGCCGTTTTCGACCCTAACCGGGTAGGTGCTGATCTGGTAGGCATCGTCGGTCAGGCAGGCCCCCGTTTCGAGCGAAAACGTTTTTTTGTGGAATGGACAGGCTACTTTCGGTTCATCCTGTACCGAGCCGATCATGCCCCGCGACAGGGCCATCTGTTGCCGGTGTGGACATTCATTGTCGGTTGCATACCAGGTTCCCCGCCGGGCAAAGTTGAATAGCGCAATCTGACGCTCATTGACCAATACGCAGCCGCCGCCGTCGGCAGGAATATCATCGATGGAACAAGCCCTGTGCCAGGTGATTGATGTTTCTGTTGTTGTCATGGTTGTATCATTTTACAGTGTCAGGTGTCAAGTTTCAGGGGTCAAGTGGCGTTGCTAGATTACCAGAAGCTTGATAGGTAACGCCACTTGACACCTGAAACTTGACACCTGACACTCTCTTTCATATCCAGTTTTTTGCTTGAATCTGGTCGCGCATGGGTTCGAACAGGACCGACGGGTCTTTTGCGTCAGGTACGTTCACGAAGTGGGCAAATCGTTTGCGGAGTTCAGGCTTCTCCACTACTTCTTTCCATTCGCAGGCGTAAGCGTCGACCAGCGCCTGCATCTCGGCTTCCAGCTCTGCCGCAATGCCCAGCACATCATCGACGACAACGGCTTTCAGGTACGTTATACCACCCTCCATTTTATTGAGCCAGGTAGCCGTGCGGGTCAGCGGATCGGCCGTGCGGATGTAAAACATCAGGAACCGGTCGATCAGGCGCAGGCAGGTTTCCTTGTCCACATCCGTTGCCAGAAGTTGCGCATGTTGCGGTTTGGCGCCGCCATTCCCGCATACGTAGAGATTCCAGCCCTTGTCGGTAGCGATGATACCAAAGTCTTTACTTTGCGCTTCGGCGCATTCCCGAATACAGCCCGACACCCCCGATTTGAGCTTGTGCGGAGCGCGAAGTCCTTTGTAGCGTTCTTCCACCTCGATAGCGAACGAGACCGAGTCCTGTACCCCAAAGCGGCACCAGGTAGAGCCGACACAGCTTTTCACCGTTCGCAGGGCTTTGCCGTAGGCATGTCCACTCTCGAAGCCGGCGGCAATCAGTTCTTGCCAGATAGCCGGCAAATCACCGACGTGCGCGCCAAACATATCGATCCGCTGGCCGCCGGTAATCTTGGTATACAGGCCATATTTTTGGGCTACCTGCCCAATCACGATCAGCTTCTGCGGGGTTATCTCGCCCCCGGCAATGCGCGGCACCACCGAGTAGGTACCGCCTTTCTGAATATTTGCCAGAAACCGGTCGTTGGAATCCTGCGCCGGGGCGAGGTCTTTTTCAAGAATGTTTTCATTCCACAAGCTGG
Source organism: Fibrella arboris (assembly GCF_041321095.1). NCBI lineage: Bacteria > Pseudomonadati > Bacteroidota > Cytophagia > Cytophagales > Spirosomataceae > Fibrella > Fibrella arboris. Next base: position 259,648 of record NZ_JBGGWE010000008.1, on the reverse strand, counting down.
CCAGCATGCTGGCCACCGCTGGTTTGCAGACCTCGCAGCCATCGCCTTTACCAAACTGATCGAGTACCGCTCCGTAGGTACGTAGCCCGTTCATTTTGATCAGGTCGAGCATTTCCTGACGGGCATAATCGAAATGTTCGCAGAGCACGTTGCGCACATACTGCCCTTGTTGCTTCAAGACGCCCTGAAGCAGGTCTTTGACCAGGGGCGTGCAGCCGCCACAACCCGTACAGGCTTTGGTAGACTTTTTTAATGCATCGACAGTTGACTGACCATTGTCGATGATCTCCTGGCAAATGGCGGCTTTTGTAACCGCCTCACACGAACAGATCAGCGCATCGTCGGGCAGGCTCATCACCCCGGCGCCTTCGGCTTCGGCCCCGCCCCTGCTTCCCAGAATCAGATCTTCGGGGTCGGGGGGCAGCACCGATTTGTTCTTACAGATCTGAAGCAGCATATTATACTCCGAAGCGTCTCCAACCAGGATCCCACCGAGCAACTCGCGGCCATCTTCTGATAGATTGATGCGCTTGTAAACGCCCTTTGCCCGGTTCTCGTACTGAATCGTTTGAGCCGGCGCCTCGGCAAATGCGTCGCCGAAACTGGCCACGTCGACCCCGATCAGTTTCAGCTTTGTCGACATATCGTAGGGACTGAACAACCGGGACGTACCCAGCAGCTGGTCGACTACCACCGCCGCCATTTCGTAGGCGGGCGCCACCAGTCCATAAATCATCGAATGAACCAACGCGCACTCGCCGATGGCGAAAATGGCTGGATCAGCTGTTTGCAGGTATTCGTTGACCACAATGCCACCGCGAGGGTGCGTTTCCAGCCCCGTCACTTTTGCCAGTTCATCACGGGGACGGATTCCCGCAGAAACAATCAACATCTCTACTTCCAGGCGCGACCCATCGGCAAAGAGCATTCCGTCAATGGCTTCGTTGCCGGTGATTTCCTGTGTGCTTTTGCTGAGATGGATCTTCAGCCCCAGTTCTTCCAGTTGCTGCTGCAACACCGACGAGCCTGCGGCATCGATCTGGCGGGGCATCAGGCGCGGGGCAAACTCCACCACGTGTGCTTCTTCCGGCCCCAGGTCCAGCAGCGCCTTCGCGGCTTCCAGTCCTAATAAGCCGCCACCCAGCACAGCTCCTTTCCGCACCTTACGGGCATACGCCCGAATCATGTCCAGGTCTTCGAGTGTGCGGTAAACGAACACACCATCTTTCTCCAAACCGGGCACAGGCGGCACAAAGGCGCCTGAACCTGTGGCAAAGACCAGATAATCATACGGAACCACCAGGCCCCGGTGTGAGCGAACCTGTTTTTGTTCCCGATCAATGTCGACAACCGGATCCGATAGATGCAGCTGAATCTGGTTGTCGAGATACCAGTCTACAGGCGCCAGCATCAGGTCATCGGCCGATTTACCCGCGAAGTATCCACTCAGGTGGACACGGTCGTAGGCAGCGCGGGGTTCTTCCCCGAAAACAGTGATCGAAAAGGCTTCTATTCCCGGCCGTTTAGCCACCAGCTTCTCACAAAACTTGTAGCCCGCCATCCCATTGCCAATAACAACGATACGGACCGATGCACCTTTCTCCATAGTAAGTAGCTTTTACTCAGTTATAACTACAACATTTAATAATTGACTAATTCCAAGATTACTAAGTAGTTTACCTGGTAATCGACGGTTCAAATTTAAACCTAAAAATTACATAAACACCAACTTTCATTTGGTATTTGGCCTTTTTTAATACTCATATTTCTAATTGTTGCTTGTTTTTCAGAATATAGCCTCTACTTTTGAAGCAGAAAATCAGTAAAGTATAAATACTCATAAATAGTATTTTACCACGTTACATATGGTAAGTATCGGTATTCATAGTCGTGCGCATCTCACGCTGGTTGGCGCTGGCCCCGGAGACATTGACCTGATCACGCTGAAAGGTCTGGGCGCCATTCAGCAGGCCGACGTCATTCTGTATGACGATCTGGTTACTGTTGAGTTGCTCAAGCACGCCTTACCCGGTACCCTTTGTCAGGCTGTTGGCAAACGGGCCGGGCAGCCTTCCTGGGCTCAGGAAAAAATCAATCAGCTTTGCGTGGCTATGGCCCATCAGTATGGGCACGTGGTCAGGCTGAAAGGGGGTGATCCTTTCGTTTTCGGGCGCGGCTACGAAGAGATTGCCTATGCGCGGCAACATAACTTGCCTACCTCGGTAGTACCGGGCATTTCGAGTTGCATTGCTGTCCCTGCCCTCCAGGGCATACCCGTTACCAGTCGGGGCGTCAGCCAGAGTTTCTGGGTGATCACCGGCACCACCCGGCATCAGCAACTGGCCGACGACCTTCGGCTGGCCGCTCAGTCGAACGCGACGGTTGTCCTGCTGATGGGCCTAAACAAACTCGACGAGATCTGTGCGCTCTACGACAGTTTTGGCCGGGGGAATCTGCCCATGGCCGTTATCCAGAACGGTAGCCGTCCTACCGAACGCTGCCTGGTTGGCCAGGTCTGGGAAATGCCAGGCCTTGTTGCCCAATATCAGCTTGGGGCTCCCGCCATCATCATCATTGGCGAGGTTGTTCGCCTGCACCCGACCTACATGATGGATTACGCCCGCGCGTTGTCGATGGCCGACCGCGTCTAGCCCCGCTCGAACTTACCTGCTGCCAATAAACATACACCCTGAAAATACGTACCAACGATGTCGAACAAACCGCTCAATACGCTGAACATTTTCTCGTTCAGTGGCGTGCAGATGCGCACTTTCCATATTACGTGGCTCACTTTTTTTGTTTGTTTTTTTGGCTGGTTCGGGCTGGCTCCGCTGATGCCCGCCATTCGCGCTGATCTTAACCTGACCAAGCCCCAGGTTGGGAATACAATCATTGCTGCGGTATCGGCCACTATTTTCGCCCGGCTGATCATTGGTAAACTGTGCGACACCTGGGGTCCCCGCAAAACCTATACGGCCCTGTTGGTGATTGGTTCACTACCTGTCATGCTGGTTGGTCTGGCCCACGACTACACCACTTTTCTGTTGTTCAGACTGGCAATTGGCATCATTGGTGCCTCGTTCGTGATTACCCAGTTTCACACGTCGATGATGTTTGCCCCCCATATTAAAGGTACGGCCAACGCTGTAGCGGGTGGCTGGGGAAACCTCGGCGGTGGCGTGACCCAACTGGTTATGCCCGTTATCATGATGACCATTGTGGGTTTTGGGTACGTTAAGAGCGATGCCTGGCGGCTGGCGATGATCGTTCCTGGTGCGCTCATGCTGGTGATGGCGTTTATTTACTACCGATACACACAGGACACCCCGGCTGGTAACTACGAGGACATCGAACGTACCCAGTCGAAGCAGCCGTCCGTAAGTATCTGGAAAGCCGCTGCCGACTATCGGGTATGGGCACTGGCACTGGCCTATGCTGCCTGCTTTGGCATGGAGATCACCTTCGACGGCGTGGCCTCCCTCTATTTCTTCGACACCTTCGGCCTGACTGAAACACAGGCAGGCTTCTGGGCCATGTTGTTCGGCGGCATGAACCTCTTCGCCCGGGCCGTAGGTGGCATCGTAGCCGACCGCGTCGGCAGCCGGTATGGTATGCGGGGAAAAGGTATTTTGCTGGCCACCATGCTCCTGCTGGAAGGCATTGGCATCCTGCTCTTCGCACAATCGGGGAATCTGGCCCTTGCTATCGGGTCAATGCTGGCCTTTGCCATGTTCCTGAAAATGGCCAATGGGACCACCTTCGCCATCACGCCATTTGTGAATCCAAAGGCCGTCGGGGCCATTTCGGGCATTGTCGGCGCGGGAGGTAACCTCGGGGGTATGCTCATGGGCTTCCTGTTCAAATCACAGTCGATCACCTACGCCCAGGCATTTGTTTATATCGGCTGTGGCGTGGCCGCCATCGGTACGTTGCTTTTTCTGGTCAATTTTAGCAGATCAACCGTCGCCGAAACAGTCGAAACCGAACTTCAGCCAGTCTGAACCAGTCTGTTTCTTTTCGTCGTCTGTCGCGCAGCCAGAAGCAACCTTACGACGCAAGCAGAGCAATAGTAGCCAAAAGGCGGAGGCCAAAAGACCTAAAAGAGATGACACACAAAACCACCTGTTGTTACTGCGGTGTCGGCTGCGGTGTGGCCGTAACGAAAGAACCTACCGGTCAGTTGACGGTGGCCGGCGACAAGGAGCACCCCAGCAACCGGGGATTGCTTTGTTCAAAGGGGCTGAATCTCCACTACACGGTGATGGACCAGTCTGACCGGTTGCTTTACCCACAGATGCGGTTAAACCGGTCGATGCCACTACAGCGGGTCAGCTGGGAGGTAGCCCTGGAACGAACAGCCGCCGTTTTCAAGACCATCATCCAGAAATATGGCCCCGATGCAGTCGGGTTTTATGTATCGGGGCAATGCCTCACCGAAGAGTATTATCTGGTCAATAAACTGATCAAAGGCTTTATCGGGTCCAACAACATCGATACCAACTCGCGGCTATGTATGTCGTCGGCAGTGATGGGCTACAAGCTCTCGCTGGGCGAAGATTCGGTGCCGGTTTGTTACGATGACATCGAGGAAGCCGACGTTTTTCTGGTGCAGGGCGCCAACCCAGCCTGGTGCCATCCCATCATCTGGCGACGGATCGAAGCCCGAAAAGCCGCGTATCCGGCTACCCGGCTCATCTGTGTGGACCCCCGGCGGACCGATACGGCGCGGGCCAGCGATTTACACCTGCCAATCCGCCCCGGCACCGACATTGTGTTGAACTACGCTCTGGCGCGTTTACTGATCGAAGCCGACCAGGTCGATTATTCGTTCATTGCCAATCATACCGACGGGTTTGCCCAGTTTCGTGAGCAGGCCATGCAGCGTACAGTCGGGGAAGCCGCTGCCCTTTGCGACGTACCTGAGGCGGCTATTCGCCTGGCTGCCGAGTGGATTGGTCAATCGAACGGGTTCCTTTCGCTCTGGACCATGGGGCTGAATCAATCGGTCGTGGGGGTGAATAAAAACCTGTCGTTGATTAACCTGCATCTCATCACCGGTCGGATTGGTACGCCCGGCAACGGCCCCTTCTCGCTGACAGGCCAGCCAAACGCGATGGGCGGTCGGGAAGTAGGCGGCCTGGCCAATGCGCTGCCCGGCCACCGCGATGTGACCAACGCCTCGCACCGCGCAGCAGTCGAAGCCTTTTGGCAAGGGCCGGTACCGATTGCCGACAAACCCGGCCTCACCGCCACCGAACTGTTCGATGCGCTGGCCGACGACCGGCTAAAAGCAATCTGGATCATCAATACCAACCCGATGGTGAGCCTGCCCGATGTCAATCAGGTCGAAAGGGCGCTGAAACAGGGGCGTTTTGTGGTGGTACAGGACATATCCAGCCGGGCCGATACCGTGGCCTATGCCGATGTTGTGCTTCCAGCGGCTGGATGGCTGGAAAAGGAAGGCACGATGACCAATGCCGAGCGCCGGATCACCCACCTCCCCAAACTCCTTCAAGCCCCCGGCGAAGCCCTGCCCGATGCTGAGATTATCTGGCGATTTGCCGATAAGATGGGCTTTGGCAACGCCTTCTCGTACGGGTCGGTCGCCGACGTGTATCAGGAGTACGCACAACTCACGGCCGGTACCAACATCGATGTGACGGGCGTGAACTACGACTTGTTGAAAGCCCGCCGTAGCGTTCAGTGGCCTTTTTCCGCGAATCAACACCGGGAGTCTGGCAATGGATTGTCCGTGGTAAGCGGGCAGCCAACAACGGGCGAAGTGGGCACCAAGCGCCTCTTCCAGGATCACCGCTTCCATACACCGAACGGGCGGGCGCAGATTCATACGGTACCTGACGAGAACAACTCGGAGCCTACCAGCCCTGATTTCCCGTTGGTCCTCACCACTGGCCGGATTCGCGATCAATGGCACACGATGACGAAAACGGGTCGGGTAGCCCGCCTGAACCAGCACAGCCCGCAGCCTTTTCTCCAGCTTCACCCCGCCGATGCGGCGGATAGAGGCATCAGTGACGGGCAACTGGTTAGCATCAACAACCGGCGCGGCAACGTTCGCGTGAAAGTCCAGCTTACCGACGATGTACGACCGGGGCTGTGTTTCCTGCCGATGCACTGGGGACGGCTCGCAGCCATGCAGCTGACCGATGCCGACAATGCCGTTGGCCGGGCCAACAACCTGACGCATAAGTTGATAGACCCCCGTTCAAAAGAGCCGGATTTCAAATTTTCGGCGGTCGAAGTGTCTCCTTATGTCAAGCCGGCTGAGACGATCATCCTCATCGGGGCCGGGGCGGCGGGGCTTGGCTTCATCAATGCCTACCGAAGCCTCAATCAGACCGATAGCATTCATGTTTTCTCGAAAGAGATCCATCCGTTCTACAACCGGGTGCTCCTTCCCGATTACATCAGTGGCGCTCAACCCTGGGAACAGCTGATTCGCTTACGGGCCGACGAGTTCGCCGCCGCTGGCATTCACGTTCATGCGGGCGTAGGCATTGTTCGCATTGACCGGGAACGGAAAATCATCGTCGACGAGTGTGGCCACGAACATGCCTATGACAAGCTCTTCCTGGGTATGGGTAGCCGCGCTTTCATGCCCAAGGGCGTTCCCCGCCTCCCTGGTATCGTAAACCTCCGCTCCCGGGCGGATGCCGATTCGCTGCTTCCCCGCCTGCACGGCGCCAACTCACATGTGGTCATCGTAGGCGGTGGCCTGCTTGGCCTTGAACTCGCCGCCTCGCTTCGGCAGATCGACGTGCGGGTGTCGGTTATTCAGCGAATTGGCCGGTTCATGGAACGGCAGCTCGACCCGCTGGCCAGCGAACTGCTGTATCAGGACCTGCTCGACCGGGGTATCGACATCTATTTTAATGAAGAGGTCCAGACATTCGAGGGTCACGAGCAGGTCACGGGCGTTCGCCTGAAATCGGGTCAGCTACTGCCCTGCGAAGCCGTTGTGATGGCGATTGGCACCGTTCCGAACACCGAACTGGCGCAGCAGGCCAGCCTTACCTGCAACCGGGGCGTGGTGGTTAATGATTACATGCAAACGAATGACCCAGCCATTTTTGCGGCGGGCGAACTGGCCCAGTGGCGCGGACAGATGTGGGGCATTACGGCCGCCGCCGAACAGCAGGCCGCCGTTGCCGCCCGCTTCATTGCCGGCGACAGGCTTCAACCGTATGCCGGGAGTCTGGCCGTCAGTATTCTAAAGATGGAAGGCCTGCACCTGGTCAGTATGGGGCTTTCCGACGTACCCAGCCAGGATGGTTCCTACGAGGAAATCGTCTTTATGGATAAGGCCAAACGGTACTACAAAAAGTGCATCGTTTATCAGGACAAGCTGGTTGGCGCAACACTTGTTGGCGACAAAAACGAGTTCCGTGAGTTCCGCGACCTCATCGACGGCGGACTGGAGCTATCGCAGAAACGGCTCGAACTGCTCCGGGCCAGCAAGCCTGCCGACCCGGTGATGGGCAAGCTGGTTTGTTCCTGCCACACCGTTGGCAGTGGCAATCTGGAGCGGGCCATCCAGGCCGGATGCACTGACTTTCAGAAGCTTTGCCAGCAAACGGGGGCTGGAACCGGCTGCGGCTCCTGCCGCCCCGAAATACGAAGCATCCTGTCGAACCTTCTGGAAGCCGTGCCAGCCTGACCGTAAACTCAACTAGTTATGCGCGACTATTACACCGTTAAGATCAACCTGCCCGCTGGCATTGCGTCACCAGCGGCCCTACAGGTCATTCTGAAAATAGCCTACGAAGCCAGGGTACGTCGGGTGCGGTTTGGTGCCCGTCAGCAACTACTGATAACCGTGCATTACGAAGAAATGCGGTCGTTTGAGAAGGCACTTCGTCAGCAGCAGATCACCTTTGAAACCAACACCGACGAGTTTCCGAATATCATCAGTTCCTATTGCGGTGAAGAAGTATTCCGCACGGGCTCGTGGTTGCGCGAGGGTGAATACCATACCCTGCTCGATCAGTTCGATTACCAGCCCCGTCTGAAAATCAACCTGTCAGATTCAGACCAGAGTTTCACGCCCTTTTTCACCGGTAATCTTAATTTTATTGCCTCGCCCGACCCCCATTTCTGGTACTTGTATGTCCGGCCCAGGCAGTCAAACACCGTCTTTCAATGGCGGGATCTGATCTATACCAATGATGTTGGGCGATTGGCAAAACTTGTTGAAGAGGCCTTACTGGCGGGTGACCTCCACACCGCCGATGCCCTCTACGACGAAGTAAACCGCAAAGCTTCGTTCATTACCCAGCCCGCTACTCAACAGGTACAGTTACCCGAATTTTCGCTACCTTATTACGAAGGGTTCAACCGCTACGGGCAACGTACCTGGCTTGGCCTGTACCGGCAGGACGAACAGTTCTCCGTCGATTTTCTGCTCGATCTCTGTGCGCTCTGCCTGCGGACCCGCGTAGGGGAACTGTGCATCACCCCCTGGAAGTCATTGATCATCAAGAATATTTCAGAAGAAGACCGACGGGCCTGGTCCATGATGCTGGGTAAGCACAACATCAACGTGCGCCACGCTGCCAACGAATTAGCCTGGCAAACAGAAGACCATTCCGACGAAGGCACCGCCATCAAACAACAGATTGTGCGCTACTTCGAGCGGTACGATACCCGCACCTTCGGCCTCTGCTTCGGCGTTCAGACACGGCCCAAATCGGAAGTTTTCGGTTCCATCCTGATTCGTCGGCGTGCGCTGCTGCGAATAGGTGCCCTGCCCCTGCTGAGTGTTTACGACCTGTATTTCACCGAACAATTCAATCCGAACAGCCGAACCTATTTCCTGTTCGAGAAGGGTCTGCTGCGGTCTAGCCTGCCGGTTCAGGTACACCGGTTATGCAGGCAGTTCAGCACGCAACGCCTCAAAATTCAGTACGAACAGATGCCCGCCGATCCAGACGAGGCGCCTGCTCCGGTATTGCCCGTTGCTCCCACTGTGTTCCAATGTCCGCATTGTTTTACCGCCTATGACCCGCAATTTGGCGATTCGAGAAATGACGTCGCCCCAGGAACACCCTTTGCCGACGTACCGGAGACGTACCTGTGCCCTACCTGCGACGCTCCCAAACAGGAATGGGTGAGCATACAGGCCGTGGCGGTAGCATAAACGTCTACCGCACACAATTTACATCACGACGGTACTTTCGTTCTTTGGCTGACGAGAGGGGCTTCGTCAATCGTATCATCCCCGTCAGGTAGGCATCTTTACCAACAGAAAAGCCCCGCTGGTCGCCAGGATCGTGTAGCGGCAACCCCAGTTCGGCCCGCCGGTCAGACAGGATAATCGCTTCGCTTCCGCGCAAAGAAGAGGCGTATGGATACACCGTACTGACATCGTCCAGGTAGTCGCTGCTGGGTAACGTATAATTTATCTCTAATGAGACAAGTAACTGGCTGGGTAACCGAACGGATACCCCCGTGCCCATGGTAGCCAGTACGGCCAGTCGGCTGTAGTGTTCGCCTTCGGTCGTCAACGGAGCCAATTGTATCCATCGTTTCTGGTAACGGGCTTGCGGCGACAGGTACGTAAATCCCACACCAGCAACCAGATAGGGATTAATCAGCGGGCGACTCGCCGCAGGGCGCAAATCGAATTGCAGTTGGCCCATCAATTCGGGATTTATGCTGCGAAACGACAGGTTGCTGGCCGATTGGGGCGTTCGCATCTGCGACCCTCTCAGCTCAACTATCCTGAAGATGCCCCGGGCAAGCAGCTGATCAGCCAGTCGATACACCAGTCCGGCCTCTACGGTTACGCCAATTTCTTCCCGCCGAAAAGCCTTGCGCCCATTTAGATCGCCCAAATAATTGACGCCTCCCAAGCCGATGGTTACCCCCAACTGCCCCTGTTCGTCGGGTCGGAAAAACGGCGTGGCCTGCTGGGCATACGTCAGGCTACTCAGACAGAGCAGGGATAGGCAAAAAAGAAGGGTCTCGTTGAGTGGAATACGCATAGGCGACTGTCTGAACGCAACGTTCTGCCACCCGTTCAACCCCTACACCCATGTATTTATTGCCTAGAATTTAGAATATGGTCTATATAGTTAATAGTCTCATGTACTACACTGCCGGTTGCTTATTGACTGGATGGATCCTTCACAAAAAATGATGAAAATGTTTGGACAGCGGGAACACTTTATTCCATTTACATGTATATACATTAAATACACCTACAAACATAACAGCTATCATGGAAGCACAAACCACAACCGCTACGACCTGGGTAATCGACCCATTGCATTCAGAAGTACAATTCAAAGTGAAACACCTGATGGTATCAACCGTTACTGGTTCCTTTGGCCAGTTCGACGGTCAGCTCGACATGGCTGGTGAAGATTTTGAAAACGCGGCGATTTCATTCGCCGCCGATATCGACAGCATCAATACTGGTAATGAGCAACGCGACGGCCACTTGAAATCAGGCGAGTTTTTCGATGCGGAGCAGTTTCCTCAACTGACCTTCAAATCGACAGGCATGACTAAAACCGGTGATGACACCTACAGTCTGACCGGCGACCTGACCTTGCACGGTGTGACGAAACCCGTGACGTTGAAAGCAGAATATGGTGGCCAGATGCAGGATTTCTACGGGCAGACAAAAGCAGGCTTTGAGGTTACCGGCACGATCAAACGCAAAGAATTTGGCCTGACCTGGGATGGCGTGACCGAAGCCGGTGGCGTAGTCGTGAGCGACGACGTTCGGTTGGTCATGAACATTCAGGTGACCAAGCAGGCATAAGCAGAAAAACCGGAAACGTCAACTGGCTTCGCTGTCACTGATTGAGCCAGTGACAGCAAAGCCAGTTGACGTTTCTATGCGGCTAGTCCACTTCGGCGGAGCATGGCCTGGGGGGATGGTTCACGCCCCCTGAATTTTTTATACAACTCCATTGGCTTTTCGCTGCCTCCTTTTTCCAGTACATTCTCCCGGAATTTCTGCGCCACCTCACTGGCCTCCAGTCCACCATTCTCCTGGAAATACTCGAAGGCATCCGCATCCAGCACTTCGCTCCATTTGTAGCTGTAATAGCCTGCCGAGTAGCCCCCCGCGAAGATGTGAGAAAACGAGGTACTAAACGCAGTGCCCTGCACACGCGGAAACAGATTTACCAGTGAATCGGCGTGGCTCTCAATATCGGTCACTGATTCGCCAGTTGGCTGTCGGTCATGGTAATACATATCAGTCAGGCCGAAACGGAGCTGGCGAAGTGTGGCAATACCCGCCATGAAATTCTGGCTGGCCCGGATTTTTTCCACCAACACCTGCGGAAGTACGTCACCGGTCTGGTACTGTTTAGCAAACAGGTTCAACGCTTCGGGCGCGTAGCACCAGTTTTCCATCATCTGCGACGGCAGTTCCACAAAATCGCGGGGAACACTGGTACCGCTCAGGCTTTCGTACTGACTGTTGGCCAGCATACCATGCAGTGCATGACCAAACTCATGGAAGAGCGTGGTCACCTCATAAAAGGTCAGCAACGACGGACGGGTATCTGTGGGCCGGGTGAAGTTGCAGACATTCACAATATGCGGCCGCAGGTTTACACCATCAACGATTTTCTGGCCCTGCACATCGCTCATCCAGGCACCGCTGCGTTTGCCTGCCCGCGGGAAATAATCGCCGTAGAACACGGCCAGGTAGGCGCCGTTCTGATCAAATACTTCGTAGGCTTTTACTTCCGGGTTATAGACCGGAATGGCGTCGTTTTCTTTGAAGGTGATGCCATACAGCCTGTTGGCCACGGTGAAAACGCCTTCCAGCACATTTTCCAGCTTAAAGTATGGCCGCAGTACCTCATCGTCGAGGTCGAGCTGCTCTTTTTTCAGCTTCTCGGCATAGTAACTGAAATCCCACTGCTCAATCTGGTCGCCCTCGAATCCGATGGCTTTGGCAAACGCCGTCAGCTCGGCCAGCTGGCGTTCGGCTGAAGGGCGGGCGTGCTGCACCAGGTCATCCAGAAATGCATTCACTTTCTGGCTCGAGCCAGCCATGCTCTCTTCCAGCACGAAATCAGCGTGGGTACTGTAGCCCAGCAGGTTAGCCCGGTCATACCGGAGCTGTACCATCCGTTTGATGTTTGCCTGATTGTCGTTTTTGTTACCCTGATAGCCCCGGCCATTGTAGGCACGGTACAGTTTTTCGCGCAGGGCCCGGTTGTCGGCGTATTGCATGAACGGACCATAGCTGGGCGCCTGCAGTGTGAACGCCCAGCCTGACAGCCCTTTTTCGGAGGCCACTTTTTTAGCCATTTCCTTCACAAAATCGGGCAAGCCACCGAGTGCCTGCTCGTCGGTCACTTCCAGGACGTACTCGTTGGTTTCGTTCAGCACGTTCTCACCAAACTGAATGGATACCTGCGCCAGTTCTTTGTCTATGGCCCGCAGTTGGGTTTTATCCGTTGCGCTGAGGTTGGCCCCGTTGCGCGCAAAACGCTTGTACATTTTCTCCAGTAGCATGTGGCTCTCTACGTCGAGCGCCAGGCTGTCGCGTTGATCATATACCTGCTTGATCCGGGCAAATAGCCGCTCATTCAGCGTAATATCATTGCCGTATTCCGTCAGTAGAGGCGACACCTCTTTCACGATCTGCTGGATTTCGGGGCTTGTCTCGGCCGCATTCAGGTTAAACAGCACCGACGTTGCCCGGCTAAGCTGATCGCCGCTTCGTTCGAGAGCAACGATGGTGTTTTCGAAGGTCGGCGCGGCTTCATGATTGGCGATAGCCTCCACTTCGTTTCGGCCGGCGGCAATGCCATCGGTGATGGCCGGCAGGTAATGCTCATTTTTTATGAGCGGAAAGGGAGCCGTTGCGTGTACAGTTTGAAACGGCTTTAACAGCGGGTTTTCAGTAGTCATAGTTCTTGTTGGCGACTGGCAAAGGCCGTGTCGGCTAGGAAAAACAAAAGGCCCCGCATACAGAAACAGGGGCGTTTCCAGGCAGGGTAAAAACAGAACAAAAGTGAAAGGCAAAAATAAACGGCCGACGACGAAAAAAGGTCAGGACGTTCGGGAAAGCCTGAGCGAGCAAGCCGCTTTTACTCCGACAGGAAATGCCTGAACCAGTGGCCCGACTGCTTTATGATCCGGTGTTGGGTGCGGTGGTCAACGTGAACGAGGCCAAAGCGGGGCCGGTACCCTTCTGCCCACTCGAAATTATCGAGCAGCGTCCAGACAAAGTAGCCAGCCAGATCCACGCCATCAGTCATTGCCCGACGTACCTGTTGCAGGCATTGCACATGGTAAGCCGTACGAGCGGTGTCGATCACCTGCCCGTCTTCGATCTGATCGAAAAAAGCCGCGCCGCTTTCGGCAACGATCCAGCGATGCGGACCGTCGTAGAGACTGAACTGCCGCAGAATGTGCAACATGCTGTCAGGATGAACCTCCCAGCCCATTTCAGTGATCGCCTCTACCTGCCGACGGTTGGGCGACACATCGCGTCCCCAGAGATACGGCACCAGCAGCGAATGCTCGACTACCACGCGGAAATAATGCTGAAGGCCAAGCAGGTCAAAATCAAAGGCCAGTCGTTCCCGGTCACCGGGCCTGGCGAATCGCTTCTCGATCGCTTTCAGAAAAGGAAGCTCCTGCACCGGGTAACCCAGACCAAGCGTGGGTTCAATAAACAGTCGATTCAGCAACGCGTTGGCCCGTTGGGCCGCCTGCACATCCCGTTTCAGGGGGCTGATCGGCTCAACGGGCGAACATGAAAAGGTGGTCCCGATAACTGCACCAGGTACGTGCTCCCGGATGATTCGCCCGCCGTCGGCCTGCGCCAGGGCAGCGTGGTGAATCACCGCCGGTATACTCGTGAAACTACGCCGGCCGGGGGCGTGCATGCCAACCAGGTACCCCAGAATGGTGAACGCCGAGGGCTCGTTGAGCACAAACCAGTGTTTTACTTTATGGCCAAATGTGCGTACGATCAATCTGACATACTCGGCAAACCAGGTGAGCACTTCCCGATTTATCCAACCGCCCCGGTCTTCGAGCGCCTGGGGCAAATCCCAGTGAAACAGCGTGATCCAGGGTGTCTGGCCCTGCCGGATACACTCGTCGATCACCTGCTCGTAGAAGGCAATGCCTGCTTCATTCACCCGGCCTGTCCCCTGCGGCAACACCCTCGACCAGGCGATGGAGAACCGAAAGGCGCTGAAGCCCATTTCTTTGTTCAGCGCAATATCGGTAGCGTACCGGTAGTAAAAATCGCAGGCCATCAGCGCATTCTCCCCTGTTTTGATGGCGCCCCGCTTTTGCGAAAACGTATCCCAGACAGAAGCGCCCCGCCCATCGGCCAATGTAGCGCCCTCGATTTGAAACGCCGCAGTGGCCGTTCCCCAGACAAAATCAGGCCCAAAATCGGCTCGGTGCAACAGTGAAGTCAACGGAAAAAAGAGATCAAGTAGCTGCAAGTTGGTCACCAATACCGAGAAGGTTTCGACAGACCAGGTTAATAAACTGTTAAGCTGAGTTTAGGCTGCCCCAAACAGGCGCATGAAAATGGGAACGTACCCGGCGTAATGCTGCATTATAGCACCAGAGAATCATTTTTCCCCGCTCTCTGACGGGCATCCGTCAACCGAATCTTGTCGTGTTGTTTATCAGGCCGAGACGGCTTATCTATGCACTGGCAGTACCTGCGGACGGGCTGCTGAAAGTAAGCGTTCACGTATGAAAGAAATAAAAGCAATTATTGACGCGTATGACCAGCTCGACCGGCAAACGACACAGGCGGCCTTAGCCACTGTGGTGCGGGTTGAAGGCTCGTCTTACCGCCGAACCGGCGCCCGAATGCTGGTGATGAGCACTGGCCTCTGGATTGGCGGGATCAGTGGCGGATGCCTGGAAGGCGATGCCCTGAAACGTGCCCGCTTTGCCATTGCCAATGCGTCCTCGTCGAAAATAACGTACGATACAACCACCGACGATGAACACCAGATCGGTGTTGGCCTTGGCTGCAACGGCATCATCGATGTGCTTTTCACGCCCCTCGATTTCTCCGATCCGAACAATTCCGTTGAAGTTTTGAAAACCTGCATGAACGAACGCCGCCAAACGCACATCCTGATCACGATCACCGGACTAGCCGGTAACTGGCCAACTCTTCGGGAGGGAGACGTTATTCGCTATACCGACGCGGACAGTCTGGCTGTGCTCCGGGACCCCGACATGCAGCAACAGTTAAACGACCGGATTCAGGCACGACTCGCCAAAGGCGTATCGGCTCCGTACAGGGTTGAGGGGCAGCCGGGTCAGGCGCTGGATGCGTTCATTGAAATCCTGTCGCCCGAAATTCACCTGGTTCTGTGGGGGCATCAGTACGATGTATACCCGCTCACGCGCCTGGTGCACGAGCTGGGCTGGCGCGTAACGATAGTCGCTAATGCGCTGAAGGTGAACCGGAAGATCGCTGATCTGGTCACCGCCATTGTTCCGCCCGAGAGGTTTTCCGAAATCCTTTTCGACGACCATACCGCTGTTGTGCTGATGTCGCACGATTACAAAACGGACAAGCACAATCTGCCGCTGGTCCTGGCCACCAAAGCGCCATACATTGGTATGCTGGGGCCACGGGTACGTTCCGAGAAAATATGGGCCGAGCTGGCCGATGAAGGGCTATCTATTTCCGAAACGGATTTTTCGCGTATCCATGCACCCGTCGGGCTGGATATCGGTGCCGTATCGCCCGAAGAAATAGCCCTCTCGCTGGCGGCCGAAATCAGGGCTTCCTTCTCCGACCGTGATGGCACGTACCTGCGCCTTCGCAAAAGCACGATCCACGAACGGGAAGCGTCCTGACCAGCTCATTACCAGGGCAGATCAGGACGCTTCCCGTAGCGGACATAAAAACTATTTTCCTGCTTTGGCTAGCCCGCAAGCCAGCCAAACCAGGAAAATACTCCTTTCAACGCGCACGCGACGCCTTCACCGCTGCTCCCTGGTAGCTGATCTTGAATAGTGTGCCGTTCAGGTCGTCGGTCACATATAACGAACCGTCTGGTCCCTGCGCCAGTCCGCAGGGGCGATGCTGCACTGGTCCTGTGGGTTTGACCAGATCGGTACCCGCAAAATTATCGGCAAAGATCTCCCAGGGGCCAGATGGCTTTCCGTTTTTGAACGGAACAAACCCGACCAGATACCCTTTGTGCAGCGATTGCGACTGGCCATGAAACGCAATGAAGGCTCCGTTCCGATAACGCTCCGGGAAGGTCGTTCCGGTGTAGAATAGCAGCCCGTTGGGGCCCATGTGGGCCGGGAAAGCCGCCAGCGGGTCAATGGTCTGGGCGGTGCCTGTTTTTTTACCATCGCCGCCGTACTCGGGAGCCAGGATTTTCTTTTTCTGGATGTGATCGTAATATACGTAAGGCCACCCAGCGTCATCGCCCCGATGAAGTTCATACATCGTCTCGGCGGGTAGCTCGGCACTTTGCTGCGGCGTGTAATACTGCGGATAGAAATCATCGAAACTACCCCGGCCATGCTGCATCACAAACAGTGAATTGGTCTTTCCATTCCAGTCGAGCCCCACTACGTTTTTCAGGCCGGTAGCAAACCGCACACCGCTCGAAAAGGGCTGGTCGGGCACATTGCTTTTGAACTGCCAGATACCGGCAGCCGAGTCGAGCAACGGGCAGGGCATCATACCTTTGCCAGTACCCACTACCCGGCACCGGTCATTATCCGACGCTATATTCACGTAGATATTACCCTGATTATCAACCGCAATTGACTTCGATTTGTCGCGCTCTTTCTCGCGCAGGCCAGTCACCAGCTTTTCGGGCTGGTTGGGGCTGATCACCTCCTGCTTCTCGTTGAGCTTATACCGAAAAATGCTGTTGTTGGACGACGTGTACAGATAACCATCCCGAATAAAAATGCCGGTGCCGGGGTAGTCACCAAAGCCGGTTCGCTCGTCGATCAGGCCATCGTTATTGGTATCCCGTAGCCGATAGATCCCCTTCCCGTCTTTTAGCTGGCCGAGCTTTACGTAGATATCGCCGGTTTGGCTGACCACTACGTGCCGGGCGGCACCCAGTTCTTCGGCCACAATGGCTGCCTTGAATCCGGCCGGTAGTTTTATATCCGTAGGGTTAATTGATCGTACGCCCATACGTACCGTTTTAGCCGGTGGCCGATGCGTTGCCACCATTTCCGAACCGGTCAGCACCAGCGTGGCCGTCAGCAGCGCAGTAAACGAACCTAAAATAGCCTTCATGAATTGAGATGATCGGTTTTACAGGATTTATCCTGCTCAACAAAGGCGGCAACCAGACCCTGGCTACCCATTCCACGCGCCAGGCCATCCTGTACCTGCTCATTGAGGCGGGCCATTCATTCGCGTAAATGCCATGCGTAGCTCCTCCGGCGAAGCTTTCGTCATGGCGTCGCTGAACCCGAAGGTCAATTCTGTTTTGCCCGCCGCCAGCTGATCGAAGATTGCCTTGATGAATTGGCTGACGGGTGGCGCCTGGTCGTGCAGCCCCTTGCCGCCCAGATCTGTATTCAGCGCAGGCGGGATGATTTCAATGACCTCAATGCCATGAGCGGCCACCATTGCCCGCAACGACAGGGTGAAGGAATGAACGAACGCTTTGGTGGCCGAATAAACGGGCACTTTTACGAGCGGAACAAATGCCAGCCCCGATGTTACGTTCAGGATTGTCTTGAGGGCAGGTAGCTTCATCAGTAGCGATGTCAGGTGGAGCGGCGCTTCCACGTTCACCTGTAGCTCCTGTTGCGCCCGCTCGAAAAAATTGGCGTCCGAGATTGCCATCCATTGTTGTATGCCCGCGTTGTTTACCAGCACAGTCAGGTCGCTGTGCTCATCAGCCATCCACTGACACAGCGCCTCCCGTTCCGACGCTATGGCCAGGTCACAGACGCGGGTAATTACCGACGGAAAACGCTGCGCCACCTCGTTCAAGACCTCTTCCCGCCGTCCGCAGATAATGACCGTATTGTTTTCCTGGATAAACCGTTCGGTCAGGCCCAGGCCAATGCCTGACGCGCCACCTGTGATCAGAATTTTATGGTTGGTCAGCTTCATTACCGATGTTCGTTTTGGTTCCTGCAAAGGTGGCGGTGAACGGGGTATAGCTGTTCCCTTTTACTAAGTGAACGGGTATAAACTCACAGCGCCACGCCAGGTACGTTGCCCAACTCGCTTCTTTCGCTAAACCTATCAGCTGATCAAGCCGTTAACCAGGTGTAAAAGACCGGTCCATTGAGCAAACTTGTTTCTTTTCTGGCCCTGTTCCGGCCGGCGTTCGCCAATCTGAAAACCAACGACCCTATCCGTATGGCCGGGGCCACTGCTTTTTTTGCTTTTTTTGCCCTGCCGCCCATAGTCATCATTGTCAGCCAGGTGGTAAGCCTGTTGTTCAACGATTATGAGCCGGCCGTGAGCAGTCGGCTGTTCCGGCACCTGGCCGATCTGTTCGGGCCTCGGGGCGCCCGGCAATTGCAGGATATTTCCCGGCACCTTCAACCCCAGAAAACCGACGGCTGGCTCATGATCGTCAACCTGTTCATTCTGCTCATCGCCTCGACAACGCTGTTTGAGGTTATCAAAAATTCGTTGAACCAACTGTGGAATGTGAAAGTGAAAGCCGGCGCACCACGTGGCCGGTTTGTTCGGAACCGGGTCAGTGCACTAGCCATCATTGTTGCGTCCGGTCTGCTCTTCACGGCTTCCTTAACCAGCAGTCGGCTACTTACACCGGCGGCCAGTTCCAACGTGGGCACAACGTACCTGCTGTTCATTGAACTAACCCGGCAGCTGATCTCGGTGGGTACGTTGACGGGCTGGTTTATACTCCTGTTTAAATTTTTACCCGATATTCAGATCAGCTGGCGGGCCATTGGGGTGGGGGCGTTTGTTACGGCCTTGCTGTTCTCACTGGGCGAGGAACTACTGGCAGTGCTGTTGACCGACCAGCAGATGCAGGAAGTGCACGGCCGATCAGGGTCTATCACACTGGTGCTGCTGCTGGTTTTTTACTGCTCGCTCATTTTTTACTTTGGCGCTTCCTTCACCCGGCAATATGCGCTCTGGGCTGAACTCGACGCCGTGCCGACCAGCAACGCCGTTGGTTATCAGATCACCGAAGTGGAGAGACCTTCGCCCAGCTGAGCGGACTGGCTCCTTGGAGTAGGGTACACGGATCAGGCGGGTTAACTGGCCGGACGCAGCGGGTTGGCTTAAAACGGCTCTCACACGGGAGCAGCACGGGAGCAGCGTGACGCCTGTTAAAATCAACAATCTGAGACAATCCATCTACTCCCCTTCATCTATGTACGCCACATTCCGGGCGAGTACCCTATTTTTGCCCGTTATCAACTGATTTTCTATGCTGACTGTCGCTGACGCCGACCAACTTCTTGCCGATCATGGCCTGACGCTCTCTACCGAAACGGTGCCATTTACCGAGGCATGTGGTCGAGTGCTTGTCGAAACGATCCTGGCCGACCGCGACTTTCCGCCCTTCGACCGGGTGGCAATGGATGGTATCGCCCTCCGGTTCGATTCCCTGACGAGTGGCCAGAAAACGTACCCGATACTGGCTATTCAGCGGGCGGGAGAACCGGTGCAGCCTCTCTCCGACCCTAAAGGTTGTATTGAGGTAATGACGGGTTCCATACTTCCTGCTGGCGCCGACACGGTGATCCGGTACGAAGATCTGTCGATCACGGATGGCATGGCCACGTTGACTGTTCCAGGCGACATGACGCGGGGCCAGCATGTGCATAAACAGGGCACCGATCAACGCACCTTCGACGTGCTGTTACCAGCGGGCACCCTGCTTCGACCGGTTGAGCTGGCCGTGGTCGCGTCGGTAGGCCAGACTTCCATCGCGGTGTTGCAACGGCCTCGGGTGGCCGTGATTTCAACCGGCGACGAACTGGTCGACACGCACCAGACGCCCCTGCCCCACCAGATTCGGCAGTCGAACGCGTATATGTTGCAGGCCGCCCTCCGGGAGATGGGCCTTGACGCATCGGTGCATAAATTCCCCGACGATGTGGCCACAATTACGGCCGGGCTCTCGACCCTGCTGGCAACCCATAATGTGCTGGTGATGACCGGTGGCGTGTCGGCTGGCAAAGCAGATTTCGTTCCCGACGTGTTGGGTGCCCTGGGCATCCGCTGTCATTTTCACAAGGTAGAGCAGCGGCCCGGTCGTCCACTCTGGTTTGGTAGCAGCGATGACCACCAGCGCATTGTCTTCGCGTTACCGGGAAATCCAGTGTCGACCACGATGTGTTTCTACCGCTACGTACGGCCCTACCTGCAAACGGCGATGGGCTTTCCGCTCGACCCGCCCCTCTACGTGGAACTGGCCCAATCGGTCACGTTTAAACCAGCGCTTACCTATTTTATCCCTGCCGGTCTGGAAGCAACCCAAGACGGCCTTTTACTGGCACACCCGCTTCCGGGAAGTGGTTCTGGTGATTTCACAAACCTGACCAATGCCGACGCGTTCCTGGAACTTCCTGCCCACAGCACCGACTTTCCCGCCGGTACAATGGCGCTGGCCTGGCCAATCGGGTAACTGGGCCTGCAAGCTGCGAATTGGTGAATTAAGCGATCGGAATTACTATCAGGCCACCGCTTCTGCCACGGCAACCCTTCCATGAAAACACAGTCAACTCTTTTCCTCGGAATAGGTATCCTGTTCCTGTCATTCCTGACCGCCTGCCAGCCCAACAGCGGGTCGGGCCAGTCTGGTGAAGCTGCAGCAGTTTACAAAAACCTGGCGGCCAAACGCATCAACCTGCCCAATGGCTGGTCGCTCACGCCGCCCGGCAACAGCCTCGACCTCGACGACCTGCCGTTGACGATGGTCGTTTCAGCGTCAAAAAAGTTGATGGCCATCACCAACAACGGGCAGAGCACCCAGAGCATTACGCTCGTTGACGTGAACACCCGGAAAATCGTGGATACCGCCCGGGTTGGCAAAGCATATGTTGGGCTGGCTTTCAGCGACGACGAGACAACGCTCTACGCGTCGGGAGGAAACGACAACAAGATTCTGACGTACCGTATTGACAATCAGCAGCTTGTTTCCGACGAGCCAATTTTGCTGGGGAAACCCTGGCCCGTAAAGATTTCACCTACAGGCCTGTGTGTCGACAGTTCGAAAGATCGCCTTTACGTAGTTACCAAAGAAGATAGTTCGCTCTATGTCGCCGATACCAAAAATCGACGGGTGGTTCGCAGAATTACTATTGGGTCGGCGGCCTACACCTGCCTACTGTCGCCCAGCAGGAATGAATTGTACGTATCGCTCTGGGGTGGCTCAGGTGTAGCGATCATCGATGTAAACACGCTGCAGATCGTGGCGAAGGTAGCGACCAACAAAAACCCCAACGATTTACTGCTCACCCACGATGGCAAGTACTTATTCGTTGCCAATGGTAACGATAATACGGTGGCATTGATCGACGTGGCGCGTCGGCAGGTAATCGAAACCCTCACGGCTTCGCTCTTCCCCGATGCACCGGTGGGCACCACGCCCAATGGCCTCGCCCTGAGTGACGATGAGAACACGCTGTACATCGCCAATGCCGACAACAACTGCCTGGCCGTCTTCGACGTGTCGCGCATGGGGCATAGCCTCTCCAGCGGGTTTATTCCAACGGGCTGGTACCCAACGGCCGTCAAGGTGATTGGGTCCACGTTGTTCGTTACCAACGGAAAAGGGTTTTCATCGAAGGCCAACCCCAAAGGGCCTAATCCGGTCAGAACACGCACCCCGCAGCAGGTTGGCCCCAATCCACAGGCCAACCCAGGGCCGGTGCAATACATCGCCGGCCTGTTCAAAGGCACCCTGTCGATGATTGACGTACCGGAACCAGACATACTGGCGGCTTACTCCCGACTCGTTTACGCCAATACGCCCTACACCAAGCGCAAGGAGCTACAAACCGAAGGCGAAACGGGTAACCCGATTCCCATGCGGGTGGGCGGCCCGCGATCGCCGATCAAATATGTATTTTATATCATCAAAGAAAACCGGACGTACGACCAGATTCTGGGCGATATGACGGAAGGCAATGGCGACGCGTCGCTCTGTCTCTTCCCCCAGAAAGTGACGCCAAATCAGCACGCGCTGGCAAAGGAATTCGTTCTGCTCGATAATTTCTACGTCGATGCGGAGGTCAGCGCCGACGGGCACAACTGGTCGTCAGCCGCCTACGCGAACGACTATGTGGAGAAGACCTGGGTCACCAGCTATGGCGGCCGGGGGGGCACCTACGATTATGAAGGGCAGAAAGAAATTGCCCATCCCCGCGATGGCTTTATCTGGGACCATTGCCAACGGGCGGGCCTTTCGTACCGGAGCTACGGCTGGTTTGCCGATGATGAAAAGCCAAACATACAGACGCTCGACAACCATTTCTGCCCGACCTTTAAAGGCTATAACCTGGGCTATATGGACACCAAGCGGGAGGCCGCCTGGGAAGCCGATTTCGACGCGCTGGTGGCTGCCGGGAACGTACCCAGGTTCAACACGGTCCGGTTTGGCAATGACCACACGTCGGGGGCCAGAATTGGTTTACCGACGCCCGACGCTGCTGTAGCCGACAACGATCTGGCTGTCGGTAAATTTGTAGAGCATCTCTCGAAAAGCCCGATCTGGAAAGAATCCGTTGTTTTTATTCTGGAAGATGATGCCCAAAATGGCCCCGACCACGTAGATGCACACCGGTCTATCGCTTTCGTCGCGGGTGGGTATGTAAAGCGTGGCTTCGTCGATCACACGATGTATTCTACCTCCGGTATGCTGCGAACCATCGAGCTGATCCTGGGACTGAAACCCATGAGTCAGTACGACGCCGCCGCGACACCAATGTGGCGTTGCTTCGACAAAAAAGCGAATCCGGCTTCGTATACGGCCCGTGCAGCCGGCATTGATCTGAATCAGAAAAACGTAGCGATAAACACAAACTCAAAACGCTCGTCGCTGTTCAATCTCACCCGTCCCGATGAGATCGATGACCTGATTTTCAGTGAAATCGTTTGGCAGACCGTTCGCGGTCAGCACAGCGTCATGCCCGCCCCCCGCCGGGGCGCTTTCGTGAAAGCAGGTAAGATCGACGAGGAGGAAGACGACGACTAGTTTGGATCGGGTCATCGAGCTCAGGCTGGGTATAGCCGTCCTGAACCCGCCATCACCCACTCGCTTGGTTCCCCAAACTACTCTTTAAATAACACCCTTCCCCTTTTTCGCGTTACTACGGAAGGGATTCTTCACTCACTCTACGCACTTCGTGAAACGATTTTTGGTAACAACTGGTCTGGTTATTCTGGCTCTCGTGCTGTTGGTCGCTGGCTTTGTCACGGTCATCGCAACAACATCCTGGGGCCAGAGCTTTGTGACGCAGCAGGTCAACAGCTACCTGGGCAAAAAAATCAAATCGCCCTTTCGTATCGGTCGAATCAGCTACCATATCCCCGACTGGATTGAACTGGAGGATGTATTTTTCAAAACGCCCCAGGGCGACACGCTGCTGCTTGGCAAACGAATGCGCGTCGATGTCGATATGATGGCGTTGTTACAGAATAAAATCACACTGAACCAGATCGAACTTGAGCAGGTCAGCATACACGTAACCCGCACATTACCAGACACTTCATTTAATTTTAATTACATCCTCGACGCCTTCAATACGGCGCAACCCGATACGGCCAGCCTGGCCACGAAAATTGCCCCGCCGCCCGACACCACCGCTACACCGCTCGACATCAGCCTGTCGGGTGTGACGCTGCGCAAGACCCTCATCCGCTACGAAGACGATGTAGCCGGGGCGAATGTTAATGCCTACGTAGACAGCCTGCGCGTCAACTTCAATGAGGTGAACGTGGCCCGATCCCGCTACCTTATTGGCAACGTTTCGGCCGATGGACTGAGCGTGAAGAGTCGGATCTACAACGGTATTCCTACGCCATCCACCCCGTCGAAACCGGGCGATACCCTGACGCTGGGCCTGGGCAACTGGCAAATGACGCGCGCCTTATGGGACGTCCGCGTTGAAACTGCCGACTTTGCCACAACCGGAAAGGTGGACAAACTGGCCATGGAGAGCGATTATTTTCACCTCAATGGCGAAAAAATTGGTATCCGGTCACTGGCGATGGCCAACGCCGACATTACGGCCAGCCTGCTGAAGCCGCAACGTACCCAGCAAGCGGGCCGATCGCCCGATGCGGTGGCGGCTATTCAGCAGACCGATCCGGCTGTCAAAGCGACGGTCAAGGCGCAGGAACAGGCCGAAGCCGCACAGTCGGCAGGCTGGACTGCCCGCGTCGGTTCGGTAAAATTTTCCAACAACCGCATCCGGTTCAATGATGAAACGCAGCCCCGGCAGCCACGCGGGCTCGACTACGGGCACCTTGACCTAACCCAACTCGGCATTGAAGGGCGGAATTTGCTCTACAGTCCGGATCGTATTTCGGGGCAGATCCGGCAAGGTAAGTTCAGGGATAAAAGCGGGTTCGTACTGCAACATTTCGACGTCGACCTGCTTTACGGTGAAAAAGCAACCCTGCTCACCAACCTCTTCATCCGTACACCCAGTACCCTGCTGCGCGACCGACTCGAACTTCGGTATGACTCACTTGGCCAGCTGACCCGGGCAACGGAAGGAAAAAACCTGAATCGGGTGAAGGTGGTGCTGAACCTGCGGCAGAGTAAGCTGGCCTTTGCCGATATGCTGCAGCTGGCCCCTTTCCTGGCCGACACCCCTCCCCTGGCAGGCAACCGGAACGAGGTCGTGCGGGCTGACGCCCAGCTACGCGGCACACTCGCCGACCTACGCATTCCCAAAGCGGAATTCGCTATGTTCTCAGGAACGGTGCTGAAAGCCAGTGGCCGGCTTACGAATGTGACCACCCCCGATCGGCTCGGTCTGGACTTGACCCTCAACGAGGCCAGAACCAACCGCGCCGACATTCGTAAACTGGTGCCCCCAGGTACGTTGCCCGACTCGTTGGCGCTGGCACCGCAGCTTACGCTGACCGGAAAAATTCGCGGCACGCTCAACAACCTGGCTACCAACGCCAAACTGGCCACCAATTGGGGAACTGCTTCGTTCGACGGAACACTCCGTAACTTCTACGCGGGCACCAATCAGGCGTATGCCGGCAAGGCCGTGCTGACGAAGTTCGAAGCGGGCAAGTGGCTGATGAATCCGGCCCAGTTTGGTACGATCACCGCCCAGGCTGCCGTAAACGGGCGTGGTATTGACCCGGCCACCATGCAGACGAATTTCAGGGCGGTGGTTACCGAAGCTGGCCTCAATGGGTATTCCTACAAAAATGCCGACGTCAATGGCTCGCTCGTCAATGGGGTACTGACGCTGCAGGGCGGGATCAATGACCCCAATGTGCGGCTGAATCTGGATACGAAGGTGAACCTGAAAACAACGTACCCCGCCATTGCCGGTGACATCAACATCCAGGAGCTTAACCTTGATAAGTTGAAACTCTATGCCGATCCGCTGTCGATAAAAGGGAACATCAGGCTGGCCATGACCTCGACCGATCCGGCCAGGCCCGCGGGTACCGTCTATGCCAATGATGCGGTGGTTCAGCTAAAAGGCAAAACGTACCCAATCG
This sequence comes from Fibrella arboris, assembly GCF_041321095.1. NCBI lineage: Bacteria > Pseudomonadati > Bacteroidota > Cytophagia > Cytophagales > Spirosomataceae > Fibrella > Fibrella arboris. The sequence continues at coordinate 233,976 of NZ_JBGGWE010000008.1, read as the reverse complement.
ATACCTTGTATCTGAAGGCCGGTACACAGGCGCCTAACCGCAAAACCCTGATTCTGGGGCTTCCTTTTGGCCAGCTTGCGTTGAGCGGCCAGTTTGAATATACCCAGTTGTATGATATTGTGGCCAGCGAAATCGGGAAGTATCTCAAACTTCCTGGTCTGGCCTACAAGGCCGTGCAACCGCCGTATAGCTTCTATATAAACGGCCAGGTACGTCAACACCCGCTCCTACAGGCTTTTGTTCCCGCCCTTCGTAAGCTGGAGCCCGTTTCACTCGACGCTTACCTGGACAATTCCCGGGATACAACCTTCGCCGCCACCATCAAAACTGGCCTGGTCGACTACGATACGATTGTCGTCAACGGGTCGTCGCTGGGGTTACTGGCCTACAATAACCAACTGAGTGTGGCCGGTCAGGTGAATTCGCTGCAAACCAACAGCCTGAAAATAGGCCTGACGCAACTTAGCGGATCAGCCGCCAATAACCGGTTCTCGTTCTCAGTCGTCAACAAAGATTCGGTGAATAAAGACCGGTATGGGCTGGCCGGACTGGTTTCGCTCATGGGAGATAGCTACCGGCTCCAGGTTGGTCAGCGTGGCCTGCTGACCAATTACCGCACCTGGACATCCGACACGACGGGTTACCTGCAATACGGTCCCAACGGCGTACTGGCGCAGAACTTCCTGCTCAGACAAGGTTCGCAGACGATTAGTGTCAATAGTGTAAATCCTGTGCCAAACGGCCCACTTCGGGTTGAAGCCAGAAACGTAAGCTTGAGCGACCTGTCGAGTCTGGCCAATCAGGATACCACGCTGGTCGGGGGAACGTTGAATAGCACTGTTGTGGTGCGCGACTACCTGTCGCCGCCTAACGGTACGCCGTTATCGTTTACGGGTAACCTGAAAGTAGACAGCCTGCAGGTCATGCAAAAACCAATCGGGACACTGACCGGCGATTTTGCCAATGCATCGGGTGGGCGGATTGGCGTGAACGTGACGCTGTTGAGCGCCACCAACGACGCCAAAGTGTCGGGCTATTATGACCCGACCAATCCAAAAGAACAGCTCGATTTTTACCTGAAACTAAATAAACTCGACGCCAAAACGATTGAGGCCTTCAGTTTTGGTGAACTGCGCCGGGCGAAAGGTCAACTCCGCGGTGAAACCGACATCCAGGGGAGTACCAGCAACCCCCGGCTCAATGGTGGCATCTCGTTCGACTCGGTCGCCTTCAATATCAAGCAGCTGAACGCCACGTACCGCATTGACCAGGAACGGATTCGACTGTCGGGCCAGACGCTGACGTTTACTGATTTCAACCTGCGCGACACACTGGGCCGGACACTGACCACCGACGGGAAGGTTGAGCTGAGCAATATTCCTGATGTGTCGTATGATCTGCGGGTGCGGGCTCAGAACTTCCTGGCGCTGAACGCCGCCCGTAAAGACAACGACTTCTTTTACGGCAAAGCGGCCATCTCGGCTAACCTTCACATTGTGGGCAAGGGCGGAACACCCGCCGTAACTGGTAGTGTGAAACTGGAAGATGGCAGTCAGGTCACCACCGTCTTACCCAGTGATGAGGCCAGTCTGAACGATGCACGCCAATCGGTAACGTTCATCAACCACAACGATACGCTGGCGCTCAGCAAATACCTGCGCCCCCGACCCGATACGGTTCTGGCTCCGCTTCAGTTCGATCAGTTGAATAACTCAACGATCAACCTGACGCTCGAAGCCGACGACAAATCGGAGATCACGATTATTGTTGATGAACTGAACGGAGATAATCTGAAGGCGCGCGGTAATGCCAACCTCGCCGTGAGCGTATCACCAAGCGGCCAGGTGTCGGTGCTGGGTCGGTATGAAGTAACAGAAGGTCGCTATTCACTGACGTATCAGGTGTTGCAGCGCGAATTTGAGTTACAGAAGGGTGGGTACATCAATTTCACCGGCGACCCGCTGAAAGCCGATCTGAACCTGACGGCGATCTATGAGGCCCGAACCACATCGGACGCGCTTATTTCCAGCGAAAGCACCAACGCTACCCAACCCACCACCAAGGTCAATCTGCCCTACAACGTGGCCCTGACCCTGAGCGGAAATCTGGCCGCCCCAACCATTACGTTTGATATCATTGCCCCCCGCGAAACACTTTCGCGCCTGGGCAGTGCCTCTGATCTGGTGTCGCAAAAGCTGGCCAGCCTGCGCGAAGACCAGAATCAGTTGAACAAACAGGTATTCGGCCTGCTTATCCTGGGCAACTTTATTGCCGAAACGTCGGGCAATTCTTCCTCTGAATTCAACGTGGGCAACACGGCAGAAGGACTGGCCCGAAGCAGTGTGAGCAAGATCATCAGCCAGCAATTACAGCAATTTGCGTCGGGTCTGATCAAAGGCGTTGACCTCGATGTGGGCCTGAACTCGCGGAGCGGTACGGCCGAAACGGGCGGTACCGCTGGCTCGAACCGTACCGACCTGAACATCGGCCTTTCGCGCAGCTTTCTACAGGGTCGGCTAACCGTGTCGGTGGGTAAAAACTTCCTGGTCGATGGCTCGCAGGACGTGAAAGCAGCCCAGAATAACAACGCCGTTTTCGATAACCTCAATTTAAACTACAACCTCACACGGGATGGCCGATATGCCCTGCGTGCCTACCGGCGTAGCAACACGGAACGAACCATTCTGGAAGGATTTGTTATCGAAACAGGCGTTGGCTTCGTTATCACCGTTGATTTTAATACGCTGGCCGAACTGGTTCGGAGACGTAAAGAAGAGGAAATAGAGTAAGCAGGAGGGCTCAGTCGAAGGTTTTGCGCTGTGTGGCTGTCGCGAAGGCGGCCGACGCAAGGCCCTTCGCGGCAATACGCTAAACTGCCAATAAGTAGTACCCATTGATTAATGAAAAGAACTCAACCATACTGGCTTGTCGCCTTACTGACCTGCCTACTGCTCTATAGCTGCAACGTAGCCAAACACCTGCCTGCTGGCGAGAAGCTTTACGTTGGTGCTGACTTTGTATTGAACACCGATTCGACTATCTCGAAAGCGGAGAAGAGCCGCCTGACCGATCAGTTGACCGCGCTGGCCCGGCCTCGTCCCAACAAACGGCTGTTTGGTTTTCCCTATAAAGTGGGGCTGTATTACTTTATTGGTGAGCCTAAAAAAGAAAAAGGCTTTCGGGCAGGGTTGCGGCGGCGCTTCGGTGAAGCCCCCGTGCTGGCCAGCGCCCGCGGCCTGACGGCCAACAGCGAGTTGATGACCAATGTGCTGGAGAATGAGGGGTACTTCCGGTCGCAGGTAGCGGGTGAATTTGTTGATGTGAATAGCTACCAGACCAAAGCCCGCTACACGGCCCAGGTGCCGCAGCGTTACCTGATCGACTCGGTATCGTTTATTGGCGATTCGACCCTGGTTGCCAAAGCGATGTTCAACGCCTCGCCCCGATCGCTGCTGAAGGCCGGTGATCCCTTTGTGCTCGACGTCATCAACACAGAAAAGCAACGCATTGCCGATGCTCTGAAACAACGCGGCTTTTACTATTTTCTGCCCGAGTACGTGGCTATGCTGACCGATACAGCCGCCGGAAATCACAAAGTGCGCTTCTACGTGGCCATAAAGCCCGATATTCCGGCAGCGGCCAAGGTTCCGTACTTTATTCGGAACGTCTATATCTACCCCAACTACACGCTACGCACGGCCCGCCGGGACACCAACCTGACCGAGGCTTATCAGCCGCCGGTGACCAACCCGGCCGACACAGGACTATCGTTACGGCGTTTTTACATTGTCGATTCGGCACGGGTATTTAAACCGCAGTTGTTCAATGACGTGATTAGCCTTCGTCCGGGCAGACGGTACAACAGCCGGGCGCAGGATTTGTCGCTGTCACGACTGGTGAATCTGGGTACGTTCAAATACGTGCGTAACCGCTTTGAACCGGTTGGCCGCTACGGGCGCGATTCGGCCCTGTTCGACGTCAACTATTACCTGACGCCCCTCCCCCGCAAATCAGTCCGGCTCGAACTGTCGGGAAACTCTCGCTCGAATAACCTCGCAGGTACGTTGCTGACACTCAGTTTTATCGGGCGCAACTTTCTTGGGCGGGCCGAGCAGCTGACCGTTAACGCCACGGCCGGTATTGATCTGCAGGTGGGCGCGGCCGGGCGGGGCGTAACGAACTATCGATACGGTACCGATGCTACGCTGAGTTTTCCCCGGCTGGTGTCGCCCTTTCCCATCCGATATGATCGACGGCAGATCTTACCCAAAACGAATATCAGTGTAGGGTATGAATTATTACAGCGCGATTCACTCTATAACCTGAGTTCTGTTCGGGCGTCGTTTGGTTATGCCTTCCGCACCAGCAATCGGGTAGAGCATTCCATTTCACTCTTCAACGTCAACTACGTTCATAGCTTCAACTTCGGCCCTAAATTCTACGACGCCCTGAGTAACCCCGAAACATCAGGCCCGTTTGTCCGACTGATTCAGGATCAACTTATTCTCAGTACCATTTATACGCTCAATATCACGTCGTTACCGAATTCAGCCCGTAAATACAGCAACCGTTGGACGCTGAATATTGAACCATCGGGTAACCTCGCCGGGCTGTTAGTCAAAACGGATAGCCTGGGTTACAAATCAATTTTTGATGTTCCCTTTGCTCAGTTCGTCCGGGTCGACCTGGATACACGGCATTATTTTCAACTTACTAAATCACTGGTTTGGGCGAACCGATTCTTTGGTGGTGTGGGTATCCCCTACGGTAATATCAACGAAATGCCTTTTGTCAGGCAATATTTCGTGGGGGGGGCCAACAGCGTACGTGCTTTTCGTCCCCGTGCTGTTGGGCCTGGTATTTATTCAAATACGGGTGGCACGGTGCTTTTCCAGGATGGTGGTGGCGACGTAAAGCTCGAAGCCAATACAGAATTACGGGCTAAACTGGGGTCTATTTTCCAACTGGCTGCTTTCATTGATGCGGGTAACGTCTGGTCCTACACCGATGAAACCGTTTATGGCCCGGGGTCGCAGTTTAACAAAGACTTCCTGAAGCAATTAGCGATTGGGGGCGGTATCGGCCTGCGCATCGATTTGTCGTATTTCCTGATCCGGGCTGATCTGGCCACGCCCTTTCAAAAACCGTATCTACCTGAGGGACAGCGCTGGGTGCTGAATCAAATTAATTTTGGTAGCCGTGACTGGCGGCGAGAAAATCTATTATTGAACATCGCCGTCGGCTATCCATTCTGATTTGTGAGTATACTTGTGTAAGCAATTGCATTAAGTATAACCACCGGTCATGAAAGTTAGTGGGTTTACGATTATTCGAAATGCGGAAAGGTACGGATATCCTATTCTGGAAGCCATTCAGTCAGTGTTGCCACTTTGCGACGAATTTGTTGTAGCTGTTGGCAGGTCAACCGATAATACCATTGGCCTGATCGAAGGCATTGGTTCCCCAAAAATTCGTATCGTCCACACTGTCTGGAATGATGACTTGCGGGAAGGAGGCCGGGTATTAGCCGAAGAAACAGACAAAGCACTTGCCGCTGTTTCTGCTGATACCGATTGGGCTTTTTATATTCAGGGCGATGAAGTGTTGCACGAACAGTACCTCGATACGGTGAAAGCGGCTATGCAGGAAAACCTGAATGACCTATCGGTGGAAGGGCTTCTTTTCAAGTATACGCATTTTTACGGTTCGTTCAGGTACGTTGGTGATTCTCGCCGATGGTACCGACGTGAGATCCGTGTCATTCGGCACACCGGCCATGTGGCTTCATACAGAGACGCACAGGGGTTCCGAAAGAAAGACAACACTAAGCTGCAGGTGAAGCTAATCGATGCCTACATCTATCACTACGGATGGGTGAAACCGATTGAGCTGCAACGGGCAAAATTCGGCTACTTCTACCGTTTCTGGCATAGTGAAGAAGCCATGCAGCGTGTTGCCGATCAGGCCAGACAGTTCAGCTATGAACAGCACATCGACTCCCTGGCCGAGTTCTCAGGCACTCACCCAGCCGTCATGCTCCCCCGTATTAGCGCAACCAATCTGTCATTTACATTCGACACTCGTAAACGTCGTTATTCGCCCCGTGTACACATCTTAACGGCAATCGAGAAAATAACAGGCTGGCGCATCGGTGAGTACAAAAACTACCACCTAAGGAGATAGGCAAAATCGCTGTTTTCACCTTCTGCCCTAGGCAGAAGGTGACATATTCAGGTCAATAAATACAAAAATCCCCGGTCAATCATGGCCGGGGATTTTTGTATGCAGGTATGTTGCTGGTTAGTTCATGCCGTGGTTCATCACCGGCACCGTGATGGTTGTGGCTCCCCAGGCAATCGACAGGCTTTTGTTCGTTGGCGTAATGGTCAGCTTTTCTACCGGTGTTTTGTTGGTTACGACCGGCGCTTTCACTTCCAGTATGTTCTTATCTACGTGCTTATCGTAGTCATAAGCGCCCCATTGCCCCAGCACGGTGTTCAGGATCACCGACCATTCTTTTTCATTTGGTATGGTCACCAGCGTGTATTTACCCGCCTTTACCATTTTTCCACCAAACATCACGTCATTTTTGAAGGTGATCTCGGTGGCCGCATCAGCCCCTGTCCGCCAGGGCTTACCGTACTTTTCGAGCGATGTAACACCTTCCTGGGCAAACAAAACCCGGCCTCGCATGGAAGGCTGGCCGTACTCGATCTTAATATTCTTATCCGGACTCTCGGCCGTTATGTGTGGGCTTTTGGCGTTCTGAGCAAAGCCCATCGTGACGGTCAGCGCCAGCAGGAGTGTCATGAATAGCGAAACGGTCTGTTTCATGATTGTAATGAATTTGGTTAGTGAGTTCACAGTAAAACGTAAACAAGATCCGTACCAATATGGTTTTGGACGATTACTCCCCACGAATCCTACTTTTTCTTACTTTTACCTAACAGTATGCATGCATACTACATCTGTTTTCAGTTGGCTGTTTTCCGTTTTCTGTTGTGCTGCGAGACGTAGCTTACTGAAAGCGAAGCAACTGAAAACAGCCAACTGAACACTGTAAACTCTTTTTTATGTCTGTCTATTTCAGCAAACGTAATGTACAGTTCCTGCTCCATGAAGTATTTCGTGCCGAGGAACTGACGAAGTACCCTTTCTTTTCGGCGCACGACCGGGGTACGTTCGATATGGCAATAGATTCAGCCACCCAGATCGCCGACACACTCATGTATCCGTTTGTCCGTGAGGTCGACCGTAATCAGCCCGAGCTAAAAAATGGTCAGGTAACGGTCCACCCCCGCATCAAAGATTTCATCATGGCGATGGGCGACGCAGGGCTGATCGGCGCGGGATTTTCGTTCGAAAAAGGCGGGCAACAGCTACCTGAACTTATCAATTCGAGCATTGGCTTCATTCTGATGGCCGCCAACAACGGCATGATGTACGTCGGGCTGACGGCTGGTGCCGCGAATCTCATTGCCACCTTTGGCACCGACGACCTGTCTGACGAATACGTGCCCAATATGCTGTCGGGCAAATGGCAGGGCACCATGGCCCTTACCGAGCCACAGGCTGGTTCATCGCTATCCGACGTGATGACTTCCGCCACCCCACAACCCGATGGAACCTACAAGATCAAAGGCCAAAAGGTGTTTATCTCGGCGGGTGACCACGATGCAGCCGAAAACATTATTCACCTGATGCTGGCCCGGATCGATGGCGCTCCCAAAGGCACCAAAGGCATTTCGTTGTTCGTGGTCCCCAAATACCGCGCTACCGCCAACGGCCCGGCCGACAATGACGTCACGTCTACGGGAGTGTACCATAAACTTGGGCAACGGGGCGTACCGGCCATGCACCTGACGATGGGCGAGCGCGACGACTGTGTGGGTTACCTCGTTGGCGAACCACACCAGGGCTTGCCCTACATGTTCCAGATGATGAACGAAGCCCGTATCGGGGTGGGTATGACAGCGGCGGGCATTGCCACGGCGGCCTACTATGCGGCGCTCCAATACGCCCGTGAGCGGCCACAAAGCCGTCGGCTAAACGAAAAAAATGCCCTGGACACGCCACAGACGCCCATCATCAACCACCCCGACGTGCGGCGGATGCTCTTGTTCCAGAAGGCCGTAACGGAAGGTTCGCTTTCGCTGCTTCTCGAGTCGGCCCGGCTGTTTGATATTGCTCATTCGGCAGAGGGCGAGGAAAAGGAACAGGCGCACCTGCTGCTCGAAATCCTGATGCCGATGGCCAAGACGTACCCCTCCGAAATGGGTGTACAGTCGGTCAGCCAGAGCGTGCAGACATTTGGCGGGTACGGCTTCACGGAAGACTTCCCCGTTGAGCAGCTTTACCGCGATATTCGCATCACGCCCATTTATGAGGGCACGACGGGCATTCAGGCGCAGGATCTACTGGGTCGGAAGATGACGATGAAAGGGGGGAAAGCGGCTCAGTTGCTGATGCAGGAGATTGGCAAAACCATTGCCGACGCCGCCACCCATGACGAACTGAAACCATATGCCGGCCTGATGAAAGCCGAATTAGTCCGAATTCAGGAGGTGTTTCAGGCGCTCATGCCGCATGCCGGAGCGGGTGACTACGAACGGTATCTGAGCGACGCCACCCTATTTTTGGAGCAGATGGGTATTGTGGTCATTGCCTGGCAGTGGCTGAAGCAAAGTATTGTCGCCAAACAAGCCATACTCACGCAGAGCCCTCAGGGCGACGAGCTGGCTTTTTACGAAGGTAAACTGCACACCATGAAGTTTTTCTTCCATTACGAAGTCCCCAAAACCCTCGGCCTTGCCGCCCGGCTCAAAGACACTGAGGTACTAACGATCGTTAGTGCCAAAGAGCTGGCGCTGTAAGCTCTGTTTACTGTCTTCTGTTGCGCTGCTAATCAGCGGAACAACAGAAGACAGTAGACTATTTTAAAACTACAGTCCCCGCAGTGCCGGCCAACGCCAGTCCAACTTCATCGGCGTGGCAGATGATCACGCGTTTCACACCGGCATCGAGTGCAGCGAAGGCATTATCCAGTTTGGGGATCATGCCTGTATTGATGGTACCCGCCGCTTTGTGTTCAGCATAGACGGCCGACGTCAACTGGCTGATCACGCTGTTATCATCGTCGGGGTTTGCGAGCACTCCTTTTTTCTCAAAGCAGTACACTAGTGTCACCTCGTTATGGCGAACCATGTCCACGGCCAATGCCTGCGCCATGGTATCGGCGTTGGTGTTCAGCAACGTACCTAGCACAGGGTCGAACGAAAGCGGGGCAAAAACGGGCACCAGGCCCTGGCTGGTGAATGACTGTAATCGACCGGAGTCGATTTCCTGGATATCGCCTACAAACCCGTAGTCGATCGCGGCTACGGGCCGTTTCGTTGCCTTTACCAGACCGGCATCGGCCCCCGTAAGGCCCAGCGCGTTGATGCCGAGCACCTGTAGCTGGGCCACAATCTGCTTGTTGACCAGCCCGCCATAGACCATCATCACCACATCGAGCATCGGCTGGTCGGTAATGCGCCGTCCCTCCACCATTGTAGTGGGTACGTCCAGTTTTTCGGCCACCTGTGTGGCAATCTTGCCGCCGCCGTGCACCAGCACTTTATCGCCAGGAAGCGTTGAAAAAGAGGTCAGAAAACGAGTGAGTGCCGCAGAGTTGTCTATTACGTTGCCGCCGATTTTCAGTATGGTTACAGCGTTCATTTTTTATTCTTTTTTGAACACAGAGAAACAGAGGATTCACAGAGTAAACAGAATTTACCTTTAACTCCCAACAAACTCTGTTGTCTCTGTGAATCCTCTGTTTCTCTGTGTTGGAAAAATTAAAGTCCCAGCAGTATTTCCCTCAAAACCGCCTGGGCCGACCATTCCCGATTGGCCGCCTGCTCAATCACCAGTGATTGCGGACTATCCAGCACTTCGTCGGCGACTTTAAGGTTGCGGCGCACGGGCAGACAGTGCATGAATTTACCGTTAGCAGTGAGCTGCATCTTTTCCATCGTTACAGCCCACGACGGGTCAGCAGTCAGCATCTGTCCGTAGTGGGTATACGATGACCAGTTTTTGCCGTAGATGAAGTCGGCACCGGCAAAGGCTTCTTCCTGATCGTAGATGACCGGCGCATTCCCGACAAATTCGGGGGCCAGTTCATAGCCTTTAGGGTGTGTCACCACGAAATCGATATGGCCGGCAGCGGCACGGGGGTTCATCCATTCACAGAACGAATTGGCCACTGCCTGAGGCAATGGCTTGATGTGCGGCAGCCAGGTCAGCACGACCTTCGGGCGAGGCTTCGTTTTCGCTTCTTCGATCGTGATACAGTCGGCCAGCGATTGCAGTGGGTGCCGCGTGGCCGACTCCAGGTTAACGATCGGCACACCAGCGTATCTGGCAAACTGGGTCATGACCTGTTCTTTATAATCGGCTTCCCGGTCGGTTAAACCGGCAAAGGCCCGAACAGCCAGGATGTCGCAGTAACGCCCCATCACGGCAGCAGCTTCCCGAACGTGTTCGGCTTTATCAGCATTCATGAATACCCCATCTTCCATTTCCAGCCCCCAGCTATCGGCCCCTACATTCAGGGTCATCACGTTCAGCCCGAGGTTACGAGCCGCCTTTTCGGTGCTCAGCCGGGTACGTAAACTTGAATTGAAAAACAGCAGCCCAATGGTTTTATGATGGCCAAGCTGTTCATCGGCGAAGGGATTGGCTTTGGCGTCGCGGCCAGACTGTATAAGCGCGTCAAGATCCGTGACGTCGGCTAGTGAGATGAATTGGTGCATAGTTTACTACCGCAAAGTCGCAAAGAATTACGCTAAGGGCGCGAATTTTTATAAGTTATTGACAACTCGACGCACCCCTCTTTTCAGGAGGGCAACGTTAAAGTTAATCAGCAGTCCTAGTCTACAGTCAGTTAGTCGCAGGTACGTTATCATCTGCGCAAGGTGAGTGTCTGTCAGAGATTCAACTGCTTTTAATTCAAGGATGACGCGGTGTTCTACCAGGAAATCCAGGCGATACCCAAGCTCCAGCTTGATATCATCATAGATAAGCGGAACCACTTTCTGACGTTCAAAAAACAGACCTGCTTTATCTAGTTCATAAGCTAAACATTCCTCATAGGTTGATTCAAACAAACCAGGTCCCAGGCGTCGATGGACTGTTAGTGCACACTGAAAAGCTAAACGAGCAATATCGTTTTCGTCCATTTCTTAGCGCCCTTAGCGTAATACCTTTGCGTCTTCGCGGTGAACCTCTTCGTTGAGTGCTTCCAGGAACTGGTCGGCTTCGTCGGTGCCGAGGGCTAGCGAGGGGAGCAGTCGAATGGTGTGTTTACCAGCTACGCCCGTGAACTGTTTATGCCCAAACAGCAGGTTATGGCGTAGGTTTTCGACCGGGAAATCATACTCAATCCCGATCATCAGGCCACGGCCACGCAGGTCTTTATACCCACCGATCTGGCGAATTCCATCCATCAGGTACGTTCCCATACGGGCAGCGTTCTCGATCAGCCCTTCTTCCCGCATGATGTCGAGAACGGCAATGCCAGCGGTGCAGGCCAGGTGATTGCCACCGAATGTGGTACCCAACAGGCCATAACTGGCTTTAAACTCAGGAGCGATCAGGATGCCGCCAATGGGAAAACCGTTGCCCATGCCTTTCGCCATGGAGATAATATCGGCGCGGATGCCACTGTATTGATGGGAGAAAAACTGTCCTGTCCGGCCATATCCGCATTGCACACCGTCGAGAATAAGTACCGCCCCTGTTTCATCGCAACGGGTACGAAGCGCCCGCAGAAACTCGTCGGTGGCCACCTGGATACCCCCAACCCCCTGAATTCCTTCCACAATGACAGCACAGGTGTGGGTTGTAATCCCGGCTTCCAGCCCTTCGATTCCGTTGAACGGCAGAAACGTTACATGCTCCGTTGAGTTAACCGGGGCCACAATAGCGGGGTTATCAGTGGCAGCTACGGCACCGGCTGTTCGCCCGTGAAATGATTTAGTGAAGGCCACTACCCCTTTCCGGCCCGTATGGAACGAAGCCAGCTTAAGCGCATTTTCATTCGCCTCGGCCCCTGAGTTACAGAGAAACAACGAATAGTCGGTATGACCAGACAGCTCGCCCAGCTTATCGGCCAGTTCCTGCTGCTGCGGAATATGGACCGAATTAGAATAGAACGAAATGGTATGAAGCTGGTCAGTCAGCGCCTGAACGTACCTGGGATGCGTATGGCCGACTGAAATAACGGCATGACCGCCGTACAGATCGAGGTACCGTGTGCCATTGGCATCCCATAAGTAGCTGCCCTGCGCCCGGACGGGCTCGATATCGTAGAGTGGGTAGACGTTAAATAGCTGTGACATACGAACGTGCTTTGGTGATAAGTCGGCAAAAATACGGATTTTGAGGGGGGATAAGCACAAAAAAAGCCTCCAATTAGGAGGCCACTTTTCGTAAAAAGACTAGTCCGGTCATCAATCAGTCCAGTTGAATTTTCTCCAGAAACGGCTTGATGGTCAGTAGCGACTGCTCCGGTTCCTCCATCATACCCAGGTGGCCCGAATGCGCCAGAACGACATACATGGCCGTTGGTAGCTGCTGGTGTAAGGCCTCGGACCGGTCAATGGGAATCGCCTTATCATGGCGGCCAGCGATGATCAGCACGGGAAACGTTGCCTTTTGTAACATGGCTGTGCGGTCGGGCCGGGTACGTATGGCCTGCAAGCCCGAGAGCATTGCTTTGTTGGGTAAATTCTTGTGCGCATCGACCACCTGCTGAATCGTATCCCTCAGCGGCTCGCGGTGTTCGTCGGCGAACATAGCAGGAATGCTTTTCTCGACAAATACATGCCCTTGCTCTGTTTCCAGCGTTTTCTTTGCCTCTTCCCGCTTCTGACGTTGCTGGTCGGTATCGGCATCCGCATAGGCTGTGGAGTTGAACAGCACAATACCCTTCACCCGGTCAGGGTATTTTTCGGCGGTAGCCAGCGCAATATAACCGCCCATCGAATGGCCGATCAGCACGCAGGGGCCCATGTCGGACGAGCTAAGCTGGCTGTGCAATTCGTCTGCATAGGCCTCAACGGTATCATGCTCCGTTAGCCGGGAAAAGTCGGGTTTAACAATGGCGTAATCGTCAGCTAATGCTGAAGCCAGGAAATCCCAGATCATCGGGCTAAGTGGATGACCATGTAGAAAGACAAGGGTTGGACGTTTGTTCATTGGTCAATTGGTTGAGGTGTTTCCGCCATAAACAACAACCGGGCGACTTGTGTTGGGAATACCCATACACAAGCCGCCCGGTTAGGAAATAGACAGGTAGATGCGCCGGCAGATCATTCCCCACCAGCTGTATACATCGGTGCTGCCCTATGCCTGGTTAATCACACCAAGGAGTATGAGCACAAGCCCTGCGATCAGGGCGATGAGGCCAATGGTGGCACCAACGCCGTTGCCGATCAACAGCAGCAACAAACCAATCAAACCGATAATAGCACCCAGGCGAACGTACCCGGTCATAGCCGTTGTCTCCTTGGGAGCCATATGCTTTTTGATCTTCTTATCGATGCTTTTCAGCATGGTCCGCTCCATAAAGCTAGCCTTCTTCGTAGTCGCTACTGGTTGAGCTACGGACGTCAGGTTTACCTGAGCCAGCATTCTCTCTGCCTTTTCGATCCGTTTCGTCAACCGGCGATCTGTTGAATTGGCTGCTTTCAGGCTTACCAGTGCATCTGATGCTTGCTTTGTCTGCGCAGTTACTGGCGGCGAAACAGCAGCCACTTCGGCAGCGGCTGTGGTCGAGACGTCGGCAATGACAGGCGCGGCGTCATCGGCTACAAGGGCTGGTTCGGTCGCTTTTTGCTGCGAATAAAAACGCTCAGGCTGCGATTTCTGGAATGTGGCAACGGGGCGGCTACAAGCCGTTAAAAGGGCGGCACCGGCCAGCGAAAGAGTCAGAGAGTGAATGAACTGTTTCATACGTGTACGTAAACCTTGGTAGTTATTAACGTGAATGGCTATTAAAGAAGACCCAAAATAACTAGAACGATACCAACAACCAAGGCAATAAGACCAATGGTGGCCGCCGTGCCGGTTGTCAGCAGCAGGAGCAGAAGACCGATCAGACCGATCACCAGACCGGCCGTCAGCGTGCTGCTGCGCATGGGTTGCTCAGGAGCCAGGTGCTTCTGAATTTTCTTGTCCATGCTCTTCAACATCATGCGCTGCACAAGGCTTGTTTTTTGTGTGGCCGCTTTTGTTTCTACCGCCTGCTGTGGGGTAGTGGCCAGCACCTCACGGATTTTGGTGATCCGCCGCTCCAGTTTACGCGCATCGGCAGGGCGTGCTTTCGTTGACGCATAGGCTTCAGCTTTGGTCAGCGCCTCGTTGATTGTAGCGGCAGGTGCCACTGGCGCAGGTGTTGCTTCTGCTAGCGCGGGAGCAGCGGTTACCGGCTCTGCTGTGGCTACTTCTTCAGTGACTACCGGCGTAGCCGGCGTTTGTGCCGAATAGAAGCGTTCTGCTTTTGATGGTTGAAATGTAGCGACCGGACGGCTGCAAGAACCAAGGAAAGCCGTAACGGCCAGTGCAATGAATGTGTGTTTTGTCGACGTGTACATAACGTTCGTGTATAAAGTGAGAAATAAGCTATCTGCCTCCTAACACGAACCTATGATGAATGTTGCGAACAACTGACGGAATGGACCCAACGAACGACTGTCCAGAAGAAACAAAAGCCAAAGTCGCACTGCACCGACCCGTTCAGATCGATGGCAGCGCGACTTTGGCCAACTTCCTTTTTATGCGGTTGATTACTCAGGCGGCCTTACGCAGTTCAAAGGCGGCGGTTCGGCTGAACTTCTCAGAAGCATATTCGTGCGTAATGGTCAGTTCTTTATTCCCCTCCTGCGATGGCATCTCGAACATGGCATCGGTAATAATTGATTCGCAGATCGACCGGAGGCCGCGCGCGCCCAGGTTGAAGACAAGTGCCTGGTCTACGATATAATTCAGGGCAGAATCGTCCCAGCGAATGGCGATATCATCCATAGCAAATAGCTTGTCATACTGCTTGGTGATCGCGTTTTTGGGTTCTGTCAGTATGCGCAACAACGCTTCCCGGTCGAGGGCTTCCAGGTGGGTCAGCACTGGAAGCCGACCCAACAGTTCCGGAATGAGACCAAACGATTTCAGATCCTGTGCCGACACATACCGCATCAGGTGGCTCCGGTCTGTACTGGCGTGTAGCCTCCGTTCGTCGGTAAATCCGATTGGCCGCGACGTAACCCGTTTGGCAATGTGCCGTTCGATACCGTCGAATGCGCCGCCGCAGATAAATAAAATATTTTCCGTGTTGATCGAAATCAGGCGCTGATCCGGGTGTTTGCGGCCTCCATGGGGTGGCACATTCACCGACGACCCTTCGAGCAGTTTGAGCAGGCCCTGCTGTACGCCTTCTCCACTTACATCCCGGGTAATTGACGGGTTATCCGATTTACGGGCGATTTTGTCGATCTCATCGATGTATACGATACCCATCTCGGCCTGTTCGATCTTGTAGTCGGCGGCCTGTAGCAGGCGGGTCAGCACCGTTTCAACGTCTTCGCCAACGTACCCAGCTTCGGTGATAACGGTGGCATCGGCAATGCAGAAAGGCACATCAAGCATTTTGGCGATCGTGCGGGCCAGGTACGTCTTACCCGTTCCGGTTTCGCCCACCATCAGAATATTCGACTTTTCAATCGTGATCTCGTCGGCCGAGCTCGGTTGCATCAGCCGCTTGTAGTGGTTGTAGACCGCTACCGAGAGCACTTTTTTGGCTTCATCCTGCCCAATGATGTACTGATCCAGAAACCGCTTCATTTCCAGCGGCTTGATCAGGTTGAGCTTTGGCGGCTCCACGCTCTGGTTCTTCTTCGGACGGGTTTCTTCAACAACCACCTCGAATCCTTGCTCGATACAATGGTTACAAATATGGGCGTCAATGCCCGAGAGCAATAATTGGACTTCATTCTTACGGCGTCCGCAAAATGAACAACTTATTTGTGGCATAGCGCGTAGGCGTTACGTATTGGTTGTCTGTGTGTAAATGCAACGAGTTGTATAGGACCTATGTTGGACCGCTCGTTAAAAAGGCTTAATCCAAGAGCAGATTTGTCACGTCGGTCCAGTTCATCATCCGCTCAAAAGCCGTTTCGTCACGGTTATGCAGTGCATCGAATAATAGGCCCTTTCCGCTGAAGGTATGCAGGTTATACGGCATATCGTCGATGAGATACTCTGCGCCGAGGATGCTTTTGTCTCCTAGAAAGATAATGTTTTTCCAGTGAATGGTCGGGAAATACCGCGCCAGCCAGTCATATTTTTCCCGGAACGAGTTGGGGAACTCCATGGCCGCTGTAGCCACAAATACGTCGTACTTTTCCTGTAGCGCAACGATAGCCTCCTGGGCGCCAGGCATCACCTCAATATCGGCAAAGAAACCGGGCTCGAAGATTTGTTCGTGGATCGATTTCCGCTCGTTCTCGTCCAGAATCTCCTGAAACGCTTTTTCCTGAAGCTCCGCCAGTTCATAGCGTGGTGCGCCAGAAGCCAGATAAAGCTGGATCAGTTTGGCGTGGGTATTGGCCAGCACATCGTCCTGATCAATACAAATGCGTTTTTTCATGCTTGATAGTTGGTAGTCGGGTACGCAAATTTTTTATGAGCACGCGGATTATGCGGATCAAAAGGGATTGACACAGCTTATTGGCTGTAAGCGGATAGATGGGTACATCCAGTTAATCCGTGTCAATCGGTTTAGATCCTCTCGATCCGCGAACTATGTATCACAACACATCAGGCTCGTTCCAGGCTTCGAAGTAGTCAGCTACGCGGCGGACAAACTGCCCACCCAGCGCCCCATCCACTACCCGGTGGTCGTAAGAATGGCTCAAAAACATGAGTTGACGGATACCAAGCAGATCGCCCTGAGGGGTTTCTATCACTGCGGGCTTTTTCACGATCGCGCCAAACGCCATGATCGCCACCTGTGGCTGCACGATGATTGGCGTGCCCATCAGGTTGCCGAACGTACCTATGTTCGAGATCGTGTAGGTCCCGCCCGCCAGGTCGTCGGCTGTCAGTTTATTCTCGCGGGCCCGTTTTGTCAGGTCATTCACCTTCTTGGTCAACCCGATCAGGTTATACTGGGCAGCATCGTGAATAACCGGGACAATGAGGTTGCCCGTTGGCAGCGCCACGGCCATGCCGATGTTGATGTTCCGCTTCACCAGAATAGAATCGCCCTCAACGGAAACGTTGATCATCGGAAAATCGCGAATGGCTTTTACGATCGCATCAATCAGGATTGGCGTGTAGGTCAGGTTCTCGCCGGTTTGCTTCTTGAAAGCCTCTTTGTTGGCCGTCCGCCACTGCACAATCGCGGTCATGTCGGCTTCGACGAACGACGAAACGTGGGGCGAAATCTGCTTCGATTCAACCATCCGCTGGGCAATCATCTTCCGCATCCGGTCCATCTGAATAATATCTGCCGAACCGTTGAGGCCAGGGGCTGGGGCCGTAGGGCGTGGAGCCTGGGGCGTGGGTTTGGCTACTTCTTGCCCTACACCCCCGGCCCGCTGCGCTTCGGCCCGATCGAGCACGTAGGCCAGCATATCTTTTTTCGTGACCCGGTTATCGGAGCCACTGCCGGGAATGGTATCGAGCTCGGCGCGGGAAATCCCTTCTTCACGGGCAATATTCAAGACCAGCGGTGAATAAAATCGCCCCTCAAACGGCGTTCCGGTCGAGGCGGGTACCAGTCCGGGTTTGGTGCTCATCGAACCGATGCTGGCTTCCAGGTCCGAAGCAGACTGTCTGACATCGGCTTCTTCTACATCATTGGCCGCGGCGGCATCAACGCCTACCTCTTCCAGGGAAGCCAGCGGGGCCGGATCTGTTGACTCGCTACCCGACGCACCTGCGCCCTGCGCCACTTCGATGCGGGCAATGACCTGGCCGATGGGTACTACATCGCCGTCGTTGACGAGCCGTTCTTTCAAAACGCCAGTGGCCGAGGCGGGTACTTCCGTATCCACTTTATCAGTAGCCACTTCCAGCACCGATTCATCTACCTCAATACGGTCGCCTACCTGTTTCAGCCAGGTAATAACCGTACATTCCATTATACTTTCGCCCATTTTGGGCATAACCATGTCGATGAGAGCCATCCTTGAGTCAGGTTTCCAGTTTCGGGTCTCAGGTTTCAGGCTACTCCGCTTTTTCACCTTCTGGTTATCAGCAACGTCACTTGACACCTGGAACCTGAGACCCGAAACTTACATTAATTGTTCACGTAGAAGATTTAGCAGGTACGTTGTCGTGAGCGTGATGTTCTGCTCGCGGTACTGGCCCAGCCGTAGCAGTTTCGTTATCGTACCATGATCAGTCGCTACCGCGATCCAGATAGTGCCAACGGGTTTATCGGGCGTTCCGCCATCGGGGCCGGCAATACCGCTGGTAGCGATGCCAACGTCGGTGCCGAGCATGATCCTGACGCCCTCGGCCATTTCGCTGACTGTCTGTTCACTTACGGCGCCAAACTGCCCGAGCGTTTCAGGATTCACGCCCAGCGCAATAATTTTCACTTCATTGCTGTAGCTGACCACGCCACCGGCAAAGACCGACGATACGCCTGGCACCTTCGTCAGCGTGGCCGCAACCTGGCCCCCCGTGCAGCTTTCGGCCACACCCAGCATCAGGTTTTTATCCTTTAAAAGCCGAATCACGACGGCTTCGATTTCATCGTCGTCATAACCATACACGTTCTTCTCAACCAGGGGTAGCACGCGGGCAACCTGCTCATCGAGCTCCCGGCCAAGCTGTTCATTATCCGTGCCGGTCGCGGTCAGCCGGAGCTTCACGCCGCCAAAACCAGGCAGATACGCCAGTCGAATATGCGGCGGCAGGGCGTCTTCCCAGGCTTCGATCCGTTCGGCCAGGAATGACTCACCAATGGCAACAGTCCGAATAATCTTATGCCGAATTACCGGCATCACGAAGCGCTCTTTCAGCTTTGGCAGCATCCGGTGCGTCATCAGGTTTTTCATCTCAAAGGGCACACCCGGCAGGGAGATAAAGACGGTTCCCTGTTCATCGAACCACATACCAGGGGCCGTTCCCCAGTCGTTCTGAATGTACTCGGCGTTTTCGGGCAAGTCGGCCTGCATTCGGTTCAGATCCGTCATTTCGCGCCCTCGTTTCTCGAAGAAACCGGTTACAAAGGTCAGCGCTGTCTGATTGCGGACCATGCCCACACCGAAGAAATCGCAGAGTGTCTTTTTTGTGATATCGTCTTTCGTTGGCCCAAGTCCGCCGGTAATGATCACCACATCGGCGCGGGCGGCAGCTTCGGCTAAGGCGGCCAGAATAACGCTGGCTTCGTCGCCAACAGACGTTTTCCGAATGGGTCGGATGCCGATACTGGTTAATTCAGTGCTTATCCACTGGGTATTGGTATCAACGATCTGGCCGAACAAAATTTCGTCACCAATGGTAATCACTTCGGCCCTGATGGTAGTTGGCATAGATAATGGTTAAGCTAACATGAACGACGGAGTTCCGTGTTCGGTATTATAGTATAACATAAACCTGCCCCTTTACCGCCGTGTTGGGCAGGAGCAGAAATTTTGTGGTCTGCACTTTACATTTTTCATGTACCACTGTCAAAAGTACGTAAAACAACCTATTGAGATGAAACCAATTCGTGCGTGGGCCCTGGGCCTCTCCCTCCTGGTTACCGGGGCCGCTCAGGCTCAGGATACTACCAGCAAGTCTGCTAATCCCCGTTCAAACAGTCCGCTTGGCAAGTTGGGTGGTTTTTTGGAGAAGGTGGTGCAACCAGCAGCCTCAGGCGGCTCGCTGACATCGGCAGATATTGCCACCGGCTTGAAAGAGGCACTACGGGTCGGCATCGACAAAGGCGCAACGCAGGCGTCGGCACTGGATGGCTACAATAAAAACAACCTGATCAAAATACTTTTTCCGCCCGAAGCGCAGCGCGTTGAATCGCGGCTACGCCAGCTGGGATTTGGCAACCAGGTCGATCAGTTTGTACTGGCCCTGAACCGCTCTGCCGAAGATGCCGCCAAGAAAGCCAAGCCCGTGTTTTTTAAGGCCATCACGCAGATGAGCATTCAGGATGCGGTGGGCATTTTACGGGGTGGGCAGGATGCCGCCACCCAGTACCTCCGGCGGACAACTGGCCAACAACTGGTCAATGAGTTTACCCCGATCATTGACAGCACGCTGAAAAAGAATAACGCCACTAAATATTATACTTCATTAGCCTCGACCTATAACCGGATTCCGCTGGTGAAGCCCGTGAATGCCAACCTAACCGAATACGCCACGAATAAGGCTGTCGACGGGTTGTTCATTCTGGTTGCGCAGGAAGAGAAACGTATCCGTGAAGATCCCGTCGCCCGCGTCACCGATATCCTGAAGCGGGTATTCGGGAGTAACTAGTTTTTCACCGCAAAGGCGCAACGGGGAGCGCAAAGACCGCAATTTGTGTTCTTTGTACTCCCCGTTGCGCCTTTGCGGTGAAAAACGTCCACTTATAAAACGATATTGACAATAATCAGTAACGTACCTAACACGGCTACTTTTTTTGTTACTACGCTCATTATGTCTTTTGCGCGATGATGACCCTACAAGCTATTTTTAGTGAAACAGCCACTGAGGCCGAACAGCAGTGGTTGGCAACGAAGCTAGCCATGCCTACCTCCGCCAGGCTGTCTGCTTTTGTGGCGGCGCCCCGTTTCGTACACCGGCGGCACGTACCCGGCAGGCCCGACTGGACAATGGACCAACTGGCGCGGGTGTTGCTGCTGACGTCCATTGCCCCTGAACCGGAAGCTGACTATGTAAAAGCGATTCAAACCTTATTCGATACGGCCGAGCTACAGGAGCTGGTGTCCCTTTATTCGGCGCTTCCCCTGCTCGCCTACCCCGAACGCTGGCTCTTTCAGGCCACCGAAGCCGTCCGGTCCAACATGGGTCCGGTCTTCGATGCCATTGCGTTCGGTAACACGTACCCAGCCACCTATTTCCCCGAACCGGCCTGGAATCAACTGGTGCTGAAATGTATCTTCAACGACAAGCCCATTACCCGCATCACGGGGCTTACCCAGCGCGCGAACCAGACGCTGGCAAACGATCTCTCTAATTTTGCGCACGAACGATGGGCGGCCGGCCGAACGGTACCAGCCGAGGTGTGGCAGTTGGTTCCGCCGTTCATGAACGAAACGCTGCTTGCCGACGTAAAAAAGCTAGCGCAGTCGGCCGACGAACGGGACCGGCTCGCCGCCCGTCAGGTTTGTGAGGAAACCACCTACGAGCCCGCAAAAGCGTTATTAGATAGTGTGCAATAACCGTTGTGCATGACTTATTAGCCATCAACCCCGTATCCATGAATCCTTCTCACGCCGAAGAAGAAGCCGTTACGCCAGCCGCCGCCCCGGTAGCCGAAACGCCCTTCGATTATCCATCATACATCCAGGGAATGCGTTTTTTCGACCCGCATATCCACATGACCTCCCGCACCACCGACGATTACCAGGCGATGGCCGATGCCGGCATTGTTGCCCTGATCGAACCCGCGTTCTGGCTCGGCCAGCCCCGAACAGGCCTTGCTACCTTCAAAGATTATTACAGTAGTCTCGTAGGCTGGGAACGGTTCCGGTCGTCGCAATTCGGCATCAAACACTATTGTACCATTGGCCTGAATTCGCGGGAGGCCAACAACGTACCTCTTGCCGAAGAGGTGATGGACCTGTTGCCGCTCTTTGTGTACAAAGAAGGCGTGGTCGGCATTGGTGAGATCGGGTTCGACGATCAGACCGCCGCCGAAGATCGCTTTTACCGGGCGCAGCTGGAGTTGGCCAAAGAGAGTGGCCTTCCGGTCCAGATCCATACGCCGCACCGGAACAAAAAAGAAGGCACCGAGCGCAGCATGGCCATTGCCCTTGAACACGGCCTGGACCCGAAGATGGTTATCGTGGATCATAATAATGAAGAAACGGTGAAGTCGGTACTCGACAAAGGCTTCTGGGCAGCTTTCACGATCTATCCGTTTACGAAGATGGGCAACGAACGAATGGTTGAGGTGGTACGGCAGTATGGACCAGAGCGAATCATGGTCAATTCGGCGGCAGACTGGGGCATCAGTGATCCGCTGGCCGTGCCAAAAACGGCGGCCCTGATGGTCATGCGTGGCATACCGCTCGAGCACATCCGGCAGGTCACCTATCAGAACGCCATCGATGCTTTTGCGCAGAGTGGCCAAATCAATACCGCCGATTTTGCCGACGGTGTGGCCATTGATCAAAGCCAGAAATTCAACGGAAACACCATTCTGCGGGGTGGTCAGCAACCGAGGTTCGATAAAAATTCGGTCCTGATCAACTAAGCGGAAAAGCCAGCCCGAGTGAACGAGTGACTACCCGCATCAGTTGTCGGTAGTAGCCATTCGTTCACTCGGGCTGGCTTTTGACGTAGCTGTTTTTAGTCATGAAATCATATTTGCAATTGATGCGGCCGGCTAACCTGGTCACGGCGGTAGCCGATGTACTGGCAGGCCTGTCGCTGACGGTGCTGGCGGTCAGCGAATCGTTACTGGCATCGGGGCAGCCTGTCTGGCTGCTGGTGCTGGCAACGATCGGGCTTTATGGCGGCGGAGTCGTATTGAATGATGTGTTCGATGCTGAACTCGATGCGGTTGAACGCCCCGAACGCGCTATCCCCAGCGGCCGGGTTACCCTGTTTCAAGCCTCGGCGCTAGGCATAATGCTCCTCACTCTGGGCATTGCGCTGGCCTTCGGGTATAGCGCACACACAGGCTGGCTGGCGGCCCTTATTGCTGGATTAGCCGTTTTCTATGACCGTTATGGCAAGCACCTGTCGTGGTTTGGACCAATTAACATGGGGCTTTGCCGGGGGGTTAATCTGTTGCTTGGCGTTGGCGCAGCAGGCAGTGGGGCTGTTCGGGCCTTATGGTGGCTGGCCCTGGTACCCGTTATCTACATCGCGGCCATTACCATGATCAGTCGCGATGAAGTGCATGGCGGTAAACGGCGCACGCTCTACGCAGCAGCGGCTTTTTATCTGCTGGTGAGTTCAGCACAGCTGGTAATGGCAGTCCGGGCACAAACGTTACTGCTTACAGCAGGTTTCGTTGTCCTTCACCTCTTTCTGATCGGGCGGCCCTTATACAAGGCGATTCAGCACCCGATAGGCCCGAACATTGGCGGGGCCGTTAAAGCAGGCGTCCTGTCATTGATTGTCATGGATGCCGCCTGGGTGAGCGTTTCCGGCAACTGGCCCGTTGCGCTGGGTACGTTGCTCCTGCTTCCGTTTTCTATCTGGCTGGCTAAAGCCTTTGCGGTTACGTAACGGACCGTGAGCCATTGCTTTCGCCCGATCCTTCAACCAAGTGAGGGGGGTGAAGGATCGGGCGAAAGCAATGAGTTCAGGAGGGGTTTTATACGATAAGGTCTACTTCACCTTCTCCTGCTTCCGCTGCATGTGTCGGGTACGGTGCTTTTCTACGATTTTTGCCCGCTGATCGGCTGGTAGTGCGTTAAGTTTGGCTTGCCGCTGCGCGCGGTGTGCTTCGCGGAAGGCTTTTCGTTCGTCGGGCGTCATTTTATCAAACTTGGCCTTCCGGTCGGCTTTCAGCGCCGCCCGCTGTTCTGGTGTCATGTCTCGATGCCGCTGATGCAGGCCAGGCGAGTTCGCAGACGTAGGGGAACCCGGTTGTGTCTGCGCGTAGGCACAACCGGAAAGCAGCAGGGCCACCGCCACTAATTTTATCGTTTTCATGTTCATGTGTTGGTTTGACGTAATCAACCCTTTGACAGAGCGGTGCCTGAATGGTTTAGCCGCGTACAAATCATTATCGAAACATGGGTAATCATGGGTAAATTTGTCTTTTCCTTTATCTGACTACTTTGAAATGACCTCACTTCAACAATCATTCAGCGTTCCCTTCACTTATTCTGTTTCGTTCACTACTAATCTGTTCAGCGTAACGAATCCAATCCTCCGTGATTTCCTGACGCAACAGGCGGCACACGGAACAAGTAAAAAATTGCTGGTTGTAGTTGACGAAGGCGTAGCGCACAATCACCCGACGTTAACCGCCGACATTCGGACGTACCTGGCTTCTACTACTGCCGTTCAGCTCGTTGCTGACCCGATCTATGTGCCCGGTGGCGAAGCCGCCAAAAATGACCCTGCTCTGGTTGATCTGATCGTTGATGCGGTGAACGACTATGGCATAGACCGCCATTCTTACATCGTGGGTATCGGTGGCGGCGCAGTGCTTGATCTGGTAGGCTATGCTGCCGCCATTGCCCACCGGGGCGTTCGGCATATTCGGATCCCAACCACCGTACTGTCGCAGAATGACTCGGGGGTTGGCGTGAAAAACGGGATAAACTTCAAAGGGAAGAAGAACTTCGTGGGTACGTTTGCACCACCAGTTGCCGTATTCAATGATGCCCATTTCCTGACCACACTCGACGACCGCGACTGGCGATCGGGCATTGCTGAAGCCGTAAAGGTGGCGTTGATTAAAGACCTGTCTTTTTTTGAGTGGCTGGAGGCGAATACCAGTGCCCTGGCTCACCGAGACAGTGAGGCCATGAGTTCCCTCATCTATCGCTGCGCTGCTCTTCATATGCAGCATATTTCGGGGGGCGACCCTTTCGAGATGGGGTCGGCTCGTCCGCTGGACTTTGGCCACTGGGCCGCGCATAAACTGGAATACCTTACTAACTTTTCGGTTCGGCACGGCGAAGCGGTAGCCATCGGTATCGCCCTCGACGTGGTTTACTCGCAACTGGCTGGCCGCATTCGGGAAGTTGATGTTGACCGAGTCCTGCGTGTACTGCAGGGGGTTGGCTTCGATCTGTTTCATCCGGCTTTGGCCGAAAACAACAGCGAGCATCTCGTCCGTGGACTGGCTGAATTTCAAGAGCACCTCGGCGGTGAACTGACCATTACCCTCCTCGATGCGCTGGGTACAGGCGTTGAAGTACATGAAATGGAGGTATCGCTTATCCGACAGGCCGTGGCCAGACTGGAAGTTAATTCATTGTCAAACGTATAAAGAGGTACGTGTCGGGTTTCAGGGTTCAAGTTTCAAGTTTCAAGTTTCAAGTGCTCCGCTTATCCAGTATATCGTAATAAGCGGAGCACTTGAAACCTGAACCCTGAAACTTGAAACCTGAAACTCGGAACCCGACACGTATCCCACGAAACCTCCCTCCATGCACCTCGGCTACTGCACTAATATTCACCCCGGTGAAACGTGGAACGACCATTTTCAACACTTGCGCGAGCAGGTTCCAGCCATTAAAGCGGCCGTTTCACCGACCGATCCACTCCCATTGGGTCTCCGGCTTGCCAACCAGGCCAGTATCGACCTGATGACTGATCCGAACCTCGAGGCCCTTCAGTCGTGGCTCTCGGAAGCAGGTTGCTACGTATATACCATGAATGGCTTTCCGTATGGTGGTTTTCACAATGAACGGGTAAAAGACCAGGTACACGCGCCCGACTGGACCACCAACGAACGGACCGATTATACCATCCGCCTGTTCCGGCTGCTGGCCAAACTCCTGCCCGACAGCGAGACAGACGGCGGCGTTTCTACCTCGCCCCTATCGTATCGGTTATGGTGGACTTCGGCCGAAGCCAGACAGCAGGCCACACAAATGGCTACGCAAAACGTGCTCCGTGTACTGGATGCGTTGATTCGCCTTCGGGCCGAGACGGGTAAGGTGCTCCACCTGGACATTGAGCCCGAACCCGACGGCCTGCTCGATAATGTGGCCGATTTTGTGGCCTGGTATACTCAGGACCTGCGGCCAGCCGCCAGGATGCACCTGGCCAAACAGCAGGGCCTGAACGAACCCGATGCGGATGCTGCCCTTCGTGAGCACATTCAATTATGCTACGATGTTTGCCACGTGGCGGTCGCCTACGAAGACATGGAGACCGTGCTGGCATCGCTGGCTGAGGCCAATATCCGGGTAGGCAAAGTGCAGGTCAGTTCCGCCATCCGCCTTCAGTTCGCACAGGATGCACAGGCCACCTATCAGGCCATTACCGCCTTCGACGAACCAACGTACCTGCATCAGGTGGTGGCCCGCCGGTCAGACGGTACGCTGACGCATTACGACGACCTGCCCGATGCGCTGGCCGACTTCGATGCGAAAACCCACCGGGAATGGCGCGTTCACTTTCACGTACCCTTGTTTCTGGAGCGTTATGGCGTTTTACAGTCTACGCAGCCTAGTGTAATCGACGTGTTGAACAGGCAACGTACCCAGCCGTTTACCAATCAGCTCGAGATAGAAACCTATACCTGGGGCGTACTGCCTGCCGATCTTCAGCTACCCATCAGCGATTCGATCAGCCGCGAGATCGACTGGGTGAAAAAAGTGCTTCATGTTTACTGACATAGGTATTCCCCGAAAAAGAGGGGCATCTTTATGGATACGGAACGGGTTTAAGCCGTTGTAGCGGCACCGGGCGCCTAAGGCCGAAGCTCCAGCTTCGGTAGTTTTGAACAGTCTTTCACTACCGAAGCTGGAGCTTCGGCCCTACAGGGAGTTATGAACAAGACCGTAGTCATAGACATTGTTGGCCTCAGTGCCAGTCTGCTCGGCGAGCATACGCCGTTTTTAACGCAATACATCGCCAAACGGCATCTGACCTACATTAAGCCGGTGCTGCCAGCGGTCACCACTACCGCACAAAGTTGCTATGTGACCGGTAAATGGCCGTCGGAACACGGCATTGTCGGCAATGGCTGGTATGACCGGGAAGACGCCGAAGTAAAATTCTGGAAACAGTCGAACAGGCTCGTTCAGGCCGAGAAAATCTGGGAACGCGCCAAACGCGAAGACCCGTCCTTTACCTGTTCCAAGATGTTCTGGTGGTATAATATGTACGCCTCCGTCGACTATTCAGTAACGCCGCGCCCGCAGTACCATGCCGACGGCCTGAAAATGCCCGACTGTTACAGCCACCCGGCCGAACTCCGTGATGAATTAACCCAACAGTTGGGTACGTTCCCGCTGTTTAACTTTTGGGGGCCAAATGCTAATATTGTTTGCTCGAAGTGGATCGCTGATGCCTCGATGTACGTCGACGACAAACACAACCCAACGCTGACGCTCATTTACCTGCCTCACCTCGACTACGGCCTTCAGAAATACGGCGTCGACTTTGGCAAGATGGCAAGTGATCTGCGGGAGATCGATCAACTGGTGGCCGACCTGGTCAAGTTTTATGAACAGAAGCAGACAAAGGTCATTCTGCTGTCTGAATATGGGATCAACAGCGTCAGCAGGCCTGTATACATCAACCGGGCACTTCGCGAGGCGGGTTTGATTGCGGTGCGTGTTGAAGCCGGGCGCGAACTGCTCGACGCCGGGGCCAGCGCGGCCTTTGCGGCACCCGACCACCAGATAGCCCACGTGTATGTCAATGACCCCGCCCAGCTACCTCGTGTGAAAGCCTTACTGGAAGCGTTGCCCGGCGTCGCCGACGTGCTGGACGAAGCCGGTAAAAAAGCCAATCACCTCGACCACGAACGGTCGGGCGATCTGGTCGCCATTGCCAAAGCTGATAGCTGGTTTGCCTACTACTACTGGCTCGACGATGCCAAAAAGCCTGATTACGCGCAGATAGTCGATATTCACCGCAAACCCGGCTACGACCCCGTTGAGCTGTTCATGGACCAGACAAACCCGTTGATTAAGGCCAGGGCAGGGTATAAACTGGCGCGTAAGTTGCTGGGATTCCGCTACCTGATGGATGTCATCTCGCTCGATGCCACCCTGGTGAAAGGCTCTCATGGTGGCGTAAACATTGGCCAGGAATATTACCCGGTACTGATCACCGATACTACCGTTGCCGAACAGCCTGAATTAGACGCCGTTGAGGTGTATGACGTGATCTGGCAGCACCTCAACAGCCCAGTTTTAGCGCCAGTACGTTCTTAAAATGCTTAATTTTGATCCAAAATAAGTTTACAGTTTGCTGCTTACCGTCTTCTGTTGCTCCGCTGTGGCCAGATACGTACCTGAGCGAAGCAACGGAAGACGGTAAACAGCAAACTGTAAACATCCTCCAAAATGCGCCAATCCGAAATAAATTTCACCGTTGAGCTAGACAACGACAACGTACCTGACAAAATCTATTGGGACGCTACCGATAACCCAAACGAAGG
Organism: Fibrella arboris; assembly: GCF_041321095.1. Taxonomy (NCBI): domain Bacteria; kingdom Pseudomonadati; phylum Bacteroidota; class Cytophagia; order Cytophagales; family Spirosomataceae; genus Fibrella; species Fibrella arboris. The sequence goes on along the minus strand of NZ_JBGGWE010000008.1, from coordinate 205,670 downwards.
CCTGAATGACACAAAAGGCGTTTCTATCGCTGTTTGGGATCATTACCACCGCAATACCCTTAAAATCGACTTGTGGACAAAAGACATGGAAGTCGGCGACATGAAGCGGTTTATGATCGAAATTATGGGCGGCATTGCCAGTACCGTACGCACCGCCACCAACGACGCAGCCATGGCCGACGATATCGACAATCTTTGCCGTAGCCTGAGCAAACGGGTCGAAGCGGAGTTCCGGGCCGAAAATCAGGCAGGCAGGTAATCCCAGGCGATCTCTTACAGTTCTCACCGTACTTATCCCATGTATCGTTTGTTTTCACGTCAACTGCGGCCATTCTTCCTGCTGATCGGCCTTTTTTGCACTACGCAGGTGATTGCTCAAAAAGGAGTCGCTTTTCAGCAGGCACCCCTGAGCACCGTGTTCAAATCGGCCCAGAAGGCAGGTAAACTCGTTTTTGTAGAGGTTTATTCGCCCGACTGCCATGTTTGCCAGAGCTTCATGCCCACGCTGGCCGACAGTCGGGTTGGCAAATCCTACAATGCCAAGTTTGTCAGCACAAAAGCAGACGTGAACCAGCCAGCAACCCGCGAATGGCTGAAGTCTAAAAAATACTATGTGCCCTCGCTGCCGCTGTTCCTGTTTTTCACGCCCAATGGCGAACTGGTTCATTTTGCCATGAGCCAGAATTCGGCCGATGAACTGATTCGTCACGCCAACAATGCGGTGGCCCCGTCGACACGCAGCCAGACCTGGAAACAGCGATTTGCTGCCGGCGAGAAATCACCCAATTTCCTGATCGATCTGGCGATGTACAGCCGGGTTATCAGCGACACGGTGACAAACATGGCGGCGATGGAGGCGTATGCCAGTCAGCAGCCCGCCAATACACACGCCAGCAATACCAACTGGCTGGTAACACAAAAGCTGGTCATTGATATGGATAACCCACTCGCCCGCAGTCTGGTCAGCAACATGGCCGTCTACAAAAAACAGTATGGGCAGGCGGCCGTGGATGTGGCGGAGAATATCCTGATGTCGTCGCTCTATAGCAGTCGTGGCGGCCGGTATTCACCCGCCCAGATCAAGCAGGTATACGACGGACTTACGCGCATTGGTATCGATCCCAAAGTGGCTTCGTCGCGCACGTTACTACCTGAAGTGAACGCGTATTTCCGGCTTAAACAGGCTGGACAGGCTGCCGAACGCATGAACAGTCACATTACCACACATTCGCTGTCGGTACCCGAATATATTTACGTGGCCCGGTTGTATAACCGCAACAGCCCTGACCCCGCCGATGTACCCTCACTAACGAAATGGATCGCTAAAGCGCTGGCCCTGAAGCCGACACCCGCTGAACAGACAGACTTGTATTTTGAGCAGGCTGAAGCCTACCGCCGGGCCGGCCGGGCTGCCGAAGCGCGCCAGGCAGCTACGCGGTCGATGGAACTGGCCCAGGCTAACCACATTGATACCAAGCGAAATACTGAACTTATCAATAAATTGAAGTAAAGTGTCAGGTTTCAAGGTTCAAGTTTCAAGGTTTCAAGTTTCAGGTTTCAAGGTTTCAAGTTTCAGGTTTCAAGGTTCAGGTTTCAAGTGCTCCGCTTGTCATGATATGCTGGCTAAGCGGAGCACTTGAAACCTGAAACCTGAAACTTGAAACCTGAAACCTGAAACCTGAAACTTGAAACCTGAAATCTGAACCTTGAAACCTGACACTTTTAGAAACGTTTCGATACCACTATGCGCACAGACTGGACCCGCGACGAGGTCGCTGACATTTACAATAGCCCTGTACTAGACCTGATGTACCGCGCCGCCACGGTACATCGGCAACACCACGATCCGCAGGAGGTGCAGGTCTGTACGTTGCTATCGGTCAAAACGGGTGGTTGCCCCGAAGACTGCGCTTATTGCCCGCAGGCAGCCCGGTACCATACCAACGTGAAGGTACATAAGCTGTTGGAAGTCAATGAGGTGCTGGAAGCAGCCAGCCGGGCCAAAGCAACGGGCAGCAGCCGGTTCTGTATGGGCGCCGCCTGGCGTGAAGTGCGCGATAACCGCGATTTCGACAATGTGCTCGATATGGTACGTGGTGTCAATGCCATGGGTATGGAGGTCTGCTGTACGCTCGGTATGCTGACCGATACCCAGGCACAAAAACTGAAAGATGCCGGGTTATATGCCTACAACCACAACCTGGATACCAGCGAAGAATTCTACGGCGACATCATCAGCACACGTACCTACGACGACCGGCTGGATACGCTGGGACACGTCCGCGACGCGGGTATCTCCGTCTGTTCTGGTGGCATCATTGGCATGGGTGAATCGCATAATGACCGGATCGGTATGTTGTTAACCCTGGCTACACTACCCCAACACCCAGAGTCGGTACCCGTCAATGCGCTTGTGCCGGTCGAGGGAACGCCTTTAGAAGAGCAGGAACGGGTGTCTGTGTGGGAGATGGTACGGATGATCGCCACCGCCCGGATCATCATGCCGACTGCCATGGTGCGGCTATCGGCGGGACGGGTACGCATGACTACCGAGGAGCAGGCACTTTGCTTTTTGGCTGGTGCCAATTCTATTTTCGCCGGCGATAAATTGTTGACGACGCCCAACCCGGATGTGGATGCCGACCAGCAATTATTTCAAACGCTCAACATCCGGCCACGCGCTGCCTTTAAGGATAGCAGCAAGCCAGCGGTTACGTTTGAGCAGATTCCAGCTTAGTTATTTATTAAGCGGTTATCTAAACACAGGTATTCTCCCTTTTAGCCAGGCGTCAGTCTGGCTTTTTTTATTCCTAGCCGGGAAAAAGGCAGTAGTTAGTTTATGAACGGGGGGCCGTTTTCTCACTATTAATACCATTTAGTGGCGAAAAAGGCTATTTAACACCGTTCCCTCATTCATTTGTGCTGAATGCTATGCATAGTCACTCTATATCGTTACTTGACTAAGCAGCCTTCTCCAATACTAAACTGCCGATCGATGATAGATGAATCCCCTTGTTACCGTTGTGATACCTACTTGCCTTGATCAGGCAATGCTTCGGGACTGTTTACTGGCCCTTTCTCAGCAGAAGCTGTCGCTCAGTCAGTTCGAAGTCATTGTAGTTGATCAGATGAATGACCGTGCAACGGCTGCCCTAACCCGAGAAATAACTTTCCAGACGGGCTTATCTATCCGGTACGTCAGTCAGCGGCGCAATCGAAATGCAGCGGCGGCTTGTAACCGTGGCTGGCGATTGGCCAGTAGTCTTTTTATTGCTTTCACGCGCGAGGACTGTATTCCTCAGCCGCTTTGGCTCACAACGGCCCTGCCTATGTTCCACAGTGGCGCTCAGGTGGTGGTTGGTCGTATTCAGGTTCCGTTGCCCAGTCAGCCAGTCACGAACACAACGGGGGCCAATCTATTCTGTCGACGCAGTTTGCTGGAGGAGATCGGTGGGTTCGATGAATGGCTGGATCGTAAGAAAAGTCATGAGTTAAACTGGCTACAGAAACTCGCCAAAGCAGGCATCCCCGTTACCTCCTGTCCCGATGCGGTAGTGGTTTATCCGGCCAGGCGGTCATCCTGGCTATCCAGCATTCGGATCACCATCTCGAAATTACTAGTAACCCTTCTTATCGGCTTACCAACTTATTTCAATTCAACCTATGAGCGTTGTAAAACCAGCTATCCGACACCCGGCCCTAATCGCCTACTTGGCAGGTGCAAACAATTACACCTGGCTTTATTTCCGGAACGGCGAGAAAAAGATGCTGGCCAAACCCATCAGTTACCTAGAAACCCAACTTACCGAGTTCGTACGGGTACATAAAACTGCGCTTGTCAATCCGGCCTGCGTTGAAAAGCTTCAGCAGCCCCCCCGGCAGCGCATGGCTGGCAGCGTCGAATTAGAAGGGGGTATTGTCTTGCCTGTTAGCCGCCGACGGTGGCGCGAAGTGGTGACTGCCCTTCAGCCTTATCTTTCGCCGGGCAGTGATACCTCAGTGGCAGATATACCACTGGAACAGCCAATCGCCCCGCCACTGCCGCCGGAGGGGCCAGCACTCGTTACGACGTCTCGGCCGGTACTTTTAATTACTGAAGAAAGCAGCACTCAGTCGATAAAATGGTCGCTCGAATCGCGGTGGCCGCAGTATATACTACATACGATGAGTCAAAGCAGCCACCTGCCAAGAGTTCTGAGCTTATTATCGGCCGATGAGCTGCCTGCTTTGATTATTCTCGACGCCAGAACCCTGACGCTTGAGCGGTTGAATACGTTGGAAAAATTGAAACAGCACGAGGATTTCGGCCAGATCCCGATTGTGCTTGTCGTACCTCCAAACGACGAGGCCATTACAACTGGCTACCGCCGTCGCGCCAATTCGGTCATCTCGTTACCTGACAACCTGGCACCAATAGCGCCGACCGTTGACAGAATTTGTCAATTCTGGCTCAGAACAGCTGCTTTACCTGTAGCCGTTTAAGCAGCCGTTAGAAGGCAAGACGCATGGGGGGAAGCGTAACCGTTTCCCACCAGTATATCCGTAGTTGCTTGAAGTACTCCAGCCATTCGGAAAACACGGTAGGTTTGACCAGATACGACGAGCTACCACGCCGGTATGATTCCGTAATATCTGCCGGCATATTGGAGCTGCTCAACACCACCACCGGAACCTGATTGCAGGGGGCTATTAAGTTTTTGATGTCCGCCAACACTTGCCAGCCCTGATCCCGTTCGGGTAAGTACAGGTCGAGCAACACTAGTTTTGGCATCTCCCATTCGTCTCGCGACCAGTCAATCAATAAATCGTGGGCTTGCTTGCGATTCGCAGCTCTGAGCGGTACAACCTCCGGTATCACCTGAAGCATGGCGCGTTGGATGAGGACCCAGTAATCATCATTGTCCTCGACGACCAGAATACGGGCGCGTTTAAAGTTTGTTCTGATCGTTTCGTTGTCATGTGCGTAGGTCATACTATTCATGGGTGAACCAATAAGCATCTAAAATAGCCTATTGCTGGTTATGTGCACGAACCAACCAGTAAAACTTATGCATCGGCCCTTCAACACTTCTACCCTACTAATCAGCACATTACGGTGTTTTGCTATATAAAACCCTAGTTAACCAACTGAATTTGTTGACTAATATTACAGAACGGCTCGAAGACAAGTCGTACAATCCTTCTTTTGGACCAACAAGGTGCCTGGGAATAGAGTCCTGATCATCACGGTGTGGCACTGCCAACTGAGTACGCTGGGTACGTCTGGCCAGTTGGCAGTGCCAGTCAGAACGTACCTAGGCTACCTGCGGGGCTGCCTCTTTTTTAAAACGGGCCTTTAGCTTAGTCCATGCGATCAGGTAGGCGTCCTTGTCAAACAAGCGAGAGTCGAGACGGGCCTGGCGTAGCAGGTACAGACCAACAGGGAGTAACACTATATTAGCCATCCAGGCCCCCAGCACTACGGGCCAGGCGCCATCTTTCGCAAATTTATCGCCCAGCAGCGTCAGCACATACAACACGATAAAGAAGATGATCGATACCAGCACGGGCAACCCGAAGCCACCCTTGCGAATGATTGCCCCCAGCGGCGCCCCAATCAGGAACATGATAAAGACAGAGACTGCCTGCGTAAACTTGTGGTGGCTCTCCAGATCATAAGCGTAGGAGCTTTTCTCCTTCTCGGCCAGATACAGAATGTTCGATTGGGCGTATGATAGCATACTTTGTGCCTGTGAAAGTGCCTGCTGTTCTACCTCAACCGGGTTAGACCTACGGAGCGGACGCGCCAGCAACGTATCAATCCATGCACCCTCCGTTACCTTTTTTGCCTGAAGCACAGCGTCAGCTTTGAACTGGTAGGTGTAATAATTTCGGGATGAGCTCGCGACACTTAAACTGGCTCTTTTTGCCTCCCTGGTCAACGAATCCGCAATGGAAGTCAGCTCCGTCAGCGTCTTCATATAGGGATGATACTCAAACTGCTGCTCGTCTGTCCGGTGCAAACCAAACGATTCCAGACTAATCACCAGCTTATAGTGTTTGAAGCCATTACGCATAAACTGCGTCGGCCGCACGGTACCGCCACCGGTGTAGGTCACGGCAGTACGACCGTCCGTATATTCCTGGTAGTCGTTCCCGTTGGTCAGCTCAAAGACCAGGTACGACCGGCTTGGATCAGTATACATCCGCCCCGACTTAGCCAGAATAATCTCGCGGTTGCCCGACTCAATACCTGACGTACTATTCTTATAAATAACCAGGTTGGTCAGTGAATCTCCCTGCTTTTTGTCGACCTTGATACTGTAGCCGGGCAGGTCATTATAAAAAATCCCCTCTTTCAGGTTCAGTGCTGCCTTGGCAGTCTTGATATCGTATAACAGGCTATATGCCTTTAAATTGGCCCAGGGAGCCACCTTGTTGTTGAACCAGAAGGAAAAGCCCATAAACAGCACGGCCAGTACCAGCAATGGACGCAGCGCACGGGTGAGTGAAATACCCGCACTTTTCATGGCGGTTAGCTCGAAGAACTCACCCAGATTACCGAAGGTCATCAATGACGACAACAGTACGGCCAGTGGCAGTGCGGTGGGTACGGTTAAGACGGCGAAAAAGTAGAGCAATCGGCCAAACGTAGCCAGTGTGATGTCTTTCGAGACAAATTCTTCTATATACAGCATCAGTAGCCGCATCAGAAAAATAAAAATGACGACGGCTAAGGTCAGAAAGAAGGGTCCGAAGAATGACTTCAGAACGAGTTTATCAATCTTTTTCACGAACTGAGAATGGACTCACGATGGAAAACGAGCCAGGTAGCCCAGCACTAGTAACGTTGGCGACGCCCGTCATTGTTCACGATCCATGCTGGCTTATGCTTTTTTAACGAGCCAGTTGGCCAGGCAGCTCGTTCAGGAGCCGACAATTTCTTTCAGTTTATGCACCATACCATCCCACATATCCTGTAGATCATCTTCATCGGTATTGGTTGAATAGTCGGTAATGCGCAGGTACGTTGCCTGGGTCAATTCACTGACGTCGACCCTGAAATCGACATAATTGCTATCGTGGCCATTCTCACCGGTATTCAGAAACTCGAAGCGGACGCTCTTATTTTGACGGAGCGATGTTTGGCGGGCAGGATGGCTTTCGTCATCCCAGATAAAGTCATATTTATGTTCTGGCAGGGTATTGACCTTGGCGGCAAACCACTGCGATAGACCTGAGGCGCTACTGATGTAGGGAAAAAGCACTTTTGGAGAGGCCCGAAGCTCATATTCGGTCACAAATTTAAATTTCTCCATGAGGGTGAACGACGTAAAACGTGATACTGAATTTCTTTTCGATACTCTTATTGATCAGCCGCTTATCAGGTAAAAAAAGTGCCAGACCGATGGATGATCCATAGAGTTTTAGCAATGTAACGTAAAAAAAAGGCTAAATACAAGGGCTTCCCCGTTGTCTCGAAAAAGAATTTCCGTACTTTTGCAGGACAATTCGGCGGGGTAGCTCAGATGGTTAGAGCGTAGGATTCATAACCCTAAGGTCGGCAGTTCGATCCTGCTCCCCGCTACCGAATAAAGTATTCTTTACCCGATCGCCAGCCCGCCCATAAAGCGGGTTTTGGCGTTTCTAGGCAGGCTTCTGCCGCCCAACTGGGTACGCCTCAGTTGCCCTTATCTCGGTATGTGGCTGGGTCGCCCGCTTTTTCGGCCCGCTTAAGCCCCCATTTTGCCCCTGACCTGGTTAGTCACGTTGCCCCCTGGTCAAGCGCCAGTGGCTCCTTGATTATATGACGAATTGATCCTTAATTCGTTTACACATCTGTTCTTTTTTCCAGCGATGAGCGACCAACCTATCCAACCGACAGCGTTAACTGACCGTCTCGATATCGACTTTGCGCTCCAGGCGGCTGGATTGGGCGTTTGGGAAATGGATCCTGTCACTTACCAGATCAATTGGGACGACCGATGCCGTCAGTTATTCGGAATGGCAACCAATGGGTCATTGCCTTACGATCAGGCGATTCAATTCATTCACCCCGATGATGTGAGCCGCGTTGATCAGGCCGTTCGATGGGCCATGAACCCTGACTCTGGCGGGACATACGATGTCACCTACCGCACGCTGGGTGCTACAGATGGCGTCTTGCGCTGGGTCCGATTTCATGGACGGGGTTATTTTAGCGCTACCGGTGAGGTTTACCGATTCGCGGGGGTAGCTCAGGAAGTGACCGAGCAGATGCAGGCTCATCAGCAGCTGCAACAAAGCGAAGCTCGATCCAGCAGTATCGTACAACAAACTCCAGCCGCCACGTTGGTACTGTTGGGGGACGATTTTCGGATCGCCCACGTCAATCAGGCCATGCTCCTGTATATGAACCGGGGAGAAGAGGTGATTGGTCAGCCGCTACTGGCCGTCATGCCCGAACTCGACGGTCAATTTGCCTGGCAGCAAGTGCTGCGGGTATACCGCGAGGGCATCACTATCGATCAGGATGAGGTGTTGGTTTCTCACCGTCGATCGGGCATTTTGCAGAACTTTTATTATCGAGTGTCTTACAGGCCTCTCTGGGAAGATGGACGGGTAGTCGGCATGATCCAGGTCGCTGCTGATATTACCGATCAGGTAGCCAACCTGCGACGGATTGTGGAAAGTGAGGAGCAGTTGCAGGGCGCCATGGCGATGGCCGACATAGGCGCCTGGCAGTTGGACATGACAACGGGCGTTATCACGTATTCTGAACGACTCAAACAGCTCTTTGAGTTTAAGCAGGATTATATTGAGATGGCCATTGTCTATAACCCCATCCATGAACGGGACCGCCACCGAATCGAAGAGGCGGTTTTGCGGGCTTCTACTCCTGATTCTGGCGGTTTATTGGATGAGGAATATACGATTGTGACCCAGCAGACCCACAAAGAACGCCTGGTTCGAGCACAAGCTAAAATGTATTTCGATGAGCAGGGTAAGCCCCTGAAAATGATAGGTAGTATGCGCGATATTACCGAGGAGCGTCGGCTTCAGCTGGCCCTGGAGCAGCAAGTTCAGGATCGGACCGAAGAGTTGGATGGGGCTAATGAAGAGTTAACGGCGACCAATGAGGAACTGCTGGCCAGCTACGACGAAATGGCAGCGACCAATCGGGAGCTTAACGAGTCGAATCGCCTGCTTAGTCGCTCCAATGAGAATCTTCAGCAGTTTGCCTACGTAGCCAGTCATGATTTACAGGAACCACTACGCAAAATTGAGTCGTTTGGTAAACTGCTGTGGGATCAACACGCCGAGGACCTGGGGGAGGGTGTTGATTACCTTAAACGCATGCAGGACGCCGCCAGTCGGATGTCCATTTTGATCCGGGATCTGCTGGCCTATTCGCGCATTGCTGTTCAGCAGGAAAATAGGACGCCTGTATCCCTCAACGCGGTTGCTGACCAAGTACTTCTTGACCTAGACATGTTGATCGAGGAGACAAAAGCCGTTGTAACGATCGCCCCACTCCCCACAGTGATGGGCGATGCGACCCAACTGAAGCAGGTATTTCAGAACCTATTGAGCAACGCACTAAAGTTTCGCCAGGCTGGCATGGCGCCTCAAGTCTGGGTGAGTTCTCGGTTACTGACTGTTGGCTCACTACCACCAGCGGTCAACTTAATTCGTTCAGCCGACGTCTACCACCGAATTGATGTGCGGGATAATGGTATTGGCTTCGATCCAAAGTATCTGGATCGTATTTTTCAGGTATTTCAGCGTCTGCATGGCAAGAATCACTACGCTGGTACGGGTATTGGCCTGGCCATCTGTGAAAAAGTAGCGGCCAATCACGGGGGGGCTATCACGGCGAGTAGTCAGCCTGGTCAGGGAGCTACCTTTAGCGTATACCTGCCGGCATGAAGTATTGTTACCTCGATTAGTGATCAACAAGCTCATTACCCAGCTAACGCACCCCCAATGACGGCCCGCTTTCCTGTTCTTATCATCGACGATGATCCTACTATTGCCGAGATTATAAATCGAGCGGCCGCTACGGCCTTTCCCGAAGCCAGTTTCATGGCCGTCAACCACTTTGATCAAGCCGTGACCTACCTGGACAATCTGGAGGGGCGCGGACCGTGCTTGATTTTGCTGGATGTTGATCTGCAGGAGGACAGGACAGGGCTTGATTTTCTAACCCTGCTTCGCAAACATCCCCAGGGCCGGTTGATACCCGTCATTATGCTGTCGGCTGGTGCCGATCAGCCGACGATCGATGAGGCTTATTTCCGGGGGGCTAACGCCTTTACCACCAAGCCTTTCACGCTTTCGGAGTGGAAGCACTACACCACCCAGTTGCAGCAGTACTGGTACCAGGTGGTTACAATGCCTCAGCCCTGATTTCAGTCTAACCAGGACGCCCCGCCTGCAGGCAGGCAAAACGAAGTGGGTCAGCTTGCAGACTCCCTTTTTCCGATCAAGGCAGCCTGGTGAGCTATGTAAACTACAAGCTGGCCTGGAGTTGGAGTGGGCTAGGTTGACAGAAGCTGGTGGCAACGAGTAGCGATTGACTTGTTGACCTCTATCAAAGCCATTAGTCTTTGGGAGAGTTGCTCCTGTCTGAATTGCAGGGCCGTTATTCGTTCCGCGAGCGCCTGGCAATCAGTACGATAGCGAGCCCGTACCAGGTCATTATGTTGCAGATCAACACGGATCATGGGCGCTGTAGGTTGCGAGATAGCCAGACCGACAGCTTGGCAATCAGCGAGGGCGGAGAAGAAACTCAGTGGAACTAATTGATAGTATAACCTTGCCTGCTCTGCAATGTTTATCAGAGCATCGGTATACGAAATAACCAATTCGTTCACTAAATGGGGGAAAGCGATTGAACCCAAGAGCCTGGCGGGGTCACGCAATAAGAAAATACGGCGACAGGTTCAGCTTGCGGACCTACCTTTTAAGCCCGTTGCCTTCCAACCTGTTTGTATAAATAGCGATCCTCGTACAAACCAGTACTCGATGAAGAAGGTGATCTTAGGTCTATTGCTACTGCTAACGAATTGTCAGCGAGAGCAAATTGCCCCCCGCTTGTTGTTCCGTACATGGCAGCAGGTAGCTCAAAATGGGCTACCAACTCAAGGTTCTTTACTGGTTGAGTTTACCTCGTCAGGTACGTTGCGCTATGGGCAAAATAAACTTCCCGGTGGCTGTTGCTCGCCATCGCGTTTCAAAGAGATGAATCGGCAGATCGACTTTCTGGGGCCAGCCACGACAGATCCATCCTGCGCCTATGTGCGTTGCGGAGCCTTTCCATTAACCACAGGCGTAGTGTGGCAGATTGAGCGGTTGACTTCTACCGAGCTTGTGCTGGCAGATGGCAACAACCGGTTAGTATTCAGATAGTCTCGATGTGGTAGTCTTGGTTTACGCTGATGGTTCGTGCGCGAATCAGAATCTACCCGGCTGCTTCACCGGCTGTTTTACTTATTTTTGACAGTCGCCGACACCCGGCCCAAAATCCTATGCTGTCCATTCTTGATCGTATTCACACCCTGGCTCTGTTGGCCGGTCTACTCAGTATGCTACTTATGTCCAGCAACGGATTCAGCCAATCGAAACAGCCGGTTGCGGTCAAGCCAGTTGTTGAGACCGGCGTATCGAAAGCGCTGGCCGTTCACCGGAAACAGACGATCTCCAAGCTGGCCTATGCGCTCCATTTTACCATTCCGGCCCGGAAAGACCAGCCAATTGCCGCTACAGAAACAATTTTGTTCAATTGGAAATCCAATAACCAGCCTGTTCAGCTGGACTTTAAAGAACAACGTACCCAGTTGAAACGGATCACGGTCAACCGGGTTGCCATGCCCATCGAGTTTGTCAACGAACACGTGCTGATTCCGGCCAACCGGTTGACAGCGGGCGTCAATCAGGTCATGATTGAATTCACCGCTGGCAACCTCTCCCTGAATCGGAACGACGATTTTCTGTATACGCTGCTGGTACCCGACCGGGCGCGCACTGTGTTTCCCTGTTTCGACCAGCCTGACCTGAAAGCATCTTTTCAAGTGACGCTGACCATCCCGGCCTCCTGGCAGGCGATGACCAATACGGCTCTGCTTGAAACGAGTAAATCCGGCGACCAGCAAACGTGGCGGTTTGGCATTTCTGAACCCATCAGCACCTACCTGTTCTCCTTCGCAGCCGGTCGCTTCCATTCGGTTACCCGGCAGCACAACGGCCGGCCGATGCACTTTTTTCACCGCGAAACCGACTCGACCAAAATCCGGCTTAGCCTGGACCCTATTTTCGCCACCCACGCCGACGCGCTCACATTTCTCGAAGACTACACGCAGATAAAATACCCGTTCAGCAAGTTCGATTTCGTGGCGATTCCTGACTTTCAGTATGGCGGCATGGAACATATTGGGGCCATTCAGTACCGGGCCGCCAGCCTGTTTCTGGATCATGGCGCCACCCGCGATCAGACACTGGGCCGGGCCACACTGATTGCCCACGAAACAGCGCACATGTGGTTTGGCGATCTGGTGACCATGCGCTGGTTCGATGATGTCTGGATGAAAGAAGTATTTGCCAACTTCATGGCCGATAAGATCACCCAGGTGAGCGTGCCTGACGGCAACTACGACCTGGAATTTCTGCTGGCCCATTTTCCGGCTGCCTACGACGTAGACCGGACCCAGGGCGCCAATCCGATTGGTCAGCCCCTGGCTAATCTGCAGGAGGCCGGCACCTTATACGGCGGCATCATTTACCACAAAGCACCGATCATGATGCGGCAGCTTGAACGCCTGATGGGAAAGGACTCCCTGCGCACTGGCCTTCGCGAATACCTCCGACAATACGCTTATGGCAATGCGTCGTGGCCAGACCTGATCAGGATTCTGGATGCCCACACACCCGCCGATCTTCTGTCATGGAATCGGGTATGGGTCAATGAAACAGGGCGCCCCAGGTTTACCTATCAGCTGGAAGCTGCTAATCAGCACATTACCCAGTTTTCCGTTAGTCAGCAAGGTGAGGATGGATCGGCACGGCAGTGGCCACAATTATTCGAAGTAGCCCTGATATACGCCGATCATGTAGACGAGCTGACGGTGAACATGAATCAGCCGACTGTTTCTTTGAAGGAGGCTGTCGGCAAACCCGAGCCGCTATATATCGTGTTCAATTCATCGGGGCAGGGATACGGCCTGTTTCCGCTGGATGAACGCCTGTTTCCTAAACTGACTACCCTGAAAAATCCGGTAACGAGGGCGTCCGCCTATATTTCGCTCTATGAGAATATGCTCACGGGAACATCTGTTACACCGGCTCAGTTGGCAACACTGTATCAGCAACAACTGGCACACGAACCTGAAGAGCTGAATTTACGCCTCTTAACCAACCAGTTGACTGATATTTTCTGGCGTTTTACCCGCCCGGCGCAGCGCTCGGCCCTGGCCAGGACACTGGAAGATACGCTCTGGAACAGGCTGCAGCAGGAGCCACTGGCCGGAAAAAAGAAACTATTGTTTCAAAGCTATCAGCGAATTGCCCTTTCCACCGATGCGCAACAACGCCTATACCGTATCTGGAAAAACCAGCAGGCCCCCGCTGGCGTAACCCTCACGGAAGATGATTACACAGCGCTTGCTTTAGCCCTGGCTGTGCGCGACTACCCCGATCAGACTCTTCTGCAGCAACAGTTAAGTCGAATAAAAAACCCCGACCGCCGGAAGCGGCTACAGTTCATGCTGCCAGCCCTGTCGGGTACGGTGCAGGAGCGGGACGCGTTTTTCGCATCCCTCGCTAACGTAGCTAACCGTGAACGCGAAGCCTATGTGACCGCCGCGCTTGGGTACCTGCATCATCCACTCAGAGCAGAAACAGCTGCCAAATACCTTAAACCCAGCCTCGACCTGCTGGAAGAGATACAGCGAACCGGCGATATATTCTTCCCTGAATCCTGGCTGCGGTCAACGCTGGGCAGCTACCAGACGCCCGAAGCAGTAGCTGTTGTGCGCACGTTTCTGGCGGAGCACCCCACGTTTAACCCCCGCCTGAAAGCCAAGCTCCTGCAAGCCGCCGACGGTCCTATCAGGGCTGCTTCGCTGCTGTACCAACGCCCCTAGGGTAGTAAACGACCGTGTGTAACCTTTCAGCCTGGCACTCACTCTGCCTGTAAGCCTTCGGTGGCCGGTTAACCCGGAGTATATGACTTTCTCCCCTGCCGATTCCTGAACGGGCTGGGTACGTTGCCGAAGCCGTACCCAACCTATCGACTGGCGCAACGCGGCTAGTTGGGGCGCTCGAAAGATTCCTGGGAACCTTTAGTTTTAATGTTGTTTTAATATTGCGGCAACTTCGATTAATTTGCCGGTACATTCGCCGCCCAAGCCGTTCACATTCATTCAATACCAAACCCATGCAACAGGTCAACCCGTTTAAAACGCTGAAGTCGTATAGGCTTGCCGGCCTTCAGCATGACCTGCCCGCCGGAATATCCGTTTTTCTGGTCGCCCTTCCTCTCTGTTTGGGTATAGCACTGGCTTCGGGCGCACCACTTTTCTCCGGCCTGGTCGCCGGTATAATTGGCGGCTTGATCGTGGGTACGTTATCTGGCTCCGAATTGAGTGTAAGTGGCCCTGCGGCTGGCCTGGCGGTCATCGTGGCAGACTCCATCGTGAAGCTGGGTACGTTCGAGGCATTTTTAGTCGCGGTCATGCTGGCGGGCGTTTTTCAGCTAGTCCTTGGTCTGCTTAAAGCGGGGCGGTTCAGCAGCCTGTTTCCAGATAGTGTCATCAAAGGCATGCTCGTCGGTATCGGTATCGTGATCATTCTGAAGCAGATCCCCCACGCATTAGGCCGCGACAACGACTATGAGGGCGAATTCGAGTTTACTCAACTGGCCGATGGCGAGAACACCATTTCCGAGATTTATCGGGCCTTTGTCACCGCCAGCCCCGGTGCGGTTCTGATCAGCTTCCTGTCTATTCTGGTGTTGATTTTCTGGGAACGCAGTGCCGGAAAGGGCGTCAAGTTTTTCAAAAATTTACCCGCCGCACTAACGGTCGTTTTTCTGGGCGTAATCCTCAATCAGCTTTATTCACTGTATTACCCCGACTGGTACCTGGGCGATAACAATGAACACATGGTGAGGGTCCCCATCATGAAAGCCGGCCAGCACCTATCCGCTATTTTCGACTATCCTGACTTCAGTGTCCTGGCCAATCCGGCCGTGTACACCGTTGCCGCCACAATAGCCCTTGTGGCCAGCCTCGAGACGTTGCTGAACCTGGAAGCTTCCGACCGGCTCGATCCGCTCCGACGTACCTCATCGACCAATCAGGAACTGATTGCGCAGGGAGTAGGCAACATAACCTCCGGCCTGCTCGGTGGCTTGCCCATTACATCGGTGGTCGTACGCACCTCTGCCAACGTATTCGGTGGAGGCAAAACGCGCTTATCCACCATCATTCATGGTCTGTTTCTGTTAGGCGCTGTAGCCCTGGCAGGTTCTGTGCTGAACCATATTCCGTTGTCGTGCCTGGCAGCGCTGCTGATGGTCGTAGGCTACAAGCTGGCCAAACCTTCGCTGTTTGTCAATATTTACAGGGATGGCCTCAATCAGTTTGTTCCCTTCATTGTTACTGTGGTTGGTATTGTCTTCACGGATCTGCTCATTGGCATTTCGGTCGGCACGGTGATCGGCTTGCTGTATGTGCTCTATACGAATTCGCAGGCTACATTCCGGGTCGTTCGGGATCAGAACAACGTGCTTATCAAGTTTCAGAAAGACGTTTATTTTCTGAGCAAACCGCAACTGAAAGAGACGCTACACAGCCTGAAACCAGGTGATACGGTTTATGTAGATGGTCGGCAGGCGAGCTTCATCGATCACGATATTGTGAACATGCTGAACGATTTTACGGAAACTGCCAGAATACAGGGGATCCAGTACGAACTTCACGAAATATTTCTAAAAAAGCGTTACGCGAAAGACCATGCAAGCTTACGAAAAGCTATTACTGGAGAATAAGGCCTGGGTTCAGGACCAACTTGAGTTAGACAAGTCCTACTTTACCAATCTGGCGGAAGGACAACAACCTAAATTTCTCTGGATTGGCTGTGCTGACAGTCGCGTCCCGGCCGAAAGTATCACGGGGGCCAAGCCGGGTGAGATTTTTGTTCACCGCAACATCGCCAATATGGTCGTTCACACCGATATGAACCTGCAAAGCGTTTTGCAGTATGCGGTGGAAGTGCTGAAAGTTGAGCACATCATTGTTTGTGGGCATTACGGTTGCGGGGGGGTGAAGGCGGCAATGACGCAAGACGATCTTGGGCTGATTAACAAGTGGTTGCAGAACATCCGGGACGTTTATGCCCTTAACGAGGCGGAAATCACAGCCATCGACACGGAAGAAGGTCGTACAAACAGGCTGGTCGAATTGAACGTAGTTGCCCAGGTGATGAATATCGTTCGTACGGCGGTTGTTCAGTTAGCCTGGCGTAACGAACAGCGGCCTATCGTTCATGGCTGGGTATTTGGCCTGAACACGGGGCTGATCACTGAGCTAGTGAACATCGATCATACCTACGAGTTGCCTTCGATTTTCCGCTACAATTTCCCCAGGCCCACCGCCGATAAGATTGGGCAATTGAGCTGATCCCTATAACGTACCTACGCCGGCCTGAACGCTGTTTGGACCGGCGCTTTAGTGTAACACGCTAAATACCAGTTCTTTCAGAATGTCTCCTTCCGACAGTGCAGGCGTGTCGATCCCCTTCGCCTGTGCATCGGCCCGCCGGATGGCGTGAATAATATCGGCGACCTTCACGAGTGGATAGGCGCGGGCGGCAGTAAGGTAATCTTTAACAAAGAAAGGGTTCACGCCCAATACCGACGCCAGCCCACGCTCACTCTGATCTTTACTTGCCTGAACCAGCAGCACCCGGCTAAAGTATTGATATAGCTGGGCCAACACGACGACAGCCGGATTGTCTTTGGCATTATGCCCGAAATAATCGACGATCCGATTGGCTTTTAGTACGTCGCGCTGGGCCAGCGCTTTCTGGAGTTCAAAAACGTTGTATTCTTTACTGATACCGACCAGCCGCTCAACGGTAGTAGCCGAAATCTCTTCGTCGACACGCAGGTTGAGCAATATTTTGTCGACTTCGCCCGCCATCCGTTTCAGGTCATTCCCAATCGACTCGACCAGCATCTGGCAAGCTTTCGGGCTGATCTTCACGCCCCGGCCCCGGCAGTAGTCGCCTACCCAATCGACGAGTTTGTTTTCGTACAGTTTTTTTACGCCCAGCAAAACGCCCTTACTGGCAAAGGCTTTCACCCAGGCTTTACGCTCATCGAGCGGCTCATGGTGAAACAGGGCCAGCACCGTGCTGCTGAGCGGTTCCATAGCGTAGCTTTCAAGCAGTTGCTGCCCCGGTTTATCTTTGATACCGTTCAGCTGCTGCGCTTCTTTTACCAGCACCAATTGCCGATCGGCCATGAATGGATACCGGCGGGCGTTGTTTAACACCGTGCCTACGTCGGCATCTTTACCGAAGAGTACGAACTGATTGAATCCCCGCTCGGCTACGGGCACAACCACTTTTTCAAGCTCATCGGCAATGCGGTCGAGGTAGAACGGCTCGTCGCCGTGAATTAAGTAAACAGGCGCAATTCGCTTGTTACGAATGTCTTTCAGGATACTATCTACGGTGGCTGACAAAAGCTATAGTCGCTTAACAGTAATCAATTAGGATCAGGTCACAAAGATACAGCCTACCGGTTCTTTACTTTTGTCTTTTTTTTTGAGACAAACTTCCCTACTTTCATGTTGTGGCTATAACACAATGACTAGTAAGGCAATGCGTAAATCAGTTTTCGGGCGTTATGAACCGCTCATTCGGGACAAAATCTCGATCGTTTTGTCGTCGCGCCGGGGGGTCGATGCCCTGCTGTTTTTCGATCTGGCCGAGTTGTCGGGCTATAAGCGGGAAGAGATTGCTCCCCTTTTTGATACGTCGTTGAAAACGATGTTGCGTTATAAGGAGACCAAGCGCAAACTGAGCCCTACGACGGGCGAACTGGCGCTGAAGATGCTGGCGCTCTTCCAACACGGTGAAGCCATTTTTGGCAGTATAGCCGAATTCAGAAGCTGGCTCGACGCACCTGCTTACGGGCTGGCCAACCAACGCCCATTTGATCTGATGCAAACCTCAGGCGGCATTGACCTGATCGACGATGAACTGACACGGATCGAATTTGGTGCGCTGGCCTGAACCGAATGGAAGTATACCGCATCACGCTGGCCAAGTGGGCCAACAGCCTGGTTGCCTCGGGCCGCGCTGCCCGCTGGAACTCCGCCGACCGATTCGTGATTTACACCGCTTCCTCACGGGCGCTGGCCTGCCTGGAAAACGTGGTGCACAGAACAGGCCGAGGTCTGCAGGCCGACTTTCGAACGATCTGCATCAACGTACCCGACACGCTCCCGATTCAAGCCATCGAGCTGGGTACGTTGCCGCCCAACTGGGATGATTACGAGCAGTACAGCTATTGTCAGCAGCAGGGCGATGCCTGGCTGGTAGCGCGCCAATCGGCCATTTTACGGGTGCCATCGGCCATTGTGCCCGCTGAATACAACTACCTGCTGAATCCACAACACCCCGATTTCGCGTTTATCGAGATCAAAGCCGTTGAGCCCTTTCGCTTCGACAGTCGGCTAAAATAAGACTTGCCCGGTTCAGTAACACCTGGAACGCCGCCGTTCACCAACACGCCCTATGCCTATCTTCCCTACTCGTAGCTTGTTTTTCGCGACGCTGACGCTACTCGCTATCCACGCTTGTACCCCCTCAAAAAACGCCCAGACCATCATTGATGCAGCCATCGAGGCGCATGGCGGCGAGGCCTGGCAGAACAAACGCATCGAATTTGATTTTCGGCAGTTTCATCTGGCCCTTGAACAACGGGGCGGCCAGTTCCGGTACGAACGTACCCACACCGATTCGTCAGGCACGTTGGTCAAAGAGGTGCTGACGAGCGAGTCATTTACCCGATTGCTGAACAACAAGCCTCAGCCCCTCGACACAGCGCAGATCGGGAAGTATAGCCGGGCGGTGAATTCGGTCGCCTACTTCGTGCTGCTGCCGTTCAAACTGCGCGACCCGGCCGTACTGGCTCAGTCTGTTGGTGAAAGCACGATCGACGGGCAGGTGTATGTTAAGGTTCAGGTACGTTTCAAAGCCGAAGGTGGCGGCAAAGACCACGGCGATACCTTCTATTACTGGTTCAATCAGAAAACCCACACGATGGACTTTCTGGCCTACAGCGAAGGTGGTCCCCGTTTCCGCAAAGCCATCAACCCGCAAACCGTCGGCGGCATCCGCTTTCAGGACTACATCAACTACAAGGGCGATGAGAAAGACACCACGTCGGTCGGTACGTATGACAAACGCTACGAAGCCAGACAGCTCCCCGAACTGTCGCGTATTGAGCAAAAGAATATTAAGGTCACGGAGTTGCCGTGACCACTATTTACTTCTTCCCTACTAACCAACTTGCCAATTCCTTAGCGGCTTTGAAATTTTCGTATTGACCCGGAATGCGGCGGCCATCGACGTATTCGTTATAAAGCCAGGGATCACCCACGGCAAAAACGGTTCCTTTCCCGACGTTGGCCGTTGCCATAATTATGTTGCTTCCGTTGGTCACCAGGGCTCTGGCTGGGCCGGAAACGCCAATAGGCGACAATTCCTTGATATAGACCGACCGGGTTTCGGGAAACACCGACGTACCTGGTGGAATGGTGACGAGCCCCTGCTCCCACTTGGTTCCCTGCACCATATTCACGTTTGTCGGTAAGAACTGAATGCCAAATTGGGCGGCCAGCTGACCGAAATAGCGGTGTTCGCAATTCGATGTATCATTGGCCATAAGCACCAGCGTACCACCGGCTTTGACCCAGTCGGCAATGGCTTTGCTGTCGGTCGCCGACACATAGTTTGGTTTAGCCGTTTCTTTTGGCGTGTCGGGGTCAACGATGATGTACACATCGACCCCTTTGAGGCTGGCGGCGGTCGGTGGCCCCGAGATCGTAACTGTTTTAGCGCCCAGGTTACGGAATTCGGTGCCCCACCAGTAAAAACCTGAGTGCATCCGGTCGTCCCAGAGGTAGTGAAACGGCTCCTGACCACCCGTTTCGGCCTTTCTGAATTCGTGGTTGAAATAGTTGTCGACGGCCACCGTTTTGCCTTTGCCTACGCTGTTTTCACCGGCTATTTCCATTTCCACACTGGCCATAATAAACGGACCAACGCCTTTCAGGTCATCCTGACGAATCTTTTCACTGAGGTAATAGTCGTAGCTGCCATCGCGGTAGGGCGTTCCTCCCAGACCGCTGACCAGCACCGTTTTTTCGAGGTGAATCATTCCCTGGGCATCAGTCGAAATAAAGTTTTTCAGCATACCAGCGTAGCCTTTTCGGGCGGCAGTCATCATGGAAACGGGCAGGTAGCCCATTCGAACACCCTTCGCGATGGCGTACACAAACATACCCGTACCCGACGCTTCAAGGTAATTTCCGGTATCACCAAGGCGGTTGGTTACCTGATACCAGCACCCTGAAGCGGGCTCCTGAAACGTCACAATGGCAGGCATAGTGCGTTGAAGAATCGCGATCAGCTCAGTCCGGCGGGGATGGCTCTGCGGAATATAATCCAGCACATCCACCAGCGCCATGACATACCAGCCCATTGCCCGGCTCCAGAAATTCGGCGACTGTCCCGTTTCTTTATTCGCCCATTTTTGCTCCCGACTCTCGTCCCAGCCATGATAGAGCAGCCCCGTTTTCGGGTCGCGGGCATGAGCCTCCATCCAGACGAACTGATTCACGATGTCGTTGACATCACGGTCAGCCGTGCCGGAGGCCGGTCCATACAGCTTCGTGTATTCGGCGTAGAAGGGCTCAGCCATATACAGACCGTCGAGCCACATCTGGTTCGGGTAAATCTTCTTGTGCCAGAATCCACCCTCTTTGGTACGTGGATGTTCAGCGAGTTGCTGCCTGAGCAGGTCCGCCGCCTTTTTGTATTTTTCTTTCCCCGGCAACGTCTGCTGAGCCAGCAATAATAACGAGCGGCCCGGCGTGATGTAATCGATGTTGAAGTTGCTTTTTTTGTAGGTACGTATGTCGCCATTATCGGTAACGTACCGATCCATGTTCTTCTGGATGTACTGGAAATAGCGATCGTCGGCGGTGCGGTACCATACCTGCTCCGTGGCCTGCAAAATCACGCCCATTTCGTATTCCCAGCGAGCATCTTTGCCTTCCTTCACATAAGCGAGCGAGTCACGGTTGTTGGCCATGATTGTTGCCAGCATCCGCTGCGACCAGGGTAGTTTTGACGCTGTTTGCGCGAAGGTTAGCTGACAAATCAGCAGCAGGCCAGGAATAAGGTGGGTTGTACGGATCATTAGTTACCGGAGAATAAGGGGTGGTTCTGACTACCTGAATTGGCCAGCAACTCAGTGTTTAGTCGGTAAAGTCTTCTGTAGAAATTGCAGTGTGTAGGCCAGAGTCGGCTCAAACCACGGATGCAGGAGGCAGAAAATATGGGGTGAATCTGGAAAGGTATGCTCCTCTGTGTAAATGCTCCGCGCCCGTAACCGACTGCGCAACTCGTCGCGACCGGCGTGCATTCGCTCTACCGAGCTATTCAAAAACAGTATGGGAGCCGTTTGTCGGTCAGCATACGTTAGGGCTGAAGCTTCATGCCACAGAGGTATCGCCCTGGCTTTCGGCGCACCAAACCAGTAGGTAGCCGCTGAGGTCGATTTACTATCGTCGCCCTCCCCCGATTCGGGATGATCAAATGCCAGTACGCCATCAATGTCGACAACCGCCTGCACGGCACTGGAATAACCGGCCTGACAGCCTGTCCCTTCCAATGCAGGCAGATTCCCCGTGGCACCGATCAGCGCAGCCAGTTGCCCACCCGCCGAGAAGCCAAGTGCGGCAATTCGGGCTGTATCAATGCCGTAGGCATCGGCATTGGCGCGGAGCCAGCGAGTAGCGGCCTTCAGATCATGCACCGCTGCCGGGTAGTATGCTTCCGTCGACAGGCGGTATTCGACTGTAACGGCAACGTACCCAGCCGCCGCCAGTCGTTGTGCCAGGGGTATATGCTGCGACCGGTCGCCCGACCGCCAGCCACCACCATGAATCACCAGCACGGCTGGTCGCCGTTGCCGACCGGGTGATTTCGTGGGGTAAAAAGCATCCAGATGCAAATCGCGCCCGTTTTGCCGGCAGTAGACCACATTCGTTTTGACCGTTACGCCCTGGGGCAATACGGGTTCTACAAGGCGCGCTTCAGGGTACCTGGCTTTCAGTTTCTGGTAAGCCCCCCAGGTCGTAAACGATGTGTCGCGCTTCCCCGTGATGCCGTCAACCTGCTGTGCCAGCGCGTTGGTCAGACACAGCCAGACGCTCCAGAAACAGATACATGGTATGGCTCTTTTCACTTATTGATCTCTTTTTTCACTATCCGATCGGCCAGCTCCAACTTCAACGTTTTAATGTTGGCCAGTACTAACTCAGCGATCCGCCGCGCACCGAGCTCATTAAAGTGGGTGTTATCGATTTTGCCCTCCGGGTAGTTTGGGTGTTCGCCGGGCGCTGTCTGCAAAAACAGGAGCTTGGATTGTTCCATGCCGAAAGATTGGTAGAGCGTCTGGCTTTGTTTATCCAGGTCAATAAACGGGACTTTATACTCACTGGCCACCGCCCGCACAATGTCTGAATACACGGCGTGCGTTTCCTGGATCTGCCCGGCGTCGTTGAACTGGCGGCGGCCAACGGGCGTGAGCAGCACCGGAATGCCTTTTTTGGCCCTGCTCTCGGTAACAAATCGGATCAGGTTGGCTCGAAAGTCAGCCTCCGTAGTGTAGGTTTTTTTGGTCTTCACTTCGTCGTTGTGGCCAAACTGGATAAAGACGTAATCGCCCTCCTGTAGCTGATCAGCAACGGGTTGCCAGCGATTCTCGTCAATAAATGACCGGGTGCTCCGACCGTTCATCGCCCGGTTATCGACCGTGACGCTTTCGTCGAAAAAATGGACGAATGGCATGCCCCAGCCTGTTTCCGGATAGGCTCTCACCTGCTTGATCGACATCGTTGAATCACCGATCAAATAAACGGTGATATGCCCCGGCAGGCGCGTGAAGGCCAGCAGGGTCAGCGCACAAACGGCAAGGAGTAGTTTATAGGAATGGCGAAAAAACATACAAAAAGGGGTAAGTACCGCATAGTGTCGACGAAATCAGTGGATCAAAAGCGAACCCGGGTTACTGTTAAAGACGGTTTCCAGCCATCGTTACCCGCCAGGATGTGCGTCGGGTTGTACCCCTTCGCTTCCTCAGCTGACAGTTGCTTCGACCAGGCCACACGCTGGTCGGCCGCCGCCCCCGGTCCCGACGACTGATATTCGGCATAAAGCGTCGTCTTTTCAGCGTTCGGTTTGTCCCAGTTATGCCAGCCTTCGGGGCGTATGTGGCTACCCATCCGGCAATTAATAAAGGCTGTTTTGGCGAAGTCGCGCCAGGGTCGGCCCAGGTACGTACTGGCCGTGGGCATATCGCTGGTGAGCGTACAGTTCAGGAAAACGTACCCGAACGGCTTGCCTTCCGGGGTTGATGCGGCGGTGATGTACGACCCCTGCTTACTGAAAATGGTGCAGCGGTCGAACACGGCCGTAGCCGACCCAAAGATGAAGTCGACGGTGCCTTCGATGTAGCAGTCTTTGTAGTACTGCCGTCCATATTGGCCGGGCATACCCGTATAGAGCGTGTCCTGGTTACCAAGAAAACGACAATTGATAAACACGGCCCGGTCGGCGGTAACAAACGCGGCTACAGCCTGTCCCACTCGCCCGGCAGTGTTCTCGAATGTGAGGTTTTCGGCCCGGAAGTCATTGCCAAAAATATAAAACGAGCCCGACGTCGACGTGCGGAGCTTTGTGCCGTCGGGCATCGATTTTCCGGAAAAATCATCATAGGTCAGTATGGTTGTTGCCTTGTCTTCGCCAATGAGCGTCACCAGATGCTGGGTGGAATCGAGCTTCAATTTTTCTTTGTAGGTACCCTTCTTTATCAGGATCAGGATGCGCTGGCTATTGTTGACGGGCACCGCGCTCAGGGCAGCCTGCACCGTCGTGTAATCGCCGCTTCCATCCCGGGCCACTGTGACACGCTGTTTCTGAGCGAGCAACGTACCTGGAAACAGAAGCAGCCAGCGCCAGCTAGCCAGCGTATGCAAGAGTCGATTGATTTTCATAGTGGTCTGTGCTTATCTCACCCACTTGGCCTGCCAGGCGGGGTAGTCGCTGGCGATGAGTTTAGCGGGCCAGGTGCCATACCAGCCGTAACCTACCCGACGCTCATTCTCGATCTGATCAAGGCTAAACCGCTTTACGCCGTCGCGTCCGCAGAAAAACGGTCTGTTTGTGCCAAGTTCATAGAAGCGTGCCCACTTAACACTGTTAGGATCCTGCACCACGACCACATCTTTGCCCGATTTCTGCTTCGGATCGGCAATCGTTTTCGTATTGATACCCAGTAACTTCACTGAATCGAGCCAGGCCACTCCCGACTGAATAGCTTCTTTTACCCGATCAGACGGCTTATCGAGTTGCATCAGGAATTCAATGATGCCCACACTTTCGCTGCCACTCAGCGATGCCAGTTCAAAAGCACGTGCATTGGTTGGCTGAAGGGTTACGCGGTCATGTTGCGCACACCAGGCGGTACGTTTTCCGTTCTGGATATACTGCGTGTTCAGGATGCATTCGACACCTCGCTCAACGGCCTGTTGCGCTTTAGGCACCAGCGACCGATCAAGCTGCCCAAAAGCGCCTGCCTTGGCGGCAGTGCGCTTCATGACCCACATTACATCGATCATCGCGTTGTCGTTGTACGTGATCTGCTTACGGTACGAGCTGGAATCGGGAAAGAACTGCCCCCAGCCGCCTTTCGCATTTTGCGCCGCCAGCAGGTACACGATTCCCTGTTGGGCAGCGGTTAGATAAGCGTCGTTCCGCGTTTTGCCAAAAGCCTCCACCAGGTAATTGATTTCACGGGTAGTTGCCTTATCATCAATCGTGGTGTCGAGTTTGTCTTTATCGGCAAGCAGCTTCTTTTTCTGATCTGCCGTCAGCTCCCGATTATAATTGATCGCATTGCCACCGGGTTGGGGCCAGCCTCCATTGATTCGCTGATAGAGCAACATGCGCTCGGCTACTGAATCAATTTTCGCTTCCGCAATGCGGATAGACTGTGTCGGCGCTACGACCGATTTGCAGGCAGAAACAGACAGGCCCGTTACAAGGTTGGCAAGTGGCATGCCGGAGAGCAACAACACCGTGAGGCTTGCTTTACAACGCATAGTGAGTAGAGGAACATGAGCAAAACTATCAGCCTGTGGCTACGACCTAACCCTGCTGACAGGAAGATCGATACCTACAGGCTGATGAGGAACTATTAATACCCGTAATCCTGCGTCAGCTTGGGATTAGCATCCAGCGCGGCCTGATTGATAGGCAGTAGCTCGCTTTTGTTCGGTGTGAAGTACTGCGCTACCGAGGTAATGTACGTGGCTGTGATGTTCTGCCGCCAGTCAAGACGCGTCCAGCCAGTTACCGCTGTGGCTGTGCTCGGCTTATAGAATGAGTTCAGGAACTGAATTTCCTCCCCGTTATTTTTCCAGAACAGATACTGAGGTACGTTGGTGTATTTACCTTTTGCCGTCTGCATATCAGTCAGATTGGCCCGGGCTTCCACGATCTTGGTAGCCAGCAGGTTCCAGCGAATCAGGTCATATTTACGAATTCCTTCACCGCCAAATTCCAGCAGCCGTTCGTTGGCAACGGCGGTGAAGAACGCGTCTTTAGTGGTTGGCGTCGTACCGATCAGTGCCGTCTTCCCGGCATAACCGCGCCTCCGTACCTCCTCGAAAGCAGCAATCGCCTGGGGCGTTGGCCCACCTTTCAATTCATTCTCTGCCTCGGCGAACATCAGCAACACATCCGAGAAGCGAATAAGTGGCCAGTTATAGCCCAGGTTCTGCGACGTACCTGACAGGATCGGATTCCGCCAGTCGCGACGGAATTTCCCATCAGTGATGGTGGTGAGGCGTTGTGGGCTTTTCAGGTTCGTTGCCAGCACCTGGTAGATCGTTATCGTCACGTCGCGCCGTACGTCTGTTGAGTCAAACGCATAGAAGTAAGTGGGCAACGGGTTGATACCCCCACCACCCTGCCCGTAGCGCGAAGCCGCATCCAGGCGGGGGCCATTGTAATACCCCAGTTTGCTGTCTGACTGGGCACTTCCACCGGCTGAACCCACTTCAAACATAATTTCGGCAGCAGGGTCTGGTGTCAGGCCATTCACATACGTTTTGAACAGGGCTACATAATCAGCGTTCAGGGTGTGCTGGTCGCGCCGCTGCATGAGGTCGTTGGTTTCGTCGCGGGCGATCTGGTAGTAGGTAGCGTAGTCGGCCCGGCGCTCCATTTTCTTCGTATCCCGACGAAGCGAGTAGCCACCCCGATACAGAGCGATACGGGCCCGCAGGGCTTTGGCTGCTCCTTTCGTGATCCGTTCGTTGCGAGCGCCCGCTTCCGTCCGCCAGGGCAACAGATCGGACGCCGTTTTCAGGTCGGCAATCAGCATGTCGTATACCTTGTCGCGGTCTTCTTTCTCTACAAACAGGTTCGACTGCTGGTAGGCCGGAACCATGGGTGCCGGTACGTCGCCCCAGTTACGAATCAGCTCCAGATAGTACTGCGCCCGGAGCGTGAGCGCCTCGCCGTGAAGCCGGCGTAGCTCTTTCTGGTCAGCGGCCGATCCATTGGTGTACAGCTCCATTTTCGGAATCTGCTCGATACACAGGTTCGCCCGTTCGATGCCCTGATATAAGTTATTCCAGGGGTTTGCAATTTCGGTGTTCCCGGCCAGTGCATTATACCGGCCAATGCCGCGCCGACCGTTATCTACGGCCCCGCTCACCATCATCTCGTCGGAGTCGTAGGGATAATACAGGCTGATCCGAATGCCGTAGGTGTTATCGCCCGACAGTAAGTCGTAGGCACCCAGCACGGCCAGCGTAGCATTGCTGACGTTCGAGAAAACGGCCTGGTTATCGAACTCTGAAATTGGGTTAATGTCCAGATAGCTCTTACAGGCCGTCACAGACGAACCAACCAGAGCGGCACCAAGTATTAGTTTATAAAAACGATTGATTTTCATAGCAAACTAGTGATTGGGTAATTAGGGGACTGGTTGACTGAGTAATGGGGGTTTGTCAACTTACTCAGTTACCTTACTGATCAATACCCTAAAAAGTGAGGTTAACGCCGAATACAAATGTGCGGGCACGGGGGTATGCGGCAAAATCAACGCCCGGCGTCAAGGCATTGAACCGGCGGGCGTTCACCTCCGGGTCGAAGCCCGAATAGCCGGTAATGGTGGCCAGGTTGTTTACGGTCGCGTAAAAACGGGCATTCTGAATTTTTGCCCGGCGTACAAGCTCTTTCGGCAGGGTATAACCCAGCGTCACGTTATTGATACGCAGGAATGACCCATCTTCAATCGCCCATGAATGCAGGTAGGGCCGGTTATTGGTGATGGGCTGCCAGATAGTCGCGTTGGCATTCAGCGCAGCCAGCGTAGCCGGATCTTTCACCACAACGCCTTTATCATCAACTGTCCGCCAGCGGTTCAGCATCACATCCAGTTGATTAATGTTGGTGTAATAGCCTGACGTAAATTCAATTTTGTTGGCGTTGTACACACTGTTGCCGTACACCCAGTTCACGAAGACACTGGCATCGAAATTCTTATAACTAAACTGGTTGTTCAACCCACCAATGTGTTTGGGGTTGGCGTTCCCGATGACGGTACGATCGTTTTCCAGACGTACCTGGCCATCACCGTTCAGGTCTTTCAGCTTGATCGTTCCTGGCTGAGGGGTCCCAAAAATCGTGGCATCATTGGCAATACCTTCCTTCAGGGTGTAGGTACGTGTGGCAGCGTCGTAGTTAAAGTCGTCTACTTTATAGAAACCGTCTGTAACGAAGCCGTACATCAGGCCAACCGGCTCACCCGCTTTCAGAATATAATCATCGGCCCCGTCGCTACCCTGCCATCCCGAGTTGGTCGTTTGTTGCACCACCGGGCCAAGGTCTTCTACCCGGTTACGGTTGAACGAGATATTGGCACTAGTAGTCCAGGTGAAATCATTCGTCCGCACCAGGGTTCCATTCAACTGAAACTCAAGCCCCCGGTTCGAGGTAGCCCCCACATTCTTGATCTGGGTGGTATACCCCGACGTTGACGGAATGGGCAGGTTAACCAGCAGATTCTTTGTTGTGTTCTGATAATAGTCGGCCGAGAACTGAACGCGCCCGCCCAGCAGGCTCAGATCCAGACCAATGTTGCGAGAGTAGGTTGTTTCCCAGGTCAGGTTTTGCTGAGCCAGCGATACCGGCGAAAAGGCAGGCAGCACCGATTCACCCAGGGCATATTGCGCAGAGGTGTTGTAGAGCTGGGCGAAGAGGTAATCACCAATCCGGTTGTTGCCTGCCGCCCCGTAGCTAACCCGCAGTTTGGCATCATCGATAAACTTGAGCGACTTCATGAAATCCTCCTGCGAGATGCGCCACGCCAACGATCCTGACGGAAAGAACGCCCACCGGTTGTCGGGAGCAAACTTGGTAGACCCGTCTGTCCGAAAGGTGGCTGTAGCCAGGAACCGCTTGTCGTAGGTGTAGTTTAGCCGCCCAAAGAAGGATAGCAGCCGGTTCTGATATTCGCTGCTGGTTGGCTGGGGCTGAATGGCACCGGTTGGCGGCGAACCCAGGTTCATGTTAGCCAATGCTTTTTCGGGCGAAATTTCTGACGGAAAATACCGCGTTTCCAGTCCGACAGCGCGCCCGTTTTGTTCGTAGGTTTCCTGCCCAAGCAGCACGTCGATATCATGTTTGCCGCCAATACCGGCTTTCCGGTACGTCAGCACATTCGAGTTATTGATGGTGATGGCTGTGCTGTTCCGAATGATGGCCACCGGCAAACCAGCGTAGTTACGGGCTGTGCCAGTAATCTTGCTGTAGAACTGATCGGTCCGGTCTACGTTGTTGGTGTAGCCCGCCGTTACACGGAGCGTTAGGCCGGGAATGAATTCGTAGCTCGCATAGCCGCTCAGGTTGATTCCATTTGAATACCGCTTCTGGTACTCGGCATCGGTCAATGTTACCGGATTGGTCAGGCGGGTGGCAATATAATAGTCTTCATCAAAGTCAATATTGGAAGCCGGGCGCGTCGGTAGGTCGAGCGGTTGATATTGAATGCTCTGCCGTAACCGGTTCGTACCGGCGGTTCCGCTGGTAGTCGTGCCTGCCCCGTCGATGCGCTGATCGATGTACCGGACTACCACGCCCACCTTGAACTTGGTATTCACTGAATGATCCAGCTTGAAGTTAGCCAAATTCCGGGTGAAGGCCGACCCGAGCTGAACGCCGTCTTCTTTGTTGTTGGTCAGGCTCAGGTTATAGCTTGTCTGCTGATTACCGCCGCTGATCGACACGTTGTGGTTTTGGTACCCTGCCCGACGGCCAAATACTTTATCCTGCCAGTCGATGAAAGGCGCATTTTTGTATACCTGTAACGTATCGAAGGTAGAGCCAAACTGACGGGCAAACGTTGAGCTATCTGTTGCACTGCCGCGTGTCCGCTCATACTGATACAGCACGTAGTCGTACGGCTTCAAGACGCCCAGTTTTTTCAGGTTCTCCCGAAAACCGAATGATCCGTTGTAGGTAACGGTTGTACGGCTGTTCGTCTTCCCTGATTTGGTCGTAATGATCACCACCCCATTGGCCCCCCTCGCTCCATAAATAGCGGTGGCCGATGCGTCTTTCAGGACATCGATGCTGGCAATATCCTGCGGGCTGATTGTGTTCAGCGCATTTTCTACCTGAATTCCGTCTACTACATAAATGGGCGAGTTATCCTGGGTGATTGAATTACCACCCCGTACCCGAATGCGAATGTCTGCACCGGGGCCGCCCTCTGCTGTAGTGACCTGCACACCTGCCAGTCGGCCCGTTATGGCTTCAGCGGCATTGGTAATTGGTACGTCCCGAATCTGGCGGTTGTTGATCGACGAGACAGACCCCGTCACATCCCGACGGTTCACAGCTTCGTAGCCAATCACGACCACTTCGTTCAGGGTTTTTTCATCCGTTACCAGTGACACATCAAGCGTCGTGCGGTTGCCGACACTAACCTCCTGCGGAACGTACCCAATAAAACTGAAGGTGAGTTTGGCATCACTTTTATCGGGAATACGAATCGAATATTTCCCGTCAGCGTCAGAGGTTGCACCCGCTGATGTTCCTTTCAGGATGACCGACACGCCAGGGAGCGTGGTGCCTGTCGCGTTGTCTTTGATCTGGCCAGAGATCTGTCTTGTTTGTTGAGCGTAGGCAGCTGGCAGCATTCCCAGCAGCAGTACGAGTAAGCGTATTGTTTTAGTCATAGGGCAACAGGTGTTACCGCTTTTAAGGCGGAAAACGGAGCGAAGCATTTGATTGGCAGT
Organism: Fibrella arboris; assembly: GCF_041321095.1. Taxonomy (NCBI): domain Bacteria; kingdom Pseudomonadati; phylum Bacteroidota; class Cytophagia; order Cytophagales; family Spirosomataceae; genus Fibrella; species Fibrella arboris. Next base: position 175,038 of record NZ_JBGGWE010000008.1, on the reverse strand, counting down.
AAACGAAACAAGTTGTACTTATTTGCGATCGGAGCGATAGCGGCTGAGATTAGTAGCCTATTAAATTTTACCCTATAAATAGCAGGGAACAAGTATCGAATTGACTTTTTTTACGCAATCGTTGCCGGGAACGATGCCAAAAAGAAATTTTCTACGGTGTAATGCGATTAATTTCAGAACTACACAATGTAAGTATCGTATAAAAATAGGGACAAGATCGTATTAGGGTTTTCCCTATTTTATCATTATTTAAAGATAAGCCTCCTTCTGAAATGCATAAAAAAGGCCAGGTACGTTTGTACCTGACCTTCCCGGTTCTCATGCCATCTTGCTAGGCTACCGGTTCAGACTCCGGCGTTCCCAGGTTAACTGGTTTCATCGTAGGCGTTAGCAGGTGCATCACCACCCAGGCAATCATATAGGCCGATCCGCACATGAGGAAAATGATCCCATAACCGCCCTGCGCATCGCCCGCTTTTTTATACGTATCCAGAATGCGACCCACTATTTCCGGGAAAATGATTCCCCCGATCGAGCCAGCCATGCTGCCGATCCCCACGATAGAACTGAGTGTTCGTTTGGGAAACATGTCTGAAGCGGTCGTAAAAATATTGGCGCTCCAGGCCTGGTGTGCCGCACCCGCCAGGCCGATGAGAGCTACGGCTCCCCAAATACCCGGCCCAAAACGGACCGCAATGACCGGCAATACCAGCAGCGCGAAAATGAACATGGCTGTTTTTCTGGCCCGCCAAACGGTCCACCCCCGGCCGATCAGCCAGGATGAGAGGTAACCACCCCCGATGCTGCCAATGCTGACCAGCGTATACAACACAGCCAGATACATATTCGGCTTTTTCACATCGAGGTGAAAAGTCGTGGCGAAGTAATCCTGCAACCAGAACAGAAAAAACCACCAGATGGGGTCGGTAAGCATCTTTCCGAACACAAACGCCCAGGTCTGCCGTACGCTCAACAGCTTGGCCCAGGACACAGGTTTGCCCTGGTCGGCCAACTCGTCGGGTATTGCCTCACTATCGCTGTGAATGTACGCAAACTCTTCTTTCGACAGCCGGGCCTGTTTAGCTGGTATCTCATACGTAAAGTGCCAGAAGATCAGCCAGATAAACCCGACAGCTCCGGTAGCGATAAACGCCATTTCCCAGCCGTAGAGCCCCAGGATCCAGGGCACAGCGATAGGCGCAATCACAGCGCCGATGTTGGCGCCGGAATTGAAGATCCCGGTGGCCAGTGCCCGCTCCCGTTTTGGAAACCATTCGGCAACCGTTTTTATGGCCGCTGGGAAATTGCCCGCCTCGCCAAGACCCAGCCCGATACGAGCCAGAATAAAGCCGGTTGTACTGGTGGCTAGTCCATGTAGCATGGCAGCCAGGCTCCAGAAAACGATAGAGATCGTGTACCCCATCTTGGTACCTATCCGGTCGATGACCCGACCAAATACCAGCAGTCCGACGGCATAGGCAGCCGAAAATACCTGTACGATCCGGCTGAAATCCAGCTCAGACCACTGAAAGTCTTTTTCAAGAGCAGGCTTCAACAAGCCAACTACCTGCCGATCGAGGTAATTGATGGTTGTCGCAAAAAACAGCAGGGCAACAATTGTCCAGCGATAGTTTCCCAGAGGTTTGGTCATAAGGGTGTAGGAAAGAGGAATGAACAGGTGGATGGCCGCGACAAGTCCAGCCGCCAATTTGCCAGATTAAATGACTGCGATCAGAGGCTTGCTGCTGAAACCAAAGTACGTCTTTGCGTTTCCGTAGCAGATACCCTGCACGACCTCACCAATCCAGGCCATATCGTCGGGCAGTTCGCCGTTCTCAATGTCGCTGCCAAGCAGGTTGCACAAAATCCGGCGGAAGTACTCGTGACGCGGGTAGGATAGAAAAGAACGAGAATCGGTTAACATACCGACAAAGCGACTCAACAGCCCCATATTCGAGAGGGCATTCAGTTGCTTCTCCATACCATCTTTCTGATCGAGGAACCACCAGCCAGACCCGAACTGCACTTTACCGGCCACCGACCCGTCATTGAAATTCCCGATCATCGTGGCCATCACCTCGTTGTCGGCAGGGTTGAGGTTATAGATGATCGTTTTAGCCAGTTTGTCGCTGGTATCCAGTCGGTTAAGGAAGCGCGACAAGGCCCGTGCCTGCGAAAAATCGCCGATACTATCCCAGCCGGTGTCGGGGCCAAGCAGGGAGAGCATCCGGCTGTTATTGTTGCGCAAGGCGCCCAGGTGAAACTGCTGGGTCCAGCCTTTTTCCCAGTCCATTTCGGCCAGAAAAACCAGCATCGCCGATTTGAACGTCAATACTTCCTGGCTACCAAGTTCAGCGCCGGATCGAATTTTATTGAAAATAGCGCGTACAGCCTCTTCGGTGTAGTCGGCGGCATAGATCTGTTCCAGGCCGTGGTCAGACAGTTTGCAGCCCATCTCGGCAAAATAATCATGTCGCCGACGCAACGTACCCAGAAAGTCGTCAAACGTAGTGATCGACGTGTTATCGGCGGCTTCCAGCCGGGCAACGTACCCGTTAAACTCGGCGGCACTGTCAACAGCCATTGCCTTGTCGGGTCGGAACGTGGGCAATACGTTAATGGTAAAATCAGACCCAGTGGCCTGTTCATCGGCTAGTTTGCGGTGGTGTTCCAGCGAATCGGCCGGATCGTCGGTGGTGCAAACGGTCTCGACCTTCATCTGACGAAGCAATCCCCGTACTGAATGAGATGGTGATTGCAGTTGCTCGGTACAAGCGTCGTAGATACGCCGGGCGTTCGCGCCGGAAAGCACCTCGTTGATCCCAAAATACCGTTGCAACTCAAGGTGCGTCCAGTGGTAAAGTGGGTTACGCAGGGTGTAAGGCACTGTTTCAGCCCATTTCTGAAACTTGTTAAAATCGGTAGCGTCGCCCGTACAATACTGCTCGTCGATGCCATTCGCCCGCATGGCACGCCACTTATAATGGTCGCCGTAGAGCCACGCCTGGGTGAGGTTGCCAAATTGTTTATCACTGGCAATCTGGTCGGGTGGCAGGTGGCAATGGTAGTCAATGATAGGCATCGATTTCGCAAACTGGTGATACAGTTGTTGAGCCGATTCTGTCTGTAACAGAAAGTCACTATCGTTTAAAAAAAGCTTCTTCATACTTAAAGCGTGATCGAGTGAAAGAATGAAAGCGTATCGGCACTTAGCCTAAGGAAGTGAATGAAAGATGTTCGATATCAATAGTCGTACTGTCGCTCATTTACTCATTCGCGCTTCATTTATAGTGAAACGCCCCGCTTCCAGGGAATAAAATCATCTTGCCCGTGGCGAACGGCGGCTACCTGCCTTTCGCCGCTGGCCACGCGGATAATCTGATCGAGCATGCGTTCCCCGGCCTGCTGAATGGTTTCTTCGCCGTCGATGATCGAGCCGGTATTGATATCAATGATGTCGGGCATTCGACGGGCCAGCGCGGTATTGCTCGAAATTTTGATCACCGGCGCAATGGGGTTGCCGGTTGGTGTGCCCAGCCCTGTGGTAAAGAGTACCACTGTAGCCCCGGAAGCCACCTCCGCCGTAGTCGATTCCACATCGTTACCGGGGGTGCAGAGCAGGTTTAATCCCGATTTCGTTACCAGTTCAGGATAATCGAGCACATCGACGATTGGGGCGGTACCGCCTTTTTTAGCCGCTCCGGCCGACTTCATGGCGTCGGTGATCAGCCCATCCCGAATGTTGCCCGGCGAGGGGTTCATATCAAAACCTGACCCCGCTTCTTTCGCACGCAGGGCATACGTGCTCATCAGTTCACGGAATCGGGCGGCTGTCTGCGTGTCTATGCACCGATCACAGAGCTCCTGTTCAACGCCGCATAACTCCGGAAACTCAGACAAGATCACGGTTCCACCCAGCGCCACAACCAGATCGGATGCATGACCAACCGCCGGGTTGGCCGAAATACCAGAGAACCCATCAGACCCACCGCACTCCAGCCCGATCACCAGTTTACTCAACGGAGCCGGTTGACGACCCAGCGTATTCGCCTGCATTAACCCGGCAAACGTTTGCCGTAAGGCCTGCCCCAGCAAGGCTTCTTCAGTGCCGATGGCCTGCTGTTCCAGCATAAACAGTGGCTTGTCGAAGTGGGGACTACGTTGTTGAATTTCTTCCTGCAACATAACCGCCTGCGCATTCTGGCAACCCAGACTGAGTATGGTGGCACCCGCTACGTTTGGGTGGGTGATGTACCCTGCCAGTAGGCCACAAAGGGCCTGTGCGTCCTGCCGGGTGCCCCCGCAACCGCCTTCATGCATCAGAAATTTCACCCCGTCGACGTTCGGGAACAGCCGTGGTTTACTGCTCAACGGATCGTTCGTTACCTGAAGATCAGCCTGTAGAATCTCTTCAACCGTTCGGCCTGCCTGCACCAGCGCCATCAGCTCGTGTGTCTGTTGCTGCCAGGTACGTTGCCGACCATAGCCCAGATCCGTAACCAGTGCCTCTTTCAACACCTGTATATTCCGATTTTCGCAGAACACGAGCGGAATGACCAGCCAGTAATTGGCGGTGCCGACCCGGCCATCAGACCGGTGGAAACCCATAAATGACTGATCCTGCCAGCGCTCAACGGCTGGAGCCGTCCAGGTGGCGGTAGCGGTACCCAGCTCATAACTGTTGGTCGCATGTTGCACGTTGAACGTCGTTAACCGGCCACCCGCCTGAACGGCCTGCTTGGCTTTACCCACCAGCACGCCATACATGGTGATGGGATCGCCGGGTGCCAATTCGTTGATCGTCAGTTTGTGTTTTGCCGGAATAGGCTCTGTCACTGCCAGGTACGTTCCGTTGTTGGGCACCCGTTCACCAGATTCAAGATCAGCCAGCGCGACCAGCACCGTATCATCGGGATGAATTTTTAATACGTTTGTTTTCATTATACGGTTACGGCCTCTGTAGTTGTAAAATAGCCCGATAAAGTAGCCCGAACGCCTTCTGTTACCAGTTGCGTCAGGTGCTTGGCAACCGACTCTGCAAAGCCGGGCAGCTGCGTTAAATCATGGCCCCAGAGTGTTGTGTTCTGAAGCACGGTTAGGGTTAATTCCGGTGGGGTTAGTCGTGCCCACAGATCGGCAAAATACCCTGCCTGATCGTCGTAGATCGGGTACGCCTCTCCGTTTCGCTCGCCAAACCACGTATCATCCTGCTGGTTCGTTGCTCGCATAAAAAGCAGATAGGCGGCCAATCCTACGGCCATATACCGGGGCGTTACCTGGAGTTTCTGGTAATAATGGAGTAGCGTAGGTACGTTCCTCATCTGCATTTTGGCCGAATACTGCATCGTAATAGCCAGCCAGCGGTGCTCGATAAACGGATTCCTGAAGCGGTCGAGTACCTGAAAGCCAAAGCGTTGGGCTACCTTCTCATCAACGGCATAGGGAATACCCGGAATCAGTTCGCCCAGCATCAGGCTCTGCATATAGGCCGACAGCACATCATCTTCCATCGCCTCCCGAACGGTATCCAATCCACCCAGAAAAGCGAGTGCACAACTCAGGGTATGCGTCCCATTCAGCAGCCGTAATTTCAATTCACGAAACTGGTCGATGTTGGGCCGAATGATCACACCTTCATCGGCTTTGCAGAACGATAGCACAGTCCGCACGTATTCGTCGCCTTCAATCGCCCATAGCCGGTACGATTCCGAGATGGTCAGCAGGTCATCTTCATAGCCGAGCATCTCGGTCAGAGCATGGTGCGTTGCCGGGTCGGGCAAACCCGGCACAATGCGATCAACCAGCGAATTACAACAGGTATTCGCTGTCTCCAGCCAGTCGATAAACGCGCCATCGAGTCCGTTGAGATGGGCCAGTTCCAGCAGAATATCAGTTAGTTTAGTGCCATTGTCGGGGATCAGCTCCGTTGGCACAATGACAAGGCCTTTGGTCGGGTCACCCGCAAAGGCTTCGTACCGGGCCTGCAATACCGCCAATAATTTTCCGGGGAACGATTCTGGCGGCGACTGCCGGATATCGTCCTGAATAAGTTGAATGCCAACTTCGGTGGTATTGGAGATAACAACCTGTAGATCTGGGCTGGTTGCTACCTCCATTACCTGCTGCCACTGCTGTTTGGCCGATAAAACCCGGCTGATCGCTGAACACACTACATTTTGCTCAACCAGGTGTCGGTTTTCCACCCCCCGAATGCAAAGGGTATATAGGTTATCTTGTCGGGCGAACGCAGTCATATCACCACCATCGGTTGATTTAACGACTACGATTCGGCCGTTGAAAATCCCCTGCCGGTTTGCTTTGTCGATGAGGTAGTCAGGCAGGCCCCGCAGTAATACGCCGGTACCGAACTGTAGGACCCGTTCGGGCAATTCGTAGGTCGACAGGTCAGGTAAACTAATATCTTGCCGAGGCTGGAATGTTGCGAGCGATCGCTTAGACAGACTTTTCATAGCAGGTTAAAACTGGTTGCTCCACAGGAATCACCAGTCTGTGTAGCAGTTCTAGCAAATTGACTTTTTTGGGGAAACACCTCTGTTGAGTATGATTACCTTTTTAGCAGGTTCCTCAATAAGATTAGACGGTTAATAGTTTATATAGAAATTAATGGGGAAATATATTCATGCAAACGTTATCGGGAACGTTACCGGATCGGCGTAGTGGGCTTTAGCTGCTTAACATGAGTAGTTGCACTGTGACTACTCCTTATTTTAAGCTACCTTCGTCAACAAGTGCTTTTTTGTACTTTACCAATATAGCTCCTTGGACACCATCACCATAAAAGATATCGCCCGTGCGTTGAATCTGTCGACGTCCACTGTGTCGCGGGCGCTGCGCGACAGCTACGAGATCAACCCTGAGACCAAGCGGCTGGTGATCGAGTATGCTGAACGCCTTAACTACCGGCCTAACCCCATTGCGCTTAGTCTGAAGGAAAACCGTAGTCGGGTTATCGGGGTCATTGTCCCACAGATTGCCAATAATTTCTTCTCGCAAACCATCAATGGTATCGAGGCAGTAGCGTATAACAGAGGATATCATGTCATCATTTTTCAGACGCATGAGTCGTTCGAGCGGGAAATTGTGACGGTGCAGCAGGCCGTTGCCCGCAAAGCTGACGGTCTGTTGATCTCGCTGTCGAGCAGCACGTCCGACGTGACACACCTACGCGTGCTCCAGGAAAAAAAACTGCCCATCGTCCTTTTCGACCGGGTATCCAAAGAGCTGGACTCACCCAGCGTGACGGCTGATAATTTCGCTGGTGCCTTTGCCGCAACGGAGCATTTAATCCAAACGGGTCGGCGGCGTATCGCCCACCTGACCATTCCTGCCTATATTTCGATTACGCAGGAAAGGCTGGCTGGGTACCGGGCCGCCTTGGATGCCTACGGTATTCCGTATGACGAATCGCTGGTTCGCCACGCAGGCTTTGGTCAGGATGAAGTCGAACCGATCGTCGATGACCTACTACGCCAGTCGCCTGATGCCTTCTTCGCCGCCAGCGACCGGCTGGCTTTAGGCTGCCTGGAAGCCTTGAAAAAGCGTAAGATCGCCATTCCAGCGCAGGTATCGCTCATTGGCTTCACCAACATCACCGTGGCCAATTTGCTGGCGCCTTCGATGAGCACCGTTGAGCAACCGGCCCTGGAAATTGGTCAGGTCGCCGCCGAGCAGTTGTTCAATATGATTGAAGGCAAACACAAAATACCACAGCCCGGCCCCATTAAAATTCCTACCCGAATGGTTATTCGTGAATCGTCGCAGCGCAGCCCGGTTCCCCTGGCCGAGTAGCCGGCTCTTAGTTCATTGTCAGCGCATTGGCGGGCGCCCCGGCACTTGTTTCCGCAACTTTCTTCGCCTTCGACCGATCGGTGTTCAGCAGCTTGATATCAGCTGACCGATCACCCGAAATGTACATCAGTAAGTCTGTATCGGCATTGTACCGGATGGCGTCGAACGTCAGGTTGCGGCTATTCTGAATCTGCATAACTGTTTTAGCGGGTGTGATCAGCGCCACATTTTTTAGCTGAATGCGCTCGGCTTCGATACAGATTAACCCTTTCCGGCTCTGCAACACGGCATTTTCAATCAAAATATCACGCACGGCCATCTCGGGAAGCCCCCGCACCATTATTCCTGTTTCGGCTCCTTTGCAGGTAACATGCCGAATCTCGAACTGCCGGAACTGAGGCGTGGCTTCAGACAGGGGCTGGGCGGCAATAACGGGTAGTTCGTTCGATTCACCCTGTTGCGGTACCGGATCTTTGGCGGCATAGTACATATCGAACAGGATAGCTTCACCAGCAATGTCGGTCATGTCGATGCCGTCGATGAAGATATTCTCAACTATTCCACCCCGGCCACGCGCCGTTTTGAACCGTAGCCCTACGTCGGTGCCCATAAAGGTGCAGTTGGAGACGAACAGGTTCTTTACCCCGCCCGACATCTCGCTGCCAATGACGAAACCACCATGCGCGTGATACACTTTACAATTTCGGACAATGATATTCTCGGTCGGCACACCGCGTTTACGCCCTTGCTCGTCGCGCCCCGACTTAATGCAGATCCCGTCGTCGCCTACATCGAACAGGCAGTTCTCGACCAGGCCGTTCCTGCACGACTCCAGGTCGAGTCCGTCGCCATTCTGGGCATACCAGGGGTTCTTCACGGTCACATTTCGAAGCGTAATATCCTGGCAAAGTAGTGGATGAATGCACCAGGCTGGTGAGTTCTGAAAGGTGACACCACCGAGCAGAATTCGTTTGCAGCGTGTCAGGCTGACCATGTTCGGGCGCAGAAAATCCTTTATGCCTTCATAGTAGGCCTGCTCCTGGCCACTCTTGACGGTCATTGATGCGCCTTTCAACGATTGGGCCGACGGGTACCAGGTATCCTGCTTATCATTGACCACGCCACCCGAGGCAACCAGTTTTTTCCATTGATCAGCGGTCAGTTTACTTTTCTTCACCATCCGCCAGGCATCACCGGCTCCATCCAGAATGCCTTCGCCGGTGATGGCGATATTCTCCAGGCCAACCCCTGAAATGGGCGCCTGATTACGGATGGCCTCCTCCCCTTCCCAGGTTGTTGCAACAAGTGGGTACGCATCCCGCTGGCTGGTGAACTGAAGCAATGCCCCCTTCGCCAGGTGCAGATTGACGTTATTTTTCAGGGCAATTGGTCCGGTGAGCCACAAGCCACGCGGCACCAGCACAACGCCCCCTCCTGCTTTACTGCACTGCTCGATCGCTCTGGCAATGGCATTCGTATTAAGCGTGAGGCCATCCGCTACGGCCCCAAACCGGCTGATGGTCAACGTATCCTTTTTGAAAACAGGGGTGGCTATTTTTGGTAAGGCAGGCCAACGTTCGGGCGCTGGGCGAAAAGCGACCGTGATGATCAATAGAGCAATTCCTACGCGTTTTTTCATGCTGTGGCTGGCTATTCTGATGGCTGATGCACAGACAGAGTCGAGGGGGTGCTCTGCCTAACTCCGTACAGAACGCGCAATGGGCCTGCATCTCATCACTTAGTCAGGCTGGGATTGCCTTTTTTTTACGCAATCGTTGCCGGGAACGATGCCAGCCTGAAGGAACCGGCGGTATAGCCCACTAGGTACCTCGTTGTTGATCCGCTACCGGGCAAACCAGTTTAGCCTTAGCCCAGCGAATGGATCGTTTCCCGAATGTGCGCCACCAACTGCGGCCAGAAACGTAGAAAATGCAGGTTGATAGTGTCGTAGTGAAGCACCAGATCCTCCACGGCAGTATCTAAGCCGGAGGGGAACTGGGTACGTCGGGCCAGCCCCGACAGAGCACGGTCGATGCCGGCGGTGGTCTGGTAATGCCGAAGCCAGTCCTGCTCCATCATGTAACGGGCCATGCGGGCAGCTTTGGGGGGCAACCGATCCTGCCGACGTTGAAGCAGTTGGTAAACGTACCCGACAAATTCGTTCAGGCTGTCGCCGGTCACCTCTTTGAACTGGACAGCCAGAAAATGGTCAAAAAACACGTCGACAGCCACACCTGCATACTTGTGGCAACGCGGATGCAGGATGTTACATACCGCCAACACTTCAGGATGCGAATCGGTGAACGCATCAATGGCCCGGTGAATTCGAATACCGTTTATTTCGCCCGGCAGCAGACCATGACGGGGATGAGCCGGGTCACCTTTAATGAAATCGCCACTGAAATTACCAATCAGAAACTCATCGTTTCGGTCCGACAGCCAGGCGTGTGCGAGTAAGTTCATGCCACCCGCTCGCCTGCCATCGGCGTTTGAATGGGCTGCGTTTGTTCTTGCAGCAGAAAGCCCGACGTAGGTATGTATCGCTCCACGTCAATTCCAAACTTGGTAAGAAAGTCAACGCCCTCATCGGAGCCGATCCCCTTGTACTCAGCATATGAATGCAGATACACCACCCGGCTGATCTTCATGCTATAGATAATGCGAGCGCAGGCAATACAAGGCGACAACGTCACGTAGATGGTGGCTCCTTCAATGGCTGACCCGTTTTTGGCGGCATACAGAATAGCGTTCTGCTCGGCATGGAGGGCCAGCGAACAAGACCCTTTTGAGTCGCGGGGGCAACCCGATTCGGGAAATTCTTCGTCGCAATTATGGGTACCGGCGGGCGGGCCGTTATAACCAATGGAAATGATGCGCGTTTCTTTGGTCAGGACGGCCCCTACCTGCGCTTTGATGCAGTGCGACCGCTTGGCCAGGTTAACGGCCAACTCCATAAAAATGTCATCGAAACGAGGCTTCATAGGGTGGTGGCAGGTACGTTATTGACCATTAATCAGGCAAAACACGCACCTGGATATCTTTGAAATAAACTTTGCTTTTGGGGTCGTGTCCTTGCAGGGCGATGGTGCCGTTGCTTAGTTTTTGCGTACCTGTTCCCTGACTAATGCTCTCCGGCTCCGTGTATGAGTTGATCACTTTCCCATTGATCAGTACGGTAACCTGATTGCCTTTTACAGTGATCTGTTCGGTATACCATTCGTCGTCTTTCACGAAGGTTTCCTTCACATCCTGCTTGCCATAGACGCTACCCGTTTTGCGCCAGTCGGTATGCGTCTGATTCACCTGAATCTCATAGCCTTGGCTGGGCCAGCCCGTTTCCTGATAGGCTGTGTGAATGAACATACCTGAATTAGAGCCTGGCGTTGTTTTTACCAGTGCCTTCCACTCGAAGTTTCTGAAATTGTGGTCATTTACAGGCCCCTCATAAAAGAGATGTGCTCTTGGCCCTGCCACAACGATAGCCCCATCGTCCACACTAAACGTACCTGGATTTTCGGCGGCCTTCCAGCCACTTAGCGTTTTTCCATCGAAAATGCTTACCCAGCCTTTTTCTGACTTATGCTGTGAATAGGCCGTACTGCAACCGATCAGCACACAAACAAGGGATACGAGAAGTAAATTTTTCATGAATGATGCGTTTAGTTGAGTGAGAAAATGCACACATATAGCAACCTTGTAAAGGTAGTCATTGCGCTGTTTGTGCCAAACTACCAGCCAGCTGGTTGCGCCTACTGACACCACAGCAGTCTCCACAATACGGCAAAAAAGAAAGTCCGCCAATCTGGAATGGGCGGACTTTCCTTTTTCTATTCAGCATGGGATCAGTGCATCACTAATCCCTTCGGTTTCAACCATTCGGGCTTGTTCGTGACCACTTCCGCCTTTAACTCATTGAGCATGGCGTAGAGCCCATAGTACGTGCGATTCACGTACAAACCGTCCTGCGAGCCACGCACGACTTTTGACGAACGAAGCTCTTCCATCTTCGAGAGCTTATCGGCAAAGTCATAGACCTTCGTGAAGTATTCATCATTCCCGAAATCGAATTTTTCGACGGCAAACGGTTCACCCAGCATATGGATCATCTGCATAAAAAGCTCCGAGAAGAACGTCCGGTCGCGGGGCGAGTCCTGCGGCACCAAAAACTCCAGATTCTGAAATATCTGCTGCGTTAAGGCTTCGTCTTTCAGCGTGTCGGGGTTGATCAGCTGGAAGTAGTTGTCGTAGTAATAATCGGGAATCACCTTCACGCAACCGAAGTCAATCACGCCCATGGTGCCATCTGACCGCATCAGGAAATTGCCCGGATGCGGGTCGGCATGAACCTGGCGGAGGTTGTGTATCTGATGATCGTAGAAATCCCAGAGCAGCTGCCCAATCCGGTTGCGCACTTCCTGGCTGGGGTTAGTCGCCAGAAACTCTTTCAAATGCAGGCCCTCGAGCCAATCCATCGTCAGAATGCGCTTGCTCGACAATTCGGGGTAATATTTCGGGAACACCAGTCCCTGGATGTGAGCGCAGGCTTCCGAGATTTCGATCGACCGTCTTAGTTCAAGCTCATAGTCAGTTTCTTCGAGCAACTTGCTTTCGACCTCACCCATAAACCGGTCGATCTGCCGTTCGTCCAGATTCAGCAAACGAACCGCCAATGGTTTGGCAATGCGAAGATCAGAGGTCACGCTATCGGCCACACCCGGATACTGCACCTTTACAGCCAGTTTCTTTCCGTCTTTCCAGGCAGAATGCACCTGCCCAATGCTCGCGGCATTGACCGAGTTGATATCAAACTGGTCGAACAGCTCATTCGGTGATTTTCCGAAATAGGTGCGGAACGTTTTTACCACCAGCGGCCCCGACAACGGGGGCGCCGAATACTGCGACATGGCAAACTTGTCGCTGTAAGCGGTTGGCAACAGCCCCCGGTCCATACTCAGCATCTGGGCCATTTTCAGGGCCGATCCCTTCAGTTCGCTTAACGCGTCATAGATATCGGCGGCGTTATCACTATGCAGTTCATCCTTCGTTGTTGTCGGATCAACAAGGCGCTTTGAATAGTGCTTGATGTAGTTACCACCTACCTTGACGCCTGCTTTCACAAACTGACTGGCGCGGGCAACCTTACTGGTCGGTACTGAATGTTGGGTTTTCATAAAGTGAAAGAGCGAATGAGTGGAAGAGTGAATGAGCAAAAGTGTAACCAATCAACAGGTATGCTCCCATTTATAGCCGCTCTTTCACTCATTCGCTCTTTCACTCTTTATCTATTCTGATAAGCGAACTTGGCAAAGTCGAACAGGGTGTCCAGCGGTGAACGGCCAATCAGGTCGAAGGTCGTGTTCACCGACTTCTCGATGGCAGTATCTGTTTTTTCAAACGATTTACTCACATCACGTACCCAGAAGTCGAGGATAAACAAGGTTTGGGTCCACAGTCCGTTCGGGTAGCGGTCGGTCAGAAACGGCCGGGGCTCTACTTCGCGGCTTTCACGGCCTTCGGCCAGCAGATCACGGGCAAAATCGTAGAAGGCGTCTTTGAATGTCGACAATACCTGCGAACTCTGCCGACGCCCCATCATACTGGCTTTCCCAGTCGGCGACAAACCCTTCGGCGCATCGTCCAGGCTTCGCAACCGACCGTAGCTATACACGACAAAGCTGCGTTGTGCCTTCAGCATTTCAATCCAGGTATAGTAGAAGGCCAGCAGTTTCTCGCGAACGGAATAAGTCTGGTAAGTAGCGTCGGCTTCAACGGCCCGAAGCGCATCGGTAAAGAAGGTTAGCCACACATCGGCCTCAATGGCGTCGAAGGAAGCGTAATGGTCGTAAAATTCAGCTTCGGAGAGTTTTAGCTTCTTGGCGAACTGGAAGACGGAGGTGGGTTGTTTGCCGTTTTCAAGGACGTACTCAGTGTACGCCTTGCGGATTTTTTCTAGCGTTTCCATATATCTAGGAAACGGCTTGTATACGGTAAAAGTTTACCGTTTATCGGCAAACGTTAGCCATTGACGATCACCCATGAACCAACCTGAATTCTGGCTGCGCGGGCCTATACCGAACGTACCGGCGCTGCTGCAGCCCGCCGCCCATGCACTCGCACAGGCGCACCTGGATGCCCAAACAGCCCTGACCGATTTTCCGGGTACGTTGCTTTGGGAACGCCCCGCCAGACTGGCCTCAGTAGGGTTTCATCTTCAGCATATCGCCGGAGTTCAGGACCGGATGTTGACCTACGCTCAGCATAAACCGCTCACTGACATACAGTTTGCCTATCTCCGGCAGGAAGGGAAGCCAGCCTCTGGCCAGCAGACTGTTGAGGAGCTGTTGGCCCAGCTACGTACCCAGACTGACCGAAGCCTAACGTACCTGACTCAGGTAGACCCAGGTACGTTGCCCGACTTCCGACCGGTTGGCCGGGCCGGATTACCATCCACAGTGGGCGGCCTGCTGTTCCATGCCGCCGAACATTCAATGCGCCATGTGGGGCAATTACTAGTCACAGCGCGCGTGCTGCTGGCTTAGGCAACCAGTTAAGGCACTGGTTTCGTCCAGAAGAAAATACATCGCACTACGTCAGGTACGTCAGTGAGTACAAGGCCATTAAGCGGCGTTTCCCCGCTTAACTAAACCAATACGCCGGTTGGCATGCGCTGTGGAACGAACGGCTGGTTGCTACTAAAGCCAGTTTTTCTTCTTGAAGAAGTAGTAGGTCAGGCCCGACGAAACCGCCATCAGGCCCAGCGCAAACAGATAACCAAAGCGCCAGTTCAGTTCGGGCATCCCGGCGAAGTTCATGCCGTAGATACTGGCAATAAGCGTTGGTGGCAGCAACACCAGCGATAATACCGTGAATATTTTGATGATGTTGTTCTGCTCCAGATTAACCAGACCAAGAAATGTATTCTGGAGAAACTCGAGCCGTTCAAAAATAAAGTTCGTGTGATCGATCAGCGAGTTAATGTCCTTGATCACGATCCGGAGCCGGGCCTGTTCATCAGACGTAAACCAGCCGTCTGACCGGATCATAGCCGATATAACCCGCTGTTTATCAACCACATTCTCTCGAATCGACATTGTCAACTCCTGGTAATCGTTGATTTGCAAAAGCATTTCCCGGTCCAGTTTCGCATCCAGATCAAGCTGCTTGTTAATGGCTTTCACCCGCGACGAAAGTGATTCGACCAGATCGGCGTCGTAGTCGATGCGGGATTCAAAGATGGCGATCATAATCTGGCCGCCATCTTTGAACGTCGTTCGTTTCGACTTGATTTTCTTCACCATGTCGGCAAAGGTTTTCAGGTCGGCAAACCGGTAGGTAAACAGCACATCGTCTTTCAGCAGAAAGTTGACCGGTACCGTCCGGTATTCCTGATCGCGGGCTGGAATCAGGAAGTTCGAGTTGGCTACCAGCAGGTCGTCTTCTTCAATGTAGCGCGAGCTACTTTCAATTTCAGCCTGCTCCTGCTGCGACTGGAAACTAACGTCGAATTTCTCCTCCACACTCCTGATCTCATCGGGCGTTGGGTTTTGGAGATCTACCCATAAGGTCCGCTCCGTATCCTGGAACGAGTCGATATCCCTAATTTTCCGAACGGCAGTTTCGTCTTGCTGAAAAATACGAATCATACGCTATGACGTTGGAAGTTACACCAGATCGCTGGTTCGGGCGAACTTTGAATGATGTCTTACTATGAACAGATAGCCCACCCCCATTACGGCCAGGCCTGCCGCAATACTGAACGTTACGGTGAGTGCCTGGTCAGCCATGTTGGTGAAGAACCAGCCTGCTGCCAGCGCGCCAAGACCGATGCCCAGTTCAAGCGCAATGTACAACGTAGCCATTGCCCGGCCACGGGTTGCTTCGTCGCTTAAGTCAACGGCCCAGGCTTGTAACGTGGGCGAGTTCATTCCCCAGGCCATCCCATAAACGATGGCTGAACTGTAGAATAAGATCACGGAATGCGTAATGGCCAGCATGACCAACGAAATGGCCAGTACTACGGTCGCGAGAATCAGTACAGGCATCCGTCCGTACCGATCCGACGACTTCGAGAACAGTAACCGAACCACCAGCGACGCCAGCGTATACACGGCAAAAAACCAACCTTTATTGGTGACACCCACCGACTGGCTCAGCGCCGGGGCAAGAATGATGACCACGCCCGAAGCAAATGAATTGAGTAGCTGCACGAAAAACGGGGATAGCACCCCCACATCGAACCATTCGTCTGAGCGAAGTTTAAATAAGCTTAGCCGGAAGGGCTGCCTGTCTACGAGCGTTTCGGGCAAACGCAGCAAGATCCCGATCGACATCAGCGCGAAGCCAGACGAGGTATAGAACATACTGTTCATGCTGGCGTTATTCACCAGAAAACTACCAATTACCGGCCCCAGCGACATTCCCGTTGCCGTGAACAAACCCAATGCGCCCATCGCCTCACCACGGCGATCGGCCGGAACCACGTCGGCTACATAGGCCGACGTAGCGGTGGGTTTGGTGCCCGTGGAGAAGCCGTGAACCAGGCGGAGGGTAAGAAAACCCGCTACCGTCATGAGGTATGGGTACAGCAGCCCGCAGAGAAAGCAAACAATGGAGCCGAACGCCATAACTGGCACCCGGCCCACCGTGTCGGTGATCTTGCCGCTGAAAGGACGTGATATACCCGCCGTGAGGGTAAATAACGCAATGATCAGGCCGATGTATTCGCGCCCACCCAGTTTAGTGAGGTAAGCTGGCAGCTCCGGGATCATCATCGAGAAGCTGGCCGAGAAAAGAAAATTGCTCAGACACAACAGCCAGAACGGCAGCGTGTATAATGACGGAGCGGCAAGGGCTGCTGAATCTGTTCTGTGCAGTTGAGTTGGCAAACGAAAATAGAGTTTATCACTACCTATGGCTGAAAACAAGCTGCCTGTGCTTAGCGCCACGTACCCAGCCCCTTGTTTTCAGCCATACACGGTAACTTCTAGTAATAGTCTTCGCGGTCGTAGGTATCACCGTACGATGAACCAAACTCGTCGTCGTCATCGCGGAACCGGCTTGCCCCCGCGGCTTTGAAGGTCAGCGCTTTTTTCAGAATCATTACCTGCCCAGCGTGGTAGATGTCATGGTTAATGATGCCATGCAGCAGATCATAATACGTGTAGTCACGCCCCGGCACAATCTCTTCCAGAAACTCATCTTCATCCCGCTTGTCGAGTTCGTTGATCAGTTCTTCCTGGCTCAGGCTGAGTTCCATCTGCAGCGCCTCCCACTCAAAGTCATCTATTTTTTCAGGCAGCTGACCAAAGTTCTTTTCAGGCGTCAAAATATCGAATTCACCGTCACCCTGCATTTTCTTCACGCAGAAGATACGCCAGCTCGTCATGTGGAACAACAGTTCGGCTATCGAGTGGGTATTGGGCGAAATCCGGAGGCTGGCCATTTCGGGGGTTACGTCGCGCATGACTTCGGCCAGTGAAGGGCCATGCCACGCTTCTTCGCCTTCGTATGTTGTATTCAGCAAATCGATGATTCGCAGGAGCTCGTCGTTATTGGGTTGTTCCATTTGTGCAGAACCTTACTTTTTATGAATGACCGTCTATTTATCAGCTAGCCCCCGTCTGAGACATGCCGGGGGTTTCTTTCGTATCTGAAACGTGTTTACGTGACAACTCGATCAGTAGCCGGTATGTTGCCGGCAGAAACCACAGCCATCTTTCCGGGCCATCGGGTAGATACAGCGACAAAGGTAGGTCAATATTGACGGCCTTCCGACAGTTTACCGGCTATGATGACGTTTTTGACTGGCTGGACAGGCAGAACCGGCACGCGTTTCGGGCAAAACACGCCCGCTACTCTTGTACCAGGCGGGCTCCTGGTCGCCTGAATGAAGTACTTCTGGCCTAACATTTGTACCAGTCAAAGCAGTAAGGTAGAAATACTGACTACCTGATGCTACACTATTGAACAAAACCTATTCATGCGGCTCCTGATTCTGCTTGTCTTCTGTAGCCTCACGGTGACTGGCCAAACCCGCAAACCAGTTGGCTACCAGTTGGAACTGGGTAGCTACCTGCCGGTTCAGGGGGAGATTCCCTTCTGGCAGCGAGCCAATGAGTACGGGATTGTGCCCCGAACGGCATCAGCCTATGTCGATCCTGTAGAGACCTTCCGGGGGAGAATACGAGTTGACTATTACGGACCGCCGCAAACTAAACTGGATAGCCTCAGAGCTGTCCGGCGACGGGTTGACTGGGGATGGGGGCTCAGTGCGGTCGTGAATAGTGCTGCCCTTAACCGGGATGTCCGCGTTTTACTTCCCGAAGCCTACGCCAAAGTTCGCTACCGGGGTGTTGAATTGTATGCCGGACGCAGACGGGAACTTGTTGGGCTGGTAGACTCTACGGTGTCATCTGGTTCGTATATCTGGTCGGGCAATGCGCTGCCTCCACTCAAAGTTCAAGTCGGTACAGATGGCTGGCGTCCATTGGGTAAGTTATTGTCGATCAACGCCTTTTACGCCCAGGGCTGGTTTGAATACGATCGCTTTATCAAAGGGTCTATGTTGCATCAGAAGGCGCTGTACCTGCGGCTTGGCAAACCTACCTGGCGCGTATGGTTCTACGGGGGTATGAACCACCAGGTGCAGTGGGGCGGCAACAATGAAACATTACCAGGTCAGTTTATCCGGAATAGCCAGCTTCCAGCCAGCGCACACGACTACGTAGACATCGTGCTGGGGAATAGCCTGGGTAACCGGCAGGTAGATACAACGAAGTACAGCGCGTTTGATGCCGGCAACCGCATCGGCAATCACTTAGGTACGGTTGATCTGGGCATGACTATCCGGGCCCATTCATTCGATTTGTTCTTGTACCGCCAGAATATTTACGAAGACGGGTCTCTCTTTTACCTGATCAATATCGAGGATGGGCTGAATGGGCTGAAAATTCAGAATCAACGCCTGCGGAAACGAGGCTTCCGACTCGATAAAGTCGTTCTTGAATTTCTAAACACCTACAGCCAGGGCGGCGATGTGTTTATCGAGAACGACGGCAGCAAGCGAGGGCGTGACAATTATTTTAACCACGGCCAATACCGCGACGGCTGGACTTCCTTTGGCCGCACGATCGGCACGCCGTTCATTGCCCCTGCCTCCGATTTCCCCGCCACCTATCCCGGGGCTTTTTTCACGAACAATAACCGGGTACACGTCTATCACATTGGCCTGGCCGGGTCGCTAGCATCGCAAATCGGTTTTACAGGCAAGTTTTCCTATAGTCAAAACGCCGGTACGTACGATACTCCTTTTCCGGCCGTAGCCACGCAATTATCTGGTTTCCTGGGGCTTACCGCCCAGCTGAACTGGCTGGGCGGCTCTGTATTGACAACCACCGTTGCCTACGACAAAGGAGACCTGTATCCCCAGAATCTGGGTACGTTCATCAGTCTGAAAAAACAGGGGCTCATTAAATCCAGATTTACCCGATAAGCTGAGCCACTCAATGGGCCCGCTAAAAAAAGGGCCGCCATTTTGCAGTGGCGGCCCTTCCTTCCGGTAACGAACCAGTCTTATCGATTGCCCGCTTTTGCCGGCGCAGGCAGCGGCGACAGCAGCTCCCCAACTTCAAAACTGACAAATACCTTGTCGGAACTACGCTGTACAAGCGGGTGCTTATAGGCGTTGATGGGCAGCTCTTCGTCGTAGTTGCCAGCAATTCGGCGACCCGGGATCTTTACGACCAATGTATCGCTGAACCCCCTCAACAAATGCGCAGGCCCCTGCACGCTGATTGTAGACGGGGTGAGGTTAATGACACTCGACACTACATAGCGGGGAAGCAAATCAATATGGGTACTATCGGGGATGAGCCGGATGGTTTTAGTCATTCGATGGTCGAAACTCATCTCGAGCGTATCAGCCACTACATAGTTCACTTTCAGGCTCTTCACCTGTTCGGCCAACGCCGCTGTCATAGCCGACGTATTGATGATTGAGGCTTGCAGTGGATTGTTGACCTGATAGTTTACCGGATCAGTACGAAAAGGCAGCCACGATAGCCGCAGCAAATCCCAGCCATCACCCGATACGTTGACTTTGACAGTACGGGGCAGCACTGTGGTGGGAATGTACGAAGCCTCGTTAAACTGAAAATGAACCGGGTACTCTACATTCAGTGAATAGCCTTCTTTGTTCAATGCGTTCATGATCCAGAATAAACCAGCTCCGACAAAACAGATCAACCACTTTCCTGGATTAAATGGCTGCTTGGGTACGTTGGCTTCAGCATTCATCATAGAACTGCGCTCATCAGAAGTAGTAAGTTCGCCCAACTGGCTACTGTCAACTGCCACTTAAAAATATGTCTGGAGTGAATATTACGCCTTGTCAGCTTCTGGCTTTACGGTAGCCTCGCGTGAAATAGCTGATTTTTCGAAGGTCAGCTTTGTGCCCCGGTCAACTTCCAGTGTTACCGTGGTGGCTTCTACCGAGGCGATTTTGCCGTGCAGTCCGCCAATGGTAACCACTGAATCGCCTTTTTTCATGCTACTGACGAAGTTTTTCTGGTCTTTCGCTTTTTTCTGCTGTGGTCGGATCATGAAGAAATACATGACCGCCAAAACGCCGCCCCAGAGAGCAAATGTGAATACTCCCTGTGGAATCTGACTGGTGGCTTGTGCCAATACTGTATGCATTGTTTGGGGGGAAGAAAAGCCCGTTACTACCCAACATGGGCGGCAACGGGCCGGTGGTTGACGTGCTTACTTAGCTGTTTTAACTGAATCGGGCTTTGGGTTGACCATCACCTTAAATTCAATATCGGTCATTGTGGGCTGGGTGTTGGCGTAAACGGTAACGGTTTTCCGCTGTTCGCCCTGTTTTCCACGGCTGTTGAACCGTACACGAACCGCTGACTCCTGGCCGGGCGCTACCGGCTCACGGGGCCAATCGGGGGTAGTGCATCCGCAGGAAGCTGTGATGTTATTGATCACCAGCGGCAGTTCGCCTTTATTGACAAACTTATAGAGGTGTTCAACGGTGTCACCCTCCGTGATCTGCCCAAAATCATGAATTCCGGTTTCAAGGAACTCAATTTTGGCTCCTTTACCGGCAACGGCATTCTGCTCGCCAACCGGCTGGCCATTGGTATCACGACGATTACTACAGCTACTCTGACCAAGTAAGGTTAAGCTAACTGCTGCCAACAGGCAGATCCGATTCAGTGAATCTCTCATGGTTATGGCTGCTTAAGCACCCTGCTGTTTAATCTGAGCCATCAGCCGGTCTACATCTTCCAGCAGCCGTTCGGCCTTCTCGCGCGCATCATTGACAACGCGCTGACCTTCCGATTTCTGGAAGTTTTCCGGCAATTCGGTTGAATTCATCAACTCGGTCAGTAGCTGTTCGAGTTGCTCCCGATATTTCGACAATCGGTACGACAACCGATCGCGGGTTATTTCCCCTTTCTCGGGGGCATACAACAGGCCAATGATAGCCCCTGTGGCAATTCCGGTCAGGAAAAACGCCAAATCACGTCCTGATCTGCTCATTACGTTAGTAGTTAGTTCGTGCACTTACCGCAGGTACGTTGCCGGGTTACCCAGCCTTCCGCTCAAAACGGCAGCTCCCTATTTATTTGTTATCGATCAACCCACGGCCACTCTTTCGGAGCGAACCGTCGGCGGTTAATTTGGCCGACAAGTTATCTAAAATTCCATTGACAAAGGTACCGCTTTTGGGTGTGCTATACGCCTTTGCCATGTCGATGTATTCGTTAATTGTTACTTTGACCGGAATGCCTGGAAACGTAAGCATTTCGCAGACAGCCAGTTTCATGATAATCAGATCCAGAATAGCCACGCGGTCAACTTCCCAGTTTTTTAACTGATCGCCCAGTAACTGTTCAAAGTCGCCGTCGCGCTGGATGGCGTTATTGAATAGCTCGTTCAGGAAATGCTCATCGGCCTCCCAGTCGTCGGTGAGTTGTTCCAGTGTCAGCCCGGTAATGGCCTGCGTGGATTTCAGGGTGCGAATAGCCATGCCCCGTACTACCTCACTGTTTTCGGCCCAGGCCAGGTCTATTTCGGCCAGGTAATCCCTGATGGTATCCTTTTTGAGGATCAGCTGCCGTAACAGGTACTGCACCAGCTGCTGGTCTTCGTCGGGCGTGTGGTCGTGCTTCAAACAGTAGGCAATAACTGTGTCGTCGGTTTTCAGCACCTCCCGGTACGTTTTCCGAATAAATGCCAGATCATCGGCCCAGGTAATGCCTCTGCGCACTAACTCGGTCTGTAAGGGCTGATGCGCCGCCAGGGCGCTAATCACTATATTCTGACTTAAATCAGATTCATAGACGAATGGGGTTTCGTCGGGGTCCGGGAAGACCCGCTCCCTGTCAAGGCGCGACATGTGGCCATACTCGACCAATAATTGTAAAATACGGAGGTAATCGCTGTAAATATCTTTTACCGCCTCCAGCAAACGGCCCGAAAGAAACTGCTGGTCTTTACGGTAGCGATTCTGATAATAAACCAGGGCAGAATTGGCCGCGTCGAGTACCGACTTGGGGGCATCATCATCCTGCGCGGTCTGTCCCGCTTTCAGGGCCTCTTCGAAAAGCAGTGATGCGAGTTTCCGGTAGCCTTCCAGTTGCCGCTTGTTCTGCGGCTTCATGGAGTTTAGATCGGGTTGAAATTGGTCGTTGATGCCGTCGAGGGCGAGTTGTTTATTGGAGTGTATGGCCTGCCGAAGCGCATAAAGCGTCTGCATAACCTTAATTCGGAGTAATCGCCTGCTTAACATAGAGCCGCCTAAAACCGTCTGGAACTACCGGGATGAAAAAGAACAATTGTGAAATCGGGTGCAAAAGTACAGCTTTTTCGTAAATGGCGCACGAATTGAATGGATTTAAAGCGATCAACACGGATCGTACGCATACGCTGTTTCAAGGAATTGAACTGATTGGCACGGATGCCTGGATGTAGCTCAATCCGTTTATGATCCTACTCTGCGCCAATCGTTTTGCCTCTATTCGATCCGCGTACCATTTATCTGGCGAACCCAACCGGGCCGTTTACGCGTTGACCAGTTTGAACGTACCTGATTTTTTGTGGAAACTATACGTGCCCTGGCGCATCTGAATAAATACCTTGCCCGCTACAAGTGGTACCTGATCTGGGGCATCGTCTTCACGTTTATTTCTAACCTCTTCGGCATCTTTCCGGCACAGCTGGTGCGCTATGCCCTGGACCTGGTTCGGGAGACGCTCGACATCTACTACCTCTACGCAGGTACGTCGCTGCAACCCGATCTCTACGATATTTTTGCCTTCACGATCACACTCTACGGCCTGCTCATTCTGGCGCTGGCCCTGCTGAAGGGCTTCTTTTTGTTCCTGGTACGGCAAACGCTGATCGTCATGTCGCGGCATATTGAGTACGATCTGAAAAACGATATCTACGACCAGTACCAAACCCTGCCTCTGGCCTTCTTCCGCCAGCATAATACGGGCGACCTCATGGCCCGTATCTCCGAAGATGTGGGCAAGGTGCGCATGTATGCGGGTCCCAGCATCATGTACGGAATGAATCTGCTTATTCTGTTTATCCTGGTCATCGGCTATATGCTCAGCATCAACGTTCGGCTCACCATTTATGTGCTGCTTCCACTACCTATCCTGTCAATCGGTATTTATCTGGTTGAAAGTATCGTGATCCGGCGTTCGGAAGAGATACAGCGGGCCTTATCGCAGATGAGTACATACGTGCAGGAGGCTTTTTCGGGTATCCGGGTCTTGAAAGCCTTTGTGCAGGAAGAGAATTCGGTTAAAAATTTTGAAGGAGAAGCCAATAAATACCAGGAAAAATCGCTCCGCCTTACGCTGGTAGATGCCCTCTGGCAACCCATGTCTGTGCTGCTGATTGGCCTGAGTAACGTGCTGGTTGTTTACGTCGGTGGGCAGGAAGTCTTGGCCGGACGGTTAACGGCAGGAAACATCACTGAGTTTATTCTCTACGTCAACATGCTTACCTGGCCCGTTATGGCTCTTGGCTGGACCACCAGTCAGACGCAACGAGCGGCGGCATCGCAACAACGGATCAACGAATTTATGGCGGTGAAAACAACGCTGGTGTCCCTTAAAGACATTAGCCGGGAGATTACCGGGCGCCTCACGTTCGACCACGTTCGATTTGTGTATCCAGACACCGGGATTGTGGCCCTGAACGATTTCTCGATGGACGTACAGGCTGGCGAATCAGTGGCTATTCTGGGAACTACCGGCTCCGGGAAAAGCACGCTGGCCAACCTGATGATGCGGATGTACGACACGTCGTCTGGCGAAATCAGGATCGACAACATCCCTATCCGTGACTACAACCTGGGTCATCTGCGCGGGCAGATGGGCTATGTTCCCCAGGATGTGTTCCTGTTCTCCGATACGATCAGTAATAATGTGCGGTTCGGCAAACCCGACATGCCCCAGGACCGGGTATTGCGCGCGGTGGATGAGGCAGACCTGACGGATAATATTTCGTCGTTTCCGGAAGGATTCGAGACGCGTATCGGCGAACGCGGCATTACGCTGTCAGGCGGGCAGAAGCAACGGCTGAGCATCGCCCGCGCCATTGCCCGTGACCCAAAAATCCTGATTCTGGATGATTGCCTGTCGGCGGTCGATACCAATACGGAAAACATCATTCTGAACAACCTGCGCCGCATCATGGCCGATCGCACGTCGGTAATCATCTCACACCGGGTATCGTCAGCTAAATTGGCCGACAAGATTATTGTGCTCGATGATGGCGAAATCAAAGAACAGGGCACTCATGATGAACTGATGGCGCTCGGAGGCATTTACCGTGAGCTATACGACAAGCAGCTTCAGACGGAGGAGGCGTAGGTCCGTTGGCGATTATGTAGCGGCCGTGAAAACATTGCTACGGGCCACTACAAAGTCACGGCCGTGTATAAACCAACGGGCGAAGCGCTACGGGAGGGTGATCGCTACACTGATTTCGAGTACAACTATGCCCCCTCTGCGACCGTCGGCTTTACCGGACGCGAGTCGGCTACCCGTGCCAACATAATGGGAATCAGCTATACCAACCGGCGATAGCCTACCCGGTGTATCCGTAGCCAGATGCAGTTATGGACTTGATGCTTCGACCGCCACAAAGCCTGACCAAGTTACGCTGGGGTTTGCGGAGGTCAATACGGTAGCCAGTCAACATAAACAGGGTAAGCACTTAGGGGTCTGAACAGGTACGTCCCTAGCCATTAGGTGCAGGTGTGTTACCCGTGCGCGATGAGACGTTTTTTGTCAGGAATGACCAAGTATTGAAAACTAGGTACGCATGCCTGAGTGACAAGTTTTCCAGGGTCTAGCTACTCTTTCCATTCATTGAATAACTGTACAGCTTCTTCGTTGCCCTGCTGAATAGCCAGGTCGTAAGCTGTCAGGCCCCGAACATCCCGAAGGGTCGTATCGGCACCTGCTTCCAGCAGCAGTTGAACCAACCTGTTCCGGCCAAAAAGCGTGGCAAACATCAGCGCTGTTCCCCCATTGCCATTCTGGCTGTTCAGGTCAGCCCCGTGCTCAATGAGCAGGCGGGCAATGTCGGGGTAGCCCTTGAAGCTGACGCCCATCAAAGCTGTATTGCCCGTGACGTCCTGCACGTTTACATCGGCACCAGCCGCCAGTAAAAGGGTAGCGGCTTCCTGCTGCCCGTCATACGTGGCGATGATTAGCGGCGTAAAGCCTTTCCCATTCTGTGTGTTCACATCGACACCGCTGTCAATCAGTTCGGTCAGGTACGTTGTATCACCCCGACGGGCGGCATCAAAGAGAAGGTCTTCTGGTCGAGTCGACGAAAATGTCATAGTGTGTATAGATAAATGGCGGGTTGAGTCAATGGCTCAACCCGCCAGGTTTAGTTAATAAGCCTGGGCTTCGTGCGCCTTTTCTTCGGCTTGTTGAACGGCCTCGTGGCCCGCTTTCAAGTTGGCCTGTCCGTTGCCAGACGACAGCTTGTCCAGCCCTTCACGCACGCGCCGACCGTAGTCTTCGTCACACTTCGTGAAGAGTTCCACCATTTTATGCTGAACCGATGGGATGGCACCCGACAGCGCACCAACCAGGTTATTGATCAGGTCATCACGTTCCCAATCCTCAAATGTACGATATCGTTCGCCTGCCTGCTGGAAATTGTTAGTCCGGTCAATTGGTGAACGCATCAGGTTACCGGCACTATAAGGCTGGTGCTCGGTGCCCTTCTTCGGCGCCTCCGTTAGTCCATTCATCGACGATGGCTCGTAGTTGACGTGCAGGTTTTGGCCCGGCGCCGTATCGACCCGATAGGCCATTTGCCCGTCGCGCTGATTGGTTGCCACGTGTTTTTTCGGCGCATTGATCGGCAACTGCAGGTAGTTGGTACCAACTCGGTAGCGTTGCGTATCTGAATACGAGAACGTGCGGCCCTGAAGCATTTTATCGTCCGAGAAATCCAGCCCATCAACCAGTACGCCGGTCCCGAAGGCGACCTGTTCCACTTCGTGGAAGTAATTTTCGGGGTTCTTGTTCAGCGTCATCATACCCACTGGTAGCCAGGGGAATGTATCGGGCGGCCAGAGCTTCGTATCATCCAGCGGATCAAAGTCCAGCTCGGGATGTTCGTCATCGCTCATGATCTGTACCAGCAGTTCCCACTGAGGGAAGTTACCCGCTTCAATAGCATCGTACAGATCCTGCGTGGCGTGGTTGAAATTCTTCGCCTGAATCTGCTCCGCTTCTGGTTGAGTCAGGTTCTTTATGCCCTGTTTCGGTTCCCAGTGATATTTCACCAGCACCGCGTTCCCTTCTTCATTTACCCATTTGTAGGTGTTCACGCCCGACCCCTGCATCTGCCGGTAGTTGGCCGGAATGCCCCAGGGCGAAAACAGGAACGTGATCATGTGCATGGCGTCGGGCGTATTGCTGATAAAATCAAAAATACGTCCACCATCCTGCCGGTTTGTTAGCGGATCGGGTTTGAACGCGTGTACCAGGTCCGGGAATTTCATGGCATCCCGGATAAAAAACACTTTCAGGTTATTGCCGACCAAATCCCAGTTGCCGTCTTCGGTATAAAACTTCACGGCGAAACCACGGGGATCGCGTAACGTCTCGGGCGAATGTCCCCCATGAATGACGGTCGAAAAACGCACGAAAACGGGCGTCTGCCTGCCTCTCTGTTGAAACAGTTTAGCCCGGGTATATTTTGATACCGGCTCGTTGCCTACCGTGCCATAGGCTTCAAAAACACCATGAGCGCCAGCGCCCCTGGCGTGCACGACCCGCTCTGGAATGCGCTCCCGGTCGAAGTGCGAGATTTTTTCCAGAAACGGGTAGTTTTCGAGGGTGGTTGGCCCTCTGTTACCAATTGTCCGAACATTCTGGTTGTGCGTCAGCGGATGACCCTGGCGCGTGGTCAGGGTTTGATCGGTGGGCTGATCCTGCGGCTGCAGACCAGTAGCACCAAACGTGGTTTCAGGCACCGCGGTCTGTTCCTGCTGATGCCCCGACTGTCCGTTAGGAAGGTTGTTGTTTTGCGTATTGTCCATAATTCCTATAGAATACATTACAACAAGCCTAACTCAGTGGGCAGAAAATGGTTTGACAGCTTCCAATTACAGTCTTCTGTCCTCAGTTGCTCTGCCAAGGAACGTACCCAGGCTCAAGCGGAGTAACAGAAGACAGAAGACAGTAAACTTAAATTTACATCAGCACCCCCTGAAATACTTCATCCAGTTTCGCAACCGGGCGGATCACAATGTTGAACTGACTGGCATCCAGCCCTTTCAAGTTGTACTTCGAGACGTAAATCTGCTTGAAACCAAGTTTTTGTGCTTCCGCTATGCGGGCTTCAATGCGGCTAACGGCACGTACCTCACCACCAAGCCCGACCTCCGCCGCGAAAGCCACGGTAGTGGGAATGGCAATATCTTCGTAGCTCGACACAATGGCCGCGCATACGGCCAGATCAATCGCCGGATCTTCGACGCGCAGCCCACCGGCTACGTTCAAAAACACATCCTGCTGGCCTAACCGGAAACCGCCCCGTTTTTCAAGTACAGCCAGCAACATCTGAAGGCGCTTGTTATCGTATCCGGTGCTGCTCCGTTGGGGCGTTCCATAGGTGCTCACGCCGACCAGCGCCTGAATCTCGATCATCAACGGCCGATTCCCTTCCATCATGGACCCAATCGCGACGCCGCTCAGCGCTTCGTCGCGTTGCGAGATCAGGATTTCTGACGGATTCGACACCTGTCGTAGACCGCTGCCCTGCATTTCGTAAATACCCAGCTCAGACGTACTGCCAAACCGGTTCTTGGTCGTGCGCAGAATGCGGTAGGTAGTGTGGCGGTCGCCTTCAAAGGTCAGCACAGTATCGACCATGTGCTCCAGCACTTTGGGGCCAGCCAGTGATCCTTCCTTCGTGATATGACCGATCATGAATACCGGCACACCCGACTCTTTGGCGTATTTCATGAATTCGGCGGTGCACTCACGTACCTGCGATACGCTACCCGCCCCCGACTCAACCAGCGACGATTGCATGGTCTGAATGGAATCGACGATCAGTACCTCCGGCTCGAAATGCTCCACCACCCGGAAAATGTTCTGCGTCGACGTCTCGGTCATGATGTGGCAGTCGCTGGTTGGCGTTTCGAGTCGCTCAGCCCGCATCTTGATCTGCTGTTCGCTTTCTTCGCCGGAGATATAAAGCACCCGCATACCGGTCAGGCTCAGGGCAATCTGCAGTAAGAGCGTTGATTTACCAATGCCGGGTTCACCCCCAATCAGCACCAGTGAGCCGGGCACAATGCCACCACCCAACACGCGGTTCAACTCCGCATCGACCGTGAGCGTGCGGGGCTGCTCTTCGTAGTTGATCGCGTGAATGGCTTTGGGTTTCGCCGCAATTTTGGCCGGGCCAGCTGTTACGCGCCAGCCACCTTTATCAGGCTCGTCTTTCTGCACGACCTCTTCAACGATGGTGTTCCATTCGCCGCAGACCGGGCAACGGCCCAGCCATTTTGGTGATTGATGGCCACAACTCTGACAGAAGTACGAGGTCTTTATTTTCGCCACGGGAGTTATTCAGTGAACAGTTACGGAAGAACAATTAACATTTTTTCACAAAGGCATTAAACGGTCGGTGCAGTCGTTAATCAAAGGTCAACAACAGGCAATGTATGGTACGTGCGTGGTTCATGAACACGACCGGAACGATCCTTGCTACCCGTTCATCCTATACTAAAACAACGCCGTTGGCTCAGAAATAGTTGATTTTTGACCTGTCTGTAGTTGTATTCCCGTTAATCTGCTGTATTCCATGAAGACCACTATCGCTTCCATGAAGAAAATCCTATTCGGCCTCGCCATTGCCGTTTTACCCGCGCTTACGTATGCGCAGGGTTTCCAAATTGGCGTTAAAGGAGGAGTCAATCTCTCAAGACTTACATTCGGCGAGTTTGTCAGCACTGGCACGAATGGGAACGGTTCGCCCACTGTCGATGTGAATGGGCAAACACTGCGAAATAATATCTCCGACAGCTACAAAAGCCGCACGGGCACGTCTTTTGGCATTTATACCCGATTTGGTAAAAACCTGTTTCTTCAGCCCGAGTTGATGTATACCACGCAGGAAGGACAGTTCGACGTGGTTAGGAATGGCGTAACAGAAAACGTTACGATCAAAACCACCAGCTTCGACGTACCGGTATTGCTGGGCCTCAAAGGTGGCCCTCTGCGGTTCATGGTTGGCCCGATGGCTTCGTTCCGGGTCGACAACAACGCCGGTCTAAGCGACGCGCTCAAACAATATACTACAGGTACGTTGAATGACGCCTGGTCTAAAGCCTGGTACGGCTATCAGATCGGTGGTGGGCTTGATCTGGGCAGTCTCGGCCTTGATGTGCGTTACCAGGGTAACCTGTCCGACGTGGCGCAGGTAAACACCAATGGCGGCAGTTTCAGTCAACGGGCTAAATCATGGCAGATTACCCTGGCCTATAAAATCTTCTGATTGGCCAGGTAGGTTGCCAACTAGTTTTACGGCCTAAAAAAACCCGCCTCAGCATCTTTGAGGCGGGCTTTTTGAATAAAGCGTAACCAGGTTGGGGATTGTTGCCAGCACATAAGTTATCAGTGGCGGCAGGAACGGATCTTCGGCCTAAAATCTATCTAGTTCAGGTGCTCCTGATATTGATTCATGAGTTGGGTAATTTCCCGCATCCGGCGACGCGAAATAGTCACCTCCCGATTGTCGGCCATGCGGATGATGCGATCACGCGCAAACACACCGTGCTGGACATAAGCCAGATTGATGATATTCGATTTGTGAATACGAATGAAGATGCTGTTGTCGAGCGTTTTCTCAAACTCTTTCAGCGTCTTCGACACCAGGTATTTCCGGCGATCACGGGTGTGTATAAAGGTATAGTTTCCCTCTCCTTCCAGACAAACGATATCGTCAACGGAAACCATCACCGTACGGTTTAAATACGGAAGAGCGATCCGCTGGGCGTTACGAGTGTACGAAGCAGGGTAATGAGGCGTTACGGATGGCGTTGGCGGTGTTAGAAATTTAGCTTCCATAAGTTCTGGGTATTTAATAGGAGTGGTTAGTAATACTATGTTTGACTGGTTCAAAACTACAGGTCTCCTACCGTTTCCTAAAAAAGCCTTTTTTCACACAAACCTGATTTATTTTTCTAATCAATTGATCTACAGATATTTATACAATTGTTGTAGTCCTTTTTTACGTGAATTTCCCCGCACGATCACGTAGTTATACGTATAGTTTATCAAACGGTAGTGCTCTTGTTGATACGCAAAAAACCGGGTCAGCGTAGCTATAACTACGCTGACCCGGTTCGGGTAAGTTCGCTGACGAAGAGTAGAGTAGAATCTAGTTTACCAAGGCAGGGCTGTAGTCACGGATGCGATCCACAAACATCTGGGCACGACGGCGCGAAATTTTCACCTGCTGACCATCAGACAATTCGAGTTCACCTTCCTTTTTAACAAAAAACTTACGTACAAAGCTTAGGTTGACAATGCATGACTTGTGCACACGGACAAAGGCCTGGCCGTCGAGCAGTGTTTCGTATTCTTTCAATGTCCTGGAGACCAGCATTTTAGTGCCGTCTTTCAGGTAGAAATTGGTGTAATTGCCTGACCCTTCAAGCCGAACAATTTCGTCGACGGAGACAGTACGCTTACGGTCGAAAAACGGAATCAATAACTTCTGGTTGTTGCTCGATGGGGTATTTTTTTCCACACTTTTGGGGAATGGCATCGACAGGGCATCAAAGAATGATTCGGACGTCATGATTTTCATAATGGTTTGAGTGAAACGTTAGACTAAGGGTCCTGACTCTAGTAATCAGGCAATTAGGCAGCTCATTTCCGGTAGTGTAGCGAGAGAAATGAGTTGCCCACTGTAATCCTAAGGTTCAATAATCAGGCCCTTTTCGGCTGGTGGGGCAATTTGATGTAACTTTGTGCTTTAGAAACTAACGATGGCCACCGAACAGATTCTGATTATCGATTTTGGTTCACAGTTCACCCAATTGATTGCCCGCCGGGTACGTGAACTGAATGTGTATTGTGAGATACATCCCTACAACAACCTTCCTCCTGTCTCTCCCGACGTTAAAGGCGTAATCCTGTCGGGCAGTCCGTGTTCCGTTCGAGACAGCGACGCCCCCACCATTCATATGGCTACGTTCCGCCATAAATTGCCCGTACTGGGTGTCTGCTATGGCGCTCAGTTACTGGCACAAAGCAGCGGTGGCGAAGTACACCCCTCCTCCATCCGTGAATATGGCCGGGCTCGGCTCGGCACCATAGACGCTGCCAGTCGGCTGATGAAGGGCATCGACCAGCATTCGCAGGTCTGGATGTCACACGGTGACACGATTACGCAGATACCCGACAATTTCGAGGTGATCGCTTCAACAGAAACCGTTCGGGTGGCGGCTTTCCAGGTACGTGACGAAGAAACCTTTGGCATTCAGTTTCACCCCGAGGTAACTCATTCGTTACAGGGGAAACAAGTGCTACACAACTTTGTGGTCGACATTTGTGGCTGCTCACAAAGCTGGACCGCCGACTCGTTCGTGGATACCACCGTAGCTGACCTGAAAGCTAAACTAGGTGATGACAAGGTCGTTCTTGGCCTTTCGGGCGGTGTCGACTCGTCGGTAGCGGCCATGCTCATTCACCGGGCAATCGGACCAAACCTGTACTGTATTTTCGTTGACAATGGCCTGCTCCGGAAAGACGAATTTCAGGGCGTACTGGACAGCTATAAAACACTGGGCCTCAACGTGAAAGGTGTAAATGCACAGGAACAGTTTTACCATTCTCTAGCCGGCCTTACCGACCCTGAAGCGAAACGGAAAGCCATTGGCAAAACATTCATCGACGTCTTCGATCAGGAGTCGCACCTGATCGAAGACGTCAGCTGGCTGGGCCAGGGAACGATCTACCCCGACGTGATCGAGTCCGTGTCGGTGAAGGGCCCTTCGGCTACGATCAAATCGCACCATAACGTAGGGGGGCTTCCCGATTTCATGAAGCTGAAAGTGGTTGAACCGCTCAACACCCTGTTTAAAGACGAGGTACGGGCTGTTGGTCGGTCAATGGGGCTTCCCGAGTTCATTCTGGGCCGTCATCCTTTCCCCGGCCCGGGGCTGGCTATTCGGATCCTGGGCGATATCACCCCCGAAAAAGTGGCGATTCTTCAGGAAGTGGACGCTCTGTTTATCAATGGGTTGAAACGCGAAGGGCTCTACGACCAGGTGTGGCAGGCAGGTGCCATGCTCCTGCCTATCCAGAGCGTTGGCGTGATGGGCGACGAACGTACCTACGAGCGTGTGGTAGCACTCCGCGCTGTAACCAGCGTAGACGGCATGACGGCCGACTGGGCACACCTCCCCTACTCGTTTCTGGCCGACATCTCGAACGAGATCATCAATAAAGTAAAAGGAGTGAACCGGGTCGTGTATGATATTTCGTCGAAACCACCCGCGACGATTGAGTGGGAATAACCAAAACGTAAACGTGTAGTGCATCGTGGCCATTGGCGAAAAAGGTGGATAACTCTTTTCGCCAATGGCCACATCTTTACCATCAGGATTTAAGCACGACCATCCCCCCAGCATGCTTCCACGTTCTGGCTGTCTACTTATTTTTCTGTTACTGGCGGTTTGCCTCGGACAATCACCCCGGCACAACTTGCTCCGCTCACTGGACAGGCAGCGTTTCACGGCTCTAATCAGAAAAGACAGCCTACTGCTAAACCGGCTATTGGCCAACGATCTAGTGTATACTAATTACATTCCTCCACCTACCTGCTTTCGCCCGACCAGGCCCGACAGGACTGTCTATTTTGTAGGCTAGCCAACGGCTGTTTTGTAGTTTAGCGGCCCCATAAACGCTGGAACATTAGGCGCTCCCAGCGGCAAATTCCTCTTATGCAACAGAAAATCAGGCGCGAAGACGCCCTCGACTACCACGCCAACGGCCGTCCCGGCAAGCTGGAAGTCATTCCCACCAAACCCTACAGTACGCAACGCGACTTAACGCTGGCTTATTCGCCGGGCGTTGCCGAACCCTGTCTGGCCATTGCCGATCGGCTCGAGGATGTATATAAGTATACTGCTAAAGGCAACCTGGTGGCCGTGATCTCGAACGGAACCGCCGTGTTGGGTCTAGGCAATATTGGCCCCGAGGCTGGTAAACCGGTCATGGAAGGCAAGGGCCTGCTCTTCAAAATTTACGCCGACATTGATGTGTTTGACCTCGAATTGAACACAAACGATGTGGATGAGTTTGTCAGAACGGTCAAGATCCTGGAGCCTACGTTTGGCGGGGTCAACCTGGAAGACATCAAAGCACCTGAATGTTTTGAGATCGAAGAACGACTGAAACGGGAGTTGAAT
Source organism: Fibrella arboris (assembly GCF_041321095.1). Taxonomy (NCBI): domain Bacteria; kingdom Pseudomonadati; phylum Bacteroidota; class Cytophagia; order Cytophagales; family Spirosomataceae; genus Fibrella; species Fibrella arboris. The sequence goes on along the minus strand of NZ_JBGGWE010000008.1, from coordinate 141,236 downwards.
ATCCCGATCATGCACGATGACCAGCATGGCACGGCGATCATCTCCGGGGCCGCCCTGCTCAACGCGCTTGAATTGGTTGGCAAGCAGATCGCCGACGTTAAAATAGTGGTCAACGGAGCCGGGGCATCCGCTATCTCCTGCACCAAACATTACGTGGCGCTGGGTGCCCGGATCGAAAACATTGTCATGTGCGACTCAAAAGGACCAATCCGGGCAGACCGGGCTGATCTCGACGTGCGTAAAGCGATGTTCGCTACCAGCCGCGACCTACCAAGTCTGGAGGCCGCCTTTGCCGGAGCCGACGTGTTCATTGGGCTGTCTAAAGGCAATGTGGTGAGTCAGGCAATGGTGCAGAGCATGGCCGGCAATCCGATCGTGTTTGCCATGGCCAACCCAACGCCCGAGATCAGCTACGAAGAGGCGATGGCGGCCCGCCCCGACCTGATCATGGCAACGGGCCGGTCAGATTACCCCAATCAGGTAAACAATGTACTGGGCTTTCCCTACATTTTCCGGGGGGCGCTCGACGTACGGGCTACGGAGATCAACGAGGCCATGAAACTGGCGGCTACGCTGGCCCTGGCCGAACTAGCCAAAAAGCCGGTGCCCGACCTGGTGAACATGGCCTACAGCACCGACAACCTGATGTTCAGCCGAACATACATCATTCCGAAACCCGTTGACCCCCGCCTGCTGGTGACCGTAGCTCCTGCCGTGGCGAAAGCGGCTATGGATTCGGGGGTTGCCAAACAGCCCATCACCGACTGGGAAGCGTATGAACATCAACTGGCCCGCCGGTTGGGGCAGGATAATCGTATCTCGCGGGTAATCCTGAACAAGGCCAAGAGTAACCCGAAGCGGGTTGTATTTGCCGATGCCGAGAACCTGAAGGTGCTGAAAGCCGCCCAGCAGGTACGTGACGAAGGCATTGCCCAGCCAATTCTGCTCGGCGAAACGGCAATGATCCGGCAGATGATCGAGCAGAACAGCCTGGACCTGGGCGACACGCCCATTCTGGACCCGCGTTCGCCGGAGCAGGATGCGCTGATCGGCCGGTTTGCTGATGTGTTCTTCCAGAAGCGCCAGCGGAAAGGACTGAACCCCCGCGAAGCCCGTAAGCTGATGTACTACCGGAATTATTTCGGGGCCATGATGGTCGAAACTGGCGAAGCCGACGCTCTGATTTCAGGCCTTACCCGTAATTATCCCGACACGATCCGACCAGCGCTACAGATTATTGGCAAGCAGGACGGCGTGAAGAAAGTGGCCGGTATGTACATTCTGATGACCAAACGGGGGCCCCTGTTTTTCTCGGATACGACCGTTAATTTCAACCCTACGGCCGAAGAGATTGTTGAGATTACGGAATTAACCGCACGGGCCGTTGAGCAATTCAACATCAAGCCGCGCATCGGCCTGGTTACGTACTCAAACTTTGGCTCGGCAGCGGGCGACGATGCGCTGAAAATGAGTAAAGCGGTTGCGCTACTCCAGGCAAAATACCCCGACATGATCGTTGACGGTGAAATTCAGGCCCACCTTGCCTTCGACACGGAGCTGCTGAAACAGAACCATCCGTTCAGCAAACTGATCGAAGAAGGAGCGAATACGCTTATCTTCCCGAACCTGTCGGCCAGCAACATTGCGTATAACCTCATGTCGGAGGTGGGTGGAGCCGACGCGATTGGCCCCATTCTGCTGGGGTTACACAAACCGGTACACGTATTACAGTTAGGCTCGTCGGAGCGCGAAATCGTTAACATGGTAGCCATCGCCGTTGTGGAAGCACAAGGTAAATAACCCAAAGTATACGCAGATTTTGCGGCTCAAACAGGATTGGCACTGATTTCATCCAGTCTCTATTCGTGTACATCCAGTCAATCCGTGACCTTCGCGTACCAGTCAACATCATGTCAAGAATATTAACGGGTATCCAGAGTAGTGGACGGCCGCATCTGGGGAATATTTTGGGGGCCATTTTACCGGCCGTACAATTATCGCAACAAGCGAATAACGAGTCGTTTTTATTTATCGCCGATCTGCATTCGCTGACTACGCTGCGGGAAGGCAACACCCGTCGCGAGTTTGTGCGGGCCATTGCCGCCACCTGGCTGGCCTTCGGCTACGATACCGTCAGGAATACGCTCTGGCGCCAGTCGCGGGTGCCGGAACATACCGAATTGGCCTGGTACCTGAACTGCTTCACGCCCATGGCGATGCTGGAAAACGCCACGTCGTATAAAGACAAGCTGGAAAAGATGCCGTCGGCGGCCAATGCCGGTCTGTTCACGTACCCAGTGTTGCAAACGGCCGATATTCTGCTCTATGATGCCGAACTGGTTCCCGTGGGGAAAGATCAGCGTCAGCATCTGGAGATGGCCCGCGACATTGCCGGTGCCGTAAACCGACATTACAACGCGGACGTGTTCGTGATGCCCGAAGCCCGCATCGACTCAAAGATCATGACGATACCGGGAATCGACGGGGCCAAGATGAGCAAGTCGTACAACAACTACATCGACATCTTTTTGCCCGCCAATGACCTCTACAAAGTCGTTAAAAAGATTTTGTCGGATTCAACGCCGTTGGAAGCGCCCAAAAACCCGGACACTGATATTACTTTCCAACTTTACTCGCTCCTGGCTACCGAGGAGCAGATAGCCACCCTGCGGCAGCAATACGAAGCGGGGGGCTATGGCTATGGTCATGCCAAAAAAGAGCTGTATGAATTGATCATCGAACGCTTCGCCACTGAACGGGAACGCTTTACCGAGCTCATGGCCGAGGGTAACCCGGAGCTTGAGCGGGAGCTACGGGCAGGAGAAGAAAAAGCCCGTGCCGTGGCGGCGAAAACGATTGATCGCGTACGGACCGTCATGGGATTCAATTAACCTCGATGGAGAACTCAATGGCTACCAACCCAACCCTGATCCGTGAACTGGCGAAGATGATCGACCATTCGCTGCTACACCCAACGCTGACCGACGCCGAACTGCGCGAAGGCTGCGCTGTAGCGCTACACTACGATGTGGCGTCGGTCTGTATCAAGCCTTACGCCGTACCGCTGGCCGCCGAACTCCTGGCAGGCTCCGACGTGCTGGTTGGAACGGTTATCGGCTTTCCGGCGGGCAATTCAACGACTGCCATTAAAGTAGCGGAAACCATACAGGCCTGCCGCGACGGAGCCGTCGAGATCGACATGGTCGTGAACATCGGCAAAGTGCTGGGCGCCGATTTTCATTACGTTCAGCATGAGATCCTGGCCGTTCATGAGGCCTGTTTGGCTCAGGGCGCCATTCTCAAAGTGATTTTCGAGAATGATTTCCTGCCCGATGACCGTTTCATCATCAAACTCTGTGCGATCTGCACCGAGGTAGGTGTCGAGTTTGTCAAAACCTCAACGGGGTATGGCTTTGTGAAAGGTGCCGACGGTACGTATTCCTACCAGGGGGCTACCCTGCCCCATTTGCAACTGATGCTCGATCATGTGGGGCCGAACGTCCGGGTAAAGGCGGCGGGCGGCGTTCGTACCCTCGATGGCTTGCTGCAGGTGAAAGCCATGGGTGTTTCGCGTCTTGGTGCTTCGGCCACGGCGGCCATCATGCAGGAGGCTTACCAGCGTTATGGCGACGGTAGCCACCGCCCGCTAGCCGGTACCAGTGAGGCAAAAGGCTATTAGGGTATCTCTTACTTCTGGAAGAACCCAGACCGTTTGTGCCTTGCGTCAACGTCTATGACCGACTGCAGGAAACGCTTGTTGCCTGTCATGCCTCCGATACCCAACGCCATCATCCGGCCGATTTGGCTGCCGGTGGCCCCGTCGATATAGCTGATCGACCCACGCGGCATCTGTTGCCCCGCCTGCTGAACACTGGGTTTTCTTCAGCGATCGTTTCACTATGACGCGTTGACCTGGTGTTGTCTTCATCGATAAGTAATCTGTTGAGACACGACAGTCGAAAGCAAATTTTACGAAGCGGCTGCATCGAGCTGCCGTTTAAAGGCTAAAGCATCCTGTTTCATAGAGCTATTGTTGAAGAAGACGTACCCAGCCTGTTGCGTTGGCAGTAACTCGGCTAAATCGACTAGCTCGGATGGCTCATATTGGTACCGCCAATCCTGCCGCCCATGCAACCGAAAATAGCACCGGTCTGGTGTCATCGTCTTACGGACAAACGGATCGACCACATGCCACAGAGACAGGTCTTCACACAGGTCGCTCAGCAGCTCATTGTCCCAGGGGCCACGCGGTTCCCAGCAGCATTTTACCCCATTTCGGTCAATGCGGGAAAAGAAATGGACCAGACGCCGGACATTCTCCGGCGTCTGGGTAAAACTGGCCGGGCATTGAAACAGGATTGCTTTGGCCTTTACTGCCTGAGCACAGGCCAATGTAGTATGCCAGGCCTCATCAACGAGGGTGGTCGGCTTGAAAGACCCGGCCGCTTGTTGCTCCGCCGTTGTGAGTTGCCGCCTCAGCCGTTTGTAGGTGGGGCTTTTGGCCGAATGCGTAATGAGTTGCCAGGCTTTGAGGGTAAACTCAAAGTTGGCCAGCACCTCGTTACGCCAGCGGGCCAACGTACCCAGCTGAGGCGGCTGGTAAAAGGTTTGTTGAATCTCAACACAAGAAAATTGCCTGGCATACTCAGCTTTTGAGCCGCTAAGGCCACAAGTGCCAACCTGTACATTGCGGTTCATATCGCTCTCCGTTAACTAAGGTCCCTAGTCTACCAAAACCTTGATAGCTTGTCAGTCAATACACTAACTCGCTGTCAGACTACGATTAACGGTCGATCTGCGCAGGAATCACCCGATCTGCCCGCAGTTGCTCGAACAAGTCGAAAAAGGACTCCCTGGTAGGCTGGTAGACCATAAAGCCCAGCTTACGGCTTTTCGACATATCCGTCATTACTTCAATGGGGCGTCCTAAATCAAGATCGGTGTGCCAGGCCGAGGCCAAACGCATCAGATTCGGTTCGATCAGTTGGTAACGACTGGCGATTTCCTGCCAGCGTGGGCCGTCATTGGCCATTTCAGTGTCCAGCGGGTGAATAGCCCCCTCGTAGCCAACAGATTCAAGGCCAAAGAAATCAGCCAGTTGTTTCCACAGCCAACTCCACCGGAAGACATCGCCGTTGACCACGTTAAACGCTTCGTTATGGGCCGCTTCGGTTGTAGCGGCCCAAATGAGGTGCCTGGCCAGCACGCGGGCGTCGGTCACGTCAGAGAGCCCTTCCCACTGCGCCTTGGAACCCGGCCAGCGGAAGGGTCGCCCGGTCTGCTGACAAAGCGTGGCGTACACAGCCAGGGTGGTGCCCATGTTCATCATGTTGCCTACCGCTTTTCCGATTACGGTATGCGGGCGATGAACGCTCCAGCTAAAGCCATCCCGTTCGGCGGCCGCATAGACCTCATCTTCCTGTGCATAGTAGAAATTTTCGATAGCCAGGCGGGGGTGTTCTTCCCGGACGGGCGTTTGAGGCAAAAAACCATCTTTAGCATAAGCGTCAAATGGCCCCAGGTAATGCTTCAACCCCGTAACCAGCGCCACGTGCTGTACCGACCGCTTGGGTCTCAGCACATCCAGCAGATTGCGAACCATGGTGCTATTGACCCGGATATTCTCGGCCTCTGTCTCGTTGCGCATCCAGCTTGTAAAAAACACATGCGTTGGCGCTAAGTCGGCCAAAGCAGCCTGTAGGCTATCTGGGTTAAGCAGGTCGGCGGCAATAGGGTATATGTTTGGTATATCCTGGTTCGGCCTACGGGCCAACCCGTAGGTTACCCATCCCTGACTGATCAGTTCATGAGCGAGGTTGCTACCAGTGATGCCACTGGCACCAACGACTAAAGCAATGTTAGGCATGGTTTTCTAAACGTTGAGAGGCTGTAGGCAGGTCCGCACGGATTCCGTGCGTTTTTATGAAAGTGACCTTAATTGGCCCGTAGCGATGAAGTAGACGCGACAACCAGCGCATCGTCGATTACTCAACACAGTCTGGCTGGATAAGTTTGCACAGTCAACTCAGGCTACGACAGACAGCCGACAAAACCACCCTACGGCCACGTAGCAGCCTATCAGAACAGCCCTGTCCTGATAGGCTGCGGCTAGAAACGACAGCCGCCCCACGCTGATTAACGAAGGAATGGCGGGTAATTGGCTGCTTAGGCTACTACATTAGCCCCTGTATCGAGAAGAATAGGGGCAGCCTGAAAAGTAGAATGACTGTAAATTTGCCATTTGCAGACGCGCAGAAGCAACTGCCAGGCAGGCTACTTTACTCACCCGGCAACCACTTAGTAAACCCAACGTACCTATGTTACACCTTGGTTTTGTCTCGGCCATCCTGGCCGACTATGATCTGAACTCAACGCTCAAATTCGCCTCAGAACATGGGTTCAAGTGCGTCGAACTGATGTGCTGGCCCTCGGGAAATGCCGACGCGCGCCGGTACGCAGGCGTCACGCATATTGATGTCGACAACCTGGATGTAATGTACGTGCAGACACTTTGCCAGCAGTATGGCGTTTACATCTCCGGCCTGGGCTACTACCCGAACCCATTGGATGCCAACGCTGAACAGGCCGAATTTTACCGCGAGCACATCAAGAAGATGATCCGGGCGGCGGCCAGGCTGAACGTGCCGGTGGTCAATACGTTCATTGGTCGGAATTCCGCGCTGAACGTACCGGATAATCTGAAACTGGTCGCCCAGCACTGGCCTGCGATTGTGAAGGTGGCCGAAGAAAACAACGTGAAGATCGGCATCGAGAATTGCCCGATGTGGTTCAGCTACGATGAATGGCCCGGCGGTAAAAACATCGCCACAACACCCGCCATCTGGGATCGGCTCTTCGAGATTATTCCATCACGGATACTGGGGCTTAATTATGACCCCAGCCATTTAGTCTGGCAAATGATGGATGAGGTGCGGCCCATCTACGACTACCGCGACCGGTTGCACCATATTCACCTGAAAGACGTAAAACTTTACCGCGACCGCCTCGACCGGGTGGGCATCATGGCCAATCCGCTGGAGTACCACTCGCCAAAGCTCCCCGGCCTCGGCGACGTGCGCTGGAATGCGTTCTTTGCCGCCCTCACCGACGTTCGGTATCGGGGGCCCGTTTGCATTGAGGTAGAAGATAAAGCCTATGAAGGGTCTGCCGACGACGTACAAACCGCTATTCTCACCGCCCGGAATTATCTCCGCCAATTCCTGGGATAAGGTTACCTTGCTTTTTATATGAAAGACCACCGTCAGCTAAGCGATGACGACTTCGCGCATCAGTTCGAAACAGCTGTTCTTGATCCAGCCCTCTTCAACCACGAGGCACATCTGCGGGTAGCCTGGCTCCATCTTGCGAAACACGGCGCTGAAAAAGCCGTTGTAACGGTCAATGAACAGCTTATCGGGTACGTTGCCTGCCTGGGGGCCCGGGACAAATACAACAGAACCCTGACGACGGCGGCAATCAAGACCGTTCATCATTTCATGCAAAGGGCTCAGGGCGCTTCATTTCTAGAGCTTATCGATGCGTTTCCCCAGTTGACACAAAACTTCCGGGGGTTGCTCGCCAGCCATTACTCGGTCGATATCTTCGGACTGGATCTGGCCAAGGCAACGTACCTGGAACCCGACCTGTTGCCCTTCGACTAACTCGATTGACTGGCTGGGCGAAGTACGACTGCAACACGTACTTCGCCCAGCAGATTAGTTCACCTTAGAACATGGGTTCGTCGGCGCTGGGGCCGTAGCTACCGGGAATGGGTATGTCGAGCAGGCGCAGGTACACACCCAGTTGGGCGCGGTGGTGCACGGTTTGAGAAAACGCCATCCGAATCACTTCGCCTTTGGTATCGGTACTGATGATCGTCTCGCTATGACGCATGGTCCAGGGCCGCTCAAACTGAGCTTCATTCGCCTGGCTCAGTGCCGCCTTTCCTTCAGCCAGTGATTTTTCAAAGATGGTCAGTACCTCGGCCGTATGGGCAACAGGGGTTGGCGTGTAGTCCATGGTGGCAAAGTCAATGCCATCGGTGTGAAGTGCCATTGACACCCAGGCAGGTAGTTCGGCGATGTGAACAGCCAGGTTGCGCATCGGCATACTCCTGGGGTGCGGAGCCCAGTCATATTGGTCGTCTGGAATCCGGCTGAGCATTTTGCGCGTCGTGTTGGCTTCCATATCCATTTCCTTCAGCATCAGTTCGATGATTGACATAGCGAGTTGATTTGGTTGAGCAGCAAAGGTCGCGGGCGGCACTGACAGCCCTATGTCAGTAGGGGTTGGCTACCGCCAACAAAAAGAGCGACCAGCCCGGTTGCCCGAACTGGTCGCTCTTTTTGTTGACAGGAACGCGTTTATTTTCCGAAAAACTGGTCCAGGAATAGATAACGGTCGCGGTGTGCTTCCGTCTGCGCCTGCGTGGTTACGTCGATACGAAGTACCGGTGCCGGCTGGCCGGGCTTTACCGCCCCCCAGGCAGGCAAACCGGCTCCGTTGGGGTTGCCTGTTTTAATGAAATTGGCGAAATAGGCCTGCATCGTCTTCGACACGTTGTAGTCGTCGGGTGTCCAGGCATACACCTTGTTACCGGCCAGATTGCCCATCGCGTATTCGATCTCCGCCGAGTGAACGGCTCCTTTTGGCACCGGTGGACGAGGGGCCGACGCATCGTTATTACGAACGACACCACCTGCTAAACCGGCTGTTGCGTTACCCATTTCGGGAACCATCTCCGGGCGGGGGCGGGCGTAGAAATAACGGTATACGGGCTTACCGCCTGTCTGGCTGTGTACGTCGGTCCACTTCCAGGTGCTGAAGCCAATGAAACGGTCGCCTGCCAGGTCAGTAGCTACCTGTTCAACGTCTGCGTCAGAGGCTGGGGCATATACTTTCAGCGCATCGGCTGCCTTATCCCCATATAGTTTCTGAACCGCTTTCGTGTAGTTGGCTACCGTGAGGGCCTCGTTACCCATTATCGCCTTATAGCCGGACTCTTCTGAGTTCCAACCAGCCAGCAAAGGAACGTGGGCCTGCTCGCCCGACGTAAAAATGGCCGCCACTGACTTGGGAAAGAAATAACCATCCACGCAGGTGCTGAACCGGGGTGTACCGGGCTTGGCGGTAGCCTCCAGAATCTGTTCGGCCGGTAATGCCCGCAACTCGGCCAGGGAATTCGCGCCCAGGCTGCTGCCAAATTTCGTCCCCATGGCTTCGGCATCGCTCAGGCTCATGGGCGTTAACGTACCCAGCAGCGAACCACTCTCGCCGATCGCACCGGCAATCAGGTTGCGCGACAGCGGTGAGGCCATCTGCGCACTGACCGAGGTGGAGCCCGCCGATTCACCGGCAATGGTCACTCGTTTTGGATCACCGCCAAACGCCGCAATGTTTTTCTGGACCCACGTCAATGCCGCCGCCTGATCGAGCAGCCCGTAGTTACCCGAGGCTTTATGCGGCGACTCTTTGGTGAGTTCAGGATGCGCCATGAAGCCAAACACACCCAATCGGTAGTTCACCGTTATGGTAACGATGCCCTGCCGGGCCATGCTTTCGCCATCGTAGCGGGGTTCCGACCCGTCGCCAGCGATATAACCGCCACCATAGAAATAGACCAGCACCGGTAGCTTCTCTTTCGCCGAACTGGCAGGCGTCCACACGTTCAGGTAGAGGCAGTCTTCTTTCACCCCATCTGACCGGAAGTTCATATCGCCAAAAATGGCCCGTTGCATGGCGCGTGGGCCAAAATGATCGGCCTTACGCACCCCCGTCCAGTTTTTAGGAGGCATCGGTTCCCGCCAGCGCAGGTCGCCTACGGGCGGCTGGGCAAAGGGAACCCCTTTGAACGACCGCAGACCACCCGTTTCCTGTACGCCCTCGAGCGTTCCATTGGCAGTCTGCACGCGTGGGGGCGAATCCGTTTTTGTCGACTGGGCGAGTGAACCGGCGGCCAAACCAGTATACGCCAGAAATAGAATAACCAGTGATTTCATCAGCTAGTAAGAGTAATTGAGAGTATAGCTGTGAAAGGTAATCGGCCCCTGTTTCTTACTGTATTTTTTACGGTAAGGTCCTGTACGGAAAAACACCCTCTATTTTTTCCAGGTACGTTGTAGCACCGCTTCAGCCGGTTTCCCCTGCGGGCTGTACATATCCCGTTCCCGATGGTTATCGCCGGGCCTGTTTCGTTCAAGCATGAACCACTTCCAGACAAACCCACCGGCGAACCAGGGCTGTGGACTGAGCGCTTCGTACAGAGCCGTATACGCGTTGGCCTGTGCTTCCATGTTCGGCGTACAATCCGTCTCCGACTCCCAGGGCTTCTCGGCCGTGTGGTCGCAGGCGCGGTAGCCAAATTCAGTAAACAGGATCGGTTTCTGATATGTAGCACTCAGCGTAGCCAGCTCGGCAATGGGTTTCTTCCAGCCCTTGACCATCGCTTTAACCGAAGGTGTTGTGGCTTCAGATAAGGGGAAGTAGGCATCCACGCCAATGTAATCGAGCTGGTCCCAGAAAGGCAGTTTATCATAGCGGTCCCAGTTGGCGGCGTAGGTCAGTTTTCCTGTATAGACTTTCCGTACATCAATGATCAGTTGCTTCCAGAAATCAGGGCGGGCCTGCGCAAATTTATCAAGCTCGGTGGTCATGCAGAACAGTTCGATCTTCAGTGAATCGGCCAGTCGGGCATGGGCCAGCACGTATCCCCGGTAGTCGGCTTCAAACGATTGCCAGTCGGATTCTTTCTCGAAGGCAAGGTCAAGGTGCGAGCCGCCCATCATCCAGACGTGGGGCTTGAGCATCACCTTCAGCCCTTCGGCGCGCGCCATCCGCACGGTTTCGGCTACGCCTTCGGGCGATTCGCCCCACCACCCACCGCCGCGCCGTTCGCCCGGTGGGCGGTTGCCCGACCAGAAAAAGTGAGGATCATCTTTCCGGCAAAAGCCATAGGGCACCACCGCCACCCAGGTGCCGCCGTCGGCTTTAAGGGCATGTAGGGTGGTGTCGACTGGCTTTCGGGGCGGCGCTACCAGGTTGGCCCCGTGAATGGGTTCGCCCGTGTGCCGATAGGGCGGCTGGTTCTGACACGAAGCCACCAGACAGATGAACAAACAGGCCAGGCATGTCAGTTGACTTATTGGATTTGGGTAGATTGCAACCATAGTTTTCGCTTCATCAACAGATATGATTACCACCTCCGTTTTCGATTTATTTAAAATTGGCCCCGGTCCGTCGAGTTCACACACCATTGGTCCTATGAAAGCGGCCTTCGATTTTGTGCAACGGCTGGCGCACCTGGCTCCCGACCAATTAGCCGAAGCCGATGCCATTCATATTCACCTGTACGGCTCACTCAGCGCCACTGGCAAAGGTCACGGTACCGACCGTGCCATTGTGGCCGGTTTGCTGGGCTGGCAACCCGAAACTACAGACCCCGACGCGCTAAACCAACTGCTGCGCGATCCTGCGATAACGTACCCCGTACATTGTGGGCAGCAAACCTTGCCGGTTGGTCATGCATCATTTCATTTTGAGCGCATTCGTTACGACTCCCCTTATGCCAACACCATGGTGTTAACGCTCACCGGCAAAGGCAGTTTGCTGACCAGCGAAGAATATTATTCGATCGGTGGCGGTTTCGTTATCCGAAAAGGCGATACAGCCGAGGCCCACCGGTCGATCAGGGTACCGTATCCATACAGTACGATGAAGGAGCTGAAGGCGCACCTGACCAGCTCGGGGCTTCCGCTGGCCGAGGTCTTACTGGCGAATGAAATGGCCGTATCGGGCCGGTCGCTTCGGGAAGTTAATCTGCGGCTCGATCAGCTTATCGATGCCATGCACAAAGCTGTCCGGCGCGGACTTCGGCACCGGGGTACGTTGCCGGGGAGCATCAAGCTTCGCCGAAAAGCGCCACTGCTTTTCCGGCAGGCCCGTTCCCTATCGCAGAGCGCCGACAGTTTTTTAATTTTCCTAAATGCGTATTGTCTGGCCGCTTCGGAAGAAAATGCGGCGGGGGGCATTGTGGTTACCGCCCCCACGTCAGGCGCATCGGGCGTCATTCCGGGCTTAACGTACCTGGCCAAACATCATTTTCACTACAGCAAAACCACCCTGCGCGAAGGCATGCTGGCGGCCGCCGCCATCGGGTTTCTGGTGAAGCACAACGCCAGTATTTCGGGTGCTGAAATGGGCTGCATGGGCGAAATCGGTACGGCGTCGGCCATGGGGGCCGCTTTTCTGACTCACTGCGCCGGTCACCGCATCGATGCCATTGAAGCAGCCGCCGAAATCGGGATCGAACATCACCTGGGTATGACCTGCGATCCCATTGGTGGGTACGTTCAGATTCCGTGCATCGAACGCAATGCCATGGGCGCCGTGAAGGCCTATAATGCGTTTCTCCTGGCGTCGTCAGGCTCGCCGGGTATGCAAAAAATCTCCCTCGACGCGGTCATTAAAGTCATGAAAGCTACCGGCCGCGACATGTCGACAAAGTATAAGGAAACTTCCGAAGCTGGCCTGGCGCTGAGCGCCACTGAATGTTAAGATGTGTTCGTATCGACTTAGCAAGCGATCAGATCTGAATACGGGGCAATGTCCAGTCGTTACGAATAGCCACCAGCCTGAACAGGGTAATCAATCCTGCCGACGCAACAACATTTACCGTTGCGTCCATGCCTAAGGCGCTGTTAAGTTGATAGAGAAGCGCACCGGTCAAACAGGGTGTCACATAAAGCTGCCGGTCTAAAATCAGTGGCAAATCGTTGACTAACGTGTCCCGAATGACGCCACCAAACAGCGCAGTGATGATGCCCAGCAGTATGGCGGCCCAGTCGTTCACGCCGGCCAGCAAGGCTTTCTGCATACCGAAAATGGTAAACAGACCAATGCCGATGGTATCGAAAATCAGCAACGGTCGTTGGAGAGCACCCAACCACCAATGACGGCACCACACGGCGACAACAACGTTGAGGGTAATGACAATCAGGTAGTTAGGGTCTCGTATCCAGGCAATTGGGTGGGCGCCCATGATCACGTCGCGCACGGTTCCACCGCCAACGGCCGTCAGAAAGCCGATGAAAAATAAAGCGACTATATCATGGTACATTTTCTTTCGCAACGCCGATAGCACGCCTGAAATGGCAAAGACACTCGTACCTACCAGATCGATGATATACCAGATGGTCATGCGCGTAAGGAGTAACTACCATTTGGCGATCAGGCAGTTGCCCACACCTCGGCGAGATGAACAATCACTTCGGCGGCCTTCTGCATGTCCTGCACCGACACCCATTCCTGGCGCGAGTGAAACGCGTGTTCACCGGCGAAGATATTCGGACAGGGAAGCCCCATAAACGACAGGCGTGAGCCGTCGGTACCGCCCCGAATGCTGCGCCGGTTTGGGGTAAGGCCCGCTCTGCGAATAGCCTCCAGCGCATGGTCGACCACCGCCGGGTGCCGGTCAAGCACTTCTTTCATGTTCCGATACTGCTCTGTTACCGTGAACGTTGCGCTTGAATTTGGGTAATCGACCAGCACTTTGTTCAGCAGGTTCTCGAGCAACGTCTCGTGCGTATGCAGCCCTTCCGTCGTAAAGTCCCGTACAATGAACCCCAGCACTACGCGGTCCTGATTACCCTCCATGTGCGTTGGATGCACGAACCCCTCTTTGCCTTCAGTCGTTTCGGGCGAGCGGTGTTTCTGCGGTAGTCCGGCCAGTATATCGCCCGCTATTTTCAGGGCATTTTCCAGTTTTCCTTTCGCAAAGCCTGGGTGCGTACTCACGCCCTGAATCACGATACTGACGGCATCGGCCGAGAAGGTTTCATCTTCCAGCGTACCCAGCGATTCGCCATCAATGGTATACCCATAATCGGCATTGAGCCTGGCCATGTCGATGTTGGCCGTGCCTTTTCCTACTTCTTCATCAGGTGTAAACAGCAAGCGAATGCGGCCGTGGGGTACGTCCGGGTTGGCAACAAGGTACTCGGCCGCGGCCATGATCGCCGCTATGCCCGATTTGTTATCGGCACCAAGTAATGTGGTGCCGCTGGCGGTAATGATGTCGTTTCCTACCTGTGCCGACAAATCGGGATGGTCTTTCTGACGAATGATGATGTGGGCATCACCCGCATCGGCCACTTCAGGCAGCACAATATCGGCACCGTCCCAGTGGTAATGAATGATCGGCTTCACGCCCGCTCCAGTCACGTCGGGCGAGGTATCCATGTGGGCGCAAAAGCAGATAGTAGGTACGTTGGCCACCCCCGCTGACGCCGGAATCGTGGCGTAGATATAACCAAAGTCATCCAGTTCGGCGTCGGAAACGCCCAGATCGAGCAGTTCCTGTACCAGCACCCGGCCCAGGTCTTTCTGCTTCTCGGTTGTCGGGCTGGCCGTTGAATGCGGGTCAGACTGGGTATCGATCTGCACGTACCGGATGAAACGGTCGGTCAGTGTTTTGGGGTTGATCATAACGGGATTGATTTATGCCTCCAGGATAGAAGCCAGATCGGCTGGTGAGTAATTCACGCTTTTCAGCGTTTTGTGGTCGGCATCACGGTACACGAGGTATTTCCCGTCCGACTCAACATAGTGGCAGGGAAACCCTTTGGCCGTGTATTGGGCCACGGTAGCTTCTGCCTCATCTACGGTCAGGCAGGCCTTACTCATGTTGGAGCGCTGCACTTCATTGAAGAGCGCCTTGAATTTTTCGCCCAGGCCGAATTCCAGCACGGCTCCCGACAACACGTACTGCAGGTCGCATAAGGCGTCAGCTATCTCAACAATATTTTCCTCCGCGATGGCCTGACGCAGTTCGTCCAGTTCCTCTGCGAGCAGGGAGATCCGCAACCCGCAACGGGCATCTGACGGGATGGTCGGCGTGTCGAGTACAGGTGCGTGAAACGTACGGTGAAACTCGGCCACGGCGTTCAGTGAATCAGGGGTAGTCATAGATAAAGTGATCCGTCGTTTTTGGTGACTAGAAGGAAGTGGGTAACAGATTTGTTTTGATGAGTTTAATGGAAATCGCCAGGAGAATGATGCCGAATATTTTTCGGAGCACATTCAGTCCACCCGGACCAATTCGGTCTTCGAGCCATTCCGATGATTTGAGTACGGCATAGACAAGCATTAGATTCAGTACCACGCCAACCAGTATATTAACGGTCTGATATTCGGCCCGTAACGAGATCAACGTGGTTAACGTACCCGCACCGGCAATGAGCGGGAACGCAATCGGCACGATATGGGCGGCGCCATCGGCCTCCAGTTCCGATTTGAAAATAGTCCGGCCCAAAATCATTTCCAGGCCAATCAGGAAGATGATGAGCGCACCCGCCACGGCAAACGACGCCACATCGACACCAAATAATTTCAGGATCCGTTCGCCCAGGAATAAAAAGACGATCATCAGTAAGCCCGAGGCAAACGTGGCCCGTTCGGCCTCAATTTTCCCGACTTTTTTCCGCAGGTCAATTAGCACAGGCAATGACCCCAGAATGTCAATGACCGAAAAAAGAATCAGGGTGACCGAGATAATTTCTTTAAAGACGAGCATATTAAAGTGGCACCGGTAGTACCGAAGCGGTCCGCCGCTGCGGCTCCAGCTTCGGTAGTCTTGATATAATCTAATCTTTCCCTATCGAAGCTGGAGCCGCAACGGCGGACCGTTTCGGTGCTACACGTAAAAATCCTTTCAACTGCTCAATTTCTCCGTCCGTTATGGCCGGAAAATTAGCGATGCGAAACGTCGTATCTTTCCAGTCGCCGTAGCCGTTCCCGAGCAACAAATCGGCTTGTCGGGCCGCTTCCTTAATCGCTGCGATCGCTTCTTTATCTCCCTGTACCGCAATGACGGTGTCGGACCGTAGGGCGGGATCGCTGATCAGCAGACTAAACGGTGAGTCGTCGGTCAGTTCCTGCTCGAAAAAGGTGTACCAGGCAGCGGCTCGCTGCTTCGTTTGCGCGTCAACAGCCGCAATGGGCGGCACTTGTTCCATCACCTGTTTCAGCAGGTAAATACCCAGTCCATTGGGTGTGTAGGGCGTCTGGAAATTCTGGAAATTTTCGTGCAGGAAAAGCAGGCTGTTGTAATGGGCCTTCTCCCCTATTTCGGCTGCCCGTTGCAATGCCCGGGGCGAATAGATCAACACGGCCAGTCCAGCAGGCAGGCCAAAACACTTTTGCACAGAGGCAAACCAGACATCCGCCAGCAACCAGTCGAACGCGATACCAGCCATCGACGAAACGGCATCAACGGCGATCAGCGCGTCTGGAAACTCCTGTCGAAACTGGTGTAAAGTCGACCTACGTACCTGGGTTCCGTTCGATGTTTCGTTCTGGACCACACAGAGCACGTCGGCTTCGCCGGGCTGGGTCATGGGTTTCAGCTTGTGGGCATACTCCATCCATTTCTTCCCAAAGGCGCCACTGTACGGGTGCAGGCTCGTTTGCCTGGTTAGCGACTGCGCGACGATCTCCCAGCATTCCGTGGCCGACGAAACCAACGCTACATGGTAGGCCTCCGGTACGTTCAGCTTCTCCTTAACGGCCCGAATGGCTCCTTCCGTAATGGCCATGAACTCCGGGCTACGGTGGTTCATGCTGACAATACCCGACCGGCAGGCCTCCGCCGCATAATCGGCTACCTGCGGGTAAATCTTGGCAGGGCCTGGGTAGAACGTAATCATACTGCGTTAATCAAGCTTCTGATTGCCAGTTCGTACCCCTGCAATCCTAACCCAAGAATAACGCCTTTGCACTTGGCAGATAAATAGCTGTGATGGCGGTATTCTTCACGGGCGTGTACGTTGCTGATGTGCACCTCTACCGCCGGCGCCGTAACGGCCGACAGGGCATCGGCCAGCGCAATGGACGTATGCGTATACGCGCCCGCATTGATCACGATCCCGTCGACGGTGAAGCCCAGTTCATGAATTTTGTCGATCAACTCCCCTTCATGGTTCGACTGAAAATACCGGAGCTGCACATCGGGAAACAGCGGCTCAACCGTTTTCAGGTAGTCGAGAAACGTCTGGCTACCATAAATGTGCGGTTCGCGTTTACCGAGTAAATTCAGGTTTGGGCCGTTTATGATCAGAATCGTGGGCATGGTCGTTGTGTAGTTTCGCCGCTGCAAAGTAACGGGGCCAACGCCGATTATTCACCAACAGGTGGTGGTTTCAACCGCATAACCGATTTTTACAGGATCATGTGGGAACGCTATAGCAACGCTTTTAAAAATTACATGCGGCTGGAACGGTCGCTGTCCGAAAACTCCATCGACGCCTATCTGCACGATGTGGCGCGGCTGCACGAGTACCTTCAACTTACTCACCCGGAAGTTGGCCCCTTACAGATCCACGAAGGTCATATCTCGGGCTTTCTACAATATATAGGTGAACTCGGCCTTGTGGCCCACAGCCAGGCCCGGATGCTGTCGGGTGTGAAAGCTTTTTTCAAATACCTGTTGCTCGAAAATCTGATCCAGCACGACCCGGCGCACCGGATTGAAGGACCCAAACTGGGCCGAAAACTGCCCGACACGCTCAGTTTCCCTGAAATAGAACAGATCCTGGCCGCCATCGATTTGTCGACCCCCGCTGGCCCCCGCGACCGGGCAGCGCTGGAAGTCCTGTATAGCTCAGGTTTGCGGGTATCGGAGTTGCTCGACCTAAAACTCACCGACTGCTACTTTGATTCGGGCTTCGTACGGGTGATGGGCAAAGGCAACAAAGCCCGGTTGGTGCCCATTGGTGGTGATGCCATCAAGTATACGACGCTATACGTAGCCCATACCCGTAGCCAGATCGATATACAAAAGGGGGATGAAGACACGCTCTTTCTGAACAGGCGAGGTACCAAACTCTCGCGCATTACGGTGTTCACCACCATCAAAACGCTGGCTACCACCGCCGGGATAACGAAAACGATCAGTCCGCATACGTTTCGGCATTCGTTCGCGACGCACCTGATCGAAGGCGGCGCCGACCTTCGCGCCGTTCAGCAAATGCTTGGTCACGAGTCCATTACCACCACCGAAATCTACACGCACCTCGACCGCGATTACCTCAAGCAGACCCTGACCGACTTCCACCCAAGGGGAAAAAAATGAACTGTACCTGTCGGCCTCTTACGCTTAATAATTTTTAGATGATCCATTCCAACCGTTCCGCCGCATCTTGACTCTCACCCGCGTTAAAACGCATTGTTTCTCCCTGAAAAATTGCTCTGTTCTATGAAAAAGCTATTTCTATTCGCCTCCATGTTAGCCCTGCTGGGTGGCTGTACAAAGTCGCTCGATGGGGCGGGTCCCTATCTTACTACTAGCTTCAGCGCAGACGGTGGTTTTGGCGCCACCAGCACAGAACGGTACAACCCAATTACTGAGAATCCATTTGTAGAGGTAAGCAAAGAAGCTATTTCCACCTTTTCGATTGATGCCGATGGGGGCTCGTACGCCAACATCCGTCGGTTTTTAACCGCAGGTCAGCTTCCCCTCGTCGATGCAATCCGTACTGAAGAGCTGATTAACTATTTCCCCTTTCAGTACGCTGACCCAACCAATGGGGAGCCGATTGCGGTAAACGGGGAGGTGAGTGGGTGCCCCTGGGATGAAACACATAAACTGATTCGGGTCGGGCTGAAAGGGAAATCAACCGCTATGGCTGATCTACCACCGTCCAACATCGTCCTGCTTATTGACGTATCCGGCTCAATGAGCGACGCCAATAAACTCCCTCTGCTAAAACAAGCGCTCCCCACTTTTGTCGATAATCTACGCGCGCAGGATAAGCTGTCTATCGTAACCTACGCCGGACAGGCCGGTGTGCCACTCGAAGCAACCAGCGGGGCTGACAAGGGAAAAATCAAATCAGCCATTGCTCAATTAGGCGCAGGGGGCAGTACGGCGGGCGCACAGGGTATCAACAGAGCCTATGAAATTGCTGAACAAAACTTCGTTCAGGGCGGCAACAATCGGGTAGTGCTGATGACAGACGGCGATTTCAATGTCGGCGTAACTAGTCAAACTGCGTTGGTTGGCCTGATCGAGAGCAAGCGGGACAAAGGCATTTTTCTGACCACCGTCGGTGTTGGCACGGGGAACCTCAACGAAGGCATGATGGAACAGGTGGCCAACAAAGGCAATGGTAACTTTGAATACATCGACAATCTGAAGCAGGCCCAGAAGGTATTCGTCGATGAATTCAGTAAGTTTTACACGGTAGCTCAGGATGTCAAGATTCAGGTCACCTTCAACCCGGATCATGTAAAGGCCTATCGGTTAATTGGTTACGAAAATCGAATCCTGAAAAGTGATGACTTTGTCGACGACAAAAAAGATGCCGGTGAAATAAATGCCGGTCAGACCATAACAGCGCTCTACGAATTGATACCAGCCGCATTGACCGGAACGCCGGGGCAGATCGATAGTAAATCGATACCCACGTTCACGATAAATTTTCGGTATAAAAAGCCCACAGCGGCCACTAGTCAGGCGCTGAGCCTACAGATTTTCGATCTGGACAATAACTTCTCCTACGCCAGTGAGAATATGCGGTTTGCCGCTTCGGTGGCAGCCTACGGGCTACTTTTGCGGAAATCGGCCTACAAAGGCAACGCCTCATTCGACAAGGTACGTACCTGGGCCACCGCTTCAATGGCCTACGATCCGTACGGCTACCGCACGGAGTTTCTCCAATTGCTGAACAAAGCCAGTCAATTGCAGTAACCCGTTTCGGCCTGTCGATCATTCGCCTGTCAGACAGCGTGTCTGCTATTCCAGTCGGGGCAGCAGACACGCTGTCTGACGTTTACGCCTCAACCTTTTCGCCTACGAAGGATTGTTCGGTGTTTTTGAAGAGGAGGTTGAACGAGGTGAGGCTGCCGTAGATGCGGGTAATGTATTGCTGAATATTTACTTTTTCTTCGTCGTCGAGCTGGCTGGCGTTCACGCGCTGTTCAAGCACGCGCAGCCGGTCGCGCACCATCACGATCTTATGAAAGAACGCATCGATGGGCATTTCTTTGCTGGCCAGATCGGCACGACCCGGTTTCAGGATGAGCTTACCCCCTTTCCATTTGTCGCCAAGAGGCACAATTTCGGTCAGGCCGCCCCATTTCTGTAGCACCCGCGACAGGGCCTGCTCAACATCGAGCAGACTGACCAGGTCATTATCTGGTTCAATGAGTTCAATTACCTCAAACGGGGCCGTAAAGGCCAGTAGCTTCGCTCCTTCGTCCATGAAGGTGACCGTGTAGCCGTTTGATTTCAAGTTAATAATCACCCCATGCCCAAATTCAGGGTGTTTAATGCGAGAGCCTATGCCGAGAAGCTGCATCTTATAGTACACGGATTAAAGAGACGTAGAACGATTGTCGCGGGTTGTGGTGGTACGCAGATTGGGCTGATTAACAGGGATTCACACTGATTTTTTTGATTAAAAACGGATTTGCGCTGCTATAGGCTAGCGAATCTGCTTACATCAAAAAATCAGTGTGCCCCCCTTTTAATCAGCCAAATCCGCGTACCCGTTCATTAATCCGTGTACTATAAATACTGTGCCAATATGCTACCTTCCCCTATGATTCAGCAACAATTTGATCTTCACTGCCAGCGCAGTCAGTACACGTACCCAGCCGACGCGCATTACCTTAACTGTGCTACCCGTGCCCCGTTGAGCAAAGCAGTTACCCAGGCTGGGCTGAACGCCATTCATCTCCAGACAAACCCAATGGGGTTAACGCCCGATGATTTTTTTAGCGGGGGTGTCATCGTCCGGCAGCTTTTTGCTCAGCTTATCAACCAGCCCGATCCAGATCGAGTCGTCATTATTCCGGCGATCTCCTACGGCATGGCCGTGGTAGCCCGGAACCTGCCCAACAAACCGGGGCTTCGGCCTGGCCAGCGTATAGTCTTGATCGGCAGCGAGTTTCCTTCCGATGTCTATGCCTGGGACCGGGTCAAAGAAACCGAAAACCTAACGATCCACACGGTCGACATGCCCGCCGGTTTGCCCGCCGCCGACGCCTGGAATGAGGCGATCCTGGAAGCCATCACGCCTGATACAGCCCTGGTCGTGGCGCCCATGATTCACTGGATGTACGGGACGCGTTTCGACCTGGAAGCGATCGGCGAACGTTGCCGCGCCGTGGGTGCCTGGCTCGCCATAGACGGCACCCAAAGCGTAGGCGCGATGCCCTTCGACTGGCAGCGCATTCGTCCCGACGCACTCGTTTGCGCCAGTTACAAATGGCTGATGGGACCGTATTCGATGGGGGTAGCCTGCTATGGGCCTGCTTTTGATGGGGGGGTGCCGCTGGAAGAAGCCTGGATGAACCGCCTCGACAGCAATCAGTTTCACCGACTGGCCGAGTACCAGCCCGCTTACCGCCCGGGTGCGTACCGGTACAACATGGGCGAACATTCGAATTTTACCCAGATGCCCATGATGGAAGCGGCCCTGCGCCAGCTACTGGACTACCAGCCTGAGCGAATTCAGCAGTATTGTCGGGAGTTAATGGCCGATGCTATTCCAGAATTGGAAGCGTTAGGCTACCAAATTGAGCCAGCATCTGGTCGGGGGCATCATTTACTGGGTGTGTGGGTACCGTCCCATGCAGACCCGATGGCCATCTCGAAATCTTTACTGTCCCGGAACGTATCCGTGTCAGCCAGAGGGCGCGCCATCCGCGTGTCGCCGCATGTGTACAACACGGAGGCAGACGTGCAGGCACTGGTACAGGCGTTAAACTAGTTTACAGTTTGCTGTTTACTGTTGCTCCGCTTAAACCATAACCAGGTACGTTAGCGGAGCAACAGAAGACAGTAAACAGTAAACAGAAGACAGTAAACTTATTGTCTGCTGACGGAATCTAGACCGGTGGTATCGATTTGTAGTGATTTGTCTTCTACCCGATTGCCGGGCAAGGCACGTACGGCCTGCTTTTTTCGATTCCAGGGCGCTGTAGTCCGACTGGCCATATCGACCGTGAGCATCACAACAAGCAGGGTAAAAGCCAGAAAAACGATAATGAAGATGCGGCGATTGCGGTTCATTGTTTCAGGAGTTCTTTCGGCGTAACGTAGAACTGTAGAGAACCCGTTCGGCCCGATATTTCTGCCCAATGCAGATTCCCGAAGGTTATGGCCACAACGCTCCCTTTACTCATCGACCCAACATCCTGATGGGTCAGGTATTCCGAGAAATAAGATACATCGGGGTTATGCCCGAAAATCATGACCGACTCGCAGGTCTCGGGTAAACTGTTGACAGCCGCCAGGTACGCTTTGGGGCCTCCTTCATATAGTTTCTCATCGAGCTCAATCGTGGCCGGATCAACGCCAATCTGCTCGGCGATCACTTTGGCTGTATCTTTTGCCCGGTGGGCTGTACTGCTAATAAGTCGATCAGCGCTAATCTCTTTTTCCGCTAAGTACCGGCCTATCCGTGCCGCTGCCATGATCCCTTCGGGTAATAGCTCCCGGTCATGATCACTCATAAAAATAGCCCGGTCTTCTGCTTTAGCATGCCGAACGACGTATAACGTACGCTTCATAATAAAGTCAATCATGAATGATGCGGTATCTGGTAACAGCGCTGTTACCAGATACCGCATCATTCATGACTGGTTAAAGTTCTCTGATCCAGATGTTGCGAAAGCCAACCGGGTTACCGTGATCCTGAAGCAGGATTGGGCCCGCTCCGTGTGGTTCCATAGTTGGGTACCCAATATAATCGGTGTTTCCTTTGATGGCCGTATGATGCTGCACCACAATGCCATTCAGCAGTACCGTTACATAGCCTGGCTCAGCAAGAATTCCACTTTTGTTGAAACGGGGGGCCTGATAAACGATATCATACGTCTGCCATTCGCCTGGTTTCCGGCTAGGGTTGGCCAGAGGAATAGCCTGTTTATACACCGAGCCAACCTGCCCGTTCGAATACGTCGGGTTGTCGTAATTGTCGAGAACCTGAATTTCATAATAGCCCTGGAGAAACACCCCGCTGTTTCCTCTGGCCTGGCTTTTCCCTTCCGGTTTTTCTGGGGTGCGGAACTCCACGTGCAACTGAAAGTTCTCGAACTCCCGCTTGGTACGGGCGTAGGAGCCAAGCGTAGAATACATGGCACCGTCTTTAACGGCCCATTTCAGCGGACCCATGTTGGTATCTTTCCAGTCTTTAGACACGTGGCTTTTCACGGAAACCCACTCATCTGTGTTTTTCCCGTCGAACAGCACGATGGCATCTGATGGAGCGGTTAGGCCTGACGCATTGGCCCCCATCGTTCCCGGGGTGACGATGGGGGGAACGGGCGTCCAGGTTTCGGATGATTCAGGTGTTTTTTTAGCCGCTTCATTCTGGGCAAACGCAAAGCCGGCGGAAACGAGCAGAAACGCAAACGTGGAGGTTAATTTTTTCATGATTTAATAAAGGTATGAGTCAAATATAGGGGCCTACCGGGTAAAAAGTAAACAGTCTTTTTTCTTACCCACTCAGTAGGCTAATTGCGTCAGATTCGCTATTCAAACGATATACAGACTACTTTTAGGTTGTTTTTTTGTCAATAATCAACTCTTTTCATGCGCATAGCATCTACTCTGGCCTTGTCTCTAGGCAGTTGTCTGCTTAGCAGTCTGGCCACCGCTCAGTTGGCTACCAAACTACCGCTCAACGATTTAAGCGCTTTCCGACAACCCGTTGCGGCAAACTGGAAAGTCGTTTCAGACGTTACGGCTACTCTCAGTCAAGCCAACTCCCTTCAGGTTAAACCAGCACAAACCGGCACCCCTGCCAGTGTACTGGTCTGCCTCCCAACGGGTCAAACGGGTAGCCAAACCAGCCTTCAAACGACCCTTGAGCATGGTGATGCCGATCTGGAGTTTGACTTCATGCTGGCGAAGGGAGCCAATTCGGGCGTGTACCTGCAGGGACGCTACGAAATCCAGCTGGCCGACAGCTGGGGCCTAACCGTACCAAAATCGTCTGACATCGGGGCGATTTATGAACGGTGGGATGCTAGCCGGGGCACTGGTCAGGAAGGCTACGAAGGGCACCCCGCCCGTCAGAATGCAGGCAGGGCTCCCGGTTTATGGCAACATCTGACAATTTCGTTCCAGGCGCCCCGTTTCGACGCGGCCGGGAAAAAGACAGAGAACGCTAAAATTATTCGTGCTGAGCTTAATGGCGTGTTGATCCACGACAATGTTGAGCTGACGGGACCAACCCGTGGGGCAGTCAGCAACAACGAAGTAGCCCGCGGCCCGGTGGTCATTCAGGGCGACCACGGTGCTGTTGCCTTCAAAAACATGACCTACACGCTCTTCGACCGGAAAAAGCCTCGCCTGACTGATTTGGCATACAAGCTCTATAAAGGGCAGTATCGCGATGAAGCATCGTTCGGTGGTGCCGCTCCTGAATCGAAGGGGACGTCGCCCGTTCTGTCGGCCTCGGTCTCGCCCATTCCCAACAATTTTGCGTTGCGGTACACAGGTACGTTACACGTGGAGGACCCAGGCGAGTATACATTCGCGATGAATACAGCTGGGGGGGGTGGTCAACTGCGGATCAACAACCAGCCGCTAAGCAAATGGTCGGACAACAGGCATAGCGGCAACATAACGCTCCCCGCCGGTGATCTGCCCTTTGAAGCGATCTATACGAAGTATGAAGAATGGAGCCGACCTGACCTCCAGCTGGCGGTATCGGGTCCCGGTATTCGTCAGTTTACGCTAACCCCGGCCAGCCTGAACGAGCAGGGCGACAGTGACCCTATTCTGGTTACCGCTGAAAACAACACCATTCTGCGCAGCTTCATGGACCTGCCCCGGTCTAAAAACGCCCAGGGACGTAGCTACCGCGTTACACACGGCATCTCGGTCGGAAGCCCCGAACAGGTACACTACACCTACGACGCCGATTTTGGTACCATTGTACAGGCGTGGCATGGCCTATTTCTCGATGCAACACCCATGTGGGAAAGCCGGGGCGATGGCTCATCTCGCCCAATGGGGGTGGTAACGTACCTGAGCGGTAAACCTCAATTATTTCTGGCCCGTCTGGCCTCAGCAGATGCTCCCTGGCCAACTGACACGACGGGTAGTGGTTTCCGGCCAAAAGGGTATCAACTCGACGACAAAGACCGCCCTACGTTCCGGTACCAGACTGCTGCCACGGCCGTTGAAGACCAGATACAGGTATTGCCTGATGGCCACGGCCTTCGTCGGCAGCTGACAATGACACAACCTGGGAGTGGTTTATATGCCCGGTTGGCTTCTGGCACGTCGGTCGAGCCGATGCCCAACAACACGTACCTGATCGATGGTAAAACGTATATGATTGACGTCTCGGAAGCAGGCGGCAAACAACCGATAGTCAGAACCAGCCATGGTCTGCAAGAGCTAATAATCCCCGTTTCCGGCAAACTCACCTATTCGATCCTGTTCTAAGCTGTTATGAAAAAGATACATCACTACCTGCTGCTCGCTGCCCTGGCTTTCCCTTCGGCTGTGCTGGCACAGGAATCGCCTAAAGAAGAAGATTTTTTCCGCATCACGAAGGTGCCGGCCCCCGAGGGAACCCTGCTTGAGGTAGGTGGCCTGACCATGCTCCCCAATGGCGATCTGGGTATCTCGACGCGCCGTGGCGACATTTTCATCGTGCAGAACCCAACCAGTCGGCGTCCCTATTTTCGGAAGTTCGCGTCGGGTTTACACGAAGTGCTGGGTCTGGTCTACAAAGACGGATCGCTTTACTGCGCACAACGGGGCGAACTGACCAAACTGACCGACACCAACAATGACGGCAAAGCCGACCTGTTCGAGACGGTCTACGCCTGGCCTCTCTCGGGCCACTACCATGAGTATAGCTTCGGGCCAAAGCTCGCGCCCGACGGTACCTTCTTCGTAACGGGCAATGTCGCCTTCGGCGATGAGGAATGGTGGCGGGGCGAAAGCCGGGTGCCCTGGCGCGGCTGGACCATGAAGATCTCGGAAGACGGAAAAATGCAACCCTGGGCGACGGGCATGCGCTCACCAGCCGGGCAGGGCATGATCGACGGTGAGTTTTTCTACGCCGATAACCAGGGCGACTGGCAGGGATCGGGCGGCGTGGTTCACGTGAAGAAAGGGGCATTCACCGGCCATCCGGCGGGCCTCCGCTGGACAGGGCTCCCCGGCTCTCCCCTGAAGCTTACCGACAGCCAGTTTTATGCCAAAGTGGATATCCGGCAAAAGCGCGACGCGAATGGGCGAATGATCAAGCCGGAAAACGTGGTCAACGAAACCCCGGACCTTCTCTACAAAGTGAAGGAGACGTTCCCCGACATACAGACGCCCGCGGTCTGGCTTCCTCATGGTATTCTGGGTATTTCAAACTCGGAGATTGTAACCATCCCAACGGGTGTGTTTGGTCCGTTCGCTGGTCAGCAACTGGTGGGTGATCAGGGCATGAGCAAGATCTCGCGGGTGATGCTCGAGAAAGTGAATGGTGAATACCAGGGCGCGGCTATCGAGTTTCGGTCAGGTTTCCGGTCGGGTGTGATGCGGATGGCTTTTGCACCCGATGGGTCGCTGTTCGTGGGTGAAACCAACCGGGGCTGGGGGTCAGCGGGCGACGCCAACGAAGGGCTGCAACGCCTTGTCTGGAACAACGGAATCCCCTTCGAGATGCGCACTGTTCGCGCCATGCCCGATGGCTTTGACGTGGAGTTTACCAAACCCGTCACGAAGCTCTCGGCCGAAGATCTCGCTTCCTACTCGGTAGAGAGTTTCATCTACAAATACCACCCGGTCTATGGCAGCCCGACGATCAACAAAGAGAAGCACACCATCAAGGGAGTGAAGCTCTCGGAGGATGGCCTTCGGGCGCGGATTGTGGTCGATAACCTCCGCAAAAATTACATCCATCAGCTCACACTCGACGGAGTGCGGTCGGAAGACGGTAGCTATTCGCTGGTTCACCCGATAGCGTACTACACGCTGAATAACATTCCAGATGGGCAGAAGCTGGCCATGTCGGAACTGAGCGTGAAAAACTCGGCCACGAAACCGGCTGTCACGCCCGCATCGGCAAAACCGGGGGCTGCGGGAAAATCAGCAAAACCGGGGGTCAAGGGGAAACCAGCGCTCCAGCTAGGCCAGGCTGTTACGTTAGCTAAAGCGCCTACGTATGAACAGGTGAAAGGGTTGTTGACGAAGCATACGTGTCTGGCCTGCCACAACGCCGACAAACGGCAGGTTGGCCCGGCCTACAAAGACGTGGCCAAACGGGGCTATACCAATGACCAGTTGGTTGAGCTGATCTATAACCCCAAGCCCGCCAACTGGCCCGATTACGCTACCGAGATGCCGCCGATGCCGCAGGTACCTAAAGCCGATGCATTGAAAATCGCCGCCTGGATTACCTCATTGGCACCCGCCAGCAAGAGTAAAGCGAGTACATCAGACAATAAGGATAACCCCAACGCCCAGTAGTCAGCATTCAGTTTATAGTGCAGAAGGGCCTCACAACGTGCGTTGTGAGGCCCTTCTGCATACACGGTTTGCTCAGTCAGATTAAATCTTGATTTAACTGATTGAGCGTGATGCTTCGTAACCAGTAGGTTAGCTACCTTTTCTGATCCAACTGTGTACTATCGATCCTATACACATGCATTTCTCGCAGGCAACGCTCATTTTTCTCGGTATGGCTGGTATGATGACACTCTACGTGGGTGGTCAGGCCGTTGTCACGGGTGAACGGGCCTATAGCTGGTATGCTGGCTATGCTTTGTGTTGGGGCTGTTACTTCGTGATTAAAATCTTTGATCCGTTCGAGCAGACGGCTATCGACGCCAGTATCTATGGTTTTAGTCGTGTTGGTTTCCCGATGCTCTCCTATGTTTGTTATTACAGCTTTGCCGATGCGCTCTTAAATTTCCAGGTACGTTTCCCTTTTATCTATACCCTTTTCCGCCGCACACAACTGGCACTACTCGGCTACGTGCTGGTCGAGGCAGTGGGGTGCCTCGTCAAACCGGAATGGGCATTTTCTACGGCCCACGAATGGCTTCACACCCTGGCCCGGATTGGCGTAGCGGTAGTGTCGGTAACGGGGATACTGGTGGCCGCCCGCCGACGAGATACGCTGACCAATTATTTTCTGCTGGGTTCCTCGGTGCTGTTAGCTGGTGCATTGACGGCCATGGTCTTGTCGATTTTCGCTCATGTTACTCGTGAAGTTCCGGTCTGGCAGGAACCCCTTTTTTATTTACAGACAGGCATTGCAGTCGAGCTTCTGTGTTTTTCATTGGGGTTGAGCTACAAGAACAAACTAACCGAGGCAGCCAAAGCAACCACCGAACAGGCCTTGCTGCTGGAACGGGAACAGCTAAAGGTGGCGCAGTTGCGGACACATTTTTTTACAAATGTGTCTCATGAGTTTCGCACACCGCTGACCCTGCTGCTCGGGCCGTTGACCCAGCTTATACAGGCCAATCCGGGCGATACCACTTTCCGGCTCATGCACCGGCAGGCCGACAGACTGTTAACGCTGGTTAATCAGTTGCTCGATTTAACCAGGCTAGATGCTGGCCAGCTTCGGCCTGATCTGAAACCCGGCCCGTTGCCACAGTTCCTGCGTGGCCTGATCGGGTCGTTCGCTTCGCTGGCCGACAGCCGGGACATTACACTACAGGTAGCGATTGACGACCAGCCTGAATACGCCCTGTACGATGCCGATAAGCTGGATAAGATCGTGACGAACCTGGTGGCAAACGCCCTGAAATTCACCCCGGCGGGTGGCGTGGTCCAGGTACGTTGCCGGTACGATAGTTCAGTGCAGGAGGCTACCATTCAACTTGTCGATTCCGGGCCAGGCATTGCTCCCGAGCAGCAGGCCCGCATCTTCGAGCGTTTTTACCAAAGCCCACAAAATACCCAATCAGGCACGGGCATTGGTCTGGCCCTTGTTCAGGAACTGGTTGCTGTGTTGAACGGGCGGGTGACACTCGTTAGCCAGCCTGGCCAGGGCGCTGCCTTTACCATTGTGCTGCCCATTACCCCCCACCGGGCAACTATGCCTGACTCGGCGCTTGCGCCAGCCAGACCGGAAGCCCTGCACCAGCCAGCCAGCTCAACCGGTTTATCAACTGACCCAGCCCCCGCCCTGCACGAGTCGACCGAATTACCCCTGTTGTTGTTGATTGACGACAATGCCGATGTGCGGCAGTACCTGCAGATGCTGTTCACGTCTGATTACCGGGTAGTCGACGCAGAGAATGGTCGACTCGGCTTGCTCAAAGCCACCCGGCTGCTTCCCGACCTGATTATCTGCGACCTGATGATGCCCGACATGGACGGCCTTGCTTTTTGTGAAGGGCTTCGGCAGCAACTGGCTACCGACCATATACCGGTTATTTTGTTGACAGCCAAAGCGGACATTGACAGCCGGATCGACGGCTTGCGACACGGTGCCGACGACTACCTGGCGAAGCCATTTCATCCGCTTGAGCTGCAAACCAGGGCCAGAAACCTGCTGAATCAGCGGCAACGTTTACGTGAGCGTTACAGCCGCGAATTACGCCTACAGCCTGCCAATGTGGTCGTTTCGTCGGCCGAGGAGCGCTTTCTGACCCAGGCGATCGCCGTGGTTGAAGCCCATCTCAGTAACAGTTCATTTGATGTAGAGCAGCTCAGTAAAGCGCTCAATCTCAGCCGGATGCAATTACACCGTAAACTAAAAGCGCTGACCAACCAGTCGGCCACAGAATTTGTCCGACAACTCCGGCTACAGCGGGCGGCAGATCTGCTGCGCCAGCGCAGTGCTACTGTTTCAGAGGTCGCCTTTGGAGTAGGGTTTGAGAGCCTTTCTTATTTCACTAAAGCCTTCCGCGATCAGTTCGGAACAGTACCCTCAGCGTTTGACCAGTAGTTTTGTTAAACGATTAGTTCGCCACCGCCGTCTCTGCATAGTGATGGATTGTTCTGATCACCTTGGGTATGGTGAAATAAAAGGTCGTACCCATCCCCTCCGTGCTTTCGAGCCAGATATCGCCGCCGTAGCTGGTAACTACTTTTTTGCAGGTCGCCAGCCCGATGCCCGTACCCGAGTATTGGTTCCGGCCATGAAGGCGCTGGAAAAGCTGAAAGACCCGGTCAAAATATTGAGCACTGATGCCGATCCCGTTATCGCCAACAGAAAATTGGTACTGCTCTTTTTCGTCGATAGCCCAGATCACAATGTGTGGTGGTACACCCGCGCGCCGGTATTTCAGACTATTTGACAATAGATTTTGAAATACCTGCTTCACATCTGTCCGGTGGCCCATAATGGTGGGCATTGGTCCTACATCGACGGTGGCGCTGGTTGCTAATATCTCGGCCTGTTGCTCGTCCAGTATTTCCCCAATAATCTCGTTAAGGTCCAGCATCGCGAGCGATACACTGCTCCCCAGGCGCGAGAACTCAAGCAAATCATTGATCAGACCACGCATTCGCTCGGCAGCAGACGTTGACACGTCTATCAGCCGCTGCGCGTCCTGATTCAACTGATGCCCATGCATGGTTTCAAGCAGCTTCAGGTAGCTGGAAATCGTTTTAAGTGGAGACTGCAAATCGTGCGAAGCAACGTAGGCGAACTGTTGTAATTCCTCATTCGAGCGGGTCAGCTCCTGAACGGCCAGTTGACGGTACGCTAACTCACGGTCATACTCCTGCGACGTTCGCAGTCCGACGGCCTCATTAAAGTAACGAATGAGGGCAACGACGGTCAGAACAGACACGATACCCGTCAGAAATCGAACCAGCGCATTGAGGCGATAAGCCGGGTACCAGAACATCATGGCGTCGATCAGGTGGGTGAGGCCACAAAGCAGTATGAAGGCACCGAATAACCAGAATACACCAGCCAACGGAACGCCCCGCTTAATCATAATGAACCGGATCAGGACGAGGGGAATGGCCATGTAGGCTAGCCAGATGGTCAGATCAGACGCGATATATAACCAGCCGTGAAAGTCTGACCAGCGGCCACAGAGCCAGCGCGGCGGCCAATCGCCCATATCGGTTAAGCGACTAAAAAAATCGTAAAACTGCTCCATAACCTAAGTCTCTTGAGTAGTGGATGTAGTAGACTAAGCGATAAGATAAACGACTAAAATACGTGCTCTGGCAGGCGTAACGAACGTACCTGGATTTGGCACCGGAAAATAAATACCGAAAAGCCAATTTAGTGTGCTAACTCTATAGAAAGAGCAGTACATAGATACCATTTCTCATTATTTTTGGTTTCACAACCCCAAAAAGGCATCAACATGGTAATCAGTTATTTCCGATTGTTTACATCATCTGCGCTCATTGCGCTGACGCTCACGGTCGCGTCGGCGCAGGACGCCCTTACCTACCAGACGCCCCCTAAAGCGCTGGCCGATCTGGTAACGGTCCCGCCCACTCCGGGCGTCAGTGTCACCTCGAAGGGCGACCAGATGCTGATCCTGGAACGGGCTTCTGCCCCCTCAATTGCCGAACTGGCACAACCCGAACTCAAAATCGCGGGCCTTCGTCTTAATCCAGCAAACAACGGACCAAGTCGGGCGTCCTACATCACCGGCTTACGGGTAAAGAAACTACCCGGAGGTACCGAAATCGCCGTGAAAGGACTTCCCGCTACTCCGCTTATCTCCTACGTTCAATGGTCGCCCGACGAAACCAGGTTTGCCTTTGCGGTGTCGAGTGATGCCAAAATCGACCTTTACGTAGCCGACGTAGCGACGGCCACTGCCACCCGGCTAACAGATCGGGCCCTAAACGCCACCTACGGCGCTCCTTTTCAGTGGGTATCCGACAGCAAAAGTCTGATCGTCAAACTCATTCCCGACGGACGGGCCAGTGCGCCAGCGGCCAATCTGGTTCCTGTCGGGCCAACGATGCAGGATAATAGCAGCGGCAAACGAGGACAGGCCCCCACCTACCAGGATCTGCTGAAAAACCCATCCGACGAAAAGCAGTTTGCCTATTATGCGACCTCACAGGTTGTGAAACTTGGGCTGGATGGCAGTGTTCAGGCTATTGGTCAGCCTGGCATCATTGCCACCGCTTCGCCGTCGCCAGATGGTAAGTATGTCCTGCTGGAGACGGTACACACCCCGTTCTCTTACCTGGTACCCGTGTACCGGTTCCCGCTTCGTACCGACATTTTTGCCATCAACGGCCAGTTGGTAAAGACCCTGAACGACGGCCCCTTGCAGGAGAGCGTACCTTATAGCTCCGATGGCGCCCCGAGTGGCCCCCGCGATTTTGAGTGGCGGAACGACGTACCTGCCTCTGTTTATTACACCGTAGCCCAGGACAAGGGCGACCCCAAAGTGAAGGCCGACGTTCGTGATCGGGTGTTTCTGGTCGAGGCGCCATTCACCGCAGAGCCGAAAGCCATTTATGACGCTGCTTTCCGGTTCAGAGGCTTTACCTGGGGAAATGCCAACACGGCCCTGGCAACCGAAGGCTGGTGGCAGACACGGAAGATCATTACGAAAGTGGTGAACCCGTCTGCTAATTTCGCGGCCACTGTCCTGTTCGATCGTTCATCTGAAGATCGGTACGCCAACCCCGGCCAACCCGATACCCATCCCAACCAGTTTGGGCGCGACGTTCTGAACATCCTGCCTACCAATGATATTATGCTGGTAAACGGTCAGGGTTCGTCTCCCGAAGGTGACCGACCTTTTGTGAGCGTCATGAACCTGACCAGCAAAAAGATCACGCCACTCTGGCGGTCTGAAGCACTGGTGTTCGAGCGCCCGATCGCCGTACTGGATGCCGCCACCGGCGTCATTCTTACTACCCGCGAAACACCCGATGAAAACCCGAATTACTTTATCCGCAACCTGAAGAAGCGTATTGCCCCCGTTCAGATCACGTCGTTTCCGCATCCGTATCCACAGTTGAAAGGCATCACCAAGCAGCAACTCCGTTACAAACGGGCCGATGGTGTTGACCTGACAGCTACCTTGTATCTGCCCGTCGGCTACAAGAAATCGGATGGGCCGCTGCCTACGTTCATGTGGGCGTATCCGGCCGAGTTCAAGAGCAAGGAAGCAGCGGGTCAGGCACAGGGGTCGCCCTACCAGTTTAACCGGATTGCCGCGATGGGCGGTGCCGTATTCGCTACGATGGGCTATGCTGTTCTGGACAATGCGAGTATTCCGATTGTGGGCGAGGGCGATAAGGAACCAAACGATACCTACGTGGAGCAACTGGTGGCCAGTGCCAAAGCAGCCATCGACGAGGGCGTTCGGCTAGGGGTGGTCGATGCCAGCAAAGTAGGCGTTGGCGGCCATTCATACGGTGCTTTCATGACTGCCAACCTGTTGTCGCACAGCAATCTGTTCAAAGCTGGTATTGCCCGGAGCGGTGCCTACAACCGCACGCTGACACCCTTTGGTTTCCAGAACGAGCAACGTACCTACTGGCAGGCCCCTGAGGTATACAACAACATGTCGCCGTTCATGAATGCCGATAAAATGAAAACGCCGTTGCTGCTCGTGCATGGTGAAGCCGACAACAACACAGGTACGTTCCCGATTCAGTCGGAGCGGTATTACAACGCCCTGAAGGGCTTTGGCGCCACCACCCGCCTGGTCTTCCTGCCCTACGAATCGCACGGGTACGCCGCCAGAGAATCCCTGCTGCATATGCTCTGGGAGATGAACGGCTGGATGGACAAGTATGTGAAGAACGCCCCCGCTGGCGGAACCGCCGCTACGGCGCCGGCTAAAATGTCGGGCGGTAAAAACTAGCCTGTACGGCCAGTAAAAAGCCGCTCTACCTGCCCTATTTGGCCGGGTAGAGCGGCTTTTTACTGGCCAACGGTTGATGTTACATGGGAGCAAAACGATGTTACATCGGCGTTAAGCAGCGATGTGGGCGATCGAGTAGGTTTGTCGATGTAGAACAGACCCAAATTCTTTCCCATGAAAACGCTTATCCTTCTTGCGGTCACGTTGCTGGCCCTCCCTACCTATGCCCAGTTCGGCAATGTGCTCGACCGCGTGAATAATGCCGCCGTCAACCGGGCCAACCAGAAGATTGATCAGGGCATTAACAAGGGCCTCGATAAAGTTGAGGACGGTGTAAAGAATGGCACGAAGAAGCCCGCCAACGGCAAAACGCCCCCCTCGCCAACCGAACCGTCAGACCGCCAGGAAACCAGCCAGAGCAACTCAGGTACGTCCTCGTCAGCCAGCAGTGTGCCTGCCAGAGCAGCTTCGCCGTCCATGCGGTCGTATACGAATTACGACTTTGTGCCGGGCAACAAACTCATTTTCGAAGACGATTTCCACACCGATCAGGATGGTGAATTTGCCGAACACTGGGATTTGCTGGCAGGTCAGGCCGTGCTGAATAAGTTCGGTGATGGCCTGGTGATGAAAATCACCGATGGCAACTACGGAAAGGTCACGCCACTCATGAAAGAGAAGGCCTACCTGCCCAAAGAGTTCACCGTTGAATACGACTACTACCAGACCCCCGGTGCCTATGGGCTTGTGTTCTGGTTTGACAATGCAGACGGAACAGAAGTGCTTTCTGTCAGAGCCAGTCGGGATGGGGCATCGGCCTCCTTTCAGGTCAATGACGACATGCGTGATCTGACTGGCAACCTACCGGACGAACTGAAATTCGAGCAGTTCAACGATCGCTGGCATCATGTGGCCTTCATCATGAAAGGCCGGAGTGTTAAACTCTATATCGATCAGTTTCGGGTACTAACCGTGCCCAACACAACGGCGAGCCCCGCAAAGCTGGTTTTTGGCGGCATCGGCAACCAGAACGACCCGTTGATTTTTAAGAATGTGCGCATTGCCGAAGGTGGTGGCGCCAACCTGATCGGTACGAAGTTCGGGGAGGGCAAATACATTTCGCACGGCATCAATTTCGACGTAAACAAGGCCGTGATCAAGCCCGAAAGCATGGGTGAACTGAACGCCATCCTGAAATCCCTGACTGAAACACCCGGCACCCGGTTTGAAATCGGTGGCCATACCGACGCCGATGGCTCCGACGCCAGCAACCTCGCCCTTTCGCAGAAACGGGCCGACGCCGTGAAAGCACAACTTGTCAGCATGGGCGTCGATGCGGGTAGGCTCACTGCAAAAGGATACGGCAAGACCAAACCCGTGGCCGACAACGCCACCTTCGAGGGCAAAGCCCAGAACCGCCGCGTTGAATTCGTGAAATTATGATCCGTTGGCTCCAACGCACGATGAAACTTCCCGTCCTCACCCTGGCGGCCCTGGTGGCATTCGCCACTGGGCAACTTGCCCATGCGCAACCGCTTCGGAACGTACCCAACGGCGATTTCAGTCGCTGGAGCACCAACGAACCCGTTGGCTGGCATACCAATAATGTGTATGACGAACAGGGCACGCTGCAACAGAGCCTGGTGGCCCCTGCGGGTACAGCGGGCGTTCGTTTGCTGGCCAAACAGGTGATTTATCGCTCCGAAACGCCCGTTATCGATGCCTGGTATGGTGGCCAGCTCAGCAGCCCGTCTATTCCGTATATGCCCGAAGCAGGCAAGCCCGTTGCGCTAACGATTCGGTACCGGTTCAAACCCGACTCGGCCGACGTGCTACAGGCCGAGGTGCGTCTTGAGTCGCGGGACAAACTAGCCGACCACGTAACCCCTAACCCAGCCTGCACCTGCCGGTTCAACAGCCTGGATGGGCCGTTGAACCTGTCGCCTGTCGGCAATTCGGTGACGTTGCGAGCCCAGTTTGCCGGTCCCGATCCGTCGGTGCGTCCGGCAGGCTGCGCCATGTATGTCTGGAAAATCAGGGTTTGGCTAACCAACAAAACCACCCACCCGCACACAGCCTCCGAGGCTATCATCGAAAACATACGTCTGGAACCATGATCAACCATCTGCTACGTAGTTGCCTGCTCGTCGGCTTCGGCTGGCTAACCGGTGGTGTTGCCAACGCACAGGGCTGGGCAATGCTTGGCCCCAAAACAATGCTAACCAATGACTGTCAGCACTTCATTGTGGGCCGAATAGATACGGAGAGTACCCTTGTCAATGCACAGGGTTATCCGATAGGGCGTGTATACGGCGACTCCTATAACCCTAAACTTTCGATCAAGTTTTTCGTCAATGGCCAGCCCAATACTATTGAACAGCCAGACCCCAACGGTGCCATTCTGAGTGCTACAGAATACAGCGGCGACCTGAAAGAATATCTGCGAAAGATCTATTACCGGGCTCCCTCACGCATGCCCGACAAAAATCCGGTTGAGATCAAAGCGGTTGTCACGCCTGCCACAGGCCCGCCCATCACCGTCACGGCGCAGGTGTATGTGCTGGCCGAAAACTGGACATTCCAGTTTTTCCAGGCCCTCCGCTATAAGTGTTACGAAGGCGGAACCTCGAACCCCCGCAATGGGCTGGCGGTCGATATGGGCATGGCAACGGGTATGCAGCAGCCCTTTTATTTTGAGGCTGGCAACATCAACTTTTTCACTGGCGAAGCCACGGCCACGCTCGATGGGGACCCGACGATTTATCAGACCAAGAAATATGCAGGCGGCATCTGCGACCCTACCTATCTGGTGGCGAACCTGCTCTGGGGCGACGACGACCAAAGCAAAATCAAACATGTGAAGGCGCGCTTCACGGGCACTCGAATGAAAGTCGATTACCAGATTGATTACATGAATTACCTGGGCTGGACATTCACCGAAAAAACGACGGGTAAAACGATTCCCGGCCTTCCGCGCCGACCGGGTTCGCACGATGTGAAAGCCGGCTTCGAATGTCCGCTTCAGGGTCAATATCGCAGTTTATACAAGATGCCGCCCGAGCAACAGGTCATGCTTCATGTTGTAGGGGGCATTCAACTCCACGCCGATCAGTAAACACCTGTCCATTCGTTCAGACCATGAACCAATTCTTTCTTTTTCTGGTGTCGCTTCTGCCGACCCTGCCTGCGCTGGCACAAACGCCTCAGCGCATTGATTTTGCTTCGCTTATCAGCCAGATGCCTCCCTTACCGGGCACGGCTCAGGCGGCGCTGGCTGCCAGTCAGCAACCAAACCCCTATCTGGCTTATTCTGACAACCTGCGCAAGGCCCTCGATGCCATTCAGCAGCTAAATCCGGTAGCACAGCGGGCCGTTCAGAAAGGCATGGCAATGGACGCCCAGTTCAAAGCCGATGGTGTTGAAAAAATGAGCGATGCCCAGAAAATAGCGTATGCCAGAGAGAAAAACCTGGCGGGTGCCGGTTCGTCAGCACGCCTTGATTTTGCGCAGAAAATGAAAGACCCGGCCTTTCAAAAGCAATTCCAGGCCATGAGTCCGCAGGAGAAAATGGCGTTGATGCAGCAGCAGGGCATGATGGCTCCCCCAACGGCCGTACCCGCTACGGGTAACCCGATGCAGGCCGATATGCTGGCCATGATGCAGGATCCCGCCATGCGCGACAAATGGAAAAACATGAGCCCGGCCGAGCGACAGGCGTTCATTGAGCAGCAAAAGAGGGCGAAAGGCTACGATGCCAGCCGCCGCCCGTCTGCGCCGGCTTCAGCCACCACGGGTAGTTTCAGCGATATGATCGACGACCCATCGGCCACGGCCGCCAATACGCCTGTTCTGAACGCCATCAATGCCTCTACGGCCCTGCAAAACGCCCTTACAGCTTACGCAAAAAGTGTACAGACACTGGCCGATTTACAGCGGCAACAGGCAGATCAACGGCAGGCCGCTATGCAACGTACCCTGACCGAAGCCGGGAAAGTGCAGGAAAATGAGGGAATGACCGAAGCCAAAAGACAAGGTAAACCCGGTAAAAACTGGATACTGACAAACCCCGCAGCCGACCGTCAGATTCGGGTGAATACGGGGCTGGAACAACAACGTGCAGACAATACCGCGCTGGCGACGGCCACCAGCCAATGGACCCGGCAACAGGCTAGCCTTCAACAGGCCATGGCCACCTATCAGCAAGCCATGGCGGCGATCAATTACGGGGAAAGCCTGTATGCTGATGATACACAATCGCAAAATCTGGCCCTACTATCCGGGAAACAGGCGGCGGCCCTCTCGGCCCTGCAATCTGTGGCCGACTCGTTCAATAAACTGGCGTCAATGGCCGCCAACAATCAGACGAACCTGAACAATAACAGCCAGCCGGTAACCAGCCCCCGGCAACTGATGCAGGGTGACGGCGGGTAAATTCCTAAGACCATCTTTCTTCCGTTTAATACCGAACGAAATCGGGCGTTTTCTGGCTTTTTAGTCAGGGACTCCCGATTTTTGAATGTAGTCTTTTCCATAGTCAGTCAATACCCAACCGTACGATGCCGCTTTACATTACCTCGTTGAATTCTGGCAGTAATGCCAATTGTTATTACGTTGGCAATGAGCAGGAAGCCGTGCTGATCGACGCGGGCTTATCGTGCCGACAAACCGAGGTACGTATGCAGCGACTGGGATTATCGCTGAGAACGGTAAAAGCAATTTTTATTTCGCACGAGCATAGCGACCATATCAGTGGCCTCGCCCAACTCTCGGGCAAATACCAGATTCCGGTTTATATCACCACGCAAACCTTGCGTTCGTCGAGGTTATTACCCGCCAAATTCCCCATTCGCGGCCTAACGGCCTATGAGCCCGTACCGATTGGGGCGCTCCGCATCACGGCCTTCCCCAAACAGCACGATGCCGCTGATCCGCACAGCTTTCTGGTTGAAGACGACGAAACCCGAGTGGGCGTATTTACTGATATTGGCATTGCCTGCGAGCACGTGGTGCGCCATTTCAGCCAGTGTCATGCCGTTTTTCTGGAAGCCAATTACGATGAGGATATGCTGGCCACCGGACGATATCCCGCCTTTTTGAAACAACGTATCCGGGGCGATTTTGGCCACTTATCTAACCAGCAGGCCCTGGCCCTGCTGAAGGAGCACAAACCTGCCTTCATGAGTCACGTCTTATTGGCCCACTTGTCGAAAGATAACAACAGTCCGGTAGTAGCCAGGGACCTTTTCCTGCCTCATATGAACGACACCGCACTCATTGTGGCCTCCCGGTTTGCCGAAACGCCCGTATACAGGGTGCAGGCCACCTGTCAGCAGCCGATCTCCTGCGAGGAAGAACACCTGTTTGGCGAGCCCAGTAGGTAAGACAACCGTACAGATGTGAACAGAAGCGGCCTTTCGCTGTTCTCCTTAGAGTTTCATCCTATATCAATCACTCAACGTATGAACCTTAAGCGAGTATTCGGCGTAATCCTAACCCTGCTAGGGCTGGTAGGCCTGTTAATGGGCGGTAAAGACCTCATGTCAGGTGGTGTAGCACAGGCGTCAATCGTCTATCTGGTGCTGGGCGGCATTTTCTTTTTTACAGGTATCAGCCTTATTCGCACCACTGGAGATACCGCTTAACACAGGCGCTCCAGCGGCCCTATATCCATAGCTACACGGGCTGACAGGGTCCAGGTTATGTCCTAAAAATAATTTTTCAGGTACCATTAAACCCTGTCAGCTATCGCATTGTCAAAAGCCCGGTTACACCACCGGGCTTTTTTGTTATTATTCGTCGTAAACTTGCTTCTAAATACCTATCGATTCTACACATGTACAAGCTTATCGCCACTGTTCTTCTGTCGGCCTGCCTTTCGGTTGGCCACGCTCAGATTAACCTTCCCGCTGCCAGCCCGGCAGCTACTATAGCCCAGCAGATCGGATTAGGCACCGTTACTGTCGAATATGGTCGCCCCTCTTTGAAAGGGCGTACCATGTTTGGCGACCGGGTGCCCTACGGCAAAGTTTGGCGTACGGGCGCCAACAAAATCACGGACATTACCCTGTCTGAGCCGATGAACATTGAAGGCAAAGCCGTTGAAACGGGTAAATATGGCCTGTATTCCATTCCGAACGCCGACTCGTTTACGTTCATCCTGAACAAAGACGCCAACGCCTGGGGTGCTTATGACTACAAGGAAGCCAACGATGTGCTTCGGCTGGTGGTGAAAAGTGAGAAAACGCCGACTAAAACGGAAACACTCACCTTTGAATTTGTTGACCTGACGCCTTCGTCGGCCGTACTCCAGATGCGTTGGGAAAACACAATGGCCCGGCTCACGATTGCCGACGATGCCGATTCGCACGTGATGGCGCAGATCAAAGAGTTAACCGCCTCGCCAACCGCGTCGACGGATACGTATTTTGGCGCTGCTCAGTATTATCTGGATACGAATCGGGATCTGAAACAGGCGTTGGAATGGTCGAATAAAGTAGTGGCTAAAAGTAACGAATACTGGACCTACCACCTGCGGGCCAAGATCCTGGCTCGGTCGGGCAATTGCAAAGCCGCCCGTGTCGATGCCCAGATGTCGCTCGATCTGGCCAAAAAAGCGGGTGACGATGCGTACATCAAAAACAACGAGAAGATACTCGAAGACTGCAAGTTGTAGGCAGCAACGTACCCAGCACATCCCGACCTGCCTAACAGTAACGGTCAGGAGTCGACAGGCTGGTGGCGAACCCGGCTTGCCATAGCATCATGTTCTTACGTCACCAAAAACCAATTCATACGGAACGCGTTTATGCACTGGTACTTAGTCGTATCGCTAAACACATACGTTATGAAAAAGAGAACTTTGGTGTATTTGCTGGCCATGAGCTGCCTGACATTCCAGGCCTGCAACAGTGAAAAAAAGGCAACGAGTGATAGTGTCGAAAATGCGGAAAACGCCAACGAGACGAAAGAAGAACAGGGCGCAGGCGCTGAAGAAGACGATAGCGAGTTTGCCGTGAAAGCAGCCAGCGGTGGCCTGCTCGAAGTTGAACTAGGTAAACTGGCGCAGGAGAAAGGGCAGGACGCCGAGGTGAAACAGTTTGGTGCTAAAATGGTGGAAGACCATACCAAGGCCAACGACGAGTTGAAAGCACTGGCTACACTGAAAAACATCACGATCCCTTCAACGCCTGGCGAAGACAAGCAGAAAGATATCGACGATATGCGTAAACTATCGGGCGCTGAATTCGACAAAAAGTACATCAGCTACATGAAAGATGATCATGAAGAAGATGTGAAGGAGTTCAAAAAAGCCGCTCAGGACGCGAAAGATCAGTCGATCAAGGAGTTTGCGGCTAAGACCTTACCCACGCTACAGATGCACCTGGATATGGTAACCGCCATTGACAAGAAACTGAACTAGGCGTTCCGTATTTAGTAAAAAAGCTTCGCGTAGCTGATCGCTTCGCTAGTCGTGCCCTTCGACTAGCGAAGCGATCAGCTACGCGAAGCTTTCCTTTTATTACAGCCGCTGCTTATACGCTTTGAACGCTTCGGCATTCGTGTATTTATCCGTTGTAATTTCCAGGAGTTTGGGCTTGTCAGACGCCTCGAAGAACGTACCCAGCGCGGTGGCTAACGTACCTGAATCAGCTACCTGTTGGTAGGCAACACCAAAGTCGGCACAGGTACGCTCGGCGGTGAGCTGATGAGGCGTTTCAAAATACGTTTCCAGTTCAGGCTGTTGCGACGATCCATCGATGATTCGGAAGATATGCCCCGATGCATTGTTGAGCAGGACAATGCGCAGGTTGCCTGGTAATTCAGGTTGCCACAACCCATTACGATCGTAAAAAAACGCCACATCGCCAATCAGTACCGTAACGATGGCCTCTGTTCGCAGCGCCGAACCCACGGCCGTACTTAAACAACCGTCAATACCGCTTGTTCCCCGATTTGCCCAAACCCGCACTGCCTGACCTGCTTCCAGACCGCACATATTGGCGTACCGAACGGGCATACTGTTGGCCAAATGCAAGTGCGAATCGGTGGGTAGTGCTTCCAGAACAGCCTGCGTAGCCACCCAATCGGTAAACGGTGAATCACGTAGCGACTGGGCCACCACCCGCCGGGCGGCCTGCTCGGCGGCTTGCCAGGTCGTTAGGTACTCCGTGTCTTCATCGTCATCTACCCCCTCGCGAAAGTGCTGGTAATCGAGATCGCCAAACAGCTTTTGGAAAAAGTAAACCGGCTCAACCGGAATGCGTGTCGTCAATGACTGGAATGAATCGATCAGGCGGTCGCCATATGGATGAACGTGCCAGTGCTGAACGGCTGGGTATTTTCGGAAATACGTTTTCAGATTACGCGTCAGAAACGAGTTACCTAGTGTGATCAGCAGATCGGGGCGCAGGTTCTCCAGTTCTTCTTCATCGGGTTGCCCCAAAATCGTATCCGTCTGACTGATGAACGCATCGCTTCGACCGAGGTTACTGATGATCTCTCCTACTACAGGTACGTTCAATTCGCGACTGATCTGGGCCAAAACCTGTTGCAGTTCAGGCTGGAACGTGGTTTGACCAACCAGAATCAATTTGCGTTCGGCGCGTTCCCAATCTGCCAGTAACCGGTGCCAAACGTCGGTCGATAATTGTGGCGAAACAGGTAGCTGTTCCACCACCCGACCACGTTCAAAACGGAATGGCTCATCGGCTTTTGGATAAAACGGTTCGCGCAGGGGCACGTTTATATGAATTGGTCCGGCTGGCCCCGAGCGGCTCAGCTCGAAGGCTTCGTTTACGCTTCGTTCGATAAACCAGCGTGCATCGGCGTGTGCATAATCGGCGGGCAGATCGTAGCTTCGTTTGACGTGTGGGCCAAAAATACCAGCCTGATCGATCGTTTGCCCATCCTGCTGGTGCAGCCATTCGTGGGGACGATCGGCCGTTAGCAGAAGCAACGGAACCTGCTGAAAATAGGCCTCTACCACCGCCGGGCTCAGGTTGTACACCGCACTGCCCGACGTGCAGATGAGCGCCACCGGTGTTTGCGTCTGCTGGGCCATGCCCAGGGCCGTAAACCCAGCGGCCCGTTCATCAGGCACCACACGTACCCGCAGGCCAGGGTGCCGGGCTACGGCAATCGTCAACGGAGCTGACCGCGACCCCGGCGACACGACCACATCGCGCAGCCCTTTCTGGTACAGCAGTTCAACAAAATTCAGAATGGGTTGAAGCAGGGGCATGAAATAGAAGGTTCAAGGTTCAAGTCTCAGGTTTCAAAAGGTGCGCTGCTGATCAACCACCTCTTGATGATGCAGCGGACCGCGGCATCAGACCGTCTGAAACTTGAAACATGAAACCTGAAACTTAATTCCCCATTTTCACGATCAGATCAAACTCGTCTGGTTTGATGGGCATGACCGAGAGGCGGGATTGCTTTATAAGACCAACATTGGCCAGCATTGGTTCGGCTTTGATCTGCGCCAGCGTAACGGGTTTCTCAAACGCCATGGCCGGCTCCAGTTCCACCACGCACCAGGGCGTTGGTTTACCGGTTGGGTCGGGTTGAGCCGTGGGGTCGGGATACGACTCGCAGACAACACTGGCCAGACCAACCACCTGTGGATTGGTGACGCTATGATAGAACAGTACCTGATCGCCCTGGCGCATGGCTTGCAGGTTATTGCGGGCCTGGTAGTTACGAACCCCGTCCCATGTGGCGCGACCCTGTTCAATGAAATGATGCCAGCCGTAGGTCTCCGGCTCAGACTTTACTAGCCAATAATTCATGAAAGCAAAAGTAGGTTTTAGGGAGGAAAGGAGGAAAGGGGGGGGGGGAAAGGAGGAAGG
>NZ_JBGGWE010000008.1:0-97595 GCF_041321095.1 Fibrella arboris | reverse complement strand
GGGAGCGGACGCGTGAGCAATACCGGCGCGTCAGCTCCCTTTCCTCCCTTTCCTCCCTTTCCTCCCCTTCCTCCTTTCCCCCCCCCCTTTCCTCCTTTCTTTTACACCTTCGCCAGATCAATCGGCAGTCGGCGGACGCGTTTGCCTGTGGCGGCGAAAACGGCGTTGGCCAGGGCGGGGGCGAGTGGTGGTAAACCAGGTTCACCTACGCCTTTGATTGTGTTACCACCATCGGCCAGGATGTGCACCTCAACGGCCGGCATCTCATTGATACGCAGCATCTGGTTGGTATCGAAGTTGGTCTGCTGCGCCTGGCCGTTGGCAAAGGTGATGCCCTCTTTCGTAGCCGCCACCAGCCCCATACAGATGGCCCCTTCCACCTGATTGCGCACCATATCCGGGTTAACGACCGTGCCGAGATCAATGACGCAATACACCTTGTCGACTTTCACCGACCCGTCTTTCTGCTTCGACACCTCGACAACCTGCCCAGCCAGACCAGCAAAGAATTCCCACTGTGCCACACCACGGCCTTTTCCGGCGGGGAGCGGCTTATCCCAGTTCGACACTTCGCGTAGTTTGGCCAGCACCTTTTTCGTGTCCGAGTCTTTGGTCAGCATCGCCATCCGGTAGTCCATCGGGTCTTTCTTCGCCTGATGCGCCATCTCGTCGATGAAACACTCATGCGAGAATGCCAGCGTCGTGCTGGTCACGGCTCGCCAGTAGCCCGTTGGTACCTGCAAGTCAGCGAAGACGTAGCGGTTGTCGACGTTCGGGATGTCGTATTTCTGTTCGCTGATGCCTTCCGTCATGGTTTTGTCGGGCTTGGCCGCATCCCGGGTACGTCCCAGCGTGGCATCGATCGATGGCGAAATGACTTTGTGCTGGAAAGCCACCGGCAGTCCGTCGGCACCGAGGCCGGCACGCATGGCCGAGAACGTCATGGGCCGGAACGGACCCAACTGTGTATCGTCTTCCCGCGTCCAGACCACCTTCA
The DNA here is from genome assembly GCF_041321095.1 of Fibrella arboris. Lineage (NCBI taxonomy): Bacteria > Pseudomonadati > Bacteroidota > Cytophagia > Cytophagales > Spirosomataceae > Fibrella > Fibrella arboris. The sequence continues at coordinate 96,598 of NZ_JBGGWE010000008.1, read as the reverse complement.
CCGGCTTACCCACCGACTTGGCAATGTGGGCCGCTTCGAGCACGAAATCCTGGAATAACCGACGACCAAAGCCACCGCCATTGAACGTGATGTTCACCTTGACGTCCGTTGGCTTGATCTTGAACTCCTCGGCCATCTTTGACTTGATCCAGTCTGGTGCCTGCGATGAGGTCCATATCTCGACGGAATCGGCGGTTGGCCAGTTTACCACACAGTTCATCGGTTCCATGGGCGAGTGGCTCACCATCGGCGTTTCGTAGAACGCGTCGAGTTTGGTAGGCGCATCGGCCAATGCTTTGGTGAAATCACCTGCGGTATGATCAACCACACCGTCCTGTTTGGCCAGTTCATGGAGCTGCTTTTCATAGGCGACTGTATTGAACGCATCCAGGCCCTGATGATCCCACTTTACGGTCAATGCCCGACGGCCTTTCAGCGCGGCCCAGTAATTGTCGGCCACCACGGCCACACCGTCGTATTTATTCTGTTCGAGCACGCGGGTCGCCTTCACCACCTGTCGCACGCCTTTCACCTGCTTCGTTTTGGTGTCGTCGAAGCTGATCAGTTTACTGCCAATGACAGGGCTACGTTCAACGGACGCGTAAAGCATGCCCGGCACCTTGACGTCGATCCCGAACTGCGCCTTACCCGACGATTTGGCGGGCACCTCAGGCCGCAGCGACGGCTTACCCAGGATCGTGAAGTCCTTGGGATCTTTCAGCTTGGGGCTGGTCGGAACGGGTAGTTTCGATGCCACCTCGATCAGATCACCATACGCGATGCTGCGTCCCGACGCTATATGAAGTACCTGCGCGTTGGCCACGGTACACTCGTCGGCAGGTACGTTCCATTGCTGGCTGGCAGCGGTCACGAGCATTTCGCGGGCCGACGCGCCGACCGTCCGGAGGGCCATGTAGCGGCCCCGAACGGACGAGCTACCGCCCGAAATCTGTCCGCCATAGGCCTTTTCGCCCCCCGTTTGCAGGATCGTCACCTGATTCAGCGCCACCCCCAGTTCTTCAGCGATCAGCGCCGGCACCGACTGGAACGTACCCTGCCCCATATCGGGTTGGGGATTCATGATCGTAATCTTTCCGGGCTTCCCGCCTACCGATTTTTCGATGATAATATAAGGCGTCAGCTCAGTACCGACAGGCGCCGCATTGATATTCAGCATACCGATGCCAGGGGCACCGGCGGGTGCGCCTGCCTTGGCCGACGAAATACCCAGCACCAGCGCCCCGCCTGCCAGGCCAAGCGTTTTCAGGAAATCGCGGCGGTTGGCTGTTGATAGTATGTCTGCGCTCATCGTTTGCCTAGTTTAGATGCGTTCTTCACTTTTGGGGAAGCGCTGATCTCCGCCGAGGCGGTATGAATGGCTTCCCGAATTCGGACATACGTGCCACACCGGCAGATGTTACCCTGCATGGCTGCATCGATATCGGCATCGGTCGGTTTCGGAATCTGTTTCAGCAACGCCACCGCCGACATGATCTGGCCCGACTGGCAATAACCACACTGCGGTACCTGATGCTCGATCCAGGCTTTCTGTACGGGGTGATCCGCGTTTTTCGACAGGCCTTCAATGGTCGTAATCTTCTGGCCGGCCACCGCCGACACCGGTACGCTGCACGAGCGAATAGGGGCCCCGTCGAGGTGAACCGTGCAGGCACCACATTGGGCAATACCGCAACCGAACTTGGTGCCGGTCAGGCCAACAACGTCACGAATGGCCCAGAGCAGTGGCATATCCGGGTCAACATCAAGCGACTGCGGCTGATTGTTAATGGTGAGTTTAATCATGACCAGTAAACTGATTGTTAAGTCGTTTCAGGGGAAAGCGAAGGTAACGAAAAACCCCGACAGCCGGAAGCTGTCGGGGTTTTCGATGGATTGATTCAGACCAGTTATACTACATCTAGTTTGCTTTCGCGCTGTAGGTTGTTTTTTGCTCTAGGCCCTTCGACCGCAGCGGCGGACCGTTCCGCAATTATTCACTATTCATTCCCTCCTAGTTCGGATAACCTGGATTCTGAGGCCCCAGGTTCGGGTTATTCAGTAGCTCTGGTCTTGGCAGCGGCAACAGCAGGTGTTTGGCTTCCAGCGTTTTGTTCGTGCTCAGGTTGACATGACCCACGAAATTATCGAAGCCATTAGTCGTTTCGTTATACACTTTCCGCAACCGGACCATATCGAACCAGGTGATCTGCTCGTAGCACAGCTCATGCCAGCGCTCACGCCATACTGCTTCCCGGAAGGTCGACTGAGAGAACGTACCCAGGGCAGGTGTGGTCAGCTTGGCCCGGTCGCGGATACGTTTCAGGGCGTCGTAGGCAGCCTGCGTGGGGGCACCCAGTTCGTTCTGTGCTTCGGCGTACAACAGCAGCGTTTCTGCAAAGCGTATCTGGGGTACGTTCAGGTTGTTCAGTCGCGTTCCCGCAACACCAGCCGTACCGTTGGCGGTCCGGTTAAAATGCTTGAACACGTAGGGAGCACCCAAACTGAAGGGTGCGCCGGTCCCGTTGGTGTAGTAGGTCGTGTAGAAATACCCCTCCTGATCCTTTGCCCGCAGGTCACCCGCCTCGTAGGACTTATAGAACGCAGCCGTTGGCACCGAGCTGCCAGTCCCGGTTGGTCCGTTGTAGTTGATCGGCTTGAAGTTTCCGTAGAAATTATCCATCGGATTGGCCGCTACAACGGAGTTGTATTGGATCATGAACAGATGCTCCACCCGGTTTTTCTGACTTTCGCGGTGAACGTCTTCGTAGGTCGTAAACAGGTTGATCACCGACGGATTCGCATTCGCATAAGTGATCACCTCGAAGGCTTTATCGGCCGCCAGTTTATAGTACGGTGCCCCTTTGCTCAGTGGGAAACCGGCCATTGTCAGGTAGACCGTTGCCAGTTGCGATTTTACAGCCGCCAGATTCACCCGACCGCTCACGTCCATCCAGGCCAGGCCAGCCGTTTCAGCCGCTTGCAGATCCTCCACGATGAGTTTATAAATATCTTCCTTCGGGGCACGCGGCGGGCTGAAATCAGCGGCCGTGGCATCAGGCTGCGGCTTGGTGATCAGTGGCACGTCGCCCCACAACCGAACCGCCTGGAAGTAAGCCCAGGCGCGTAGAAACTTCGCTTCACCCAGAATTTTCGTCTTCTGAGCGGCATCCATCGGCGTAATGGCCGGCACCCGATCAAGCACCTGGTTGGCCTGGGCAATTACCCGATACAGGCCATTCCAGTAGTTGACGATGTGGGTGGTATTGCCATCGTGCGCCAAACTGTACAGGTTGTTCAGATCGGAGTTCTGAGCCGTTTCCGTGGTCGACGTACCTGTCATCGCCTCGAGCAACTGCCAGTTATTCGAGAAGATGTTCGCCCCGTCGCCGATGAACCGCAGACTGGCGTAGACTGATGCCAGTCCCGCTTCGGCATGGTCGGGAATGGTATAGAAGCTGTCGGTTGTCAGGTTCGACGGCGCCATTTCATTCAGGAAGTTGGTGCAACCAGCTGGCCCGAGTAAAACGGTTCCTGCCAACATCGTTTTAGCTATTGACTTTATTAGTGAAGATCGCATGATACGTATCTAAGTTGAGGTCAGTGTCTTGAATTAGAGGCCAATTTGCAGGCCGATCAGGTACGTGGTTGGCTTCGGATAGTTGTGCCAGATCATGCCCTGTGAGAAGGCGCTGTTGCCATCTCCCTGGTTGGTTGGCGTTACTTCCGGGTCACCAACGATCGGGTCTTTCACCAGCAGGAACAGGTTCTGAACCGTGGCGTAGAAGCGGAGACGGCTCATTTTCAGGCGATTCGCCACTTCTGCCGGCAGGGTGTAGCCCACCAGGAAATTGCGACCACGGAGGAACGATCCGTCTTTGATCCAGTGTGAATCTACGTTGGTCACGTACCCGGCCCGGGTTTCACGAATCTGCGCAATCGGCGTGTTCTGGTTGGTCGGTGTCCAGGCGTTCAGCACAGAGGTGTAGCTGTTGGCCAGCGCCTGCCTGTCTTCACTGGCGTGCAGGTTCATCAGCATCACGTCGTTGCCATACATGAACTGAAGCTCGATCGTGGCGTCGAATTTTTTGAAACGGAAACTGTTGGTCAGTGCGCCCCATCCTTTCGGACTGCCATTCCCGATAATGCTGCGATCCGCATCGGTGATCGCCTTGTCGCCGTTCACGTCGAGGTACTTGATGTCGCCGGGCAGCAACGTCAGGTTGTTGCGGTAGCTGGTGAACTTGGCCGCTTCTTCACGCTCGGCCTCGCTCCACGTACCCAGGCGGGTCAGGCCCCAGAAGGCACCAACGGGTTCCCCAACGCGAATGACGTTGGTTGGGTTGGTGAAGTTCGGACCACCCACGTTGAAGATATCCGACGGCGTAGCCAGCGACAGGACCTTGTTGCGGTTGAATGAAATATTGAACGTCGTGTTCCAGGTGAAGTTACCCCGGTCGACGTTGACTGTGTTGAGGCCAAACTCAAACCCGGCATTCTGCATCGAACCCACGTTCCGGCGAATGGTCGCATAGCCACTGGTGCGCGGAACCGGCGCATCGAGCAGCATATCGGTCGTCAGGCGGTAGTAGTAATCCGCTTCCAGCGAGATCCGCCCTTTGAATAAGCTAATTTCCAGGCCTACGTCGGTCTGGGCCGTTTTTTCCCAGCGCAGGTCCGGGTTAGCCAGGCGGTCGATGCCCGTTCCACCAACCCGCGTGTCGTTATAAATAGCCGAATAGTTGGAACTCAGCAGCGCCAGCGATGAGTAGGGTGGAATCTCCGAGTTACCCGTCAATCCGTAGCTGGTACGCAGTTTCAGGTTGGAAATCACGGGATTCCCTTTCAGGAAGCTCTCCTCAGACACGCGCCAGGCAAAGGCCGCCGACGGAAAAAACGCGAACTTGTGGTTGGCCCCGAACTTAGACGACCCATCGGCCCGACCCGTAACCGTAAACAGGTACTTGTCCATCAGGCTGTAATTGACCCGACCGAAGTATGAGTTAAAGGCAAACCGTGACGCACCCGACGATACCTGCGGATTGGTCGCCCCGGCCCCCAGGTTGTTGTAGCCGAAATAGTCGGTAGCAAAGTTGTTGACCGTGGCCCCCATGCTGAAGATGTTGGTCTCCTGCCACGAAATCCCCAACAGCGCCGTGAGGTTGCTCGAGGCGTTGATCTGCTTGTTATACGTCAGGTAATTCTCCAGCGACCAGAAGCTCTCTTTGCGATACCGGGCCGCCGCGTTACCAAAACTGCCTGGATTCAGCGTCCGGGTCTGCGACTCGTCATTTTCCTGAGTCAAAATATTCGTCCCAAGTACCGTTCGCATCTCCAACCCTTTGGCTATATTGATGTTGGAGTACAGGCTACCCAGCGTCGTTTGCGTATTCAGAATAAACCGACGGTCCATCAACCGGTGCACGGAGCTGAATGAACCCTCGGCACTTGGGTAATCGCGGTTGCTGGCATACGACCCATCGGGATATTGGACGGGCAGGAACGGGAAGTCTTCCACGATCTGGCGGGCAACGGCATCGTTGATATCGACCAGGTTTTCGCTCTGGTTATTGTAGCTCAACGTACCCCCTACCTTCAGCCATTTCTTCACCTGATCATCAACGGTAAAGCGGCCCGAATACCGCTTCAGGTACGACGTTTTGATGAGTCCTTCGTCGTTCCGATAACCTAATGACAGCGAATACTGGGTACGTTCATTGCCCCCGCTGAAGCCCAGCTGATGGTTCTGCGATAGTTTGTTCTGCGTAGTCTCCTTAAACCAGTCGGTATCGTACAGCGGGTTCAGGTTGCTGTCGAAAACGCCCGGATGCGCCGCGCTGTATTGCCGTCTTCTAGCCACCGGGTCCAGGTTCGTGTATTTACCAGCGGCCCAGCCAGCGGGGTCGAACTTGGCGATGTTGGCATAGGCCAGGTCTTCCGTTGCCAGATACTCCCTCGCGTTCAGCACATGCGGCCGGTTGGGCCCGATCGTGTTCACGCTGAAATCGGCGTTGTAGGTAACCTGTCCTTCACCGGCTTTCCCTTTTTTGGTCGTCACCAGAATAACGCCATTGGCACCCCGTGCCCCGTAAATAGCCGTCGACGACGCATCTTTCAGTACCTCAACCGAGACAATATCGTTCGGGTTAATGTAGTCGATGGCCGAGCTGAACTGGTTTTGGTTACCCTGCGGCAACATCACCCCATCGACCACATACAGCGGGTTATTCGACGAGTTGATCGAGCTAAACCCCCGAATCCGAATGGTGGTGCGACCACCCGGACGGCCTGAGTTCGTGTTTACCTGCACACCGGGCAACCGACCCGACAGCGCCTGATTGAGCGACGGCGCGGGTCGTTCATACAACTGCGATTGCTTGACCGTAGCCACGGCACCGGTTAAATCAGATTTCCGGGCCGTACCGTAACCGATAACCACCAGTTCATCCAGCGCTTTGTTATCGTTCAACAAGGCCAGGCTGATCGTTGTCTGATTGCCAACCGTCACCTCTTTGGCCATGTAGCCCACGTACGAGAAAACAAGGATCGAATTTCCGTTGGAAACGCTGAGCGCATAGTTTCCTTCTACGTCGGTTGTTGTGCCTTGCTGGGTGCCTTTGACAACCACACTCACGCCGGGCAGGGCGGCTCCCTGTTCATCTTTCACCTGGCCGTTTATCCGCCGGTCCTGGGCAAAAGCGCTACTACAAAGTAGCCAACTCACCAAGAGAATACGAGCTACATGAGCCACTCGTTGTACATAGTCTTTCATACTAGTTGATTAATAAAATGAACGATTCGTTTAGGGTATACCCTATTTCGGGTATACCCACAGAAGAAATGGGCTTTACTATTCTAATTAAAATATTTTAATATATTCTCTCTTTTATCATACTAGGATGTATTTATATTAAGTATTTATAATTAGTTATAGGTATATGGTTTTTTCTATTTTTACTCATTATTCATCTGGAAGGTACGTTTATCAATTTTCAGCCGCCAGGCCACCGCTTAACCGATTAATTGAATGCAAGGCAAGAACGCTCTGGGCTTGGTATAGTGAGCCGATACAGCCTCCTGGACCGATACCCAGTTGGGATGCCTATCGGCACTGAATCCACTGTTTAATGCCTATTTCTCTTCCAGTTGCAGCTACTTGGGAAAGAGTAGTCCTTCTCTACACCCTGGCTTCACCGGCTGGGGCTGGCCTCTGGCTACGGCAGCCAGGAGCAGGCTGTGAGTCACAGCAGGCGACCGTCAGGAACGTACCTGAATGAGACGTCATCGATTGGGGCTGGCCGTGGTCTTCACCCGATTTCCACGAGCAGGGTAAGTACAAATACACAGCCGAAAGGATTAACGATTTGGGGACGCGTTATTGAGAGAAAGCGCAGGTCCACGAGCGAGTCAGCCAGGGTGGCAGTGGTGGTCATGGCAACCGGAAAGTCGACGCGTTGCGTGGCCAATTGATCTGCCTGGTTAACATATGCCGGTAAAACAGGTTTAGGAAGGACAAACTATAGCGGCCGACTACGTATCGTTAGCCGCTCAACGCACACTAGCATGGACAGCATCAATCAGCAGCAGCCAGAAGACAATCATAAGGATCTGCAACGTACCCAGGCCGGTCAGAAAATAAAGGAACTGGCCACAAAAACGAATACCTGTTTCTTCTGCACCCAAATCAGCACTGGTCAGCCACTGGACGTGCGCCCCATGTCGGTGCAGAAAGTAGACGAGCAGGGCAACTTCTGGTTCCTGAGCGCCAACGACAGCCACAAGAATCAGGAAATAAAGTCAGATGATCATGTTCAGCTCCTGTTCCAGGGATCGGCTCATTCTGATTTCCTGAGCATCTACGGCGTAGCTACGACCTCGACTGATAAGGAATTGATCAGGGAACTATGGGAGCCGATCCTCAAAACCTGGTTCACGGAAGGGGTCGACGATCCGCGGATAACCGTTATCAAAGTGGAAACCAGAGAAGGCTATTATTGGGATAACAAGCATGGTGATGCCGTAGCCCTGTTAAAAATGGCCGCCGGTGCCGTATTAGGCAAAACCCTGGATGATTCTATCGAAGGTAAACTGGCTGTTTAGACGCCGGCGAGCTTAAACCTGTTTGGCTCTCATCACAGGAAACAGGCGTCGAAGAACTCATAGAGTAGTGATCACGGGGAGGCCTTCAGGATGTATCCTCTGATGTACCGTAGGTACGTGCCTCTGAGGCGTACCTACGGTACATCAGAGGATACACCATATCAATCAATGATAGAAAAATATAATGAGGCTAAGTAACGGATTACTAGCAGACTACTGGTAGTTTTGCCGTATAACTACGAAGCATAATCACTTAGATGTACTCCCGGAAAGACCTCCTCATCAATTACTGTACCTGGTTAACTGTATTGGCAATTGCTACCACGCTTTCCTTTTTTATGCTGAGGTTTCTCTGGCGCATTCTCTAATCTGAGCTCAACCTAAAGCTACGGCCAGAAAAAGACTGCCTACTCGTCGATTCGCGACATAGGCGTTTACTTACGATAGAGTGACTAGTTGTATCTCTCTTCGCCATTGACCACCGCGATCGCGCCGAAGTGGGCCGGGTTTGCCCCCTTGCAAACCAGCACAGCCTCAGTGGCGTGGCGCGTCAGCTGGTCTCAACCAGTTCGTACAGGCTAGTTCGGTCTATCGCCATAAAAGAGGCAGTCCATAGAAATACCCGGTAGCAATCACTAGGGAATTTGCAGCAGTAGAGTTGTTTTGCACTTTTTTGCGAAGTAATTATAACTTAGTATTTATCGGCAACTTTGGCCCTCTATTTGTAGATGTTTCTACGGCATCATACTATGTATCTGCTTTGATAGCCTCAGACAGAGACATAAGGACCAGCCGCAACTTTAGTTGGATAAATGATCTTTAAGCCTCGCCCCTCTTGAGGCGAGGCTTTCTTAATCTACCCGCTTGCCAATTAGGCAGGATGGTGGAACCCGCAACAGCGTCAGCTGATCACCTTACTTCGTATACCCAGTTGACACGCCTCCGGGCAATGCGTCTGCGTCGATTGGGCGGGCAGTGCATTTAAACAGGCGTTGCCTTTATCGACCACTGCTTGTCAGCCGGCGATACAACTCGTTTGTTCATTGATGTAACGAGTTGGTAATGCAACCCAACCCTGTATTTCGCCGCGTTATCCGAATTTCTGACCTGTCCCGAACCGGGTTCGTAGCTTGATCGCTAATCACGCCCGATAGGAGCTGCTCATCAGAAGGAAACCACAGGTAAATAAACCTGAAATGTCGACCCATGACCAACTTGGCCGATGGCGGTAATGGCGCCCCCGTGATTGATCGCCACTTTTTCACAGATAGCTAAGCCGATGCCCGTACCAACAAATTCGCTGGTCGTATTTAAACGTTGAAAAACCTGAAACATACGGTCCAGATACTTTTCATCGAAACCGATGCCATTATCACTCACCTCAAGCCGGTAATACATCGCCCCTTTTTTAATGGGTTTGACTAAGGCCGGTAAGTCGGCTGCAGCTACCGTTTGAACACTGACTTTAATTTGCGGCGAAACGCCGGGTCGGCGAAACTTTAAGGCATTACCAAGCAGGTTTTGATACAGTTGCTCTAATTGGCTCCTGTCCCCTTGTACGATCGGTAAGATGGCAACGTCAATTTCGGCATTGACTTCAGCAATGACCATTTCCAGCGTACTCAATACATCCTTCACGACCTCATTTAAAGAGACTGGCGTAGTTGTAGCTTCCTGACGAGTTGAAATTCGTGAATAGGCTAACAAGTCTTTTATCAGCGTCGACATTCGTTTCGCCGCTTGCTGCATCCGCGTAATCAGGTCACTATCTTCGCCTAACCTGGCTCCCCATTTTGCCTGAATGAGATCGCCGAACGACTGAATCTTACGTAAAGGCTCCTGCAAGTCATGGCTGGCGATAGAAGCGAACTGTTGTAAATTTTGGTTTGAACGCTGTAGATCATACACCGACTCCTGCAACTCGCGGGTACGTTCCTGAACTTGTTGTGCCAATGAATCGGCCTGCTGCATACTTTGTTCCAGCCACTCTGTTTGCTGTAAGTGCAACGCGATCAAGTCAGCAAACAACGCGAACATACCCGCAATCCGGGCATTTTCGAGCTGGGCAGGCTTCGGGTCAATGGCGCAAAGTGTACCAAAAAACTCCCCTGACCTGAGCACAATGGGAAAAGAGATGTAGCTCTGAAACCCATACAGGAGTGGCGTATGGTGTTGCCGAAAAGCCTCATTCTCCTGTACGTTATCAATAATTACAGGTTGGTGATTATCGCGAATTTCGTTGCAAATAGTTGTCGCTATCTGAAGCTCACCACCAGGTTGCAGCCCAAATTGAATATCATCGCGAACGCTGCAAGCAATCCACTTGTCTTCGGTTACACGGGCCACAGCGGCAAATCCCATACCTGTTGTCTGACACACCACATCAAGCAGCGTTTTGATCAGAGGTATTTTCCTCACCCGTTCAACATCATCAATAAATTTAGCGTCAGAGTAAGCCATACAATCAAGAGCAGTATTATTCAAAAATAATTGTTTTACTGGGCCTTCCCGATAGCCACTTTGCAAGGTTTTCAAAGGAGCGGATCATAAATACCTGCTACTGTTGGTCTTGTTTGACAATAAAAGCTCACTGCCAGTAAACTGTTTTTTAAGCAGGTCAGAAACAACTCCCCATTTTTAGCAATTCCGGTCACCCATCAGCTGCTGACTGGGCCGGAAGCTATTGGCAAAACGGGCTTTCCAGCCAGCTGCTTCATCGTGATACCGCAGCGCTGTAAACATGCCTGGCAAGGCCTTTAGATCCTCTGAGTAAGCTGATGCAACAATTTCAGGTACGATGAGGATGTATGATGCCGTGATGAAACTCAATTACTGATCTGCGGTTAGCGGCTGCCCCTGACTACCATCGACCGCCACGCCAACAAGTTCACCAAATACTGAGCGAACGGTTACTAATAGTCCGAAAAGCCAGTTGTTGACACCGGCTTCATCTGAAACAAGAAAAGCCACTGATAATCAGTGGCTTTATCTTCTTCCTAGTGGAGACGCAGGGATTTGAACCCTGGTCCAGTCAAGGAAAGCGTCGCGCTTTCTACATGCTTAGTTGTGATTGGAATTGTCGGGCGGGCAACTGGCTCACAACTGGCCTATTGACAACCGTACATTGTTTTGTCTCGCTCCTTGTCACAATGATTATCGAAGCCAGCGCTGCGAGTCGACGCCTCCTGATCCAACCGGCAGCACGTAGGTCGGGGAGACGATGGCATTTGCTAGATCCTCCGGATTAAGCAGCCATGGCGTAGTTATATTCGCCAGTTATTGTTTTGACGATTTGTTCGGGTCGGGAAATACCGTCAACTCCCGGCATGCTTACACGCACTTTCGGCAAGCTGTCAATTCCAGTCGCCCCCAGTTAATGTATCTATATAACTACTGTTGCTCGCTGATAGTTTCCAGATGCCGTTGGTTTGTCGTCGATCAACCATCACAGATGTACAAATGAACTGACGCCCAATAGGGTTAGTCTATTCGGTAAATCTGTTGAAACACTTTTATACAAAATGAGTTAACTTGACACTACATACAGTTCAGTATGCGGGGATATTCCGTACAACGCTTGCAATTGGAACCCGTTGGTTCTGCCAGGGCTATGACTTTGACGCCTTTCGAAACGAGCCTGTACCGGCAGTTGGCCCGCTTTTTCGGGCAACATGACTTCGCCCTGCTTCCCGAAAAGAAGCAGTTCCGCAAGGTCACTCCCACCGGTTTCCAAAATATTATTCTATCGCCCTCCTATTACGGCCCCACTACCCTGCTCGACGTTAATTTCGGTTGCCGAAATGAGCAGGTAGAGCAGATTGCCCAGCAATTTTTACCGACCCTCACCGATTTTCGGCCCGATGCCAATACGTTGCTCATCTCGATCGGCAAGTATAAGCAGGTAAATCCGCCGCGTTATAGCATTCGTACAGATAGTGAGCTAGACAGCGTATGTACGCAGATCATCGAGTTTTTCGTAGAAACGGGTTTTGCTCTACTCGACAATTCTATGTCGCTCGATACGCTGGATACCATCCTGAACGTCAACCCCGTACAGCCTTGCCCGTTTGTCTATAACCAGACGTTCCGTTGTTATAAAGGGTTGACGGTCGCCAGTCTGACACACAACCCGCATTTTCTGGGGCTGATTGACCTCTACCGGCATCAGATCACCCGCCAGTCGCAAAATGCCTATGAAGCGATGAACTTCGACCGACTGGTATCGTATCTGCAACATTATTCGCCTAACTGATTTACGATCTGGGCGTACTGCTAACGCAAGCGCAGGGCAAAGGCAAGCCCCGCCCCTACATTAGTGCCCCTTCTTTCAAGGCGTAGGTCGATACCTGAATGGCCTTGATGCCGTATGACCGCAACACAAAGTCGATCAGGCAGACGGCTACAACGATCATATCCACGCGCAGTTCGATCATGCCGGGTAACGCCATGCGCTGGTCATGATTACGCTCGATCAGCAGTTGGTAAAAGTGATGAAAATCAGCTATCGGCAGGGTAAAGGCAGCTTGCCCGGCGGGTGGCCACGTACCTGTCTGTTCGTGATAATACATATCTACCAGCGTATCGAACGAGCCGGATGAGCCCACGAGTACAGTAGGCTGGTATTGATGTACGGCGTTGGTGAGGGGTAAAAGCTGTTCTTGAAAATAGGTATGCATCCGACCTATTGCCGCTGGACTAATCACATCGGCCTCCCCCATAAAGCGCTCCATCAGGCGTTGACCACCAATTTCGAAGCTTTGTTTCCATAAGATACGACTGTCGTTTCCAAGGATAAACTCAACGCTTCCACCCCCAATATCCATGACCATCACTGTTTGGCCAGTCGGTATAGCACCCGATGAGCGTACCCCCTGGTAGATCAGACCCGCTTCTTCGTCGCCCGAGATTACCCGGATTTGCAGGCCGGTTTCCCGCCTGATACGGTCGATAAACGCCTGCTGGTTCTGGGCTACCCGGATGGCACTTGTGCCGTAAACGGCCACGTCGGCAGGGTCGATCTGGTGTTGGTCGAGCACCTGCCGGAAGTAGGTAAGAACACCCAGTGCGCGATCAATGGCTTCGTCGGTGATGACACGCTGGTTTATTCCCCCGCCCAACGACGATGAACGGCCAATTTTGGCGGGTCTGCTTTCGCGAAAGAGCGTCTGATACGGTCCGTTGCGGGTAGGATCGGCATTTTTTTCAACAATCATGAGGTGGAACGTGTTGGTTCCGAGGTCAATCACCGCTTGTTTCATGTAGCAGATTTGCTATCTTTGCAGTCCGTTTTGCAAAACACAAAAATACCGGTATTACATGATTATCATTAACGTAAAAGAAAACGAGTCGATTGACAAAGCCCTGAAGCGGTTCAAGAAGAAATTCGAGAAAACAGGGGTGCTGCGCTCACTGCGCTCACGTACTGCTTTCCAGAAGCCTTCGATCAGCCGTCGGAAAGACGTCATTCGAGCTGCCTACAAAGAAAAAATGTACGGCAACCACACGCAGCAATAGTCGGTCAGTTCTGATCGGTGCCCGTTGTTTGAACCGGAATTTTCCGGCAGTATAGGGTTATCAGGTTTGTGAATAGGTGCGTATCTTCGTTCTATTCCTATGCAGCCTGTTCCTCCTCTACCGCCGGCAGATTCCGGTTCTGATTTTTTACAGCATATCCGCTACGAAAAGCGGCTGAGCCATCATACCCTGCTGGCTTACGAGAATGACCTGCTCCAGTTCACCGAATTTTTAGAGGAACACCATCCGGGTACGTTGCCCAAAGTAGCCGATCACCTGCTGATCCGTGCCTGGATTGTGCACCTGGTCGAAGCTAAACTCGATAAGTCGACGGTTAACCGGAAGATTGCCACGCTGCGTAGTTTCTACGGCTATCTACTACGTCGTCAACAGATTAGCGTTGACCCGATGCAAAAGATCGTGGCGTTGAAGATGAGCAAAAAACTGCCGACGTTCGTGGAGGAAAAGCCAATGGCCACCCTCCTCGACGATATTGACTTCCCCAACGATTTCATTGGCCTGCGCGATAAACTGGTGCTTGAACTACTCTACGGTACCGGTATCCGCCTCAGCGAACTGATCGGCCTGAAACCAGGCGACATTAACCACTACGACCGCACGATTACGGTACTGGGCAAACGGAACAAACACCGGATTGTGCCCCTCACCCCGCCCCTGGTCGACCTCATTGAGCAGTACCAGCAGCAGAAAACGATTTTCTTCGATGGCAAAGCCGACCAGACAACACTTCTGGTGAGCGATAAAGGCATTGCGGCCTACCCGGTGCTAATCCAGCGGATCGTGAGCAAGTACCTCTCGCTGGTGACGACGCTGGAAAAAAGAAGCCCCCACGTGCTGCGCCATACGTTTGCCACGCATCTGCTCAACCGGGGGGCCGACTTAAACGCTATCAAAGATTTACTGGGGCACAGCAGTCTCGCCGCTACCCAGATATACACCCATACGAGCCTGGATCAACTCAAAAAAGCCCACGACCAGGCCCATCCGAAGGGAGGGAAATAAGGTTTAAGTGGCAGGTTTCAAGTTTCAAGTTTCAAGTTTCAAGGGCTCCGCTAATAAACCAGATGGTAGATCAGCGGAGCCCTTGAAACTTGAAACCTGAAACTTAAAGCGCATTTCTTAATAAAACCGAAACGTCAGTCCGGCCGACAACATCAGGTTCCGGGCGTTGTTGATTTCGTTGTACTTGTAGAAAACGTTCTGGTACTGCGCCTGAATTTCGCCGCCCAGTCCGCCTTCCCGTTTACCAAACACTTTCAGACCGATAGCTGGCGCAATGGCTCCCGCGAACTTTTTGTCGGCATCGGAGAGCGTACCGTAGAAATTGGTATAGTTCACAAACGCGCCACCACCCGCGATCTGCACGTATGGCCGAATAGCCGCTGCGGGATCTGTGAAATAATAAGCAGCCGTTGCCATCACGGGCGTGATCGTCAGCGTGCGGGTCTGCACTGCCGAAATCGATTCATCACCAACCTGGTACACCGTTCGCGGTAGCCGTTGCTGACTATACTGATAGCCCGATTGCAACCCCAGCGAAAACTGTTGGGGGAACTGCCATTCCATGGTCACCAGCACATTGGCGGGCGACAACTTACTGATATAATCACGCGACGTACCCATTGGCAGACCAACGCCATATTTAACGGCACCGTTGAACGTAACGTACCTGTTGTAGGTCGATTGCTGGATCAGATTGAACGTATTTCGTTCGTCCCCTTTACCATAATCAGGATTGCCGGGCTGGGGCTCAGTTTGCGCCCAGGCCAGTGAAGAGGTCAACAGCATGGAAGCCGTTAACAAATGAGTGAGTTTCATACGAATGTCTTAACGGGTTGGGCGCAGGTACGTTGACTGAGCAAACGTATCGGCGATAAGTTGATCCACGGCGTTGTCATCGAAGATGCCATTCCCACGCACCTCGGCCTGATAGATGACGCGCAGCTGGTTCTGCGGCGCATTCGGATCGGTTGAAGGCGTGGTGATTGGCCGGTTTTTCAGATCGACCAGTTGGATCCGCCAGAACTGATCGGCCACCTGGTAATACTGGTAGTAGTTTGGTGCATACAAACCACCAAAGCCGCCGTACCCATACCCCCAGTAATTCCCATAATAACCGGCATACGGATTGGTTGTAACCCCAGTGTAGACATTATCGACCCGCGTAACGGCTACGCCAAGGTCAGCCGGTTGGCCAGCGGTCACCCGCGTGTAGCCCCTATTAGTCAGTTCAGTCGCCACCCGCGACACGAAGCGCTGTTCGGTCGGTTGCGCCGACTGGCCATAGCTATCATTCGATTCCACAATGACTGAATCGGGCAGGCTAAACGTCTTGTATTGGCTGAAATCGGCTTGCCGATCGTAGTTGGTGATAATCACATTTGAGTCTTGCGGACTCAGGTCATCGGTAGCGGTGCTGTTGCAGGCCGTCAGTCCGGTACCCAGGCCTAGCACTACAGCCGCAATAGCCACGGCCCGACTGGGTCGCCGCCATACTCCTTGCATGTTCATAGATAAAACGTTGATTGTTTACTGTCTATAAAACGTATAGCGTAGTGCATTAGTTTGAGTCAGCCTATTCCCTAATTGAATTCTAATTGACCTGCTGCACTAAGCTTCGTACGTACTGCTTCGCCGGAAACGCGGCTCATCCGTTGTTGTCGTTCACTGTCCGCGCTCGACTCAGTTGGAAACTGTCTTTTACCCCTACTACTGCTTGTGGCTGTTTTGGCTAAAACAAAAGGCATTCCAACTAAGTCTGCTTTTCAGCGGGTGATGACCTTTGTTGCATCACTCAACAAAAAAAACCTGGTATGAAAGCGGTACGAATTCATGCATACGGCGGGCCGGAAGTCCTGCAACTGGAAGAGGTGGCGCGTCCGGTGCCAGCGGCGGATGAACTATTAATCGAAGTGTACGCCAGTGGTGTAAACCCGGTCGACTGGGCAATTCGGGATGGCGCAAACGAGGCGCTGCAGCCTTTATTGACATTACCGTTAACGTTAGGCTGGGATGTGACCGGGATTGTGGCAGAAGTTGGCAGCGCGGTAACTACGTTTAAGAAAGGGGATGCCGTATTTGGTGAGCCTAATTTTCCCGGCGATGGCAGCTACGCCGAATTCTGTGCGGCTAAAGCCAGTCAATTTGCCTTTAAACCAAAACGGCTCAGCTTCAATGAGGCGGGTGGCGTACCGCTGGCAGGACTAACGGCCTGGACAGCCCTTTTTGAACACGGCAAACTACAGCCCGGCCAACGAATTTTGATTCAGGGCGCGTCGGGAGGCGTCGGGGGGTTCGCGGTGCAATTTGCCAAAGCAAAAGGAGCGTATGTCATTGGTACGGCTTCGGCTGCCAACCTGGAGTACGTGAAGCAACTGGGGGCAGATGAGGCCCTGGATTACCGGGGCAAACAACTCGGCGAGCAGGTGCGCGATGTAGACGTCGTGCTGGAAGTGTCGCCCGTGCGCGATAACGCGGAACGGCTGAAAGCGTTGACTTTCCTGAAAGAAGGCGGAATCTTTGTAAGCGTCAATACGGATTTTCCATTCAACGAGGAAGTGATTACCGCCCTCGCCCAAAAACACGCCAAAGGCGAGCTATCGGCCAACCAGCCCCGCCACGAGTGGTTGGCCGAGATTGCCGAGCTGATCGACGCGGGCAAGGTGAAGGTGCTTATCAGTAAAGTGTTTCCGCTGGAAGAAGTAGCCGAAGCCCACCGCGAGAGCGCAACCTTACGTGTACGGGGGAAGCTGGTCCTGGAAGTGAAAAAAGAAGGCAGGCCGGCATGAGGCAGTTCAAAACGATAAGCGAATTTCATGAGTTTATGCAGTTGCCTAAACCGCAGCATCCGCTTATTAGTGTGTTGGATGTTGGCACAGTTCCGCACCGCGACGACGCTGAGCCAGATTCAATGCTGATGAATTTTTATTCGATCTCGGTCAAACGAATGCATAATGTCAACGTAAAATACGGACAGCATTCCTTTGATTTCAATGAAGGCGTCCTCTCGTTTATGTCGCCCAACCAGGTATTCAGTATGACGGTTGCAAACAGTGACGAGGCCGTCGAAAAGTCGGGATGGGTGGTGTACATCCATCCCGATTTCATCTGGAATACACCGCTGGCCACAACAATCAAGCAGTATGATTTCTGGGATTATTCACTGCATGAAACTCTGTTTCTGTCGGCAAAAGAAGAAGCGATCATTGTTGGTATCATTCTCACCATCGAGCAGGAATACAGCGCCAACATCGACCGCTTCAGTAAGCAGATCATCATTTCGCAACTCGGTAGTTTGCTGAATTATGCTGACCGATTTTACCATCGCCAGTTCATTACCCGGGAAAAAGCGAATCATCAGGTGCTTGATCGGTTAGAAACCCTGCTGCACGAGTGGTTCAACAGTCCTGATTTGGCCGAACGAGGCCTGCCCACGGTTCGGTACGTTGCCGATTACCTGCACCTGTCGCCCAAGTATTTAAGTAATCTCCTGCGCCTGGTAACGGGGCAAAACACCCAGCAGCATATTCACGATAAGCTGATCGCGAAAGCCAAAGAGAAGTTATCGACCACCCATCTGTCAGTCAGTGAAATTGCCTATGAACTGGGTTTCGAGCATTTACAGTCGTTCAGCAAGCTATTCAAGGCCAAAACGACGCTATCGCCCCTGGAGTTTAGAGCGTCATTCACCTGACAGAGGCTAGCTGAAATCGACAAACCAGGTACGGTTTATTCGCGTTACCCGGTTGCAGGAAACCTATACAGGCCGCAAGACCTTATAGGGTTAAGAAGATGCCGTATCTTTGCATCCTGAAATGACCTGCGTTACGCCGTGAACTATAAAGAATATAAAAATCTTGACTACGCCCGGTTGGCCGATGAAGTCCTCGACCACTGGAAACGTACCCATGCGTTTGAACAGTCGGTAAGCCTGCGTGAAGGCAAGCCCACGTTTACGTTTTACGAAGGTCCACCCTCGGCCAATGGCATGCCCGGCATTCACCACGTGATGGCCCGGACGATCAAAGATATTTTTTGCCGGTACAAAACCCTGCAAGGGTTTCAGGTCGACCGCAAAGGTGGGTGGGATACCCACGGCCTGCCCATCGAGCTACAGGTCGAGAAAGAACTGGGCATTACCAAAGACGATATTGGGAAGACCATCAGCGTAGAGGACTACAATCAGAAATGCCGGGAAACGGTCATGCGGTTCACCGACCGCTGGAATGACCTGACCGAAAAGATGGGCTACTGGGTTGACCTCGAACACCCGTACGTTACCTACGAAAACAACTACATCGAGTCGGTCTGGTCGCTGCTGAAAAAGCTGTACGACAAAGGCTTGCTGTATAAAGGCTACACGATCCAGCCGTTTTCACCGAAAGCCGGCACGGGCCTGAGTTCGCATGAACTGAACATGCCAGGTACGTATCGCGATGTGCGGGATACCACCATCGTGGCGCAGTTCAAGGTGAAGCCAAACGGCAAATCGGGCTTCCTCTTTTTCGATTCGCAGGATGCCGACGTGTATATCCTGGCCTGGACAACTACACCCTGGACCCTGCCCGCCAACTCGGCCCTGACGGTTGGTGCCACTATTGACTACGTGTTGGTGAAAACGCTGAATCCGTACACGCACCGGATCGTGCATGTGGTACTGGCGAAGAACCTGGTTGGTCGCTGGTTTAGCGAAAAGGCGAAAGTTGAATCAGAGAAAAGCCTGGCGGCGTTTGAAGCCTATCTGCCAACGGATAAGGTAATTCCCTGGTCGCTGGTGTCGGAGTTTAAAGGGCAGCACCTCGAAGGTATCGAGTACGAGCAGCTGATGCCGTATGTGCAGCCAGCACCTTCTGAAGGCAAGCCGTTCCGGGTTATCCTTGGCGATTTCGTGACGACCGAAGACGGTACGGGCATCGTGCATACCTCGCCAACCTTCGGGGCCGATGACTTCCGGGTATCGCAGCAAAACGGTATTCCGGCCATCATGGTGAAAGACGAGACGGGCAAAGACGTCCCTATCGTGGATCGCCACGGGCAGTTCGTAGCCGAAATCACCGACTATGCGGGCAGGTACGTTAAAGAAGAATATTACAGCGACGAAGAGCGGGCTGACCCTGAGTTCAAACCAACGGATGTGCTGATCGCCATTCAGTTGAAAGAAGAAAACAAGGCGTTCCGGGTCGAGAAATACGAGCACCCTTACCCCCACTGCTGGCGGACGGACAAACCCATTCTGTACTATCCGCTCGACAGCTGGTTCATTAAAACCACGGCGGTAAAAGACCGGCTGGTGGCACTGAACAAGACCATCAACTGGCAACCCGAGAGCACGGGTACCGGTCGGTTCGGCAACTGGCTCGAAAACCTGGTCGACTGGAACCTGAGCCGTAGCCGGTTCTGGGGTACGCCCCTACCGATCTGGCGGAGCGAACCAACGCCCGGCGTTCAGCAGGCAGAAGTCTGCATTGGGTCGGTGGAAGAACTGCGTGGATACGTTTGGGAAGCACTGGCAAGCGATGTGCTGACCGACGAGCAACGGGCCAAGAATGAAGCGTTCCTGGCTGCGCATGCGTCAGGCACGTTCGATCTGCATCGCCCTTATTCCGACGAAATCTATTTCGTCTCGGAAGATGGTCAGCTGATGCAGCGCGAGCCGGACCTGATCGACGTTTGGTTCGACTCGGGGGCTATGCCGTATGCGCAGTGGCATTATCCGTTCGAGAATCAGGAGGTGTTCGAGCGGTCGTTCCCGGCTGATTTCATCTCGGAAGGCGTCGATCAGACGCGCGGCTGGTTCTTCACGCTCCACGCCATCGCCGGGATGCTGTTCGATTCGGTCGCGTTCAAAAACGTGGTATCGACCGGACTGGTACTGGATAAGAACGGCAACAAAATGTCGAAGCGGCTGGGCAACGGTGTTGATCCATTCGATACGCTGGGTACGTATGGGGCCGATGCCACGCGCTGGTACATGATCACCAATGCCGAGCCCTGGGACAACCTGAAATTCAACATCGACGGTATTGCCGAAGTACAGCGTCGCTTCTTCGGCACCCTGACGAACACGTATAATTTCTTTGCGCTGTACGCCAACCTCGACGGCTATACCATCGAACAGTTCGACCGGGATGCCGGACCACGAGTACCGCGTGAGCAACTGCCCGAGCTGGACCGCTGGATTCTGTCGAAGCTGAACACGCTGATTAAAGAAGTAACCGAACAGTTTGATGGATACAATCCAACCAAGGCGGGCCGACTGGTGCAGGATTTTGTGAACGATCAACTCTCGAACTGGTATGTCCGGCTGTGTCGTCGCCGTTTCTGGGCGGGTGCGGCCGACGCTTCGGAGATGAGCACCGACAAACGGGCAGCTTATCAGACCCTGCACCACTGCCTGACAACCGTTTCGCAGTTGATGTCGCCCATTGCGCCCTTCTACGCCGACTGGTTGTACCAGAACCTGACCGAGAGCGTTCGGGACGAATCGATTGCCCGAAACACACCGTTGAGGCACGACTCGGTTCATTTCACCGACTGGGCAACCGCCGATGAAAGCTGGATCGATACCGATCTGGAAACGTCGATGGCCCTGGCGCAGCAGATCAGTTCAATGGTTCACGGCTTACGAAAAGGACACAAGCTGAAAGTTCGTCAGCCCCTGTCTCGCCTGCTGATTCCTGTGCTCACGCCCGATACCCGTCGGCAGATCGAGCATGTGGCCCCGATCATTCAGTCGGAGGTGAACGTGAAGGCGGTGGAGTTTGTGGATGATGCCAGTGGGATTCTGACCAAGAAAGTGAAGCCAAACTTCAAGGCACTCGGACCAAAATTCGGGAAGCAGATGAAAGACGTTGCCGCAGCCATCACCGGCATGAATGGCGATCAACTGGCCGACCTGGAACGTACCCAGCAAATTGATCTGGCAGGCTTTGCCATTACGCTTTCTGACGTGGACATCCTGACTGAGGATATTCCGGGTTGGGTGGTTGCTGCCGACGGGCCATTGACGGTGGCGCTCGACGTGAATGTGACCGATGAACTGCGCCGCGAAGGCATTGCCCGTGATGTGGTAAACCGGATTCAGAATCTGCGGAAAGATCAGCAGTTCGAGGTGACCGACAAGATCCGCATTGAACTGGAGCGCAACAATGACTTGCTGGCGGCGGCCGTAGAAGCCAATAAAGCCTACATTCAGCAGGAAGTGCAAGCCGTTCAACTCGAGCTAGTCACCGGCCTGAACGGATCAGCCGTTGACATCGAAATGGATGAGTTTGTCCTGAAAGTGAAAATAGAGCGCGTGTAGATTAACCACATTTCAGCAAAAACATGAGTCATCCCGAAGTTTGGGTGATGATTTGATAAGTAGTCAGAAGAGCGGCCAAGGCAGCTCGTAGTCGATAAAGCGGTGTCAGTGCAGACTGGCACCGCTTTCCTGTTCGGTGGCACCAGTGCCGCAATAAAGCCAGCCGATCCGCTTGCTTGTCGATCACCAGTAACGAGAGTAGGAAGGCATAAACCAGCGCCACCATCATCATCAGCTTGAGTCGGTTAGCCCACAACCAGAGCCGGGGGGACTGAAGCGCCAGTTCACTCTTGGAAAAGCGCCAGCAGGCCTCAATCTGTCCCGGCGGGGAACCGCATCGACGAGCGTAGGCCAGCACAACCGACCACAGTATATCCAGCTGATCAAGTCGATCTAGGAGGGGTTGGACAACGTCTTGGAGCAGGTCATAAAAATAGCCTGCCTGTTGCTTGACATCGTCGGAGGCAGGGCCGACTTTTACAGCGTCTTTGGACATAAGAAAACCTTCCGGTTAGTAGTTGGCACCACTAAACTCGGAATGTTTTCACGTTTTAGCCAGCCCTATCAAACTTCGGGATGACTCATGTTTTTATTTAGTCAGGTACGTTGCTGACACCTGGTCGAAGGGCCACGCGTCAGCAACGTACCTGACTCCCCGTTATGCCGTGAACTCGTACTGCGTCAGGCCCAGTATGCGGCTGGTGTGTTCGCGCATTTGCTGCGTCAGTTCGGCATCTTTCGCCAGTGATCGACCGAAGCTTGGAATCATCTTGCGGAACTTCTCCTGCCAGTCGGCCGATTGCATTTCCGTAGGGAAACATTTGTTCAGCAGATCGATCATGATCGAGACGGCGGTTGACGCGCCCGGTGAAGCACCCAGCAAAGCAGCAATGCTTCCATCGGCGGCACTGACCACTTCGGTACCAAATTCGAGCACACCCCCTTCCTCATCATCCTTCTTGATCACCTGCACCCGCTGCCCAGCAATCTCCAATTCCCAGTCCTTCAGTTCTGCCTCGGGGAAATAGTCGCGCAACGCCGCCAGCTTGTCTTCTGGCGACTGCATCACCTGTTGTATCAGGTATTTCGTCAGCGAAATATTGTGCAGTCCGGCCATAAGCATTGGTGCCAGGTTGCCCATCTGAATCGACTTGGGCAGGTCGGCATACGAACCGTTTTTCAGGAACTTCGTTGAGAATCCGGCATACGGGCCAAACAGCAGTTCCCGTTTGCCGTCGATCATGCGTGTGTCCAGGTGCGGTACTGACATGGGCGGCGCACCAACCGACGCTTTGCCGTAGACTTTGGCCTGATGCCGGTCAATAATGTCGCGGTTCAGGCAACGCAGCCACTGGCCACTGACGGGGAACCCACCGTAGCCACGACTTTCGGGAATGGCCGATTTTTCGAGTAAGCGCAACGAACCACCACCGGCCCCGATGAACACAAACCTGGCGTGTACATCGCGGGTAGCACCGGTAGTTACATTCTCGACTTCGATCTTCCAGCCTCCTAATGTTTTCGACCGCCAGATCTCGTGTACATCATGCGCAAAATACATCGTGACACCGGGCATCTCCTCCAGCCGACGGAACATGGCCCGGGTCAGTGTACCGAAATTCACATCGGTACCCATGTCCATCCGGGTGGCGGCTACCGGCTGCGAGGCGTCACGGCCATCCATAACCAGGGGCGTCCAGTCGGCAATTTTGGCTTTGTCCTCCGTGTATTGCATGCCTTGAAACAGATGCGACTGGGTCAGGGCTTCGTACCGGCGGCGTAGGTACGATACATTGTCTTCGCCCCACACGAAACTCATGTGTGGGATGGGGCGAATGAAATTAGGTGCGTCTTTCAGAAAGCCCTCTTCAACCAGGTGGGCCCAGAATTGCTTCGACTGCTCAAACGATTCGGCAATCTTCACGGCTTTTGCTGTTTCGATGGTGCCGTCTTCGCGTTCGGGCGTGTAGTTGAGTTCGCAGAAAGCGGAGTGTCCGGTACCCGCATTGTTCCAGGCGTCCGAGCTCTCGGCAGCGGCCTGATCGAGCCGCTCAAAAATTTGAATCGTAATATCCGGGTTTAGCTCCTTCAGCATTACCCCAAGCGTAGCACTCATGATGCCCGCACCTATTAAAATAACGTCTGACGATTGAACGTGTGCGTCTTTTCGTTTTCCCATGCTTGTAGTTGACGGGCTAATCGCCCCTGAATAAAGACCAAAAACAGGTGACTGTTGTTCCCTGAAACACGGTAAAATACAAGAATAGTGATCCTGTAGAACCCTACCGTGATGCGGTTGTACAATTGGTAGGTCTCGGGTAAGGCAACATACCGACAACCGGTAGAAGCATACTGGCTCAGTGCTTTAGCCAGTATGCTTCGTTTCGCCCAGTTTCCTGGTATTGTCAGCGGTCTGTGTGTATCGCTGACCGTTATTGGCCAGCCCAACCCCGCCCGTCCCGACCTGCGACAGGGTGCTTATTATGCTGAAGCGGAAGGCGCTAAACGCCTTGCCGATACAGCACGAACGTACCTGACCCGTGAGGCCTGGGAAAAGCGGGCGACCCTGCTTCGGCGGGGACTTCGCGACGGGATGGAGCTGCCCGAAAAACCAGCGTTTGCCCCCTTGAAACCCCTCCGCCATAGCCTGCGGCAACTGGATGGGTATACGGTCGAAAATGTGGCCTTCGAGAGCATACCGGGTATTTTTGTTACGGGCAACCTATACCGCCCGCTAGGCATGACAGGTAAACGACCCGCCATTCTGAGTCAGCATGGACACGCCAAAACGCTGGATGGCCGCACACCCGAATCGACCCAGCAACGGTGCGCTACCCTGGCCCGGATGGGCGCTGTCGTATTTGCCTACGACATGATCGGCTACGGCGACAGCAAACAATGCGAACACAAGATTCCGAAAGCCCTGAAAATGCAGGCGCTGAACAGCCTTCGGGCGGTTGATTTTCTGCTTAGCCTGCCCGACGTTGACCCGACGCGAATAGGCGTCACGGGCGAATCGGGCGGGGGAACGCAGGCCTTCATGCTGGCCGCGCTTGATCCCCGCATTGCGGTGGCCGTACCGGTGGTGATGGTATCGGCTCATTTTTTTGGCGGATGTACCTGCGAGAGTGGCATGCCCGTGCATAAGCGCCCCACCCACGAAACATCCAATGCTGAACTCGCGGCGCTGATTGCTCCCCGCCCGCTGTTGCTGATCTCCGACGGTAAAGACTGGACCAAGAATACGCCAGCCGTTGAGTACCCATTCATGCAGGGCGTTTACCGGCTGTACAATGCAGAGAACCAGGTAGCCAACGTTCATTTACCCGACGAAGGACACGATTACGGGCCCGGCAAACGCTTTGCTGCTTACCGGTTTCTAGCCACGAACCTGGGGCTGGACCTTAATCGCGTTTTGACAAACGGGCAACCCGACGAAAGTCGAAATACACTGCTTTCCCCCGAGTCGCTTCGGGTTTTTACAGATGAGCATCCACGACCTGTTCAGGCGGCCATCGGCGACGAAGCCGTATCGGCCCTGCTGAACTGACCCTTTACCTATCCATGAGATTTTACGTCTTCTTTCCTGTTTTATTGTTCCTGACCAGTTCAACACTTGTTGCGCAGATACCGAAAGCGTATACAGGTAAACCGTTCCGAGATGCCGAGTATACCAAAGGCGCTCAGTCCATTCCCGGCCGGATAGAACTGGCTTATTATGACCTGGGCGGCGAAGGTGTTGCTTACCACGATACCGATCCGATCAATAATGGAAGCGGTAAACTGAACCGGGAGCCAGCCCATTTTCGGCCGGGTATTCCCGACTACCTGCTCCACTTCCGGGAAAAAGAAGGGGTCGACATTTCATTCACCAAAGATTTCGCCGATTTCAACCATCCCAACAAGGTCGATCCAAAAGTGAATCAGCTATACATCGGCTGGCAGGACGATGGCGAGTGGACCAACTACACGGTTGACGTGAAAGTACCCGGGCGGTACAGGATCAGTACGATCTACGGCTTTCAGGACAATAAATCGTCGGTATGGCTGAATGGTGTCAAAGCGGCTAACCTTGTGCTGCCTGAAAACACGGGGGACTATCACCGCTGGACACAAGCCACCATCGGTGAAATCTATTTTCCTACTGCCGGTCCAAACCTGATCACCCTCTATTACAACAAAGGAGCCAACCTGGCCTACCTGGATTTCATCTGGATTCACCCCCAGCTTGGCAAAAAGTGATGTTGAAGTACATAGTCGGCTCTACCATTCCCTTCCATAGCGCTGGTCGGACTGGCCACGTCGCCAGCCGCCTGTATGCGCCAGGCCTGCGGGGGTACGTTCGCTGGCCATTTGGATAGGCACGACGGGCAACGTACCCAGCCACCTGACTTTATTCAGGGGCGCTGCTGCGTCGACCCGTTGGCGTTATCGCGGTACCACTCTCGATAAACCCGGTGGCCCAAGCAGCAGGCCTCCCATTCAGTTGTATTTTCAGCCCATGATGCGTTTCACCCTTTTCCTCGGTCTTTGCGGTTCGTTGTTCATCCGATCCTGTCTGGCTCAGGCTGTCAGCCAGCAGATTCAGCGCGACTGGCTCTATGAACAGGCCCCCTTTCCGTCGTGTCATGCCTCCACGCTGGCCGAAACACCAGCGGGGCTGGTAGCCGCTTTTTTTGGCGGGCAGTACGAGCGCCATCCTGATGTAGGCATCTGGCTAAGCCTCCGCACCAGCAAGCAATGGGCTCCCCCGGTCGAAGTGGCCACGGGCGTTCAGGCAGATGGCAAGCACCTACCCTGCTGGAATCCCGTATTATTTCAGATTCCCAACGGCCAGTTGTTGCTGTTTTATAAGGTAGGGCCCAGCCCATCGACCTGGTGGGGCATGCTTAAGCGCTCAGCCGACAACGGAAAGACCTGGTCACCGGCAGAACGCCTGCCCGATGGCATTCTCGGCCCAATCAAAAACAAACCGGTGTTGCTCTCCTCAGGTACGTTGCTATGTCCCAGCAGCTCCGAAGAGCATAACTGGCGCGTGCATTTCGAGCAAACCTCCGATTGGGGGAAGACCTGGCAAAAGACGCCCCCTATCAACGACGGCGTTACGGATGGAGCCATTCAGCCAAGCCTCCTGTTTCATCCGGGCGGGGTGCTTCAGGCCCTTTGTCGAAGTCAGCAGAGTGGCTTTATTCTGGAAACATGGTCGCGCGATAGGGGCAAAACGTGGTCTTCGTTGCAAAAGACCAACCTGCCCAACCCAAATTCGGGTACCGATGCCGTCACGCTGGCTGATGGCCGGCAAGTTTTGGTGTATAATCCTGCCTCGCCAACGCCTGGTCAGTTTGGCGGTCCCCGCACGCCATTGCATGTAGCTATCTCAGCGAATGGACAGGACTGGAAAACACTGGCGGTGCTTGAAAATGAGCCTGGCGAATACTCCTATCCGGCCGTGATTCAGACAGCCGACGGGTTGCTTCACATCACCTACACCTGGAAGCGGCAACGGATCCGGCATGTCACACTGGACCCTGGCAATTTAGACAGAAAGTAGCTTTCTGGTGTCGGAACTGGCCATACGCCCCCTCAGCCCTGGCGAATGGCTTTTGGCAACGCCTTAGCGCGATACCCAACGTTATACCGACGAAGCCTCCCTATTGTACTTCGCTCTGTATTCCAGGGGCGACAGGCTGGTTATTTTTTTGAATACCTCCCGAAACGCCTTGTCGTCCGAATAGCCAACTTCCTCCATGACCTCGAAGATGGATTTTCGGCCCTTTTCCAGCGACTTTTTAGCTACTTCGACTTTCACCCGCTGCAAATACTCGACGGGCGTATTACCGGTGGCTTTGCTAAAACGCCGGTCAAAGTTGCGTCGGCTGATGGCCAGCCTGGCGGCTAGTTCCTCAAAAGAGATCTTTCCGCCCAGGTTTTCTTCGATGTATGTCTGCGCCTGTTCAATGAGCCGATCGCCGTGGTTCTTCTGGGTCTGGAAAATAAAGAAGGGCGATTGGGAGGTTCGCTCCATGTCGATCTGAAAGATTTTCGAGCAGTAGATGGCCGTTTGCCGATCAACATATCGCTCGACTAAAAAAATGACCAGGTTCAGAAAAGAGTAAGCCCCCCCGTTCGTGTATATGCCTTTTTCGAACGTAATGAGTTTGTCAGCCTGAAGCTTGATGGCAGGGAACAGCTGCCTAAAACTGGCTTCCGCACTCCAGTGCGTTGAACAGCTTTTCCCATCCAGCAGGCCAGTTGCAGCCAGCAGAAAGGCGCCGGTACACATACTGGCAATCTCAGCCCCTCCCAGATACTGTTCCCTGATCCAGTCGATCAGCTCGCCGTTTTCGTTGATCAGTTTAGCGGAGTAAGGGGCCGAAGGAATGATCAGTAGATCTGTCTTTTTGATCGTCCGAATAGGAACGGGATGAACCGTAACAAAGCCGGCATCCAGTTTTACGTCAGCCACTACGCTGGCCAACGTGACTTCCAGCATGGGCCTGTTTCCCTGCCGCTGCCAGTACGCATTCGCGCTGGTCAGAATTTCATGCGAGCCCGTTATACTGCTTAGGTTGGCACTGCCTTTGGGGACTACGATCGTTACGTGTTTCATGACCCGATTTTAGGCCAAAACTACCAGCCGAACTTGTCTAAATCAACCCGGCACAATGGCTGATTCACACCCGTCACATGCCTTTTCAAGCCATTACTTTTGTCAGACCAAGTTGATTATCAGGAAAGAAACGCATGAAAACAGCAGATTTCACAACAACACTCCTGGTGGACCAGCGTCCGGAAGAGGTTTTCAATATGATTAATGATGTTGAGCGCTGGTGGACCGAAAATGTAGCGGGCAATTCACAAACACTCAATGATGCGTTTACCGTCCATTTTACCGGTATTCATGTATCAACGCAAAAAGTTGTTGCGCTTCTTCCAGCGCGAAAAATTACCTGGCTGGTGACCGATAGTTGCCTCGCTTCCTTCGACAACAAACAGGAGTGGACCGGCACAACCATCCATTTCGATATCAGCCCAACAGGCGACAAGACACAGCTTCTGTTCACTCACGTGGGTCTACGTCCCAACGTGGCCTGCTATGACTCCTGCACGCAGGGCTGGACGCACTTTATCAATGGCAGTTTGTCCCGCCTATTCACCGAAGGCAAAGGAAATCCGAGCCTCAGAACAACCAATCCCTTCTGAGAAATAAGGGGTCTACTTACGTATAGGCATTCACTCTTTCACACGTTGTTTTCAAATGGACCTGCTTACAAATAAAAAAATAGTAGTCATTGGCGGAAGCCGGGGCACTGGTCTCGCCATCGTCGGAGCTTTCTACCATGCAGGCGCCGATGTACTCGTCGTAGCCAGGCATTCCCAATCGCTTACCGACCTTGCGGACGACTTTCCTGCTGTGCGCACGTTGCAGGCCGATATGACGGACGCCAGTACAATTGAAGCCATCTTTCAGGATTCACCCGATGTGGTGATCCTTGCTGGCGGGGCAACACCACCCACCCAACCCGTATTTGAGCTGGACTGGGAAACGTTTAGCACAAATTGGAACATCGATGTAAAGGCATCGTACATGTTGTTGCAGTCTGCGCTCACGACCCCTGCCAAGGCGGGTACGCTCATCCTGTTTATAGCCAGCGGTGCGGCCCTGGGCGGCTCACCCATCTCGGGCGGCTATGCGGGGGCAAAGCGGATGCAGATGTTTCTGGCAAACTACGCACAGCTGGCCTCGGACCGACTCGGACTTGGCTTGCGCTTCCTGACGCTGGCCCCCTGGCGGCTCATGAAAGATACGGGTACGGGCGATGCTGTAGTGCCTGAGTATGCCAAATTCATGGGCGTTTCGGAAGCCGATTTCGTTGCCGGGATGACGTTGGCTCAAACGAAAGAAGAGGTGGCCGAAGCCGTTGTGTCAGTTGCCAAACAATGGCCCGCCCCGCAGGCAGGAAACGTGTTTGTTGTGTCGAGCGAAGGCATTGCTACTGAATCGGACATGCTAAAAGGCCGTCCTTTTTGGCAAAACGTCGACCGGCAACGTACCTGAGAAAAGACCCGCTCTTTTAAAAGCAGGTCTTTGGTGGGTAGATGATCAGACCCTGGGCACGTTCACCACGGCACCGGATGCCCCATCCAGCGTCATTACAGGCCTGTCGATTTCTCCATTTGTTCGGTATAGCGCGTTCCGACCACCTGAATCTGAGCGGAAGCATTTTCAATGTCCTGAAGCTCGTCGGCCGTTAGCTGAATGGCGGCGGCTCCGTTATTTTCTGTCAGGCGGTGCCGTTTCGTGGTGCCGGGAATAGGCACAATCCAGGGTTTCTGAGCGAGTACCCACGCCAGGGCAATCTGAGCGTTCGTGGCCTGGTGACGGTCTGCAAACTGATTGAGCAGATCGAGCAACGCTTTGTTGGCTGCCCGGGCTTCTTCCGTGTAGCGGGGTAGCGTGTTACGAATATCACCGGCCGCAAACTGGGTAGTTTCATCAATCTTACCTGTCAGGTATCCCTTACCCAATGGGCTATAGGCCACCAGGCCAATGCCCAATTCGTCGATGGTCGGGATAATTTCCTTCTCATGCTGACGGGTCCACATCGAATACTCGCTTTGCAGGGCCGTCACCGGCTGAACCGCATGGGCCCGGCGGATGGTTTGTGCCCCCGCCTCCGATAGGCCAAAGTGTTTCACTTTACCCTCCTGAATCAGGTCGCGTACGGTGCCGGCCACGTCTTCGATAGGTACGTTCGGGTCAACGCGGTGCTGGTAGAACAGGTCGATCACCTCAACGCGTAATCGTTTCATCGACGCTTCGGCTACCGCCCGTATATTCTCCGGCCGACTGTTCAAACCCGCCATTTTGCCATCCTGGATATTGAAACCAAACTTGGTAGCAATAACCACCTCGCCTTTGAACGGCTCGAGGGCTTCGCCAACGAGTTCTTCGTTGGTATAAGGCCCGTATACTTCTGCCGTATCGAAGAAGGTAATGCCTTGCTCTACGGCAGCCCGGATCACCCGGATCATCTCCGCCGTGTCTTTGGCCGGCCCGTAGCCGAAGCTCATGCCCATGCAGCCCAGCCCAATGGCTGATACGTCAAGGCCGTTCGTTCCTACTGTGCGCTTTTGCATTGTTGTACGCATACCGATGTGCTAGTTAGACAAGGCAAAATTGACGAAATAACCGCTCAGAAAACAACGAAAACCAAACAGGAACTTACGAAAATCAAACGGATCGTTGAAGCCACCGCTCTGCATTGGCCCAAGCGTTTATATCGGTCAACTCAACGTCAGGCTCTGGCTGCACGAAGGGCAGGCAGGCCGATTCCCGCCGCATCGAATCCGCCATCCACGGCAATCATTTGTCCGGTGATGTAGGCCGCTTTGGTGGAGCAGAGGAAGAAAACGGTTTCCGCAATGTCCAGTTCGGTAGCAGAGCGGTGCAGGGGAATACCGTCGTAATATGCTTTAATGATTTCGGGAGAGTGAACGGCTTCGGCCAGCTTTGTCTTGACCGGGCCTGGCGAGACGCAGTTTACCCGCACGCCATAGTCGCCCAGTTCCACGGCCAATTGTTTGGTTAAATGCACCACGGCCGCTTTCGACGTGCCATAGGCCACCCGAAGGGTACTGGCCCGTACGGCCGAGATAGACGCTATATTGACGATGGCCCCTTTGGTTTCTTTCAACGCGGGAACGGCGGCCATCGAGCAAAGGAAAACACCATCCAGATTGGTTGCCATAACGGTTCGCCAATCGTCAAAATCCATGTCTTCGAGCGGCTTGAAGCTGGCAACCCCGGCATTATTGACCAGCGCATCAATCCGTCCGAATGTTGTCAATACGGTCGCGACCATCTCCGTGACGTTAGCCGGAATCGAGACATCACAGCGAATCGGCAACGTACCTGGCAACGCCCCGGCGGCCTGCTGTAGTGCTGTTTCGTCGCGGTCAACCAAGGCCACTTGCCAGTCATCGGCCAGAAACAAGGTGGCGGTAGCCAGCCCAATTCCCCGGGCGGCTCCCGTCACGATAGCGACTCTCTTTGTCATATGGATAGGTGGTTCGATTGCCGGTGCTTCTTAACCGCCCGACAGCGATCAGTCGGCAGGCTGGCAATGAAGAGTACCAGTCACTTATGTAAAGCGGAGGCGAGCGTTTATCTATCGGGTACGTTCCATTTCTCTGCAACATCGTTCCCGACAGTATAACCCCTGATGCTGATTAACCCTGCCGAAACTTAGACGGGCTTAGCTGAACGTGTTTCTTGAAGAAGTTATTGAAATGGGTCACCTCGTTGAACCCCAGGGCATAGGCGATTTCTGATATGCCCCAGGCGCTGTGCCGAAGCATGATCTTAGCCTCTTGTAGCACCCGTTCCGCAATGAGTTGGGAAGTCGTTTTCCGGGTCGTTCCTTTCACCGCCCGGTTCAGGTGGTTGACATGCACATTAAGCTGGCTGGCAAAGTCTGAAGCCGAGCGGAGCGCAATACCGGGATGGTTTTCATCAATCGGAAATTGCCGTTCCAGGAGTTCCAGAAACAGAGAAGCAATTCGTTGCGAGGCATTGATAGGCTGTGTATCGAATTTGGTCGACGGCTGCATCTTCATGGCAATGTGCAGCAGTTCGAACACCAGATTACGCAGCACATCATATTTATGGATGTAGTCGGAGTCGATCTCGTCGAACATCTTTTTATAGATCGAGCTGACATACAGGACCTGCTCGTCCGACAGATCAAAGACGTGATCACCGTTGGGCTGGAAGACCGAATACTGGGTCAGATTACCAAATCGGTGAAAGAAATGCGGGTTGAATATGCAATAAAAGCCGCCCGTTATCTGGTCCAGGCGGTCGCATTTATAAGGAATTTGTGGATTGGAAAAGACCAGCGATTGACCATCTATCGTAATGACCCGGTCGGCATAGTGCATGTCGATGTTGCCCAGTACAAGCATGATTTTGTAGTAATCCCGTCGTTTGTAAGGCAGGGATTTAGGCTTGTCGGGTTCTGTTGGTTCCAGGGGAAAAATAGTGAAATGCCCGATCTCGTTTTTGAGGGTATCGGGTACCCAGCGAAGGGCTTCTGCCCCAACTTTTCGCTCATAAAACTCGTCAATGGTTTCGCTAGTATTCATCACAACGACAGTCAGGCGGGGCTACCCTGGTAGTCCGAAGAACGAAGTTACCCAATATGCCGTGTCCACGAACACTCAGCTACTGCCGTACATAGTTTTTTTGACCGCATAAACCAGCTTCAGGAAGCAATTGGGTGCAATCTCAGCGGTGGCAAAGCGTCGGGGCGCAATGAGTTAACGAGTTGCTTAGCCTCGCCATCTACCGCCTGGGTGTGGCGCTGAAAGTAAGGGCAGGATGCGCCCCGGTGCGCACGCGAAATCGGTTGGCAGTGACTACTTCATACCGCCACCAGAATAAAAATGACCAGGGTGTACCATCCAATGCACACCGAAGTGGCGGCTCGAAACTGAGTCGTTTCCCACCCACAGACAGCTCGAAGATGGTAGGTGGTCTACCTGGTGAGAAAGTGGGAACGAAGGCTATTCCGTTGGTGGTACTACTGACCGATCCGCGCAAATACCCGTCTGGCTGACTACGCTGGCCCACGGTACTGTCGGCGGTTCGGGTCATAAGGGAACGAGTATGAGAACGTAGAATAAACTACTCTCAATACTTAGTAAACCAAGTAGTTGCCTACGACCTCATACCCCGCGCTGGCGTTTTAATTCCGTGATATCGAAGTCAAATGAGAGTTCATTCATGCAGTTGAAATGCCCGCGCGGGCACTTATCGAAGCCTATTTTTGAGCAGGGACGGCAATCAAGTTTGTTGTTTTCCAGTACTACGTAGGGAGTTTTGTACGGATACATGCCGAAGGCGGGCACCGTATTGCCCCAGATTGAATACACCTTTTTTTTGAGCGCCGCCGCAATGTGCATCAGCCCTGTATCATGACTGAATACCAGGCGGGCGCCTTGGAGCAGTGAGGCCGACTGGTTGAGGTTATACCGACCGCAGGCATTGTAGATCAAGTCTGCCCCAAGGGCTCTTTCAATCCTTTCGGCGGCTGTCTGATCTTCTTTTCCACCCAGCAACACAACCGGGTAATCGATCTGCCGGCAGAGATCGATCATCCGGTCGACGGGCAGTTTCTTGGTAGTATGCTGTCCACCAATGGCATAGGCAACGTACCCAGTCTGATGCGTGGCCGGAAGCCAGTTCGGCTCTACCTGATCTTTATACGGAATGAAGTAATCCAGCCCCTTTCCATCGTTGCTGATGCCCAGCGGCAGCAACGTGGCCAAGTAGCGGTCAACAATATGTAGATCGGGTAAGGTATTGATTTTGAAACGCACCAACAGCCATTTGTTCAGGTTCAGCTTCTCGAACGAATACGATCTTACGCCCAGTTGGAGCTTGATAAGGCTGGTACGCAGGTTCTGATGCAGGTCGATAATGTAATCGAATCGTTCGGCACGTAACTGCTTCACCAGCGTCTGTAATGACCCCTCCAGGTAATGCTTTTTGTCGATGTAGGGATTATCCTCCAGCAGCGCGGCAAATGACCGTTTTGCCGCATAATGCACTTCCGCATCGGGCACCTGCTGCTTCAGGCAACGAACCACGGGCGTTGTCAGCACGATGTCGCCGATCGACGAAAAGCGAAGGATGAGGAACTTGGTAGCCATGGGGCAAAATTACACTAAAACGGCCACCACCGGGGCTTGATACGCGTTCTATAGTCACTTTCTGCGCAAGCAATACAGGGTGGTATGCCGGGCAATGGCGGTGGTTTATAGTAAAAGTTAGGCGTGCCGATGCCTTTATTTCGGTCAACGACATAAGGGACTTTCTGAGCACCAGAGGCACTAAAATAACCGATCACGGTTTCGCCGGGATTAGTCACTGACACGATATTACCAGTCAGCGGGGCTGGTGCTACATCAAAAATACCGCCATTATTTTTGGTCAGGCTCTCAATCGCCTTGTAGTACAGATAAGCTCCCCGCGACAGACTAAGCTGTTCCAGTTCAACGTAGTACCCACTGCGCGCGACGAAGGGGGCGCGCAGCAGGAACTGGCGCGTAATGGCGTTCCCGTTCACCTGCTCGTCGGTCATCGTATTCACACAGTTGGACCCGCTGCACCGAATGATATCCCAGCAGTCTTCACAGCAATAAATGCCGTAGTCAGTAGCTGTTCCGCCAACAACCGACGTGACAACATTGCAGTAGTCTAACCGCTCAAAATGAGTCCATATCCAACGGTAGTAGTCACCCGTGGTGGCCGGGTCTTTCGTATCCAGATACACGTTGAAGCCTTTGTCGGCACTAACCCCATCTGTTGGCACTTCGGTGTACTCGTCGTAGATCCGATCGATGGCCGCAACCGGTTTGATCAACTCAGGCTTAGACTCATAGCGTCGCCCGTCGGGCAGTGTGATCGAGAGTTTGTAGGTACGTCCTGTCTGTCCCTGGAAGCTGGCGGGCGTTCGATAAATCCCTTTGCCGATACCCGTAAAATTCTGCCGGTTGCCCTTATCATCGGTAACATAAACGGTAGCGCCATCAACGATGTAGTTGACCGCATTATAGGTAAAGTTGGCCGTGTAGGTGAGCGTAATCTGATGTGGCCCCGGCCGATCGGTGATATAGCCCTCTACGATAAGCGTCTTCCCGTCGAGCGATTTCGTCTCGGGCTGATAGGGCGTAATACAGCCCAGCAGCCAGCCGAAAACCAGCATCATCGCTATTGACCGTATGGTTGACCGGCAGCTTTTCATCATTGAAGACTTAATAAGGCCACCAGCGGGGCTTCACCCGGGTGCGGCCATCGCTCTCCACGCAGGCTGAGCAGGGTGGTAACGGTGGCTGTGGCGGTGGGGGTGGCAGGATGATGAAGTTAGGTGATCCGTCGCCCTTTGTTCTATCGACAACGTGTGGTACTTTCTGTGAACCGGACGCACTAAAGTAGCCAAAGACCGTTTCGCCTGGGTTCGTGACTGACACGATGTTTCCGCGTAACGAAGCCGGAGCCGCATCGAAAATCCCCCCATTCGTTGAAGTCAGGTTCTCAATGGTTTTATAGTACTGGTAGGCATCCCTCGACACACTTAGCTGCTCTACTTCGATATAATAACCCGTATTCGATGTGTAGGGGGCCCGTAACAGGAACTGTCGGCTGATGGCATTCCCATTGATCTGCTCGTCGGAAGCCAGGTTATTGCAGTTACCACCCGCACACCGGATCACATCCCAGCAGTCCTGACAACAGGTATAACCATATTCATTGGACACTCCACGCGTTGTCACCGTCCTGATTTCGCAAAGGGTCAAAGGCTCGAAATGAGTCCATATCCAGCGGTAATAGTTGCCGGTTGTAGCCGGGTCTTTCGTATCCAGATACACGTTGAAGCCTTTATCTATGCTCTTTGTGCCGGCGATGGGTTTCGTGGTGTATTCTTCATAGATCCGATCAATTGGGGGCGCGGGGGTGATCGTTTCGGGCTTCGACTCATACTTCCGGCCATCGGGCAGGCTGATAAATAGTTTGTAGGTACGTCCCTGCTGGCCCTGAAACGTAGCGGGGGTGCGGTACACGCCCTTCCCAATGTCAACAAGATCCTGGCGTTTCCCCTGATCATCCGACACGTAAACAAGGGCCCCTGTTACAATGAAATTTATGGCCGTGCTCGTATAATCGGCCGAATAGCTGAGTGTTACCTGATGGGGACCAGGTTGATCGGTGATGAAGCCATCGACGATCAATGCCTTGGCGGCCAGTGACTTTGTTTCGGGTTGGTAGGGCGTTACACAGGACACCAGCAACCCGTAGATAAACAGGTGAAGTACGTAGCGGAAAACGTGTCGGTTCATGATCATGACGAAAGTACTGGTTGTCTAAAACCGGACGTTATAGGTTAATGACGGGAAGATGGTCCCAAAGATCGACAGCTTGAAGGCGTCGGTCAGTTGGCGCGGATCGAATTTGTAGAAGACCGAATAGGCGTTCTTGTGGGCATACACATTGTAGACAGAGAAGTTCCAGCTCTGTTGCACCTTCCGTTTTTTGGCGGGGTCCTGCTCAAACAGCATCGAAAAATCGAGACGATGGTAGTCGGGAATGCGCTCCTGATTCCGGTTTACGTAAATCGGTACGATCACGTTATTGAGCCGCGCCCGACCATACGGCTGCGTAATGGGGCGCCCGGTGCTGTAGGTGAAATTCAGCGACAGGCTGAACCGCAAACTGGGCCGATACGTCGCTGTGGCATTCAGCGTATGTGGCTTATCGAAGTTGGCCGGATAGGCCTTCCCGCCGTTTATCTGCTCATCAGGAAAGAGGCTATTGATCGTCAGCAGGGTACGGGCGTAGGTGTAGCTAACCCAGCCTGTCCAGGCGCCTTTGTTTTTGCGCACGAGCATCTCCAGCCCATACGCCTGCCCTTTCCCCTGCAAGACATCGGTTTCCGGGGCGGCATTACGCTGGAGGTTAGCCCCATCACGGTAGTCGATGGCGTTGGTCAGCGTTTTATAATACACCTCAGCCGACGCCTCGTACTCGTTTTGCTTTCCATTCATGAAATACCCGGCCGACCACTGATCGGCAATCTGCGGCTTAATGTTCGCGTCGCTGAGTACCCAGCGCGAGGTGGGCAGGGCGGCCGTGGTGTTCGATACCAGCTGAATGTATTGCCGGATGCGGTTATAGCCAATCTTCACCGACCTCCCTTCTCCCACCGTTACCCGCAGGGCCAGCCGAGGCTCAATACCACCCGATGAGTGATAGATCGTACCAGCTCCATAAGCCGTTGTGCTGGTTGCCGTACCGGGCAGCCGGGGCAGATCGGAGCCGTAGGTACGTGCCGTGGTGGGGCCAGCGTTCAGCAGGGTAGTGTAGCGTAAGCCAGCCAGCAGCGACGTACTTTCCGATACCTTCCATTCGTCCTGTGCGTAGGCGGCCAGTTCATAGGCGCGCTCGGTGGGCAGGGCAAACGGCAAGGCATTGGAAAAAGGGCCGGGCGTAAGTTTGTTCGGCTGAATGTAATAATCAATTGCACTGAGGCCAACCTGCACGGCATGGCGCTCATTATAGGCTATGCTCAGATCGCTTTTGATCTGTTTGTGCAACACGTCGGCGACCAGACTAAACTGGTTTGCCGAGTCGGGAGCCGATGTTTCCGTTCTGTACTGACTCCATACAGCGGTCGTATTCAGGTTCAGCCGACCGTTTATCAGGTAGTTCCACCGGATCGTGCCCGCCAACGTTTGGTAATCGAATTGTGTCGACGAAGCGTTGATCTCTACTCCAGAGAGCGAATCGGCCGGCAGTTTAAAGATGTCGCGACCGTAGTAGCCCGTACTGGTGACTGTGTGTTTTTCCGAAGGCTGCCATTTCACTTTAGTCGTGAAATCATAGAAGTTAGCCCTTGTACCACTCAGGCTGGCCGGGCCGAGACTGAACAGAAAGTCGTTGAATGATACCCGGGTGGCAGCCAGCACCGTCAGTTTGTTCTTGATCAGGGGACCTTCTACCCCCGCCCTACTCGACACGATACCGATGCCGCCATAGGCTGACCAGCGTTCTGTTTCCGGCTCCTTTATTTTAATGTCCAGCACCGACGAGGCCCTGCCCCCATAGCTGGGCGCGATCCCCCCCCGGTGCAGGGTAAGGTCACGCACAATATCGGGGTTGAACACAGAGAAGAACCCCAGCAGGTGACTGGTGTTGAACAGGGGGGCATCGTCCATCAGAACCAGATTCTGGTCGATGCTTCCCCCCCGAACATTGATGCCGGTTGCTCCCTCCCCTACTGATGTAACACCAGGTAACAGCAGCAGGCTCCGCACAACGTCCACTTCACCCATGAAAGCCGGAATTCGGCGTATATTCTTGATGGTCAACTGCGTTACGCCCAGTTCCACCTTTCGGATATTTTTGTCGGGTGCTTCGGCCTGAACGACTACTTCCTCCAGGTATTTCGTATCGGTCCCTAACTCGATAGTAACCAGCAGTTGCCTGGAAACGACAAACGTTAGTACTTCCGTGACAAAACCGATGTGCGAAATGCGAACAGAATACCTTCCGTTGACAAGTGGCAGGATAAAGTAGCCGTCTTTATCCGTAACGGTCCCCGCACGCGTTTCCTGTACAAAGATCGTTGCGCCGGCTATTGGCGTATTAGTACCTGCCTGCCGAACATAGCCCGTTAATGCGTGCGTATCTTTCGATTGACTGAAGGCGGTTGAGGTGACCGCGAAAAACGTGAGTAGAAGTAACGTAACGTGGCGAAGCATGCAGCAAGGTTGAGGAATTACTTTAGCAAAGCAGCCCAAACTACCTGATTTACTATGACAGCCAGCAAATTGTCGCTGATCGCTCACGTTTTCGCGCTTAATAAATTAATACTTGTCTTCTGAATAGTATCGTAACCGCAACCAGGGGAAAAGCCTGTTTGTCGAGAGAAATCAATAATATAAAGGCACAAGAAAGGGATGCCTGACCAGGCATCCCTTTTCGTAGTATTACCAATACATCTCGGCTGACCGCAGGATCCCGTCTGCCCTGTAACCGGCCAATCGCTTCCCAATTCATTAAGCGGCAGTCGGGCAAAAAGTGTTCCTTGCCTCAGGTATAGGCGATTTCGTGAGGGGTACTACTTGTTCACAGCCAGTTCAAGTTTTGTTCCTTTACCGGTGACCGATTCTATGGCCAGCACACCGCCCATTGCCCTGGCTCGTTGCCGCATGCTGGCCTGGCCAGTGCGTTCGCTGGGCTGATTCACGTCAAAACCACGCCCATTATCTTCGATCGACACCCGAAGCTGCTCTCTGGTGTAGCTGAACCGCATGGTGGCTTGCGTAGCGCCCGAGTATTTTACCAGGTTATTGATCGCCTCCTTCCCGATGAGGTACAAATTCTGCCTGACATCCATGGAAATAGGCACACTTTCCAGGGCGGGATCCGTGATGACGGAGAATTTGATCGCCTTCGATTCCATCAACGGCTGGGCATATTCCTGCAAGCGAAGGATAATCCGTTGAAGCGAGTCGTTGCCCGGATTGATCGTCCAGATAATTTCGTCGATCACATCCAGGATCTGCCGGGCATCGGTGTTGATTTTAGTGATCGCCCGCTCTACTGTTTCGGGCCGTTTCTGAGCAATCAGATCATTGACCATCCCACTCAATAACGAAATACTGCTGAGCGTGCTTCCCACTTCATCGTGCAGGTCGTGGGCAATCCGTTTCCGTAGTTCCTGCGCTTCCTGCAACCGACGAACACGCGCCCGGTTCAGGAGCCAGGCTGTTACCGACGTACCCAGCAATAGCAGGAGCAATCCACCCGCCAGTAAGGCATTCCGTTGCCAGCGGGCCCGACTGGCTTCTTCCTGGTGCAGTTGTTTTTCTTTCTCGAGCAGCCGGATTTGTGCCCCCTTCTTGTCGGCCTGGTAAGCCAGTAACAGGCGCTGCACAGCGGCATTGGTGCGTACCGTTGCCGTTGAATCGATCAGTTTATTTTTTTGAAGTTGAAACACATACGCCTGCTGGTACTTGTTCTGCTGGGCGTATAGATCCGCAAGCTGTTGCGAATACGTTTTCAGTTCCTCTTTAAAATTGTTCTGATCGGCCAGGTCAATCGCTTTTTTCAGATAAGTCTCGGCCCGCCCGTAGTCTTTCTGCGCCCGATACAACTGACCCAGATCGCCATAAAAAGTACTGATTCCCAGTTTGTTTCCTTGTTTTTGAGCAATTTGCAAGGCACGTTGCAGATACGGTATTCCCTCGGCAGGTCGATTCAAGTGTCGGAGGGCGTTGCCGATACCGTTCAGGGCATCGGCTTGCAAGAGGTCAAACTGAAGTTTTTCAGCCATCGCCAACGACTGCCTGAAATGGCCCAGCGCCTGCTGTGGCTGGCCAAGCTCAATGTAGAAATCACCCAGCTGATTCTCGAAGATGGCAATACCGCGCTGGTCGCCATTTTCCCAAAAAATAGTAGCGGCTTCCTGGTAATAAGGGATGGCCTGCGTTTGGCGGCCCATCCGAACGAGCGCGCCGCCGATGAGCCGGTGCGGAACCGGGTAGCGGGGTTTCAGTCCCCGTTGCTCCTGTAGTTTTATTGCCCGCAGGGCCGTTTGGAGCACCTGCTCATCGTGATTCAATTTATCATGACCCGCCGCCAGATTACAAAGTGCGCCATATATAGTCTGAGGGGGCAATGCGTGCTGTTCCGCCGTTTCCAGTGTTTTCTGGAAATAGACCAGTGCCTGGTCATACTCGGCCTTCATCAGGTAGATCGACGCCCGGTTACGGTAGGCGCCGGCCAACCGCATCCAGTCGGAAAGCCGTATGGCGACATCGGCCATTTGCCGACTGAGCGAGTCGGCACGGGCATAGTCAGCTTTCCTATAGATCAGGTCATAGATCGCCTTATCCATTACTCGCAGGTAACTTGTATCGGCCGGTGGGTGAGTTTTCAGGTACGTTGTTAACGAATCAGCTGTTCGCGGTGCTTGAGCGTCAGCCTGCTGGCTTAACGCTACCAGACAGCCAATGAGTAGAACCAAATGAGTCTTCATCAACAGAATTGATTAGACTACTAGTTACTAAGTTTATCAATACCCACTACAAAAAATAGATTAAGCAGACAAAACGGTAGCTAGTGGAGTCTATGTCAAGGCCTTGCTGGTGAATCGTAGGGCCAGCCAATAGACCGCGTAGGTAAAGACAGGGGCCGCCACCACATCAGCCGTATAATGCACCCGTTGAATTAGCACGCCAATGCCCACAATGGCCGTACCGATAAAGACAAGCCAGCGATCGAGGGGGCGTATCAGGCAAAAGGCCATCAGGCAGATACTGGCCGTGTGCCCGGAAAAGAACAGGTCTTTGGTGATGAACTTAGCGCCGTAGAAATAATTACTGAGGGGATCCCGCAACTCAATCAATCCGGGTGGCGGGTCGAGTGGGGTGAGGCCAATACTGATAATACGGGCAATAAACAGGAAGGCATACGCCCAGATGAAGTGGAGATACAGAGCCGGCGATTTCTGGACCCGGTAGATCAGTAACAGGGCGGCTCCCCACAAACTGAGAAAAACCGGCAGTGAAACGTCATGCCGGGGTAGGCT
This sequence comes from Fibrella arboris, assembly GCF_041321095.1. Taxonomy (NCBI): domain Bacteria; kingdom Pseudomonadati; phylum Bacteroidota; class Cytophagia; order Cytophagales; family Spirosomataceae; genus Fibrella; species Fibrella arboris. The sequence continues at coordinate 54,505 of NZ_JBGGWE010000008.1, read as the reverse complement.
GTTCAAGACAACATCATGGAGGACAACACCCTTTCGGGCTTCGATCATCGCCAGATAGGACGGCCACATTGCCAGCAACGCACAAACCAGCAGCAATCCACCAATGGCCATTCGTCTAAAACGGGGGATTTTCCAGGCTTCCTGCCAGCGTACCGAGTGGGCATCACTGACGAGGGTATCTTTCAGAGAGTCATTCATAAGGGGCTGCAAAGATACAGCAACAATAAAAAGCCCGGTAGCCAGCGCGAAATTGTCTGACTACCGGGCTTCTGTACGTGTAATACGGCTGTCGCCTACCGCTTCTGCTTTTTCAGCTGCTGTTGCAGTGCCCGTATTTCTTTCTGCTGCCGAATCAGGTGCAGGGTTAGCTCTTCATTCTTTTGTACCAGTGTGGTCAACAACGTAGTCAACCCGACACCTTTATCGGCCATCTCAGCGGCCGCCGGTAGGCCCGGTAAATGGCCGTGTTGCCGGATGTAGCTCTCTACCTCGTTCAGCGGCTGCAAGGCGTAGGTCGGAGTAAATACATAATCGGCCCATTGGCTGGCAGACTGGGTACGCACCACCAACTGATTGGTAGTCAGTTGGTTTGCCAGCACCACATCGCCCTTGTCGGAGACCGTCAGGAACTTCTCGGCCACCAGTTGCCCTGCCGGCGATTGTGCCGTTAGGTTTGTGAACCGCAGGCCGCTCTGATGGTTGGCCCGGGCCGTTAATTCCAGCAGGCTATTGGGCGATGAGTTACCAATGCCAACATTCACGCCGTTACCCAGAATCAGCGCGTTGCTGCTCAGCACCCGGGCGTTGGCGCCAATGGCGGTAGCGTTAGACAGCCCTTTCCCCGCGCTGTTCGCCTGGTAACCCAGGTACGTGTTGTTGTCGCCGTCGGTATCCAGCGGCCCCGCGCCTACACCAAGGCCACTATTACCACGGCCACCACGCAGGCTTTGCCCGGCATTGTAGCCCATGAATACGTTGTCGCTGCCATCGGTATTGTTTTTACCCGACTCAAACCCAACAAAGGTGTTGTTCGAGCCGGTTGTGTTGGGGAAACCGGCCTTTAACCCCATAAATGTGTTCCGTGCGCCTGACGTGTTGCCCTGCCCGGCCTGACTGCCCAGAAAGGTGTTGGCCGTGGCTCCACTGGCCAGCGTAGTACTCTGCCCGACATACAGGTTAGTGGTTCCATTGTCGGAGCTGATCGCCACTGGCGTATTGTCTGGCACAACGATCTGGCTTTGGGCCAGCACAGACGCGGACGTTAAGGCGCTTAGAAAGAGAACGGTAGCGGTGAATTTCATAGAATATGCTCAGGATATACTTTTCGGGGCAAGGTATCAGAAAAATGATTAAAAAAACAGACGGGTATATCAAATGATGGCTGTTAACGGCTGATCGAAGTCGTCAGCAGCCACGTACCTAAATTTCTCAGCAACTATCTTACCAGTTAAGGTTTATCAGGCGTGATATTTACGCCCGCAATTCCGACTATGACAACTCCAGAGCAGGCCGTATCGGCCATACAAAGCGGCAACCGTGTGTTTATCCACAGCGTAGCCCAAACGCCCCACGTACTGATCAAGGCAATGGTTGAGCAGTCGGCCCGCCTCCGGGATGTAGAGATTTGTCACATCCACACGGAAGGGAATCTACCCTACCTGGACCCGGCATACGAGGGTATTTTTAAGCCTAACTCGTTTTTTATCGGGGCCAATATGCGACGGCAACTGGCACAGGGCATTGGCGACTACGTGCCCGTGTTTCTGAGTGAGATCCCGTTGCTCTTCAGCCGAAAAATTTTGCCGATTGATGTAGCCCTCATACAGGTATCGCCGCCCGACGCCCACGGGTATTGCTCACTCGGCCCCTCGGTCGATGTGTCGCTGGCGGCCATTCGGTCAGCTAAATATGTCATTGCGCAGGTAAACCCCCGTGTACCACGTACCCACGGTGATGGGCTCATTCCGTTCTCGATGCTTCATGCCGCCATTGACGTCGATGAGCCTATCTATGAGGTTCGTCCGGGTGAGATTGATGCAACTGACCGCAAAATAGGACAGTATGTGGCGAGCCTGGTCGACGATGGCGCCACGCTGCAACTCGGTATTGGTGGTATTCCCAATGCCACACTCGCTGAACTGATTCACCACAAAGGGCTGGGTATCCATACCGAAATGTTTACCGATGGCATCATCGATCTGGTTGAACGGGGCGTGATCACCGGCGAACACAAGGCGGTGCTTCCATACCGGATCGTATCGAGCTTTGTGATGGGCAGCCAGCGGGTTTACGACTTTATTCACGACAATCCGGCGGTGGCGATGAAGCAGGCCAGTTACACGAACGACACGGCCATCATTCGACGGAACCCAAAGGTCACCGCTATCAACTCGGCCATTGAAATTGATCTGACCGGTCAGGTGTGCGCCGATACGATTGGCACGATGCAGTACTCGGGCGTTGGCGGGCAGATGGACTTTGTCCGGGGTGCGTCGCTCTCGGAGGGGGGTAAACCGATTATTGCGCTCCCTTCGGTTACCAGTAAAGGCCTCAGCAAGCTTGTTCCGTTCCTGAAGGAAGGGGCCGGCGTGACCACCACCCGCGCCCACGTTCATTACGTAGTTACTGAATGGGGCATCGCCGATCTGTTCGGTCAGAACCTCCGGCAGCGTGCCCGCCTGCTCATCAACATCGCGCATCCCGACCATCGGGAAGAACTGGAACGCCAGGCCTACGAACGCTTTGGCCGACTAGCCTAACGAGACCGCCGCTAAACCCTTGATTTCAGGTACGTTAGCTGACCTGCAACAATTAACCAAACTTTAACCGGTTTGGCAGGAAGGGTATTAAACGCAGTACGGGCAGGTCGATCTAACGGATAAACTGAGCGAAAGCCCAGCATACCGATGAATACCTGCAAAGCAAGTGCATTGGCCGCCTGTCTCTTTTTAAGCGTGGCCACAACTAGTTTCGCCCAGTATGGCTCTGGATACCAGCAGCCTTATCAGGGAGGGGCTACATGTTTACCCAATTATCCCAACGGCTACGGGCAACGCTATCCCAACGGATATGGTCAAAACTACCCGAACGGCTACGGGCGCTCCAATCAACCTTATCCGAATGGGTATGGCTACGGACAGGCCCCTGGCCACTACGGCGGCTATAACCAGTATGGCCAACCTTATCCGGGCCAACCGCAGGTTGTCGTTGCGCCACCCGGCGTTGTACTGAGTCCGCCACCCGTTGTTTACGCACCACCTGTCGTAGTAGTTCGGCCGAATCTGACCTATGGATACGGGTACGGCCATCAGGGGAGAGCACGTCGGGGTAGTTTTGGCGGACGTCGCTGGTAACTGCCTGTAGTAGGTTGTTTACGGCCGCATCTTCTACCCGATAGGTTGTCGATTTGTAGCGCCCGTATCCTATGAAACCTCTTTGTGTCAGTAGTCTCTTTTTCCTGTCTCTGTTAGCCTGTTGCAACTTGTTTGGGCAGTCGGCGGGGAAAGGCGACCGGATCAGTGGCCTTTCTTTCGCGACCCGGAGCCCAACGCTGGGCACGCATGGCATGGTAGCGACCAGTCATCCGCTGGCCACGCAGATTGGTCTCGACGTCTTGAAGAAAGGCGGTACGGCTGTCGATGCAGCCATTGCCGCCAATGCCGCGCTAGGCGTGGTCGAGCCCAACAACGGTGGTATCGGGGGCGACCTGTTCGCGATTGTCTGGTCGGCGAAAGACAAGAAACTGTACGGGCTGAATGCCAGCGGTCGTTCGCCTAAAGGGCTTTCGTACGATCAGTTACAATCGCTTCTGGGCCAGCGAAAGCAGCTACCACTCTATGGTCCGCTATCAGTTTCGGTGCCCGGCGCTGTAGATGGCTGGTTTCAGCTTCATAGCCGCTTCGGGAAGCTGCCGATGCGCACCTTGCTGGCCCCCAGTATCCAGTATGCGCACGAAGGGGCGCCGGTACCGCAGGTGATTGCCTATTCGTGGCAAGCAGCCGCACAACGACTGGCAACCAATCAGGGTGACATCTCGGAGTTCACCAATTTTCAGCAGACCTTTCTGATCAACGGAAAGCCACCTGTTGAGGGGCAGTTATTTCGGAATCCGGACCTGGCACACACCTACGAGTTAATTGCCAGCGGGGGGCGTGACGCCTTCTATCGGGGCTCGCTGGCCGACGCGATGGATCGATATGCCAAACGGGCGGGCCTTTTTCTGCGTAAGGCCGACCTAATGGCTCATCGTAGTACGTGGGTGGAGCCTGTATCGGTAACTTACCGGGGTTACAACGTATTCGAACTACCGCCGAACGGACAGGGTGTGTCGGTGTTGCAGATGCTCAATATCCTCGAAGGTTTCGATGTAGCCAAACTGGGACATAACAGCGCAGACTACCTGCATCTACTGGTCGAAGCCAAGAAATTAGCCTTTGAAGACCGGGCCCGCTATTATGCCGACCCCGATTTTTCGAAAGTACCCCTTGCCTGGCTACTCTCTAAAGACTATGCAGCCCACCGTCGTCAGCTGATCGATCCGGCAAAAGCATCGGTTCGCCTCGACGCGGGCGAGGCTGCCCTTCGCGCAGGTGACACCGTTTACCTGACCGTTGCCGATGCCCAAGGCAACATGGTGTCGTTGATCCAGAGCAATATGCTGGAATTTGGCAGCGGCATGGTTCCCGATCGGCTCGGGTTTGTCTTTCACAATCGAGGGACCAGTTTTACCATGCAGCCCGGCCACGCCAACGTGTACGCCCCCGGCAAACGGCCATTCAACACCATCATTCCCGGGTTTGTCCTCAAAGATAGACAGCCCTTTTTAAGCTTTGGTGTGATGGGCGGCGCCATGCAACCTCAAGGCCACGTGCAGGTTCTGTGTAACATCATCGACTTTGGCATGAACGTACAGGAAGCTGGCGACGCGGCCCGGTTCAGCCATTCCGGCAGCAGCGAACCCACCGGTACGCTCATGACCGATGGCGGCAGGCTGGCGCTTGAAAGTGGCGTGCCCGTTGCAGTAAGAAATGAACTGGCCCGTCGGGGGCACCGGCTGGCCGATACTGATTTTTTTGGCGGGTATCAGGCTATCTTGTGGGATGCCGTGAATCGTATTTATCGCGGGGCGTCTGAGATGCGAAAAGATGGGCAGGCGGCGGGCTATTAGCTACGTCACCGCGTAGCTACCAGCCTGATGGCTGACAAAAAAACAGGTGTCTTCGGTGCTTATTCCCCACGAATTTTTGTTTAAAAAGGGAAGGCGAAAAAGCCAGATCAGTGGCAATTCCGTATATTTTTCAAACACCAACCATCATGCGATTCCTACAACTCATTGTCATCAGTTGCTTACTTATTGGCCAGACGGCCCTGGCTCAGGGCGATGAATCGACACCGGCTGCGTTACCTAAATTGAAAGCGGGCGAAGCCGTTGCTACGTTCGCGGGCGGTTGTTTCTGGGCGCAGGAAGAAGGGTTCGATCAGCTCAGGGGCGTTCGTGAAGTCATTTCGGGATATGCCGGTGGCAACGTACCCAACCCTACCTATCAACAGGTAGGCACCGACAAAACCGGTCACGCGGAATCTGTTCAGGTTTACTATGACCCTACAGTGATCAGCTACAAAGACCTGCTCAATGCCTTTTTCGCCGGACACGACCCGACTACCCTGAACCGGCAGGGGCCCGACGTTGGGCGCGACTACCGATCGGTGGCTTTTTACCGGACTCCTGCCGAAAAACAGGAAATCCTGGCGGCGATCCAGCGCGTCAACGCGTCGAAGCATTACGCCAACCCAGTGGTGACCGACGTGTTACCGTTCACGGCCTTTTACCCGGCCGAAAAATACCATCAGAACTACTGCAAACTGCATCCTGATCAACCGTACATCCAGGGTGTTTCGCTCCCTAAAGTGGAGAAATTACGTCACGCCATGCAGGGCAAGCTCAAAAAAGAAGGCATGTAAGCTGGCTGCGATTTTCACCAGAAAGGCCCCGGTGAGCAATTGCTCACCGGGGCCTTTCTGGTGAAAATCGCAGCCCCGCGCTGTCGCTCTGCCTTAACGGGCGATCTGGATTTTATATTTTTTACCCTTCATCTTCTCGTTCTCAATTCGGCTGAGTAATTCAGTCACTTTGGTGCGACGCACTGAGGCGAACGACATAAAATCGCCCACTTCTATTCGGCCCAGGTCAGCTTTATCGAGCTGTCCTTTTTGCGCGAAAAAGCCCACGATGTCTACTTTGTTGAGCTTGTTCTTCTTCCCACCGCTGATATAAACGGTGGTGTAGGCAGGCGGCTCGGGCAGCACCGGAGTCTGTGAAGGAACGGTGAATGCATCCAGCTGCTCGGGCAGATAGTACGGTCTGGCGTCACCTCCGCCAGGTACGTTGCCGGGGAGCAGCACATAGGCCGCCCCAGCCGCATGCATCCGGGCGGTTCGGCCATTTCGGTGCGTAAACTCCGTAGCATGGGCAGGCAGCTCGTAATGGATCACGTGTTTCATATCGGGAATATCTAAACCACGAGCGGCGAGGTCGGTGGTGACCAGGTACGTTACGCTGCCGCCCCGGAAACGAATCAACGCCCGCTCCCGCTCTACCTGCTCCAGGGCGCCATGATAGGCGGCGGTGTACAACCCCTTGTTGTTCAGCCAGTCACTAAGCTGCTCAACGGTACCGCGGAGGTTACAGAAGATCAGCGCCGACTCGCTGCCCAAAGCGCACAGCAGCCGAAACAAGGTTGCCCGATCGTCGGGCCCATCGGTGTAAACAGCTCTCAGGGTCAGCTTACCCGTTTTGGTTTCGTCGGCCTCAAATGTCAATTGGGTTGGGTTATGCAGCTCGATAAAATCCGGTATGGCAATACCCGATGTGGCAGATACCAGCACCCGGGTTTGCAGATTCGGTAGTTGCGCTACGATGTACGCCATCTCGTCGTGAAAGCCGAGCGTCAACGACTTATCAAATTCATCGAGTACCAGCGTCTGGATCCCGGTCGTGGCCAGTGTCCGGCGCGTCAGGTGGTCGGCAATACGGCCGGGCGTACCAATCAGCAGAGCGGGCGGATTGCTCAGGTTTTTCACTTCCGTCTCAACGGAGTGCCCTCCGTAGCATACATTCACCTTGAAGCCCGTTGACATGGAGCGCCACACCTGCTCGATTTGCATGGCCAGTTCGCGCGACGGCACCACTATCAGGCATTGCACCGTTTGCTGGTCGGGCTTTAGCAGTTTCAGCACGGGCAGCAAAAAGCCCAGTGTCTTGCCAGAGCCGGTAGGCGCCCGCAAAAACGTGTCGGTGCCGGGCAGAATAGCCTGCTCTGCTGCCGCCTGCATGGGGTTCAAGGCCGCTATGCCGAGGGCCGCAAGCACATGGGTATGTGGGTCTGTCATGCCGCAAAAGTACAGCGAATCAACCCGATATGTCGAGCAGGAAACCTTATTGGGTCTGTTTTACCTTTTATCTACCTATACGCTGGTTTTCTGTTTGCCGCCCGCGTATGCCGTACCTTTGCGCAACACCAGCCAGCATGACCATGACGTTTGCCGACCTCAATCTTACTAAACCGCTGCAGAACGCCCTGACCGATATGGGCCTGACAACCCCAACACCCATTCAGGAGCGTGTCTTTTCGGTGGTGATGTCGGGGCGCGACGTCTGCGGCATTGCCCAGACGGGTACGGGTAAAACAATTGCCTACCTCCTCCCCTGCCTGCGTCAGTACCAGTTTATTAAAGAGCGTACCCCGCAAATTATCGTGCTGGTCCCCACCCGCGAACTGGTGGTGCAGGTCGTTGAGACAGTGAAGCAGCTGGCAGCCTGCATCAACCTGACGGTGGTTGGCGTGTATGGTGGCGTGAACCTGAAACCACAGTTGGCCGACGTACAACAGGGCGCTGATCTGCTGGTGGCCACGCCCGGCCGACTTGTCGACCTACTAACGTCGGGGGCCGTAAAGATGAAAACGGTTAAGAAGCTGGTCATTGATGAGGTCGACGAGATGCTGAATCTGGGTTTCCGCGCCCAGCTCAAGATCATTCTCGATCTGCTGCCTCCCAAACGGCAGAACCTGCTGTTCTCGGCCACGATCACGCCCGACGTGGAGCAACTCATCGAGACGTTCTTTTCCAGCCCGGTGCGGGTTGAAGCCGCTCCGGCCGGCACACCGCTGGCTGGCATCTCGCAGATGGCGTACCCGGTGCCGAACTTCAACACAAAAGTAAACCTGCTGCAACTCCTGCTGGAACGCGACCAGTCGATGAACCGGGTGCTGGTCTTCGTCTCGACGAAAGCGTTTGCCGACGTGCTTTTCGATGAGGTAGACGAGCGATTCCCCGGTCAGGTAGGCGTGATACACTCGAACAAAGCACAGGCGAAGCGGTTCGAAGCCGTTAACCAGTTCCAGGACGGTACGATCCGTGTCCTGATCGCGACCGATATCGTGGCGCGGGGTATCGACGTGGCCAACGTGTCGCACGTGATCAACTTCGACCTGCCCGAAGAGCCGGAGAGCTACATTCACCGGATTGGCCGTACGGGCCGGGCCGATAAGAAGGGCATCGCCATTGCCTTTATCACGGATGCGGAACAGGACCGTCAGATGGCCATTGAGACGCTGATGAACTACCCCATCCCGATGGTTCCCGTCCCGGCCGATCTGCTGATCTCGCCCGTGCTGATCGAGGAAGAAAAGCCGAAGGTGAACATGAAGACGATCACCGTGAAGGCGCCCAAACGCGACGATGTTGGTCCGGCTTTCCACGAAAAAGCGCTGAAAAATCAGAAGGTCAATGTGCGGCGCGACTATGCCGCCGAGAAGATGCTGAAATACGGCCGCCCCATCAAGCGGAGTGGTAAGAAATAACCGGTCGACCATGTCCTTTACGTCCCTCGGCCTGTCAAAGCCTCTGCTCCGTGTCATAGCCAAACAAGGGTATCAAACGCCTTATCCTATCCAGCAGGAGGCGATTCCGGCTATTCTGGCGGGCAGCGATGTGCTGGGCATTGCCCGAACCGGCTCCGGCAAAACGGCTGGGTACGTTCTGCCCCTTCTCGAGCGGCTTCAACGCCAGCGCAGTGTCGATCACCTGCAGGTGCTGGTGCTGGTACCCACCCGCGAACTGGCCGCTCAGGTAGCCGATGTGTTCCAGACGTTCAGTGCGTCGTTGCCACGCCCCCTTAAAACGGTAGCCGTCTTTGGCGGGGTGTCTGTCAATCCGCAGCTGGTGGCCTTTCGCGATGCCGACGTGCTGGTAGCCACACCCGGCCGCCTACTGGACCTGTTAACCCAACGCCCCGGCAAGCTGGCAAAAATTGAGACGCTGGTGCTCGACGAAGCCGACAAAATGCTGGAATTGGGGTTTGCCGATGAGTTGAACCAGGTGTTGGCACAAGTCCCTGTCGGGCGGCAGACCGTGTTATTTTCGGCCACGTTGGGCGAGGCGATCCAGCAGATGAACAGTATGCTGCTTCATGAGCCTGTTCAGATTCAGATCGCGGACGAAGAAACACCGATCGATCAGATTCAGCAGACCGCCTACCGGGTAACCCCTGAACGAAAAAGTGCACTGCTCCGACATCTGATAAAATCACGGAAGCTGACCCAGGTGCTTGTGTTTGTCTCCTCGACACGTTCGGCCGATAATCTGGTGGCAAAACTGGGCAAAAACGGCATTCGGGCGATGGCCATGCATGGGCACAAAACCCAGAATGCCCGTACTGATTCGTTAGCGTCGTTCAAACTGGGTGAATTTCCGGTGCTGGTGGCGACCGATCTACTGGCGCGGGGTATCGATATCCAGTTCCTTCCGCACGTGATCAACTATGAGCTGCCCCGGTCGCCTAAAGACTACATTCACCGGATTGGCCGCACTGGTCGCGCAGACGCATCAGGCGAGGCAATTTCGCTTGTCACCCCCGACGATGAACATCATTTCAGCATTATTCAAAAGAAGATGGGGAAGCGCATTCAGCTGATCGATGCGGCTACCCTTTCCTTTGCATAATCAGGGGATTGGGGGCCTTACCGGCTCATCCCATGCCACACCGGCTGTTGAACAAATAGGCGTTTTAATTGCTTTTAAAAGAATACTATGGCGATAGAATAAGTCGCCCCTGTGTTCGATGAAGACGTTATGCGCGCTGATTATAGGCCTGTTTACCAGTCAGTTTCTACTGGCGCAGACCAAACCAGCCACCACCCCTCCCACCGTTGTGTCGGTCATTGAGGGCGTTAGTGGCAAACAGTTCGTCCCCGATACCACCTACTCAGCACTGTCTGCCGACGACGTGGCAGCGTTGGGCAAAGCACCACTCGCCAACTGGGATTTGCCCCGCGAAAATGGCAAATACGTCCTGTATTCAAACCTGGTTGTCGGTACCCGGTCGTATCAACTGGTGATGACCAAAGTTCCGAAAGAGGAGTTTCCAACGGCTCAGTTGATTCGTTATGAAACGCCAACCTCTAAGCCAGAGCCAATTGCCCGTGGGGTGCTGAAACCCAAAGGAGCCGATAAACCGAAATAGTTACGGCAAGTCGCGCTGTAGGTTGCTTTCGTATAGTCGAAGCAGTCCCGCGGAAGCAACCCACGCTAAATGATAGGCCCTTCAACGCCAAACAACGTACCCAGCATCCGGCTAAATTCTGACTGAAACGGCGCCTGAATACCAATTGGCCGGCCAGTTTCCGGGTGAGCGAATTGAAGTTGCCGGGCGTGTAGCAGCATGGTATTCAGGCCAAACTGTTCGAGAAACAGCTTATTCTGTTTGTTGCAGCCATGGGGTCGATCACCAATGATCGGGTGAAAAACGTGGGCCATGTGTTTCCGAAGCTGGTGCATCCGGCCCGTTGTCGGCGTGAGTTCGACCAGCGAATACCGCGAGGTCTGGTGTTTCCCGAAAGGAATCGGCACCTCGGTACGTTGAAGCGTTTTCAGGGCTGTAAACGCTTCTTGCCAGGTTCCCGGCTTTCCATCCCCATCATCCCGGCGAAGAGGGTAATCTATATCCAGTGCGTCAGGGGTATGTCCGCGCACAATGGCCAGGTATGTCTTATGCACCTGTCCATCGGCAAACTGCCGTTGCATGACTGAATTGAGCGATTCGGTCAAGGCGAAAAGCAGCACACCACCGGTCTTCCGGTCGAGGCGGTGCACGGGATACACACGTCGCCCCAGTTGATCACGAAGGAGCTGTACGGCAAACTCGCTGGCATCGGCGGCAATGAATGACCGATGGACCAGCAGTCCGTGTGGCTTGTTGATGGCTACCAGTCCGCTGTCCTGATAAAGTATGGGTAACTCTGTCATCGACTAAGCACAAACTAGGCTGGAAAACCGGGATCGGCCTTCACTTCGTCAATCTGTTTGCGGTGCCGTTCACCATGCGAGGCTACGACCAGCAATGCCTGAAACACATCCAGCGTACCCAGAAACGGATGCTCAAAATAGTGCGTCCGGTAATCGTCCTTCCCGGTTTGCACAAACTCGATGGTCGCTTCGCGCTGCTGCTCAAACAGGTCCAGGGCCGTCTGCACATCGCCATAACGACCCGTAGGCACAAACGGAGCGGGGGCCGAGGTGGCCATTCCCCGGCTACGAACCGCTTTGATCACGAACACATCCGACACTTGGAGCGTAGGCCGTCGACTTGCATCGGCAGGAACGCCCATGGCTTGTTGAATACTCCTGACGATCCCTCGGTCAACCAGCACAATATGTTCCATGCATTCAACGATCGACCAGCGATCGGGAGCGGGCCTAAAGTGCGCCTGAGCCTCAGTGAGGCCAGCCAGCGACTGCCGCAGACTATCCCGGGTGGCAATCAGCATGTCGATGAGGTAGGTACGTTCAGCATCCGTAGTGGGTTCCAGTACGGTAGACGGGTGGCGATCTTCCATAGGAACGAAAGTACGGGACAGGGCTCCGCCAACAAAATGAAAACTACCAACGGCCCAACTGCGTTAGTATAGCCGGGGTTTCCTTCCCCAGCCAACCTATGCACATTTTCCCGATCCGGCCTGCACTGGCCTTGTTCTGTTTATTCATCTCCCTGGTATCGCCTGCTGCTGGTTTTTCCCTGACCAGCAAGCGATACAAAAACATACCCTACAAGGCCACGACGGCGGTTGACTACGCTGCCGAGAAGAATATGCTCGATGTGTACCGGCCCAACAAAACGTCGGATAAGCCGTATCCGGTTGTTGTGTTCATACATGGTGGCAACTGGACTAGCGGCAGCAAAAACATCTACTGGTTCGTTGGTCGGCGATTGGCTAAGCAAGGCGTTGTTGCCGTCGTTATCAGTTACCGACTTTCGCCCGCCGTGCAGGTGCCTGCTATGGCCAGCGACTGTGCAGCGGCTGTTGCCTGGACCAGCCAGCATATTGCCGAGTACGGCGGTGACCCCAACCGTATCTACGTAATGGGCCACTCGGCCGGCGGTGGACTGGCCGCCCTGCTTGCGGTAGACAACTCGTTGTTCGCTCCGTTGGGAATAACCAGGAATCCGGTCAAAGGCGCCATTCTCGATGACCCGGCGGGAATCAACATGTATGATTACCTGAAGAAAATGGAATACCCCAACGATAGGCAATACCTAACCTCGTTTGGCAACGTACCCGAAGGCTGGCGGACTGTTTCGCCCATGTATCGTGTGCAGGCCGGAGCACCGCCCATGCTGCTCTATACCGGCGCAAAAACGTACCCGAGCATTATCACCGGCACAAAAGCCTTTTATGAGAAGCTACTGGCGCTGGGAGTGACAAGCCAGTACACCGTTATGCCAGGCAAGGAGCACGTGCCCATGGTGAAGCAACTCTTCTGGAAACGCAACCTCATCTACCAGGATGCACGGGCACTGATGAACGGCGACCAACGCTAGACTGATTGCTTTCGCGAGGTCCTTCGCCGAGGCTAGCGGCGGCCAAGCTGCACATTGTACCCCAGGTAGGGATACACGGGGAAGCGGAGGTTGATAGACGAATAACCGTAGGAATAGCTGTAATACTGGTTTACGGCCGACAAAACACCCAGATCGAAGGCGTGGTACCGGCTGTGAATCCGCAGGGCAGCAGAAAGACGGGCCAGTGGTCCGAAAGTGGCTTTTATTTTAATCGTGTTATCGCTGATAAAAGTGAGCGATGGACTGAGCGCCTGCATGGTCCCGATCGCTACGGCTCCTTCAGTTAGCAGGAACGAATAGTCACTCCCCAATCGGAACGTGTAGCCTACTGTCACATTACTCCGACGGTCACCAAACGTAGCCATCGCCTGCCCCATAAACGTTGTAGTAGTCGTTGAGGAATAGTCGGGGTGCTGCAGTTGCGTTAACAGGCCAAGCCCGAACCGCACTTTCCCGCCAATCGGAATGCCGATGCGTGTGTAGAGCTGCGTACCAAAGTCCGCATTGGTGTAGATGGCATCGTTCAGGTACTCCGACGTTTTAAAGAGGTTGATCAGTAACGGGTTAAACACGACACCCACGCTCCATCCGTTGGTAATTCCGGTCTCCAGCTCGTTACGAAGCAGGTAGGCATTGCGGTAATACACTTGCCCGGCCCCTGGCGTGAACGCAGGTCGGTTGTTCAATAGATACGGCAGGCCACCTTCAGGTACGTTGCCCACAGACGCGTTGCTTGTCTGGGTAATTGGCAACGGCGGGCCCGCTACCGATGTAGTACCGGTGCTTATAATGTCGCCCGGGTCGATATACGTTTGTGTGCCGTTCTGCTGCCGAACCACTACCGCTACCGGTGTGCGACGAACGACACGCCCGTAGACCGTTGCCCCGTCTTTCAGTTTAAATACCGTGATCGACTCCGCTGGCTGGCTGGTACGTTGCGGCATGGTCGTCGACTGCCGGGCAATCTGGTAGGTTTCCAGGTACGTCAGCTCACCATTCCGTTTCCGAACCACCACCATATTGCTATCCTGCCGGACCACCCGACCAGACACGACAGAGCTGTCGGAGAGAACAAAATGAAGGGTGGGCAACTGTTTCAGATTCTGAGGCGACTGGGCCAGCAGCGTTTGCAGGCTGCTCAGGAGCAGTAGCGTTATACGTAGCGTTTTCACACGGTAGCGAGTTCAGGAATTCGGGAGGTAATTTAGTAAGTCAATCGAGGCAATATAGTAACACCTGTTCATTTTTTACCATACTTGGCTAGACCCCAAACTCAGTTTCTGCGTTGGAAAACGAACGGCAAAATGGTGGTTTTGTTGTGTGGCCTACAACGCGAAGCCACACAACGCCACAAAGTTTACTCCGCTACCAGCCGGATGATTCGTCCCGGATTTTCAACCGACACGTAAATACTGCCGTCCGGCGCCTGTTTCACATTCCGAATGCGGTTGCCTTCGAGCAGTTTCGACTCCCGCACCACCTGGTTTCCGTTCAGTTCCAATCGGCTCAGGTACGTTAGTGCCAAACCGCCTACCAGCAGATTGCCTTTCCAGCTTTTGAAGGTGTCGCTGGTAATGAAGGCCAGCCCGCAGGGACCAATGGAAGGCGTCCAGGTATAGAGTGGGTTTTCAACGCCTGTCATCGTTGGGCTGGCCGATATGGTGGTTCCGTCGTAGTTGACGCCATACGAGACCAGTGGCCATCCGTAGTTTTTACCCGGTTGAATGAGGTTCACTTCATCCCCCCCTTTCGCGCTGTGCTCACTCTCCCAGATATCGCCGGTATTCGGATGCCGGATAAGCCCCTGCGGGTTGCGGTGACCGTATGAGAACACCGTTGTCGGGGCCGTATTGCCCGCCAGCACGGGGTTATCGGCCGGCACACCGCCTGCGTCGGTCATCCGGTGCACCTTCCCCCATTCTGTCTGCACGTTCTGGGCATTCTTGTTGGGCGACGACGCCCCGCCGTAAGTAGATGGGCCACCTTCACCGATACTTACGTACAGCAGATTAGTCCGGTCAAACTCGATCCGGCTTCCATAATGGCCTTTCCACTGGTTAGTGGCCGATGCCCGGAAGATCGTCTGTACGTCGCTGAGCGTATTGCCAGTTAGCTTAAACCGAATCAGCTTCAGTTGGGTATTCGTTGTGCCGGCAGCCGAGGCCGCGTAGGATGCATAGACCCAGCCAGTCGACGCGTAGTTCGGATGCACCCGAATATCGAGCAACCCGCCCTGTGACGTTGTATTGATGTCTGAGGGCAGGCCCGTCAACTCCGTAACGGTCTGGCCTGACCGTCGGTAGAGCCGCCCGCGCTTCTCGCCAAAAATAAAATCACCATTCGGCAGAAAATCCATGCCCCAGATGATCTCGTAGCCAGTGAGCAGCGTCTGGGTACGTATCGTCGGAGTGCCGGTTGGCGAGGTTGTGAGGGTATCGCCAGCATCAACCCTATCGGTCTGTTTACAGGCAGACAGGTTCAGGGCGGCAACGGCACAGAACGTGGCCAGGATGGGGGCGTAGTTCATAGTTGAGTGATTTGTTGTTGGTTATAGCGCTAACGACCTGGACGTCTGCTTTGTTGGCTGACCGCCTGTGGCCGCAGACGGACTATTGCCTAAAATCTGGCCTGTTGTGGAAACCTATACAGCGCTCCCGGCCTTTATATCGCTATGGCAGATCATATCAGAACAGCCCTCATTACCGGGGGATCAAAAGGCATTGGCTACGGTGTAGCCGAATCACTCGTTAAATCGGGCGTGAAGGTGGCTATCACCAGCCGTTCGCAGGAAGCCGCCGACAAGGCCGCTCAACAGCTCAATAGCCTTAAAGCAGGCTACGCCATTGGCATGGCCGCCGACGTGCGCGATCTGGCCTCGCAACAGGCCGTGGTCGACGCCATCGTTGAGCAATGGGAACGCCTCGACTACGTTATTGCCAACGCGGGTGTCGGTCATTTCGCCCCCATTCAGGAGCTGACGCCCGAACAGTGGCAGGAAACCATCGACATCAACCTGACGGGTGTTTTCAACTCGGCCAAAGCTACCATTGGTGAATTGAAAAAAACAGCGGGTTACTTCATCAGCATCGCCAGTCTGGCCGGTACGAACTTCTTCGAGAAAGGATCGGCCTACAATGCCAGTAAGTTCGGGCTGGTCGGCTTCTCGCAGGCCATCATGCTCGACCTTCGGGGCGAGGGCATCAAAGTAAGTACCATCATGCCCGGCTCAGTGGCCACCGAATTTGGTGATCATACTCCGTCTGACGCTGATGCCTGGAAGATTCAACCCGAAGATATCGGCAAACTGGTTCTCGACCTCCTCAGCATGCACCCCCGCACCCTTCCCAGCAAAATCGAGGTTCGTCCAACCATTCCAGGCGGGAAGAAGCAGTAAAGGGGCAGGTGTCAAGTCTCAGGTTTCAAGTGTCAAACGGTTCGCCTGTGGCGATTGACAACCACAGGCGAACCGTTTGACACCTGACACCTGAAACTTGACACCTGACCCTTAAAGCCCGTACCCGATCGCCACGACCTGAAAAGCCTCTTCTCCTTTCAGGTTACGCAGCAGCACCGTATCGCCAATGCGTTTGCCCTGCATGGCCCGGGCAATTGGCGCGGTGAAAGCGATCAGGCCGTGGGCGGCATCAGCTTCATCGACGCCAACGATCGTTAGGTGCCGATCAGCGCCTGCCTTGGGGCGAAGGGTGACGGAGGCCCCAAACCGGACTTCATCGGGTGGTTGGGTGGTCAGGTTCACCACGTGGGCATTGCCAATTCGCTGGTTGATGGCCCCGATTTTGCCGTTCAGCAGCGCTAGTCGCCGGGTACGTTCTGTTTCGTCGGCCTCACTCAGTTGAACCTGTGCGTGTTCAGTCTCCAGGTCGGCCAGTTCCTGGCGAAGTAAGGCCAGCCCGCGTGGGGTCACGTAATTGCTGATGCCCGGTGGCAACGGTGCCCGCGCCGGAATCACGACGGGATCATCGGCCGATTCGTTCTTAAGAAATGCGCGGCTCATAAAAAAAAGAGTTTACTGGGTTCGATTGCTGTTTACTGGGGTGCTACAGGTATGAGTAGCTGTACCTTATACACAACAAACGGAAACCAATAAACTCTCGCTTTTAATCTGAGCAACCGTACCGCCTTATTTCCTATTCCCGAAGAAGCGGAGCAGGTAGAGGAACAGGTTAACGAAATCGAGGTAGAGACGAAGCGCCCCCATAATCGCCCCTTTCCGGTCCGACTCAGCATCGGTATTACCTACGGCGTACATTTCTTTGATCTTCTGGGTATCGTAGGCCGTCAATCCGGTAAAGATCAGCACGCCCACGAAGCTGGTGATCCAGCTTACCAGCTCGTTATGCAGAAACATATTCACTACCGACGCGATGATCAGGCCAATCAGCCCCATCAGTAACAGACTGCCCATGCGGGTCAGGTCGGTTTTAGTGAAGTAGCCATACACGCTCATAGCCCCGAACGTGAGGGCGGTGATGAAGAACGTAGAAGCAATCGACGTACCCGTATAAATCAGGAAGATACAGGCCATTGTTAACCCGTTGAGCGCCGCATAGACGATAAACAGGGAGGTTGCCGTAGTAGCGCGCAACCGATTGATGGCCGACGATAAGCCCATGACCATCAAAACTTCGCCGATCAGCAAGCCATAAAAGACCAGCCGGTTACCAAAAATCAGTGATAGCAACGTCTCTGACGAGGCCGTGTAAATAGACACAACGGCGGTGATCAACAGGGCTACGCTCATCCAGCCGTAGACCTGCGCCATAAAAGCGGCCTGCTCACGTTCGATGTCTTCAGGGGTAATGTATCTGGATTCTACTCTCGGCTGATTCTGATTAGTCATGTGGAATGTAGTTAACGTTACCTCTACAACATTTTTTTTAGCAGATGGGGCACAACAAATGGGGATTTTTTGGTCTGACAGCCTAACAAATACGCGGTCAGTCACGCGGTCCTTCGACGATGAACGAAACTACAACTTTTGTTCCGGTTTACCGCGCCACCCGCATTCGTGCCGAAACGCGCTGATCACCAACCTGAACAGCGACCACGTATGTACCCGCCGCCAGTTGTTGTACGTTCATGCCCAACGTCCGATCTGACAGCCGACTTACAGAAACCCCCATGGCTCGCCCCGACGGGTCATATACCTGCACGCCGCTTACACCAGCCAGCAGGGCATCGCCTTCCAGCGTTACCAGATCGGTGGCGGGGTTCGGATACACCCGGAATGGCGCGGCCAGTGGTTCGGTGGCCGTAATGGTTTGCTGGAAGATCGGTACGATGTCGAAGCTCTTTTGCAGGACCGATGTCACCTCAGGTTTGCCGGCGCCCAGCCAATCGGTCAGCAGGGCGGCGTAGACTTGTCGGAAATCAGTCTGCATTTTTATGTTGTTGTTGTCCAGGTCCGACAGATTCGGATTTTTACCGATCACGCTCGTCTTCACCCCCTTGCCAAAGACAAACAGCGGGGCTGCTGCGCCGTGATCGGTACCGTAGCTGGCATTGGAGATGGCCCGTCGCCCAAATTCAGAGAAGGTCATCCCCGCCACCTTGTCGTCAATTCCCTGCACACGCAGATCATCCTGGAACACCTTGATGGCATCAGAGAGCATTTTCATCAGGTTCGCGTGTGTGCCGGTCGTGGTATCGGTGGTCGTGGTTTGGGCGGCGTGCGTATCGAAACCGCCGATCGTCACGTAATACACCCGCGTTTGCAATCCGCCGTGAATGAGCCGCGACACGATCTTAAGCTGGTCGGCCAGTGAATTGCCCGTTGGGTACGTTACCAGGTTCTTTCCTTTACCGGCCGCCGTCTTGATTTGTGCGGCATACGCTACCGATGATAATTGCTGCTGCCTGATGTAGGTGATATGCTTCCCGGCGGCTGTGTTTGTCACCGGAGCCGGGTCAATAGCCGGTTTGTCACCAACCAGCTGGGCAAACGTGTCCGGATTGGGAATCGCTACAGCCATTGGACCGCCCGGCCCCGCAAAAGCTGTTGAGGTAATATAGCCAATCTGGATGGCCAGCGGGTCGGGCATTTCCTTCGTCGGATAGGCGGTAGGGTACCCTGGCCATTCGGCATCCAGGTAGCGGCCTGTCCAGCCGGTCGTTAGTACCTGCGACGAGTCGGCCCCCGTGAACCAGATATCACTGGCGCGAAAGTGCGAAAAGTTGGGCGTCGGGTACGACACACTGTGCACAATCGACACTTTCCCGTCGTTGTATAAACTCTGTAGCCCCGTCATCGACGGATGCAGACCTGTGGCCGGGTTATTCGTCAGCCTGAGCACCTTCGCTTCGGGCAGCGCGATGTTTGTTCGCAACGAGGTGTACTTGCTCATCTGATCGAGCGGTACGACCATGTTTAGCCCATCATTGCCGCCGTTCAGCTGAATCATGACCAGCACCCGATCGGTGGCCGTTGCCAGTTGGACCAGCGTCTGCATAAACGCCGAATCAGGAGCGCCAAACGCCTTCGCCCCCAGTCCATCGATCAGGACGGGCAGCAACAGCGAAGCGGAAGCATGTTGAAGAAAATGACGACGATTCATGGGGAAGGGAGTTTACCGTTTTCTGTTTACCGTTGCGCGGCTACTTATACCACAAGGTTCATCAGCCGCGCAACAGTAAACCGTAAGCAGAAAACGGTAAACTGTAAATTGTTAACAAAGTTGATACTCTGCCAGGCGGAACATGTACTGCAAGGTTGTATTCAGTTTCATGCTCACGGCCATCAGCTTATTTTTATTCGTTGGGTCGCTGGTATAGGTCTGCCATTCCAGGTTCCATTCGTACCGTGGCAATCCGTCGATCAGGACCTCATCAATCAGGAAATCGCGTTGTGATTGGGTTAGGTCTGTAGCAAAAAATAGCGCGGCCCATTCATTGATCAGCTTCACCGGATCTGATGGGTCAGTGGTCTGCTTCGCCATCGCCACCGGGTCGAGCGCGAGCTTTTCGGTCCCGAACTTCACTGTACCGGCCGTGAGCTGATCGGTGAAACTCCCGCGTAATGCCAGTGTGGTGCTGTTGATCCAGAGGTCGTAAAAGCCGGTATCGTAATAGGGTCGCCAGCCAAAAACCGTCGGCTGATCCATGATATTCAGTTGCTGCTCCACGTTTCTGGCCTGCACAAAGGCCATCAGTTGCGTAAACCCTGTCGGATTGGGCACGGCATCTGGCGCTGTGATGCCGAAAAAGCGCAACGTACCTATATTCAGTTCGAGCGGCGATTTTACGATGGAACCACGCAGTGCATCGTCGAAAAAGTGCTGGCTGGTCAGTAGGGCGGTCACCACGGGTTTGATCTCGTAGTTGCCCTGCCGAAATACCTGCGCCAGCGGTTCAATGAAGTTGGCCTCTATCGCGGCCGTAATGTCGGCATTGATGAACCAGCGGTATAATTTTCGGACCATGAAGCGGGCGGCCTCGGGCTGAGCCAGTATCATATCCACCAATTCGCCCAGTTCTGTGTCTCCCGCCGTGCTGCCAGTCCGCCCTTTGATGACGGTATTTTTGTAGGCAGCCGAAAAAACCTTGTCGGTGGTGTCGTGCTGGGCAGCTTTGAAGGTTGTGGTGATATCCACAGTGGTCGTACTGCGGTAGCCCGTGTCTGTCCAGCCGGTCAGTACCCGAGCGGCGGCTTTCACATCGTCTTCGGTGTAGTTGCCCACACCGATCGTGAACAACTCCTGCAGCTCCCGGCCGTAGTTTTCGTTCGGCTTGCCCACTACGTTCTGATTGCCGTTCAGGTAACGAAGCATGGCCGGGTCTTTGGTCATCTCAATGACAAAAGACCGGAAGTTACCCAGCGCATGCCGACGCAGCACCGTATTTTGCCGGTAGATATAACGGGCATCCGCGACCACGGCGGCGGTCGAGACGAAGTGATTCTGCCAGAAGAGAACCATCTTCTCACGCAGGGAGGCACCTGCATTGATCATCAGGCCCAGCCACCAGTATTTGGTTGCATTTTGCCAGGTCCCCTGCAGGGTCGTATCGAAAGCCAGGGTATCAAACGGCTTTGTGGTGGTTGGGTCAACCGGTGGTGCCGGGGTCGCGGGTGTGGCCAGCAGGGTCTGAATAGCAGCCTGCGGTGTTTGCCCGGCAAACTGCTTAATCTGGGCGGGCGATGGCCCAAACGTAGCGCGCCTGAGCAGATGCGCAGCCTGCTGCAACGTCAGTGGTGTACGATAAGGGTCAGTAAGTGCCATACGAAAATGGGAAAAGCCGGTACCATCTCCCGAATTTCCGTATTAATGCTCAAACAATCATCATTAAACTTTTTTAACCATCCGGCCACCTCGAATCGATCCGGCCATTGACACTATCTGAGGCGTAGCCACTACGGCGTTCTGTACCAGAACGATAGCTGCCGTGCCAGGTAGCCGTACCATAAAATATGGTCGGGTTTCGCCCACTGAATCCGACCGCACGACTACTTACCCTTCGCTGGTGGTCATTTGTAAGGTGGTAAATGGGCCAGTAAAGGTGATTGGCTAACGCCCTGTTTTTCTGCCATAAGCTGTTCAATCACCCCTACTGGCCCATTTACCATATCGTTGCTGCGCTCGTGTTTAGTAGCCGGGATTCTGAACGATCGCGTCGTTCTGTAGCCGAACGATCTGCGGAATGGGTAACAGTTGCTTGGCCTGCGTAATGGGTTTGCCCTTGGCGCTTAAGACAGCAACGGCCCGATTGGTCCGCTTCAGATCGAAAAAGCGTTGAAACTCGATGGCCAGCTCAACCCGCCGCTCATGCTCAATGGCCAGATCGAGCGTGGGGTATTTAGCCGTTGGGTACGTTACCGTGCCAAACGCAGGTACGTTGGCCCGGGTACGTACCTGGTTCAGGTAACTGGCATCGCCGGTGGCTTCGGCCAGCATCAGCAGCACATCGGCGTAACGCAGCACCATGAAATTGTTGTTCGACAGCGACACGCCATTCACAATCGTAGCGCCGGTATGCGTCCACTTGATCGGAAATTTCTGGGGCGTAAACGTCGTGCCGCTGGTATAGCCGGACGAGATGGTCAGGTCACGGCGGGGGTCGCCCGTTTCATACTCGTTATACAGGTCGTCGGTGACCTGATTCATACCTGTACCAATAAAGCCCAGGCCAGCCGTAACCGGATAATACGTCTGGTAATAGCGGCTGAATGGGGCTGAAGCGCTGCCGCCCAGGTACTGAATCTCGAAGATCGATTCTTTCGTATTCTTCACGGTTGGTCCCCACAGCGCTGCGTAGGTAGGCAACAGTGTATACTGGTTGCTGGCCACCACCTCTTTCAGCACGGTTGCGGCTGCGTTTTTATCGCCAAGCGCGAGATACACTTTCCCGAGCAACGTCTGCGCGGCACCTTTCGAGGCCCGGCCAGTGATGGTCACCGCCGAAGCCAGGGGCAATTTCTGAATGGCAAACGTCAGGTCGGCTTTGATCTGGTCATAGACGGCCGATTGGGGCGAACGCAGCACGTTATAACTTTCTTCGCCGGTCAGCGGGGTCGTAACGATGGGTACGTCGCCCCAGGTCTGTACCATATCAAAGTAGTAGAGCGCACGCAGGAACATCATCTGGGCTTTCACTGCGTCTTTATACGTTGCGTCCAGGCTGGCTCCGTCAATCTTGTTGATCACAATATTGGCGTTGAACAGCGCTTTGTAATAGTCCTGCCAGAATTGATAAACGACCGTGTTGGTGGTCGACAGCGTCAGGTCTTTGAACTGCCATTTGTCGGCCTGTATCCCCGCAATATTGTACACGATGGCGTTGTCGCTCATCTGCTCGTTTACGTACGACATGGCCCCCTCCGGGTGGTAGATCACATACAGTGACGAGTAGGCCGCGTTCACCGCCAGCTCAAAATCATCGGTCGATTTGAAATTGTCGGCCGTTGGGTTGGAAATCGGTTTGAGTTCCAGAAACGTCTCTTTGCATCCTGTCGCTGCCAGGCAGATACAGACGATGGTTAGCAGCTGTTTTATCGTTTTCATGGTCTTTTTCAGTTGTATAGGCTGCCTTAAAAATCTGTTTTGATACCCACCGTGATTACGCGCGGCACAGGATACGAGCCGTAATCGACCCCCACGAACGCGCCGTTTGGTGCATTACCCGAGGCATTCAACCCGTTGCTGCCGCCCGAATAGCTCGTTGCGTTATAGGTCGTGTTTTCCGGGTCGTAATTGGTGTATTTGCTCCACAGATAGGCATTGTCGGCGTTGACGTATACCCGCGTTGTTTTGAAGGGTGTCTTGGCCAGCAACGAAGCAGGGATCGTGTAGGACAATCGGATGTTTTTCAGGCGAACAAACGAGGCGTCTTCCACAAAAAGATTGCTGAACTGATCCTGTAAACCCGTCAGGTTCAGCGTAGCGCGGGGGTGGATGCCGTCGCCGGGGTTCGCCTCCGACCGCCAGCGGTTATCCACAAACGCATACATGTTGCGGCCGTTGTTCCAGAAGCCCGAATACCGGTAGTTCTGGTTCACGATTTCACCGCCAAACGACCCCTGAAAGAAAACCGACAGATCGAAACCCTTGTACGAGAAATTGTTGGTGATCCCGGCAATGAAGTCGGGCTGGTAGTTACCCAGCGTAATCCGGTCGTCGGCGGTTATCTTGCCGTCGCCGTTCACATCGCGCACGATGGGGTCACCGGGTTTGGTGCTGCTGGCGTGCGGCGCGGCATCGATGGCCGCCTGGTTCTGGAAGACACCGTCGAACTTGTAGCCGTAGAAGTTAGAGATTGGCTGGCCCACCTCCGTTTTCACCGTCACCACAAAATCCGTGTAAATGATCGGTGCGTTGCCGGGACCGAGTTGAAGGACCTTGTTCTTGTTGGCGCTGATGTTGAAATCGGTGGTCCAGTTGAATTTGCCCACCACATTTTTCGTGTTCAGGTTCAGCTCGACGCCCCGGTTCTGCATCTCCCCAATGTTGGTCAGCTGATTCGAGAAGCCCGAAATGTCGGGAATGGGTACGTTCAGCAGCATGTCCTGCGTGATCGAGTTATAAAACTCGGCCGACACCCCAAGCCGGTCATTGAACAGCCGCATGTCCAGCCCGATGTTCAACTGGTTGGTGCGTTCCCATTTCAGGTTGGTGTTGGCGATGTTGCTGATGGCCAGCCCCGACGCCAATGTGCCGCCCGATACGTAGTTGGACGTACCCAGCAGGCTGATCGACCCGTAGTTCGGAATCTGGTTGTTCCCCGCAATACCGTAACTGGCCCGGAGTTTCAGGCTGTTGACGAACTTCACATTCTGCATGAATTTCTCATCCGAAATGAGCCAGCCTGCCGACACCGACGGGAAATACCCCCAGCGCGTGGCTGTTCCGAATCGGGAGCTTCCATCGCGCCGAATGGCCGCCGTGAAGAAGTATTTGTTCTGAAAATTGTACTGCGCCCGCGCCAGGTACGAGATAATCGACCATTCGGTGGCGGTAGTGGAGCCACTGGTAACCACCCCGGCGTTCAGCGTTTCAACCAGGTCGTTCGGGAAACTACCCGCCGTTACGCTCGAAAACTCGTCGCGCTGTTTCTGCACGCTGTAACCGGCCAGCACATTCAGGCTGTGGTCGCCAAACTGCTTATCGTAGGTAAGGGTGTTTTCCGATAGCCAGTTGAGCGAGTAGGCCGTCTGCGAGTTGCCTTCGGCGGCCAGCAGGCTCGAATAACCGTAGCCCTGGTTCTTGAACCGGTACGAGTTGTAGCGGTTATTGAAGGCATTACCGCTGATGCTGGTACGGAACTTCAGATTGTCGGTGATATAATACTCGCCAAAAGCGGTTCCGAGGGTGTTGAACGATTTGTTCTGCTTATCGATATAGCGCGTCAGCGAATACGGATGCCACAGGTTCAGGTCGTTATAGGGCAAATACTTGTTCCAGACCGAATTGGGGTCACGGTAGCCCAGGTTGCCATTTTCGTTGAAGATCGGGAAAATCGGGTCGCTTTGCAGGGCCAGGCTCACCACATCACTTTTCCCCTGGGTACCGTCCGTTCGGTCGAAAATGGTGGTGGCACCCAGATTCAGGCCAATCGTAAACCGGTCGGTGATCTTGTGTTTAATGTTCGAGCGGATGGCTAAGCGCTTGTAGTAGTTCGCATCCAGCACGGCATCCTGATCCAGGTAAGCGCCCGAAAACAGGAACTGGGTTTTCTCAGTGCCACCCGATACCGAAAGCTGCGCGTTGTGCGACGGAGCTACCCGGAACATGGCATCCTGCCAGTCGGTGCCGTTACCGAACTGTTGCGGATTCGTGATGAAATCATCAGGAATCCGGTACGTGACGGGCCGTGCGCTGCTGGGGTCGGTCGCCTTGTTAACAGCAGGATTCAGATCGACCCAGGCGTTGTTGTGGGCGTCGTTGTAATAATTGATCCATTGCTGGGCGTTCATCATCTTCACCTTCCGAATCACCTGCTGCGTACCGTATTCGTAGCCCGCGCTGATGTTGGTTTTGCCCGGTTTGCCCAGCTTCGTCGTGATCAGAATAACCCCGCTGGCCCCCCGTGACCCGTAAATAGCGGCCGACGAGGCATCTTTCAGCACATCGACCGATTCAATATCCTGCGGGTTGATCAGGTTGAGGTTGAAGTTTTCGAGCGGCACACCATCCACCACGAACAACGGATTGGTACCGGCCGTGATGGAGCTGACACCCCGGATGCGGATGATCGGGGCGACACCGGGCGCCCCCTGCGCCTGGGTGATGTTGACGCCCGCGATTTTCCCGGCCAGCGATTGCGTCACGTTGCTGAATGACCGGTCTTTGAATTCATTGAAGCCCACCGAGGCCACCGCCCCGGTAATGGCCCGTTTGCTTTGCGTACCATACCCCACCACGACCACTTCGTTGAGCGTCTTGTTCGACGACAGCATCGACACGTTAATGACCGATCGGGCGCCGACCGGTATCTCCTGCGGATCGTAGCTGATCGAGCTGAAGACCAGCAGCGCGTTTTCATCGACCGTGATCGAATAATTGCCGTCCTGATTGGCCGTCGTTCCTGTACTCGTTGACTTCACTACCACTGAGGCGCCGGGAAGCGGGTTGCCGTTCTCGTCGCTAACCCGTCCAGTAACGGTGATGGCTTTCGGTTGGCCGAAAACCTGAACGAAAGAAAAGCAAAATAAACTAAAGACCAGCCTGAAAAGCCATTTTCGCGGATGTGTAAAAGTAGCGTTCATTTGCATCGATTTTTCGGTGAAATAGTCAATCAATTCGTTGTAAACTACTAAATAGGCCGGTGAAAGTACGTTGGTATGGAAAGTAGACTGTCCTGTACTCTACTGTAAGAAGCTTCGCAATTTTTTCTTTTACTTTGTTTTAGTAGTAATTTATAAAGGCTCAATCATGCTGTTAATCACCAGGGGCCTGGCCATTGGCTGGTTCCTATTTCTTTCCTGCTCACCCCGGTCGGCCACAGCCCGGTTGCCCACACAGACGGGTAAACCAGTTGAACGATGGGCGCTTTTTGAGGCTGTGTTGCCGGGGCCGTCGGGCGGAAATCCGTTCGTGGATGTGTGGCTGACCGCTTCGTTCTCAAAGGGCAGCGAGACCGTGAAGGTTGCTGGGTTTTATGACGGAAACGGCACGTACAAGGTTCGATTCATGCCCGCCGATCCAGGCGAATGGACGTATCGCACAGCCAGCAATGCCCGCCAACTGGCCGGAAAAACCGGGCGTTTTACCTGTATTGCGCCATCGCCCGGCAACCACGGGCCTGTTCGGGTGTCAGGTACGTACCATTTCCAATACGCGAATGGTACGCCCTATTATCCGTTCGGCACCACGGCCTATGCCTGGACCAATCAGCCCGGGCGGGTGCAGGAACAGACGCTGGCAACGCTGGCACAAACGCCCTTCAACAAGATCCGAATGTGCGTGTTTCCGAAAACGTATAGCTTCGTAGACGACGAGCCAACGCTGTATGCGTATGAGGAGAAAGGGCAAACCAAACGCCCGAACGGAACGACCAAACGTACCTGGGATTTCACGCGCTTCAACCCGGCCTTTTTTCGGCATCTGGAGCAGCGTATCGCCGACCTGGCCAAACGCGGCATCGAAGCCGACCTGATCATTTTTCATCCCTACGACAAAGGCCGGTGGGGGTTCGACAGTATGGGGGTAGCAAACGATCTGCGCTACATCAAGTATCTGGTTGCCAGGCTGTCTGCCTATCCGAACGTGTGGTGGTCGATGGCCAACGAGTTTGATTATATCAAAACAAAACCACGCGCCGTCTGGGATGTGTACAGCCAAGCCGTTGTAGACGCAGACCCCTATCATCACCTCTGCTCCATCCATAACGGCAGCGAATACTATGACAACTGGAAGCCCTGTTTTACGCACGTCAGTATTCAGAATGGATCGGCCGTCGAGGAACCTGGCCGGGCTGTGTTGCTGCGCGATGCCTACCGAAAGCCGGTCATTTACGACGAAGTGTGCTACGAAGGCAACCTGCCGCAGCGGTGGGGCCGCCTAAGCCCGGAAGCGATGACCGACGCAGTCTGGCAGGGTGTCATTGCGGGTACGTATGTGACTCATGGCGAGACCTACCGCACGCCCGGCGATACCATTTTCTGGGCGGAAGGGGGCAGACTGTACGGGCAGAGCCCCGCCCGGATTGGCTTTCTGAAGAAATTGCTGGAGGAAGGGCCCGGCCCGCTCGAACTGGCTGACCCCTGGAAAGACCACCAGACCAGCCAGGCCGACAGCGCGCATTACCTGATCTACTTTGGCAAACAGATTCAGTCAGAGTGGTCGTTTAGCCTTCCCAGAAAAGGAGCCCCTGCCACAGGTACGTTGTTCAGAGCGGACCTCATCGATGCGTGGAACATGACGGTCACGCCCCTGCCAGGTACGTTCCGGCTGGGCGTAGCCACCGACTACCGGGTATACGATGCCAAACGGCAGACGATCCGCCTGCCCATGCGGCCCTACCTGGCCATCCGGCTGACGCAGGTTGCTGAACCGCGTTAAAGAGGCACTTTGTTTTAGTATTGTTTGGTTTCGATTTACGCGATCTGGTAGGGCGCTTTGTTTCAGCTTTCGCATGGTTGGTTGCTTTCGCGTGATTGCTGACGCGTCAGCAATCACGCGAAAGCAACCAACAGCACGTAGCAAGGTAGCTGACTACGTATTGCCTTTGCTTTTCCTTACTTTTGAGCAGATCAGCCACGAGAAACCAGTTTATGTTACCGAATCAGCGCCGAGATAAAATACTTGAACTATTAAAAGAAGATGGCTCAGCCAAGGTGATCAATCTGGCCCGAATCTTTAAAGTGACGGAAGTGACGATTCGGCAGGATCTGGAGAAGCTGGAAAAAGACGGGCTGGTCACCAAAGAACATGGCGGCGCCTACCTGAAAGACGTGGGCGATCAGGTCAGAACGTTTTCGCTGGGCAATCAGGAGAACATCGACAAGAAAGAGCTGATTGCGGCTAAATGCCTGGAATTCATCGAAAGCGGCGACAGCATCATTCTGGATTCCGGGTCGACCACCACCGAAATTGCCAAGAAACTCCGGGGCTTCAAAGACCTGACGGTCATCACCAACGCCCTGAACATCGCCATGATGCTCGGCGCCGAACCGGGCATTGAACTGATCATGACGGGCGGGGAATTCAAACCGCCCACCCTGTCGCTGACGGGTCAGAAAGCGGCCGATTTTTTCAGGGGCATCAATGTGCAGAAGCTCTTTCTGGCCACCGCCGGTATCTCCCTGAAATCCGGGCTGACGTACCCAAGCCTGAGCGATCTGGTCGTGAAAAAAGCCATGATCGATGCCGCCGACACCACGTACCTGGTGGCCGATTCCACCAAGATCGGCAAAAGCGCTTTCGCCAGCCTGGGCGCCCTCTCCCTGATCGACTACATCATTACCGACGCGGGCATCGAAGAAAAACACAAGCAGGTCTTCCACGACAACGAGATCGAGCTGATCATCGCGAATTAAGTTGGGGGAGACCCAGCCCCCATCCGGACTACCTACTCAAACAGCCAGTCGATGTTTTTTTTGTTCCCGGCCAGGCCAGCATCGTAGGTAGGTACGTCCTGATCACCGGCGATGAAGCCCAGTAGCAGGCAGGCTCCCTTGCCTAAATGCAACGTATGCTGGCCCGCCTTGAAGGAGTAAGCGTGAACGTTTGCCAGCGGTAATCCGCCCACCAGTATAGCATTGGAAATTTTGATCTCTGCCTGCCCGTAATCGTTGGCGCTGGCGTCGGTTTCCAGTTCAGGAACGGGCAGGTACGTCGCGTTCTTCTCGGTAAAAAAGCCGATCAGCAGTTTAACCGGTTCGGTGGCCGTGAAGGTCAGGCTGGTGCGTTGCAGTTGCTGCGTGGCTTTCGCCAATCTCAGACCTTTCAGGCCCGCCAACTCGGGGGCAACGCCAAGAATCGGGGCGGTTGTGTCGGAAAATACAGACTGCCCTTTTTCGATTGGATAGGCCTCAACAGCCGGACTTTGAATCGTCACATCGGCTGGTCTAAGGGCAATCCGTTGTTTGGCAACGGCTGAGGGCGTTGCTTTCAGCGAGTCGATTGTGTACTTGAAACGGGCCAGCTCTTTCTGATACACCGGGAGCATTTCCTGCCAGTGAATGTAGGTTGCATCGACGCCGCGCATGGGTATTTTGCGTTGCTTGGTCTGCATGCTGTTGGCATACAGGTACGTGTCTTTCGTCAGTCTTGCCAGTTCGGCATAGTGCTGCACGCTGCTTTCCAGGAGCGGAACGGCCTTTTCCAGATCGCGCACCTCATTGGAATACTTGTAGCGGAGAACGGCCAGCGCGGCGCGGGCTTTCTGGGCGTAGAAATTGGCCATGGCGTTCTGGGCGTAGACATCGTTTTTCAGTCGGGCAAATTCATCCTGATTCCTGGTGGCCCGGCCTGCTTTCTCGATGGCCTCAATCGCTTTCCGGCCGTGGGCAACGACCTCCTCGGCAACCTGAACGGGCGTTTCGCCACTGTGTGCCTGTTTGTGCCAGTCCTTTTCGGCATAGTCGATAATCATCTCGCCTTCAGGGGCTTCCGATTCGTACAGGAGCGTGAACAGCCCGTATCGGAAGGGATTGATGAGTTGCGTCATCAGCATACCCAGTGTTAATGTCTGGCGGTTGCCGTCGGTGATGCCGTAGCGGCGCAATAGCTTCGGCGATAGCTCCCCGGTTTGTTCGTAGGCCTCCAGTACGGCTTTGCCTTTTTCGGGCGAAAGACCATATTGCCGCGCCAGTTGGTTGCCCCAGTACGTCACCTCCGCGGGTCGGTCGCGCTTCGATTGCCAGGCATAGCGGGCCCAGGTTTTGTACCAGATCCAGTCGCGGTCGAGCTGGAACAGGCGGGTTGGGGCTTTGTCGGCGGTGTAGGGCCAGTCCCAGTAGGAGGCCTGCGGGTACAGGTGCAGGCCATTGGCGCCGTACACGCTGTGCATCGCCTGCACCGACTTCTGGATAAAATCGGCAGAGCCGTAGCGGAAGGGTTCCAGATTGGCCAGGATGTGTACGTTTTCAATCTGGACCGTACCGATGTTGCTCAGCGTCCGGTGCAGTTCGGCCCATTTGCCACGGGGCGTATAGGTGGTCAGGGCCTCGCCGTTGAACTTGGCTTCCGTATACAGATTTTTATAAAGCGGTAAGGCGGCTTTCATCACGCGGGGGGCGTCGGTGTCATGCGCGCGGAGCACCAGGGGCGGCTCGGTGGTATTGCCCAGCGCTTTCAGGCCGTCTTTCACGCCCGGGATAATGGTTTTGGTAAACCAGTCTACATCGTCCTGCCCAACGCCTTCCATGGCTTCGCCGAGCGCAATGAGCAGGCCAACGTTCGGGTATTTCTCCACAAACGCGGCGATCGATTTCCGGGTGTAATCGGCAATGAGCGGCACGATGGGCCGGTTCCGGTCCTGCGTTTTAATGTGGTGATGGTCGGAGAAAGGCTTTGACACAAGGATATTGTAGAACATCTGAATGACCCAGACACCCCGTTTATCGGCTTCGGTGGTCAGGAACCGGAACATCTCCTCGTTCTTTTTAAACGTGGCCTCGTCGACCTCCACGGCGTAGGGATACTCCGTCAGCCGCACCAGCGACGCAAACGGATGGCCATTCCAGAGGTACAGCGAGTTGTACCGGTTCTCGACCATCATATCCAGATACCGGACCCATTGGGCTTTGTCGTACAGCCACGGAAACGTTTCGGGCGTGTAGGGATACTCATACACATCGCGACCCGGCAGGTACGTTGGTTTCTGAATGCCAATACACGTACCCCGCAGCACCATCTCCGGCCTGTCGATCACGCTGATCGTTTCGGGCAGTTTGCCTGTCGCCAGAACGCGGTCGGCCAGGTCAACGCACCCATACAGCACCCCCGACGGATCGGACCCGGAAACCACCAGTGGTTTATGGGCGGCTCGTTGCAGCGAGAAGCCTTCTTTCCCCATCCCGGCGTTGACCGCCAACCCGAGCACGACCTGCCCAGGCGCGGCTGTCGACCTACCCGTTTTAACCTGGACCGGGTAACCCGATTGCACCAACGCCTGCTTCAGCTTCTCAGCGCCAAACTGGATGCGTACATGGGCCTGGGCCGGGACCAAAATAGTCACGGGCTGCTGCTGAACAGGCCGTTGCTGTGCCCTGGACGGCAGCCCGATCAGCAGACCGGCAAGGAGGGGAAGCAGGCTGAATTGTATGAAATAGCTCATCGCGGGCGGCAGAGAAGATCGGTCGGAATCGGACAAACATACCGGTTTTTGCTAGCCGGCTTCTCCATCATTTTCGCTGACTATTATACCATATTAGCGAGGCACGTGCCGGGTCTGCCGGTTTCTTCCTGCTATAGCTTGCTTTTACTTTAGCTCCTTCCAACAGGCCGGCTCGCGAAGCAACACAGGAAAGCGCGTTACGCTACAGGCGTCCTCAACACAAGGCACCACTGGCCAGGCAACCCTGCCCCCCTTCCTTACGTATAGTAGAAACACAATGGCCACAGCGAGCGCCCTGAACATACCCACACCCTACGCTGTTCTACGCCAACGGAACAGGGCAACGTACCTGCCCCCCAATCGCCCGCACGGGGCCGGCCAACGTGCCGACAGGAATGTACTGACACCACACTAAACCAACCGGCCAATTTCCTCGTAGATAGCCTTGTCCCCGGAACTACTCGATTACGCCGTATCTTTATACTAAATGTTCACGAAAAGTCTTTGGCAACGTTTCTTCGCCGATGGTGATTCCCTCCCATCCGACCAGCTTGTTTGTCCCTGGCCGGTCGATATGCACTCGCATCTGTTGCCGGGACTGGATGATGGCGCGGTCGACCTGGCCGAAACCCTGACCTGCCTGAAACAACTAGCCGACTGGGGGATTCAGCAGGTGATCACCACCCCACACGTGAGCCGCGACTGGTACCCCAACAGCACCGCCAGGATCCTGGAAGCCCTCGATGAGGTCCGTGAACTGATTGCCGAGCACCAGCTGCCGATCACCATCGAAGCCGCAGCCGAATACTTACTGGACGATTTCTTTCTGGAGCTACTGAACACCGGCGACCTGCTCTCGTTCGGGGCAAAGCGCTACCTGCTGGTTGAATCGGGATGGGCAGCGCCCCCTTTCCAGTTGTACGGCCTGTTGTTCCGCATCCAGACCAAAGGGTATAAGCCCGTGCTGGCGCATCCCGAACGCTACAAATATTACCACACCGACCGCGAGGCCCTGAGTCAGTTGCGGCAGGGTGGCTGCTTGTTCCAGCTCAACTGGATGTCGCTCACGGGTCGTTACGGCACCCAGGTCGAAAAGCAGGCACGCTTCCTGCTCGAGCAGAACTGGGTCGATTTCATCGGCAGCGACCTCCACCGCCCCCACGACCTGAAAGCCATGGCCAGCCTGCTGGATTCCAAAGACCTGGCGCTGCTGGAGCAACAACACTTGCTGAATGTATCGTTGCTTCCTTAAGCTGTCGAAGGGTTACAACTCGGCAATTTACAGTGCACAAGCAACAGCGTACCTACTCAAGCCATTACACGCCCGTGACAACACTAGGCTACCCTAAGCCCGCTATTTGAGTGATACATTATCCAATCCGCCCCTATCAGGACCAGCCCTAAATTCCCCGCGTATCTTCAATCCACTAAGATGGTCCAAAACATGCCGAAACTCGTCTTTAGTTACTGCTTTGTTTCCATTCTTCCAACCACTTAGCTCATCTAATTTGACTGAGTATGAAGTCCAAGTCATAGCCGGATTATACGAAGTATTATAAGTTAATGTGATTATTCCATCTGACAATACAACATCATCACTTGTTATTCCCTGCGAATCAGTGGCTGACTGTTCCAGCTCAAAACTCAGTGTTTTGCCATATCCTTTTTTTGACTCATAGACTAAACTATCAGAAGCCAGAAAGTACCAAGTGTCAGTAGAACTATCGATTCCATAAATATAGCCACTGGGATTACCTTCTTTAGGACTGTACCCTCCCTTCGCACCTGTACTAACCTTCCACCCCTGGCTGTCCTTATCAAAATTTGCCAAATACGGCCGTAAACGAATAAAAGTTGAAAAATCTTGGCAGCCAATAGTAAACAGAGGAATCAGGCTGCATATCCAGACAATGAGTTTTTTTGAATCTTTAGATTGCCGCTTAAGCATATATATTAAGGCGAAAGCTCACTGGAGCAGTTAAGAGCAACACATAATAGCATCAACACAAAGGTAACCGAGAGTTACTTTACGTCCGATACTAAGGCTGACTGCATAGTAACTGTTAATGTAGCTTGATTGAAGTATTCAGAAAGTGACCTTGCGGCAGCTGACTTATTGGGGCATTCGCAGAGTCATTACTACTTCCCACCTCAGATACGACGTTCGCCCAAACTAGTTTATCTATCATATACCAAAATTTAATAATGCAAGGCATCCCTTGTTAAGTATCAGATAATGAAGGGCCTTTACTGTATTGGCCGATCAGTCATTACGTAATTTATATATAGGAACGCTAGTCTGTTCTTCCGGGTATTCAGGCAAACTACGTGGCTTGGCTTAACGTAATAACCTTCGATCGACAAGAAGGCCATAATTTAATAAGTCCTATTTTTTGTAACTATAATTAAATGTTCATTAATAGTTAATTCATTAAAATTATATTAAAATAACTATTAGTCTTTTTGGAAGCTATATTTGATAGAGAGAATCCGAAACTTAATTAGTGAATCAGTTTATTGATATACCTACCTGATTGCTGTTTTCGATTGGTAGATGGCATCATTCACACTGTCATACATTGACGAATAGATTTACAAGCATGTATACATTCATCAATGTATGATAGTGTGAATGAGTCAAGCTAAACGACTTCTATTGATTAGTGATAAACAGATGCAGGCAGAAATCCTAGTATATGCTGACTGCTAACGAATTCATCCACATTATGCCCCTACCGATAACGCGGCAGCATATTCAGCAGTGGTTCAGTCAAGGTTCATTCTATACACCAGGGAAATGTAAGGAACGAATGGAGGCTATTTGGGCAGTAGATATACATAATCACTTACTACCTGGCGTTGACGATGGGATCACAACCCTGGATGAAACAGTCAGGTGTCTTAAACAGTATAACGACTGGGGAGTGCGACAGGTTATTTGTACCCCGCACATTAGTCAGGACTACTATCCGAATACTGCCGAACAACTTCATGTTCATCTTGCACTGGTTCAGCAGGCGTCTCTAGACGCGGGCTTATCCATTACCGTGCGCTTAGCTGCTGAGTATCTACTAGACGAGGAATTTGACCGGTTATTAAAGGCGAATCAACTTCTCAGTTTCGGCAGCGCCCGCTATGTATTGATCGAAACAGGTTGGGCAGCACCGCCCCATCAGCTCGACGACTGGCTATTTATTATGCAACGTAAAGGGTATACGCCTGTACTGGCCCATCCTGAGCGTTATTTGTATTATCAGGCGGAACCCTATTTGCTCAAGCAATTACGGGCTCAGGGGTGCCTGTTACAGCTTAATCTACTGTCGCTGGCTGGTCAATACGGGCCTAAAGCGAAACGCCTTGCCTTCGATCTACTTCGTGAAAAGTGTATCAGCTTTGTTGGAAGTGACCTGCACGGACATGCTGATTTAGCAACCCTACAAACCGTATTTAATTCAACCACCGTCAAGCATCTGGAAGTCCAGCCCTTCCTGATGCATCAGTTGCTCTAGCAATATGACTCTGCCTAATTCTACTTTTTCAGGCCTACCGGCCGATCCGCGTTCCTACCAACGAGCTCAAGTACTTGATCTATCAGTGACACTGGGTACGTATCGGCAAGTCCAGGAATCGATGGTTGCAGCAGCTCAACGGGGAGAATCCCGCACAGCTTGTTTCGCCAATGTGCACATGACCGTCGAGGCGGCAGGTAATAAAGCGTTCGCCAATATGGTCAATGGGGCTGACTGGGTGGCTGCTGATGGCGTTCCGCTTACCTGGGCTTTGTCTTGGTTATACAGTATACAACAGGAGCGTATAGCGGGTATAGATATGCTTCCCGATCTGATACAGAGAGCCGCCCAAGAACAAATACCCGTCTTTTTCTATGGATCAACTGCCAATATACTGGAAAAAGCGGTTGCCGTATGTCGGGAGCGCCATCCCGGCATTCTAATTGCAGGTACTCTATCACCCCCTTTTCGCGAACTAACGCCTGAAGAAGACGAGCAGATGATCATTACGATAAACCGGTCAGGGGCCAGGATTGTGTTCGTAGCGTTGGGTTGCCCAAAGCAGGAACGTTGGATGGCGCAAATGCGGGGGCGCATACACGCGGTCATGTTGGGCATCGGTGGCGCCTTGCCTATTCTAGCCGGCGCACAAAGCCGTTCCCCTAATTGGATGCAACGCAACGGACTGGAGTGGGTCTACCGCCTGGCTAAGGAACCTCGACGGCTATTTAAGCGGTATGCAGTGACTAATACCCTATTTATACTCAGATTAATCCAGCATCGGATTAAAAATAATTAAAAATTACTTCCTGAAGGTAGTTTTAACCTCAACATCTCAGCATTCTTTCTCAACTTTACGTTAGTTATGACTAGCTTTTCTACTCTCGCTCCCATTGTTCTGTTTGCGTATAAACGCCCGGAGGAGCTTCAGCGAACAGTACATGCATTGCAAGCCAACCACCTGGCGGCAATGAGTGAATTGCACGTCTACGTCGATGGCCCTAAACATCCTTTTGATCTGCCCAAGGTCGAGGCCGTTCGTACTATTGTTGAGTCTATCACCGGTTTCCAATCCATTCATCGCCATTACGCTACCCGGAATCAGGGCCTGGCTAATTCCATCATTGCTGGCGTATCACAGATCATGAACCAGTATGGACGGGCCATCGTGCTGGAAGATGATCTGGTGACCAGCCCAAATTTTCTTGACTTTATGAATCAGGCGCTGGTTCAATATCAGGATCAGCCACAGTTGTTCTCTGTTTCAGGCTACACTTTCCCCTTTAAACAACCAGCCGACTACAGGGCAGCAGGCTACCTCTACCCCCGCACCGGCTCGTGGGGATGGGCGTCCTGGGCCGATCGCTGGAAAAACATTGACTGGGAATTAACTGACTACGAATCATTTATTGCCGATAAAGCCCGCTGCGAGTATTTTAAACAATAT
Organism: Fibrella arboris; assembly: GCF_041321095.1. Classification (NCBI taxonomy): domain Bacteria; kingdom Pseudomonadati; phylum Bacteroidota; class Cytophagia; order Cytophagales; family Spirosomataceae; genus Fibrella; species Fibrella arboris. Next base: position 17,919 of record NZ_JBGGWE010000008.1, on the reverse strand, counting down.
GGAAGTGACAGGCTGGCACTGCTAAAAAAATGGAGAGAAGGCGAGATTGACTCTTGGGCTATTAGGTGGTGTTATGCACAAGCCAAGACACAGAGTTTTACTCTTTACCCTACATTATCAAAAGTAACAAATATTGGATTTACTTTTGAGTCTACCAACTTACATGGAATTGGGCGTAACAAAAAATCTTTGGATACTGGAGAACGTAGGGAGTTTATTTTCCCAGATATGATTAATAACTCAAAGTATTATTCACATAAAATACGTCGTAGATATAGTTTACCGATGCGAGTAGCTGATAAAGTAATAATAAACTCAACGCTAATTCGTAGATGGCTGATTTCAAAATATTAATCCTAGAAATAATAAAATACATAACAATGTCTAACTTAATTTTCAATAAAAAGGTTCAACTAATTCGTGTCACTCAATTTAAATACTATTTTTTTTGCTTGAATTTTGACTGGCTTAGGCAAGAATGTAAATATCACATATTTGAGATGTGAAAAAAAGTGGATTTTAGTAACGTTAGTAAATAAATATTTCAAATATTTACCATACTCTTCAGTCCAAAATATAGCGAGTGCCATTCTATCTTCATGATGATACTTGTTAACTAATTTTGTACTTGAGATAGGGGTTTTAGCTGATACACCCCCTCTTTTCCTAGTAAGGTAATTATCATAAGCTCGTTTAAAATATTCTTCACTGATCGTTGTCATCATAGATTTTTTTCGAATACGATATTGGCATAATACAGACTTGACCCTTGCAAACGAACACCCCACCTCTATTAGTCGAAGATACATATCGAAATCTTCGCTAATCTCGTAAAACTGATCATAACCATTTATGGAGAGGAGGGCTGATCGCCTAATGAGTAATGTCCCGTGTGCAAGAGGATTTGAACCTAAACTTAGATTTTTGACAATATCATTATCTTTGAGATTAGTACACATAATGTTTCCATCTTCATCAATAATATTATAATAAGATGAAATAACATCGTAATCTCCTATCGACCTTAGTTGTATTTCAAGCCTTTCTGGAAGTGATAAATCATCTGAGTCCTGGATGGCAATGTAATCACCAGTGGCTAAAGAAAGTGCGGTATTACGTGCAGCGGCGGGCCCCCCATTCGGTTGACTAACGAGTTGTATCCTATCATCTTCTTCACGAATCTTTTGAAGAATGGACAATGTAGAATCTGTTGATCCATCGTCTACTATAATATACTCAAGATTAGTATGGGTCTGTTGTAAAATACTCCTCACAGAAGATTCAATGTATCTTTCATCATTGAATACACAAGTTATAACACTTATCTTCATATCTGCAAATAGAAGGTACATACTTATTAATGAAAATTAATATCAATAGTAAATTGTACAAAAAATCACTAATTGCCAAAGCATTATTCGCTAAGTAAAGGTACACACTTTAATAACACGAAATAATGCAATTACATTAAATAAGTAAAAACTAGAAGAAATACAATAAATTATTTAGTAAATAATACTCATAAAATACTATAATCTCACAGGTGAAAATTATAAATAGCTATTGATGCGTGAACAGAGCCCTAAAGTCAGCTAAGTTAACTTATGCTACAACCAAGCCCAATAGGCGAATGGGGGTGGAGATACTTTACGGACTAATTCACGGGTCAATAAAATACAATTTAGCAAAGAGAATAACGCTCAGATTATCGATATTTATCAAGTTTGCAATATTCAATATGCTCTAAATTTTCATTTCCAATTACTATCGACTAGGGTGAAAATTGATAAAAATCAGATTTAAAAAGTTACTTTATATACAAATCGTTATATCATCGAAAAAATATTTTGGATTATGGTCATTTATAAATATCTAATTAAACCCTGCACGCAATCAATCAGTTTTTGGATTACAGAGTATGTTAGTGTGTCAGGTCAGTAAATAAATCGTATACTTATGGATCAAGCAGTGAAGTATTCTAGATTTAAAAATGTGTGTTTATATAATATTCGGCCGTTTATACTAATTAATATTGATATGGTTTTATACTGCCACTTAGCTAGTAAATTTGTTAAATTATATTTTATTGTTAGTAAACCGAGCAAGAATAATCCTAAGAAATTTAAACAGAAATAAATTTAATTTCTAAATTAATTAATTTAAAATTAATAAAAAACATTAATTAACATCATTCAATTGACTTACCCTACAGAAGATTACAAATTTGTGGCACCAACGATAAAAAAATCTCTAAAAATTATTCATACAGAACTTAGGCGCTATGATTCAAAAAAATTAAACAAACTATAACGAATTCAATTTTAAGATTTATAACATCGAAATGTTCAATTAAGCTAACGGCAGACTAAATAGAAATTGAAGTAACAAAAAAATTGTGTATCATTTTATTAGAGAGTTATAAATATTGAATAGAATTTCATAGTTTATTTCCTCTGTGTATAATTTTTTATATGTATTTAAGGCTTGTACGCTAAAACTATCTTTTTCAGATTCGTTCAAGTTTGACCATACATCTATCACAGATACTAAAGAATTTGGATCATTTACATTAAAATGCATTCCATCAACACCGTGTTTTATCATCGTCGACATTACACCGAAGTTACTCGCAATTACTGGTATCCCTTGTGAGAAGGCTTCTAAAATAACCATTGGCATCCCTTCAAACCAAATAGAGGGGAATATTAAAGCTGTACAGCCCTTCATTAGATGTCTAACTTCCTCTTGGTTCAAAATCCCTTCATATTGAATATTACTATAATTAAATGATGCTTTCTTAACTTTTTCTAGTAAAGGTCCGTTACCTGCAATTTTCAGTGTTTTTTTTGACTTAACGAAAGCAGTTAGCAATACTTCAGTACCTTTTTCTTCACTTAATCTCCCTACATACAAGTAAAATGACTTTTTTATAGACTCCTCTGGAAAAGCAGTAACAAAATTGGGTTTTATAATAATAGATTCAGGGTTCAGATTTAGTGTAGAATTTTCATATAGCTGTTGAGCAAAAGAAGTCAATACAATATACTTATCAACTAAATTCCATGTACCAATTACCCTATGAAACCAAACAATAAACGACAACCAAAATGTCAAAATATATGATTCGCGAAAAACTTTATAGCGAATAGCTTTCCATGGAAACTTAGCATTTATACTTTCAGTAAACAGTTTACCGTTATTCATCAAAGAACCAGATGGACAAAGTAACCTATAATTATGTAGCGTAAGTATTACAGGAATTTTATTACTTTTTGCAACTCGAATGATTATCGGTCCACTTGCATAATGCCAATTATGAATATGGATGAGGTCTGGTTTATATACAGAGATATTTTTTTTCAACTTATCAGCCGCAAATATATTCCATATACTGAAAATGAATTGAAATATACCTTTCAATCCTGGTTTATTTATGAATGTCAGTATTTTTACGTCATGTTTTTTGCGAAGTAAATTAAATTCTTGTTCAAAGACGATATCTTCTCCGCCTTTTACTTGGTAGTAAGTATGAATGAGTAGTATTTTCAAAGCATTAGCGATTTTTATCGATAAAATCAACTTATGTATCTAATAATTTTTGCTGGGTTTCCAGCAACAACAGTGTTAGAAGGAACATCTTTTATGACAACTGATCCAGCACCAATGGTCACATTATTCCCAATCGTAATTGGTCCTATTATGCAAACGTTTGATCCAATATCAACATCGTCGCCGATGATTGGTGACTTAGAATAAGTAGAATCTAATAACTTTTTACTGCCGATTGTGGTACAATGTCTTATTGTACAGCGATTACCAATTATTGTTCCGTCATTTATTACAAGTGAATGACCGTGATAAATAATAATACCAGATCCTATTGAAGTTTTGTATGGTATTTCACACCCTAATATCCACTCTATAAATAGGCGGTAAAGCACTAAGTATGGAACTAAAAGAACAAAGATGAGTCTATTTATTGTTGCTAGGTTTGCAAGTCTATACAGTGTTAGTACAATTCGACCTTTGGCATTACTCCCATTTTGTTGCCAGTCTTGAAAGATAAAAAACGACCTTTTCTTCATATAGGAAGCTTATAAAATGACAAGAGTACTATAAGATAAACTTTATCTTAAAAATTGATATGCGTTTTTACTCAACTTGAATATCATTTTTTTTGCTTGAGGTTTAATGGGTTTGGGCAACATGGAAAAAGTGATGTATTTTAAATGGTGAAACAAATGAATTGTATTAAAATTTTTTATTAAATATTTCAAATATTTACCATACTCTTCAGTCCAAAATATAGCAAGTGCCATTCTATCTTCATGATGATACTTGTTAACTAATTTTGTACTTGAGATAGGGGTTTTAGCTGATACACCCCCTCTTTTCCTAGTAAGGTAATTATCATAAGCTCGTTTAAAATATTCTTCACTGATCGTACCACCGATAGATTTTTTTCGAATACGATATTGGCATAATACAGACTTGACCCTTGCAAACGAACACCCCACCTCTATTAGTCGAAGATACATATCGAAATCTTGACTAGCTCTATAAAACTGATCATAACCATTTATGGAGAGGAGGGCTGATCGCCTAATGAGTAATGTCCCGTGTGCAAGAGGATTTGAACCTAAACTTAGATTTTTGACAATATCATTATCTTTGAGATTAGTACACATAATGTTTCCATCTTCATCAATAATATTATAATAAGATGAAATAACATCGTAATCTCCTATCGACCTTAGTTGTATTTCAAGCCTTTCTGGAAGTGATAAATCATCTGAGTCCTGGATGGCAATGTAATCACCAGTGGCTAAAGAAAGTGCGGTATTACGTGCAGCGGCGGGCCCCCCATTCGGTTGACTAACGAGTTGTATCCTATCATCTTCTTCACGAATCTTTTGAAGAATGGACAATGTAGAATCTGTTGATCCATCGTCTACTATAATATACTCAAGATTAGTATGGGTCTGTTGTAAAATACTCCTCACAGAAGATTCAATGTATCTTTCATCATTGAATACACAAGTTATAACACTTACTTTCATACTTAAAGCGATTAATTGTTGAGCGAATACATTTATATTCTTCAAAAAGCAACATTTATGCCAATGCCGACATTGGTTAAAATTTCTTCTTTTTTGTGATCAATATTTATACTATATTTCTGTATTATTCCGCACCACTATTTGAATATATAAATTTGTGATTCGAATATTTATCTGTGCTTTTTGTTTTAGTAAATGAGTAAATCTGCAAAAAATAATACACAAACAGAACGTCAAAATATATATAAACATTATCTGTCATAAACAGGATAAATATATATATATACAAAGATGTTGAAAATTTGTTTTTAGTAAATACAATGGATAAATATAACAACCAGATAGGAAAGCCGATTATACCGAATTCGTAAGCCAATTTCAACAAATCAGAATGGAGCAGTTTAATACTAGTATCCGAATTTGAAAGCAATGAGCTAGTACTACCGTATCCAGTACCAAGTAATGATGGATACCCAAATTTTTCAATTAGTATATTGTATACAAATGATCTACCCTGCGTTAATTGATTAGTATCTACCACAGTATTTTTTTCAATCCATATATCAAATGTTCCATTTGCAAGTGAAAGTAATATAATGGGTACTAATACACCAACTATCATGAATGTCAATAAATATATAGCTCTATACTTTCTTGTTAATACATCAACTGTCGACAATTGAAAAAGTATAGAACCGATAACTCCAACGTATACAATTCTTTTGGATGAAAGCACGACAAAAATTAGAGATATTATAAAAAATTTATAACTCTTTTTTTGTAAAAAGAATACTGCTAATAAACCAAATACAAAAGCTGAATTTGATTCGCCTTGTGATTCAGAATCTACAATAAATGACTTTAGAGTATTAACGCTCAGTTGAGACAATAAATTATACAAACCGAAACTCAATGTATCACCTATAAAATATAGAATATAGAAAATAAAAACTAATGTTACCCCTAAATCATAATCCTGAATAGTATAATATCTATTCAGAATATAAACACATAGTAAAGGGGACAATGTAAAATACAGTTCTAGGAAAAATCTTTGCTCGAAACTCGAATCTAATATTAAACCTAGTAAACTTGTAAATAATATTATAAATAAACTCACCCACAATAAATTTCCAAATTGTTTTGATATAACGATGTTCTTTGCATTAGTATTAAATGGAAGTGTCAACACAAAGAACATTGCTGGGCAAAGGTATTTAATATATTTATAATCTCCAGGAATTAAGCTAATTAGAATAGAAAAACCAAATAATGCAACGCATATTGATATTACATACTGATTCTGTTTCATTTAATATATAATTAAAATTACTTTCCTGAAAGATATTTACCAGCTGTTGTTAATCGTGTATGCCAAAAATTTGGATTTAAAATTGAATCTATAATATAACTATGGAATTTTTTTAAATACCATAACATGACTATGACTAATAATACTTCTGTAATTACCCAAGCAATAGCCGCTCCGATGTAATTAAATTTATAAATGAAGTAATAACTACACATTATACCTATAATATAACAGCAGCTATTTATATTCAAATATTGTCTATCTAGTTTCAGGTTTAACATTAAGTGTACTCCAAGCAATGTCGTTAAGCATGAAGTAATCGGAAGTAAGCCAATAATTCTTAAAATCAAAATGCTCTCTTGAAATTTATTGCCATAAATAATACTGATAATAAAAGGTGCAGTTATCTCTATTGAAAAAACTACGAATAGAGAAGTTAACAGATATATTGGAAGAACTTTGTTAATAAAATCCAAGCCATTGTTGAGACTCTCTCCAAATCTACTTGCAATTATGGGAAACAGTGCCTGATTGAACGCCATAATCATAAAAGCATTTAATATTATTTCTAGCCGACTGGCAGCTGAAAATATCCCTACTGACTCAATATTACAAAATATACCAATTATTAATGGATGACAATATGAGTAAATATTAGTTGCTAGATTGCTTAGGAAAAGTGTACTAGCTTCTTTGAAGGACAAGAGTACATCTCTATATTTTACCAATTTAAACTTTAAATTATAGCGATTAATCGCAATTATATAAGCCAGAATACCTCCAACAGCATGCGTTATTCCAATAAATAAGTTTTGATATACAAAATCACTTTTCGTCTTTAAAAAAATCAGAATTAGCAGTACATAACTGATTTTCACTAAGAAGTTCACTACAGCTATAAACTTTAGGTCTTCCATGCCTTGATACAACCAACTCGGAAAAAATGCAACACCGATGCAGCACAAAAAAGTTGAAAAATGCAGAAATGAATTTTCTCTAAGACTTTCAAAACTATATACAATAGTCAAGAAAGCAATGAAAGAAATTAGCAATAAAATCAATCTTGCAAAGATGATTGTATTAAAAGTACTATTAATATATTCTTTATTGTGTCTATTGATAGAAATTTTTCTTACAACTGTTAAGTCAAACCCGAAACTAATAAATAATAAAAAATATTGAATAAATGTCATCGAAAAATTTAGGAGCCCTAATTTTTCAGGCCCTATTATTCTGACTACGATTGGCACAGTAAAAAATGGCAAAAGATTATTTGCAAGATGTACTCCGGTCAACGAGAAAATATTTACAGACAAGTTTCTCCATTTATTAAAGTTCAGATTTGAAATCATTTTACCAAGCATTAACATTACCCTTCAACATCGCGGCAATTGTAGCAATACACAATTTTATGTCTACTAAAAAAGATTGCTTTCTAACGTAAAGTTTATCATATTCTACTCTATGCTTCATCTTAATAAATTTATCAGTTTCTCCTCGTGCACCACGTACCTGGGCCAAGCCCGTTATACCAGGACGTATCTGATACCGCACATGATAATTGGGCATGGTAAACCAATACCTGTCGTCGTGCTGAACCGCATGCGGACGGGGACCAACGATACTCATGTCACCCATTAGCACATTCAGGAATTGTGGCATCTCGTCTAAGTTTGAGCGCCGTAAAAAAGCTCCGATTGAAGTCACGCGTGGATCATTCTTTTCACATTGAGCAAAATGACCACGTGGTCTATGATACATCGATCTGAATTTAAGACACCAAAACTCACGCCCATGCCGACCGCTTCGTTTTTGACGGAATAGCATTGGCCCAGGTGAGCTCAATCTGATAGCTATCCCAATGATTGGAATCATCCAGGAAAGCATAAAGACCAGTACGAACGAGGCAACAACAATATCAAAAATACGTTTGCCGTACCGCTCGTACCAGGTAATCTCTACAACAACAGGTAGCGCCGACTCGGCAGCCATGAAATACCTGTTGCGATTGACAGCAGTGTCTAACGATAACATGAGGTGGCTGTTTAAAACGTTGTGTGGGCTAGATGGCTATCATCTCACCAATGAAGCACATTGTTGATTGCTACCGCTTTACTCTCGCTGGTTTGGCCTGATCGTAGTAACCGCCGTAGTTATAGCTGTTGTAATACGCTTCGCCTTCCCCGATGGCATTTAAGATCACATTCAGTTTGTTGAATCGATTTTCCCGATACCACACATCCAGTTGCTTCAGGTAGATTTTCGGCGTTAGATCATGCCGAACAATGTACATGGTTGAGTCAGCTAATGGAGCTATCAGTTGCGCGTCGGTTACCAGGCCAATGGGTGGTGAGTCAATAATGACGTAGTCAAACTGTTTTTTCAATTCGGTTATCAATTCGGCCAGTTTATTGGTGCTTAGCAGTTCTGATGGATTTGGCGGAATGGGTCCGCTGGTGATCATATAGTAATTGTCGTAGCCATCAATCAACTGAATGACTTCATCAAGGGTAGCATCACCACAGAGAAAATTACTGATGCCTACACCAGCAGTCAAGCCCAGATTCTTATGCAGTTTTGGCTTGCGTAAATCCATCTCAAGAATGACCGTACGTCGACGGGTTAACGCTAAACTAGCCCCCAGGTTGAGGGATATAAACGATTTTCCTTCACCACTAATGCTGGACGTAAACAGCAACACCTGGCTTTGATCCGTGTTGGAGCGAATGAACTGCAGATTAGTGCGTAACGTACGAATCTGCTCAGATAAGATAGACTGGCTACGCCCCTGGATTACAATTGGCTCTGGCCGTTTGCTTTTCATCAGCTCACCCAGAATCGGCGCATTGGTTTGTTCCTCTACATCGGTCCGTCGAAGAATTCGGTTATTAAGCGCATCACGACTCGCCATAGCCCCAATCGGAATCAGGAAACCGACAAGTCCAAATAGAAGAAAGAAAATATGGCTAACCGGTTTGACCGGTTTGCTATTTGTTCGGGCAGCATCAATAGTACGACTATCAGAAATCGTTGAGGCAAAAGAAACGGCCGTTTCTTCACGCTTCTGCAACAGGTACGTATACAGGTCATTCTTAATGGCCTGCTGCCGCGAAATATTCAGCAATAAACGTTCTTTGGTTGGAATGGTCCGAATCATGCCTTCCATCCGGCCATTGTTGGCCACCATCTGCTGCTGCGACGTCTGCAACTGCTTCTTCATGGTTTCCAGGTTTTCGCTGATGTTCAACCTGGTCTCTTTGATCTGACTGTCGATCGTTTGCACCAGTGGGTTCAGTTCAGACGTAGTCCGAATAACCTGCTCACGCTTCATTTCCAGTTCAGACAACCGGTTCACCATGCCGAGCATCACCGGATCACCAAGTCCCAGTGTCGCGGGTGCAATGCCCTGTCCGTTCGACTGGCTACTCAAATACCGTTCAACGTCATTCAGAGCGCCCAGCTGAATCTTTACCTGATTCAATTGAGAATCATTCTGCTGTACCGTGGTTAGAAAATTCTGCGCCTGCGTACTCAGGTCCGTGATGCCCTGCGTCGATTTATAGCGTTCAACATCTTTCTCAACCGTTGCCAGCTCACCCGATATCAGATCCAGACGGTCTTCGATAAACTTCAGCGTATTCGAGGCCATTTTGTTCTTGTCGGCAATGGCAGCCTGGTTGTATTCTTCAATCAACTGATTCAGGATGGTTTCCCCCCGCTTAGGTACCTCGTCCTCCATCGTCAGCATGATCACGCTCGATGCCTTCGAAGTTGGTTCCGCCTTCAGGCTCTTCAGAAAACCGTTTACGGCGTCGGTCTGTGCCTGCACTATGATGTGCATCGGCTCCGTATCGGCCGGGATGGCCTGATGACTAAACACACGCAACCGGCCAAGCGGTGTCTGTACACTCTTGTTCAGTGGGTACGTTTGCTCATTGATACGCACCTGACCGGCCTTCGGAAACGTCAGCGTAAGTGGCTCCTTATACAGTTGGGAGTTGGGCTGCTCCACAACCAGCCGAACGGGCGGTGTGAACGTTTCCCGGTCGCCAAACGTGGTTGTGGTGTAATAGCGGGTAGCCAGATCAAGTCGCTGTACAATCTTGTCCATCAGCGTGTACGACTTCAGGATCTCGATCTCATTCTCGACCACTTTCTTGGGTGTAAAGATTTCGAGTTCTTTCAGCATACTTTCGCCATCAAGCCCTTTTTTCTCATCTTTGATCAGCAAGCTGGCCTGCACTTTGTATATCGAAGGCTGGTAGAGCAGATATACGTAGGCTGCTGCCACCGAGAGCGCTATGCTGACAATGAACCAGGGCCAGTTTCGCACATAGCGCATCAGGACAGCGCGAAGATTTTTGTTTTCGCCTTCTACCAGTTGATAGGGAACGTAGGAGTAGTTTTTATCAGCCATGTTCAATAGAGTTATAGGCGAGTAATGATAATAGCCAGAAAAGATAAAGCACTCAGAATGATAGGTACGGTTTGATAGAACCGATCGGCACTTGCCACCCGTGATTTGCCCGGCTCTACGTACACGACATCATTTGGATGCAGGTAATAAAAAGGCGAGTTAAATACATCACGCTTGGTCAGGTCAACGCGGTTAAAGGTCTGCTTACCATTCTCTTCGCGTATGACCAGCACGTTGGTCCGCTGTCCGTAGATTGTAATATCGCCCGCCAGGCCCAGGGCAGCGGGCAGTGTAATCTGCTCATTCGGAATAGAAAAAAGCGATGGGCGGGCTACTTCCCCCGTTACCGAAATCTGAAAGTTCAAATTCCGAATATTCACGGTAGGCTCTTTCAGGTACGCGAGCAGTTTGGTTCGAATGGCACCCGACGCCTGGGTTGTTGTAAGCCCGGTAACTGGCTGGCTACCAATAATGGGCAATTCAATCTTCCCGTCATCAGTCACCAGATACCCCGGAATATAGGGCAGTGGCGTGGTTGGCATATTCTGTTGTACGTTACTCACAGCCCCCATTGTTGCATAGGGATTAAAAAAGGCTGACGCCTCGGGGCTGAGGCTACTCACCTGCACCGACAGCACATCACCGGGTTTAATGGTCGGAATGTACCGCGCCGCCATGTTGATGGTGTCTTTACCGGGCCCTCCACCCTGATACAGCACCAGTTCCTTACTGGAAATACAACCCGACAGGCACGCACACAATCCAATAAACCAAAAGCCCATTTGAGCCCGCATTCCAACTAACCTCATACAAGTCACTTTAAGCATTATCGATACTGATTCTGTATATAACTGCTGTGGTATTGCCTTAGCAGCGCATCCAACTGGTTGCCGACACGGTATCGGTTGCCAATGTTGTAGCCCCGACTGTAGGCATACTCCCAACGAAACTCCTCGGTCGTCCGGAGACGTACCCGATTACTCTGTGCAATTCGTCCCGGCGGAATCGGAATGGCAAAATTGAAGCCGCCCGTTCCGCCGTTCTTCGTTTTCATAGCATAGATCCCCACTTCCACATTCCCCATCTGCCGGATCAGGTCGATACGAGCACCCCGATCTTTGTAGAGAAATTGCCCACCCGATAGCTTCACCGTAATGTCCCGTTTCGGCAGGCGATAGGCTACATCGGCCAGGAGCAACAGGTGGTCTATCGGTTCGTAATAGAACCCATTCTCCGGGAAGTAATAGAATCCGGTCAACCCCGTTTCTACCCCATACGACCAGTTCTTCGTCAGGTCGGTATGGCGGTACTGCATATTGAACCCATACTGATCGTTGTAGAACAGCCCCGCCGACAGGCTCAGGAAATTCGTGCCATCGAGCGCCAGGAACTGATTCACAAAGGTCGGAGCGGGCCGAACGTTCAGCGCCTGATTATCGAGCTTGTTGACAATCGGGAATAGTATGCCCCAGTTCAGCACCAGTCCACGGCTCAGGTACAGCTGACTTTGCAATAGCAGATTCGTTTTGCTTTCTACCAGCTGCTCGCGAAAGCCAAACTGCGCGATGAACTCAGGCTGCAACCGGAAATCCAGTTTATAGCGTCGACTATCGAACGGGTGTTTCCGCTTCCAGTTGGCCCGCTCCTCCTTAGAGATCGTGCTCGTGGTGGTGGTAGCTCCCAATCGATACCGGGCAATCGGCACGCCCTGGTACATGGGCACATAGTCCGTTATACCCTGAACTACCATCGGTTCAGCCAGCTTAAGCAGGCCCTTGAACGGGTTCCGGTATAGTCGCTGTTCATACGAGACTTCATGGGCGGTGCTGTCGACGGTCAGATTCTCGTAGTCGGGCAACACGTTCCGGATTGGCTTTTCCACCTCTACCGGCGCGTTGGTCCGTTCGGCTAGTCCTTTTTCCACGTTGGCACGTACCTGGCCAGACGACCGCAGCAGGTTCACGCTGTAGGACGTGCCTGCCGTCAACTGCTGTCCATTCAACAATCCGGCCTGTACGGTCAGGTGATTAAACAGGGTAGTGTACGCGCCCACATTCAGGTGTTGCGAATCCCATTCCACCATCATGCCTCCCTTCCGGTCCACGTTCAGGCTCACCCCACCAAACGGCCCCGACAGATAATGGTAAGGCAATGTCCGTTTGTCTCGTAGTGTGTAGCCCGAAAAGATATCCGAGTTCTGATCATTCCGGGTGTCAGCCCGGTAGATCGTGTACGGACTTCCCATGCCAACCGTTACCCCCGCCGTTATCGACCGGCTGACCGGTACGTGCTTGGTCGCTACCAGCGCGTACGTGATCAGCGAATTGTCGATGCCAAACGGGGCCGACAGAATCAGGGCCATCGACGGACGTTTGGGCTTTTCGGTCAGCACGACGTACTTCAGATCAATCTGCCGATCGCCGATTCCCTTATCAGCAAACCGAATTGGGCCGTTGGGATTGAGCAGATTGATGTTCATTTCCAGTCGGGGCAGAATAGCCAGATTAACATACGTTATGCTCTCTGAATTTTGCTTGTTGAACCGAAATGCGTAATCTCTTGGGTTGTAATTGTAGCCGATCGAGAACGTCCCATCGGCTAGAACCTCAGCCGTTGGAATATAAATCAGACCCGGTTTGCCGGATATGTTCATCTGCGCTACCAATTGCATCGGAATACCGACACCAACAGCTAGCTGCAACAAGAACAAAACCTTTTTCCCGGTCTTCATACACATGGCAATTTCTAACGGTCGCGTCTATACGTCATTTCTGAGAAAATACGCTAGTTCACCAACCATTATCAACCAGTTAATTAAACTTGACGCGTAGCGACAGACCCGCCTCTACCCCGTTCAGACTCACCTTCTCCGATGTGCTGGTTGTTTCGGTTCGAACCAACTGATTGTAGCTGCCCAGGTGGTAGCGAACATCCAGGCCGGCATACAAACTTTTTACCAGCTTCTTCTCGGCACCCACAAACACCTGCACCCCATACGAATTACCCGACTGCTTTTCGTTCAACGTACCTGGATTGGCCGTCACTACCCGGTTTAATTCGTTATTGATGAAATAACGGGCTACACTCACCCCAATGTAGGGCAACAGGAAGGGTGTTTTGGTATCGTCCTGCTTACCGGCAAAGGTATATTTCAGGTCGGCCGCCACCGGAATGATCGACAGCGAGAAGTCTTCCGAGCGGTTTATTCCCGCTATGGTAACAGTACCCGATGCTGTGTTCTTGTAATAACCGACCCGCGCACCGATCGACAGGTTCTTGACCAGACCGATTTCGATAGCAGCCGTTGGCATCACCTTACCCGACAGCTTGGCACCGCTACCGCCGTTGTAGTCGCGCAGGAACGATCGGTCGTTCCAGTAATCGAGCGAGGGCTGCCAATAGCTGGCACCAACGCTGATGCTTTTCAGATTAACCTGTGCCTGGGCCGAGAGGGCGCCAAAGAGACCGGCAAGGACAATAATGGCAGTTGAAATAGATTTTTTGCACATAAGATTGACTGGCTTGAGGTGGAATCAGGATCGTTCAGTTGATGCGTGGCGAATCAACCACCGTTACCCTGGTTGTGACAGCTAGCTGTTGCAGTAGCCAGGTTTTTGTCCAGCGTTGCTTTCGCCGTGTTGAAGTTGCCGTTAACCTTAGCCAAATCACCATCCCGAGCCGAAGTAGCGGCAGCCTGTTTGGCAACGTTAACAGCATCGCAAGCACCGCCCTGAGCGGTTTCAAGCGCAGCAATACCCGCGAGCGCCTGCGCGTACCCTACATCATATAGTACGTGTAGTGCGTTGTAGAGCGTCTGACCTAACGCTGCTTTGCCGGCATCCAGGGCGGCAATCCCCGCGTTATACTGGTTGGTGGCATTGGTTCGCGCAGTGGTGTACAAGCCCGATATATTTGCTTTACAAGGAGTTACCTCTGCATTGGCAGCGGCTTGTGCCTGCGTAAAGACAGCATTAACAGCGGCCAGTTGCGCGTCGCGGGTAGTGGTCAGGTTTTGCACCGCCGTGTTGTAGGCGGCAATGGCAGCGGCTTTACAGGCATCATCGTCGGCTCTGAGGAAAGCCGCAGCTACGGCTCCAATCACGTTGCCGGGTGTACCAACACCGGTACGGCCACCAATTGCTTTGCCATTCACGGTTGGCAAAGTGAAGGAGGGCAAATAGGCTTTCAGCGCGGGATTAGCAGCCAGTGCTTCAGATTCTGCTTTCAGACTTGCAGGTAATGTACCACCTGCTGCCAACGACTTCATGAGGTCGGGCGTAAAACTGGCGGCCAGCGATGCTGCTTTCTCTGGCGAAACAGCATTACTCACGGCAGCAGCAGCATTACTCACGGCAGCGGGCACTGGTCCACCCGCCGACAAACTGCTTAGGCCCGATGTAACGGCGGCGGCAGCTGTTGAAGAGGTTACACTACCCGCTGTAGCAGAGACAGCTGCGGGTTGCGTTGGCGTGACGTCGGGCAGCTTGGTGTCGAACCCTTTGAAGGTGTAGGTGAATGGCGTTAGCGAATCCACATCCTTCGTCTTGCAGTTGTACAGGGAAGCCACGAGACATAACCCGTAAACGAGGTACCTGATATTCAGCGTTGTCGTTTTCATGTAAAGCTTATTTACAATTTGGTAAGCAGGAAATGATTAGATTTTAAAGTAAAAATGCTCAAAATGGAATTTTAAGTAGCTGAATTATTACTAAGTAACCGATCAACCGCCGGGCAAATTGATTTATTCACTCTACTCAGTTTACAGACTTTGTTACAATCACAAATCATACCAGATAATCCAGGATTTTGGATTAATTTTTTATGAAGTTGAGCTATTTTTTTGATGTATAGACATTATTGTTCCACCAGAAAAATTCCTTTTTTCTGAAACGCATCTAGATGACACAGTGCTAAAAGACTGATTATAAGATAATTAAACCAGCCTTATCTGTTGTTCCAGCATTTTTTTCGACCGAAAACCAACGAACCAGTCACGCCCGTGCGGGCAGTAAACAAGTCGGTCAGAACTGAAACCTGCAAACAGATTTAAAAAATAGATTTATTTTTTCGCAACGTTTTCATGGAAAAATTCGGCATTATGGGTGTGAATAAATGCATACTAAGTGGAGACAGTTCTCGGGCGATATCCCTCAATCTTCTCAGCAAGTATACTATCAAAAATTTTAACTCGGATTAAAGGCGATTTTGGCCGAAAAGTTGTGATGTGTCTGATTTATATGATAAGTGATATATTTTATAGAAAAAAACAATCATTTGAACCTATTTCGCACCTAACCTGTCCCTATGCCCGTTCAGAAATGTTTTAAACGGTATTAATTTTAATCCTATTTTAATGTTACTTCTGGTCACTTATACTGTCTGACCCGCTTGTACTACTCAGAAAGTTTACTTTATAGCGAGTTTAGCCGTTTATTTTATAGCAAAAGCCATCTAGTCAGCACGTTCAGCAAGTATATATTTAACAACTATAATTTTTAGTAACACCAATTCATTATAGCCACTTGGCGCTCACCGCCCGGTTGATGAACGGACTCGCCCTGATGAGCAAAAAAAATGGCTCGGGTATGAACCGAGCCACTCTACCTGTGCGAATCTAGTTGATCAATGATGCCCGCCGGGACCGTGTGCATGACCGTGCGACAGTTCATCGTCGGTTGCGTTGCGTACCTCCACGACGTCAATATCGAAGTGTAGGGTTTCGCCCGCCAGTTCATGATTGGCATCGATCGTAACCGATGTGGGCCCTACTTCTTTAACGGTCACGACCATGCCGTCATCGGCCTGAAACTGCATGCCTACCTCTACTGGTGCCCCACCAAACGCTGTTTTTGGCACTTGATGCACGTTTTTAGGGTCACGCACGCCGTAGCCTTTTTCGGGTGGAATACTCAGGTTTAATTTATCCCCCGCCTGCCGGCCTTCAAGGCCTTCTTCCATGCCTGGAATCAGGTTGTGCTCACCATGCAGGTAGTATAATGGCTCACCGCCTTCGCTGGAATCGAGTACCTGCCCGGCGTCGTTCCGCAGGGTGTACCGGATGGCGGCTACCTTATGTTTTGTAATATGCATAGGTCAATCAATGCGTTTGGTATGGGTACGTAACGGGTAGACGACACGATTTGGTTCTCTTTTTTTAGTCTGTAAGCTAGTGGTCATTGGCGTTGCGTTCTTCAGGGTCAGGAATGATCATTTACTGGTATCAGGTAGTCATTGCCAGTCATACCTTGCGGGTTGTTCGGTAGCCGGGTTCAACATGACGTACCCAGCTCGTGGTGGCAATGAATGCCTGTTCATGCCCGTTATTGACTACTTACTAACCGCCTGGCAATCGCAGCGCCTAACGCTTTATACACTGTATGTCTTCCCATCACATCGTCCGCGAAAAGCAGGAACCGGCGCTATTGATCGCCAATGGCGAATCCTGCCAGCCCGACTTACTTGGCCAGCTACTGGAATGGTCGCCCTACATCGTCGTCCTCGATCAGGCCATTCACCGGGTGATGGCGATGGGGCTGAAAGCCGATGTATTGCTGGGCGATTTCGACCGCGCCGTAGACGGTGGCGATCTCGACGTCGAGGCGATCCGGTCAGCCCAGTATCCGATCGAGATCATCCACACGCCCGATCAGAACAAGACCGATCTGGAGAAAGGAATCGATTTTCTGGTTGAGCGCGGCTTTCCAGCGGTGAACATCGTCTGGGCAACCGGTCGCCGGATGGATCATACCATCACTAACCTGACGAATATTGTCCGCTTCAAGACCCGGATCAAAGTCACGCTCATCGACGATTATTCCGTGATCTATCCGCTGGTGGGCCGATTTGAAAAGTGGTATGCCAAAGGAACGCCTATCTCGCTTATTCCGGTGGGCACCGTAACGGGCATCGAGACAGCCGGTTTGTTGTATAACCTCTATAATGAATCGCTCACGATTGGCTACCGAACCGGCAGCAGCAACGAAGCCGCCGCTGATGGCTTCGTTCGCATCACGACCCAAACCGGCGACCTCCTCCTGATGGAGTGCCATGATTGAGGGAGGAAAGGAGGAAGGGAGGAAAGGAGGAAGGGAGGAGGGGGACGAGAGGGAGGAGGGGGAGTAGAGGGACGA